>NZ_JBIRTX010000008.1:0-419937 GCF_044334895.1 Streptomyces sp. NPDC020681 | reverse complement strand
GCACTCGACGAGCTGGGAGCGGCCGGCAAACTCACCCGCATCTACCGGCCACAGACCAACGGCAAAGTCGAACGCTTCAACCGCACCCTGCTCGAAGAGTGGGCCTACCTGCGGCCCTACACCAGCAACACCGAACGCACCGCAGCCCTGACAGACTTCCTCCACACCTACAACCACCACCGCAGCCACACCGCACTCGAAGGCAAACCACCCATCACCCGCGTGAACAACGCTCCAGGGCAATACAGCTAGGGCCTGTCGTCTGGATCAGGCCCTGCTTCACCAGGATCCGCCCGCCCGCGGCGGGCTTCCTTCGCATGCCCGGCAGCACCACTCACCACGTAGTACTCCGTCTACAGTGGTCAGCCGGACGCGCGGAAGGATCACACATGCGTCAGAACCTCGCCCGGCGTGCCGCGCTCGTCGATGCGGCCATCGAAGTGCTTGCCCGCGACGGGGCCCGTGGGCTGACCTTTCGGGCCGTGGATGCCGAGGCGGGCGTGCCCAAGGGGACCGCGTCCAACTACTTTGCCCATCGGGACGATCTGCTCAACCAGGCCGGCGGCCGGATCTATGAGCGGCTGCGGCCGGACGACGCCACGATGGAGGCCATGGCCGAAGGGCCCGCCACTCGCGCCCGGACCGCTGAGCTGGTGCGGGATGTCGTGGAGCGGGTCACCGCGTTCCGTACGGGATATCTCGCGCTGCTGGAGCTGCGGCTCGAGGCCACCCGGCGGCCCGAGTTGCGCGCGGTGCTCACACAGCGGGTCAGCGAGGACGTGGCGAACAATGTCTCCGCCCATCTCGCCTCCGGGCTGCCCGGAGACGCCGACGCCGTGCGGATGCTCTATCTGGCGACCAACTGGCTGGTGGTGGAGCGGCTCACGCTGCCCGACGTGTTCCCCGAGCAGCAGGCGGGCGATCTGATCACCTCGCTCGTCGAGCGGCTGCTGCCGCCGGACCAGTAGCGCGTCAGTCGCGGCCCAGCACCACCGTCCCGGAGGAACAGAACCAGCCGCCCGTGCCGGACGCCACCGCCAGCCGTGGACGGTGGCCGTCCGGTGTGGACACCTGGTGGCCGCCCGCCTCGCCGCGCAGTTGCCGTACCGCCTCCACCAGCAGAAACAGCCCGCGCATGCCGGGATGGCAGGCCGACAGACCGCCGCCGTCGGTGTTCACCGGCAGCTCGCCTTCCAGCCGCAGCCGGCCCTTCTCGACAAACGGACCGCCCTCGCCCTTGGCGCAGAATCCGAGATCTTCCAGCGTCACGAGCGTCATATACGTGAAGGCGTCGTAGATCTCGGCGATGTCGATGTCCGCGGGCGTGACCCCAGCGCGCTCGAAGGCGAGGCGGCCGCTGACCGCCGCCGGGGAGACCGTGAAGTCCTCCCACTCGGACATCGTGGTGTGCGAGACGTACTCGCCGGTGCCGAGGATCCACACCGGGTCCTTCGCGGTGTCCGGCACGTAGTCCTCGGCCGCCAGCAGCACCGCGCAGCCGCCGTCGCTGCGGATGCAGCAGTGCAGCTTGGTGAACGGATCGGCGATCATCGGCCCGTCCAGCACGTCGTCCACGGTGATCGGGTCGCGGAACATCGCGTCCGGATTGGCTGCGGCGTTCGCCCGTGCCTGGACCGCGACCGAGGCGAGCTGCTCCAGCGTCGTGCCGTACTGGTGCATGTGGCGGCGGGCGGCCATCGCGTACTTGGCGATCAGAGTGTGTCCGTACGGGACCTCGAACTGGAGCGGTCCGCGGCCGCCGAACGACAGGTTGGAGGTGCGCCGCCGCGCCTTGATGTCGGCGCGGGCGGTGGATCCGTACACCAGGAGTACGGCATTGGCGTGACCGGCCGCGATGGCGTCGGCGGCGTGCGCCGCCATGACCTCCCAGGTCGCGCCGCCGACGGCCGTCGAGTCCACCCAGCGCGGCTTCAGGCCCAGATACTCGGCGACCTCGACCGGCGCGAGCGTGCCGAGTCCCGCGGAGCCGAAGCCGTCGATCACGGAGCGGTCGAGTCCGGAGTCGGCCAGTGCACGGCGTGCGGCCTGGGCGTGCAGGGCGTAGGGCGTGGGACCATCGACGCGACCGCAGTCCGAGAGGGATATGCCGACGATGGCGACCTTGCGGGGGGCTCGCGGTGTGGAAGGCATGAATCTGACGGTACATCAGATCGAGGGTGGAAGAGCATGCCCAGGAGTACTGCCGAAGACGTCGACGGCTACCTCGCCGAGGTCGTGGAGCCGGACCGGCTGACCGCCCTCGTCCGGATCCGCGAGCTGTGCCGGACCGAGCTGCCGGAGCACGAGGAGGTCATGGCCTGGGGCCTGCCCTGCTACCGCCCCGCAGGCGGTGAGCCGGAGATCTCCTTCGCCAACCAGAAGCAGTACATCTCCTTCTATCTGATGCGTCCCGACATCCGGGAGGCGTTCGAGGAGCGGCTGGCGGACCAGGACATGGGCAAGGGCTGTCTGCGTTTCCGGCGCACGGAGAAGATCGACTACGAGCTGGTACGGGACCTGCTGCGGGCGACGGCCGGGACACCCGGCGAGGCCTGCTGAGCCCCTGTCCCCGCACGCATCTGTGCATTTGCCGTCCCCGCCCCTAGCATGACGGCCCGTCAGATACGGAGGGGACCCATGGACACCGCCTCGACCGCCTTCACCGCACTCACCGCGGAACAGGACGAGATCCGCCGCACCCTGCGCGAGCTGCTGGCCAAACGGTCAGGACCGGACGAGGTGCGGGCCGCCGTACGCACCGCCGACGGATACGACACCCGGCTGTGGGCGCAGCTGTCCGAGCAGCTCGGGCTGCCGGGACTCGCGCTGCCGGAGTCGTACGGCGGTGTGGGCTGCGGACTCGCCGAGCTGGCGCTCGCCTGTGAGGAGACCGGGCGGGTGCTGCTGCCGTCGCCGCTGCTGGCCACCGCGGGACTCGCGGCGCCGCTGATCGCCGCGCTCGGGACGCCCGCGCAGCGCGAGGAACTCCTGCCGCGCATCGCGGACGGCTCGCTGACCTGCGCACTCGCGGTGGGCGGCGGCGCTCTCGCCGGGGCGCTCGGGCTGACCGGCTCCAACGCGTCCGGCGAGTGGGCCGGCGGCGGCCGGGCAGGCGGCGTCCAGGCGCGGCTGGTGGACGGCGCATGGTCGCTGTACGGGGAGGCCGGGCAGGTGCTCGACGGACACAGCGCCGGACTGCTGGTGGTCGCCGCCCACGCCGGAGGCTTCCCGCGCAGCCGGGTGCTGCTGTTCCTGGTACGGGCCGGCGGCGCGGGGCTGTCCCGTACCCGGCAGACCACCCTCGACGAGACCAGGCCGCAGGCCCGGATCGAGCTGCGGGACTGCGCGGCCGAGCTGCTCGGCGCGGACGACACGGCGGATGTGCCGGGTGCGCTGGCCCAGACCGGGGCGCGAGCGGCGGCGCTGCTCGCGGCGCAGGCGGTCGGCGCTGGGGCGAGCGCGCTGGACCGGACGGTGGAGTACGTCCGCGCACGCGAGCAGTTCGGCCGGGCGATCGGCTCCTTCCAGGCGGTCAAGCACCGGCTGGCGGATCTGTACGTACGGCTCCAGGCGGCCCGCTCGGCGGCGTACTACGCGGCCTGGGACCCGAAGGAGGGCGGCCTCGCGCTGGCCCAGTGCCTGGAGGCGCTCCGGGTGATCACGGCGGAGGCGATCCAGCTGCACGGCGGGATCGGCTTCACCTGGGAACACGAGGCGCACCTCTACTTCAAACGGGCGGCCGCCGACGAACTGATCTTCGGCCCGGTCCACCGGCTGCGGGCGCACGCGGCGGACGTGGCGGGCCTCTTCGCGGCCCCGGTCACCGAGGAGGTGGCCTGATGGCTCCCGGTGTCCGCCTGGTCCAGCGGGTCTCCTCGACCCGCACGTTCGCGAAGATCGCGCCCCATGTCATCCCGGCACTGGACCGCGCGGTGCACCGGCTGACGCGGGGCAAGGTGCTGCTGAGCGCGCAGATGCTGCCTGGGGTGATCCTCACGAGCCGGGGCGCGAAGACGGGCCAGGAACGGGTCACCCCGCTCGCCTGCATGCCGGAGGAGTCGGGGGACTGGATCCTGATCGGCTCCAACTTCGGCCGCGACGCCCACCCGGCGTGGACGGCGAACCTCCTCAAGCACCCGGAGGCGGAGGTGAACTGGCGCGGCGAGACGATCCCGGTCCGGGCCCGGCTGCTGGAGTCGGAGGAGCGGGAGCGGGTGTGGAAGGCGGCGCTGGTCTTCTGGCCGCCGTATGCGACGTACCAGTCGAGAATCTCCCGCGAAATCCGGCTCTTCCGCCTGACACGGCGGGATTCGTAAGTGGATCCGTAAGCGGGATCAGTAAGAAGGCGTGCGGGGCATGCAGAGCGCCATCCCCTGACAGGACTTGGGCCGGCGCTCCGCTCCGCGGCTACTTCGTCGGCTTCTTGCCCGTGATGCCCAGGTGCACCAACAGCGCCAGATTCGGCTTCAGTTCAGCCTGCTTGACGCCCCACGTCTGGAACCCCTTCTGGTGCGAGGCCACCGCCGCCAGCATGGCGACCAGCGAACCCGCCATCGCCGCCGGGCTCACGTCCTTGTCGACCTTGCCCTTGGACTGGAGGTCCTTCACCGCGTCCGTAAGGGAGTTGGTGACGGAGTTCAGGATCTTCATGCGGATCTTGTAGAACCGCTTGTCGCCCTCCGCCGCCCCGAGGTCCACCACCCGCAGGATGGCGTCGTTGCGGCGCCAGAAGTCGAGGAAGCCCTCGACCAGCTCTTCCGACGCCTGCCAGCCGGCCTTGCCGACCCAGGCGCGGCCGGAGACCAGTTCGGTCAACCCCGCGCCCTCCTTGGCCATTTCCTCGGCGATCTCGAGGACCGCGCCCTCGACGTCGGGGAAGTACTGATAGAAGGTCGCGGGTGAAGTGCCCGCCTTCCGGGCCACGTCGATGACTTTGACGTCCCGGTACGGCGAGGAGCTGAGCATCTCGCTGAGGCAGTCGAGCAGCTTCTGCCGCGTCGCCTGTCCGCGTCGTCCGGCCACTCGGCCGTCGACGGTGCGTACTTGTCCTGTCATGCCGTCAGCTTACCGAGGGGTGATCGGCGCGCTATTCGGCCGACTGCAAATGGGGTGCGGCAATAGTCTTATCAACAGCCTGTGGACAACTTCCGTGGACAAACGTCATGCGTCCATATGTGAACAAATGTTCTATGGAGCGGCCTGCGGCACCCGTGATGCGCCGTTAGCTTGAGTGTGAAGGGCCGAGTGTGACGGGTGCCACAGAACGCGGGCACCACAAGGGAAGGATCCACGGCCATGGCCGCATTCCCCGAAGGCACGCCGTGCTGGGTGGACGCAGCGCTCCCCGACGTCGAGGCCGGCAAGCGCTTCTACGGCGAGCTGTTCGGCTGGACGTTCCAGCAGCAGGGCGACGGCCCGTACGCCGACGTCTTCAGCGACGGAAAGCTCGTCGCCGCCCTCGCGCCCAAGACCGACGGGCGCATGCCCACCGTCTGGGGCGTCTACTTCGCCACCCCGGACGCCGCCGTACTCGCCGGCAGGATCACGGCCGCCGGCGGCCAGGTGATCGTCCCTCCGAACCCGGTCGGCTTCCCCGGCGCCTCCGGCATCGCCGCCACCGCCGCCGACCCCGGTGGCGCCGTCTTCGGGCTCTGGGAGGCGGGCGACCGGGCCGGCTTCGAGAAGCAGGGCAAGCCCGGCTCATACTGCTGGGCCGAGGTGTACACCCGCGACAAGGAGCGGGCCGACCCGTTCTACGAGACGGTCTTCGGCTACACCGGCACCGACCTCGAGGACGACTCGGTCGACTTCCGGCTCTGGTCGCCGCGCGGCGCCGAACCCGGCGAGGAGACCGCGATCGGCGGCCGCAGCGTGATCACCGACGCCTTCCCCGCCGAAATGCCCGACCACTTCCTCATCTATTTCTGCGTCGACGACTGCGACGAGGCGGCCGCCGCCGTCACCCGCCTCGACGGCCGCGTGCAGGCCCCGCCCTTCGACACTCCGTACGGTCGAATCGCGGTGCTCACGGACAATCAGGGTGCGACCTTCGCCGTACTCGCCGAGCCGGAGACCGAAGCGGACGACGAGATTGCCGCGAAGGAGGCGGAAGACGCCGCCAAATAGGCGGAACCGGGCGCTCCGACCCCCTGGTCCCTGCCCGAATCCGGGTGAGACACCCCGATCCGCCCCCGGGTTCGCAACCGCCGCCCGAGACAGGAAGAATCAGGGTGCGCACCGCTGAGGGTCTCGGTGGTGAGACGCTGCACGGGGCTGTGATGAACGGGCTCCATTTCGATCTGGGGCCCGTACGGGGAGGTGGCAGGCAGGTATGGAGCAGCTGACGCAGCATGACCCGAGACGGATCGGTCCGTTCGAGGTACTGGGCCGGCTCGGTGCCGGCGGAATGGGGCTGGTCTATCTCGCCCGGTCGGCGTCCGGCCGCCGGGTGGCGATCAAGACGGTGCGCACCGAGCTCGCCGAGGACCAGCTGTTCCGTGTCCGCTTCACCCGCGAGGTGGAGGCGGCCCGGGCGGTCAGCGGGTTCTACACCGCCGCCGTGGTGGACGCCGACCCGCGCGCGGCCGTGCCGTGGCTGGCCACCGCGTATGTCCCGGCCCCGTCGCTCGAGGAAATAGTGAATGAGTGCGGGCCGATGCCGGCCCAGGCGGTGCGCTGGCTCGCGGCCGGCATCGCCGAGGCGCTGCAGTCCATCCACGGCGCGGGCCTCGTCCACCGCGACCTCAAGCCGTCGAACGTCCTCGTCGTCGAGGACGGCCCCCGCGTCATCGACTTCGGCATCGCGTCCGGCGTCTCCAACACCCGGCTGACCATGACCAACGTCGCCGTCGGCACGCCCGCCTACATGTCACCCGAGCAGGCCCGTGACTCGCGCAGTGTGACCGGCGCGAGCGATGTCTTCTCGCTCGGCTCCACGCTGGTCTTCGCGGCGACCGGACACGCTCCGTTCCACGGTGCGAACCCGGTCGAGACCGTCTTCATGCTGCTGCGCGAGGGCCCGGACCTGGCCGGGCTGCCGGACGAGCTCCGGCCGCTCATCGAGTCCACCATGCAGATGGAGGCCGGGCGGCGGCCCACGCCCGAGGACCTTCAGGCGCAGCTCGCACCGCATCTGTTCTCCTCCGGCAGCGACGACAGCGGCACCGCGTCCGCCTGGCTGCCCACCCGGGCCACCGCGATGATCGAGCAGCGCCGCGGCGGCGGACGGACCACGGCCCCCGCGCAGCGGCCGGCCGAACCCGTGCCGGCCACGCCTCCCGCTCCGCCGCAGCGGCCGCCGAGGCAGCAGCCCGCAGCCAACGGAGACTGGGACTCGTCCTGGCGCGGTGGCAGCGACCCGCGCACCGGCCAGGGCGCGCCCGCGTCGGCACCCGCGGTCGCCGAGGCCGGGCCCGTACGGCTGCCCGGCGTCAAGGTCCCGATCGGCCCCGGCCCCCGGGTCGCCGAAGCCGGCCGCGGCGCGGTCGCCGAGGCAGGACCCGCCACCGGCTGGGTCCGCCCGCCCGCCCCGCTGAACGGCTCCGACGCCGCCACCAGCGCCATGCCGCCGCCCACAGCCGCTCCCGTGCCGCCGCCCGCGTCGCCGCCGGACGGGGCGCCCGGTCACTGGCGGCCCTGGCGTTTCCGGATGTCGAACGATGTCTGGGGCACACCCGTGGTCGACGGCGATCTGCTCTACGTCACCTCCTTCGAGGTGCACGCCCTGGACGTCGGCAGCGGCCGCCGCCAGTTCAAGACCCGTGACGTGGCCTGGGCGATGGCCGTCGCGGGCGGCCGTATCCACGCCTCGGACGGGCCGACGCTGTACGCACTCGACGCCGCCAACGGCCAGGAGCGCTGGCGCGTCCAGACCGACGCGTGGGTCTACTCCCTCAAGGTCGACCGCGGCACCGTCCTCACCGGGACGCGCGGCGGCGGCGTACAGGCCTGGGAGGCGTCCAACGGCGAGAAGCTGTGGGAGCTGACCGGGGCGCAGACGGACTTCGAGACCCCGGAGGCCGGGCCCGCGGTCTTCGACGACACGGTGTACGTGTGGAAGGACGCGCGGCTGCGCGCGCTGGAGGCCCGTACCGGCGTCGAGCGCTGGTCCTATCCCGTTGGCGACGCGGCCTCCTGCGGCAATGTGCCCGTCCGGGTGCAGCCCGCGCCCGACGGCTATGTGTACATCGCGGCCGGCACCCGCGTGCTCGCCGTCGACATCACGAGCGGCCTGGTCCGCTGGCACTTCGAGTCCCCCGCGGTCTTCCTCTCACCGCCCGCCTACGCACCGGGACCGGCGGTCACCGGCGGCGGCGTGTACCTCGCCGACTATCTCGGCACGGTGTACGCGCTGGACGCCACGACCGGCAAGGACCGCTGGCGCATCGCCACCGAGTCGCGCCAGTCGCTCGAGCCGGTCCTGGTCGCCGGAGGCAACGTCCATGTGGGCAGCGGCAGTGCGCTCTACACGCTGGACGCGGTGACCGGCACGCCGATGTGGCGCTTCGCCGCGGGCGGCGAGGTCACCGGCGCACCGGTGGTCGCGGACGGCCGCGTCCACTTCGGCTCGGCGGACCATGTGCTCTACACGCTCGACGCGAGCGGCGGCCAGCTGCGCTGGAAGCTCGCGACGGGCGGTGAGATCACGGGCTCGCCGGTGGCTCGCGGCGGTGTGGTGTACGCGTGCAGCAAGGACCGGTGCGTGTACGCGCTGGACGCGGTCAAGGGGACGGCGACGGGGCGGGGCGGGCGGTAGCGGAGCCCCGGGCGGTGCCGCCCGGGACGTGCCTCGGATGGCGGGTCGTACACCCCGGGCGTAGCGTCGTGATCGAGAGCGCACCCTCGGAGGTGGCCGACGATGCTCCGCAACATCATCGGCTCCGTCCTTGCGCTCGTCGGAGCGACGGCCGCCGTATGGAGCCCCTTCCGTGACTGGTACGACGGCCGTCACGGGCGCACTTACCGCATCCAGGACCTCTTCGACGGGATCACCGTCACCCAGGCCGAAGTCGCCGGGTCGATCCTGCTGCCGTTCCTCTTCGCCGCGCTGGTGGCGCTGGCGGGCGTGGTGCTGCGTTCGCGGCTGCTGGTCGCGTTCTCCGGAGTGATCGTGCTCGGCTTCACCATGCTGTGGATGGTCCGCCAGGGCCAGGCTGAGGGCAGCCTCACGATCGGCGGGACGGGCGGCGGCCTCGGCGAGGGAGTGGCCATGGCGGTCGGCGGGGGACTGCTGCTGCTGGTCGGGTCGCTGGTGATGAGCGGCCGCGGTGCGCGCGATGTGCCCGAGGAAGAGCTGGACTACGAGTGGCCGTACACACCTCCGGATGATCAGCAGCCTTACACCGAGCCTCCGCGTTACACCGAGCCTCCGCCTGGCACCGGACCTCCGCCAGGCACCGGACCTCAGCCCTGGGACTCGTCCCCGCCCGACCGCCCCTGATTCGCGACTGCTACGGTTTCGCGCTGTTGTCAGGTACGTCAAGTGCCTCATGTTCAGGGGGAGATGGACGATGGTGCGCCGACGTCTCAAGTTCGCTGTTGTGCTCGTTGCCGTAGTGCTCGCGCTGACCGGATTCTCGAGTTCGTCGACGGGTGGCAAGGGCGGCAAGAGCAAGTCGAAGGGCAGCGGCGGCGGCTGCTCCAGCTCCAAGAAGTCGAACAACGGCTACCACGACTACGACGATGACGACTACGACGCTGGCTCCACTTCGGGTTCCGCCGGTTCGGACCCGTACAGCACCGCCACGCCGACGCCCACCTACTCCTCGGCGGGTTCGGCCGAGGCGTATGTCGTCGACTGCGTGAAGAAGGGCAGCGGCAAGCGCAAGGCCGACACGTCGGCGACGGTCAAGGTCACGGTGGAGTCCACTTCGACGCAGGACTACGAGGTCGACGTGAAGTTCCTGGACGCGGCCGGCGACGTCGTCGACTGGGCAGACACCACCGTACTCACACTGGACGGCGGCGAGACCCGGACCATCACCGTCAAGATGCAGAGCCCAAGAAGGTGTCGCGCGTGACGGAGTGCCGAGTCAGCGCCCGGCTCAACAGCTAAGGGTCTTCCGCGGGCGGCTACCGCAGCCGGAACCCGCCCCGGCCCCGCCCGCTCCCGAACAGCTCCTCCTGACCGTCCGCCGGCAGGTTTCCCAGCGCGATCAAGTGCGGTGCGAGCGCGAGCGCCTGGGATCGTGCCGCCTCCCGCGCCGACCACACCGCGCGGACCGTCCCCTGTACCGCCTCCGTCGGGTACGAGGCCACCACCGCGGCCGCCCGCAGTGCCGCGGCCGCCGCCTCGCCAGGGTCCGTGAGCTCCGAGACCAGGCCCGTCTCGTACGCCCGCGCCGCCGACGTCCGTTCCGCCGTGCCCATCAGTGCGATGCGCGCCACCTCGCCGAACGGCATCCGCTGCGCCAGATAGATCGTCTCGTACGCGCTGACCATCCCGTAGGTCGTATGCGGGTCGAAGAACGTCGCCTCCCGCGAGGCCACCACGAACTCGCTCTCGCCGAGCAGATAGAACGCGCCTCCGCACGCCATTCCCTCCACCGCCGCGATCACCGGTTTCCACAGGTCGTTCGCCTTCGGGCCGATGGCGATCAGCGGATCGTCGATCGAGTACGGCGACGACGGCTGCGGCACCTCGGCACCGCGGTCGATGCCGGTGCAGAACGCCTTGGTCCCCGCGCCCGTCACCACCACCGCCCGCACCGTGTCGTCGAAGCGGAACTCCCGCCAGACGGAGGAGAGTTCGGCCGCCATCGCCAGATCGACGGCGTTGTGCTTCTCGGCCCGGTCCAGCGTGACCAGCGCGACGCCGGTCTCCTCCACCGTCTCCACCCGGATGCTCATGTCCGCTCCAGCAGCCACCGCGGCACGGTGATGTCATCGAGACGGACGAACGCCACCTTCACTCCCGCGCCGATCCGCAGCCGCGCCGGATCGACGGAGTTCAGCGGCGCGTCCGCCGCCGCGACCACATTGCCGGCCAGCCGGATCCGCGGCGCGTCCGCGAGTTCGACGACGACCGCGTTGTACGGGGCCTGTTCCGCGTACGCCGGGAGCAGCGGCGGGTGCGGCACGACGTAGGACCAGATGCGGCCGCGGCCGCTCATCCGTTGCCACGAGCTGTCGAAGGAGTGGCAGTGCGGACAGCAGGGCCGCGGCGGAAAGCGCAGTTCGCCGCAGGCCGCGCAGGCCTGGACACGCAGCTCGCCGCGGGCCGCGTACTCCCAGAAGGGCGCACCGTCCTCGTCGAGAACGGGCGACAGCAGGGCGTCGGACATCTCAACTCCTCAGCAGTACGGCCGATGTGGGCACGCCTTCGCCGGCCGTGACCAGGCACGTTCCCGCTCCTGGCACCTGCGCCGTGGACACGCCCCGCAGCTGCTTCACGCCCTCATTGATGAGGTTGAAGCCGTGCACATACGCCTCGGACAGCCCGCCGCCCCCGGTGTTCATCGGCAGCCGGCCGCCGATCTCCAGCGCACCGCCCTCCGTGAACGCCGCGCCCTCGCCGCGGCCGCAGAAGCCGTAGCCCTCCAGCGACAGCGGGATGAGCGGGGTGAACGCGTCGTAGATCTGCGCCACGTCGACGTCCTGCGGGCCGAAGTCCGCGGTCTTCCACAGCTGCCGGGCGGCCGTCCAGGCGGGGCCGGTGAGCGGGTCGTCGTTCCAGTAGTTGACCATGCCGTGGTGCTGGGCGGGCAGGCCCTGGGCCGCGGAGTGGATGTAGACGGGCTTGTGGCGGCAGTCGCGGGCCCGTTCGGCGGAGACGATGACGCAGGCCAGCGCGCCGTCCGTCTCCAGGCAGTTGTCGAAGAGGCAGAGCGGCTCGCTGATCCAGCGGGCGGTCATATACATGTCGCGGGTCAGCGGCCGTTCGTACATCATGGCGGCCGGGTTCTGGTTGGCGCGGTTGCGGCAGGCGAGCGCGACATTGAAGAGATGGTCGCGGGTGGCCCCGTACTCGTGCATGTAGCGCCGCGCGAGCATGCCGATCTCGTCGGCGGGCCGCAGCAGTCCGAAGGGCCGGGTCCACTGGGCGGGCGTGGGCAGTTGGACCGCGGTGTTCTTCCACGGCCGCGGGCCGCTGCCGCGTTTGCGGGAGCGCCAGGCGATGCCGACGCTCGCCTGGCCGGTGGCGATCGCTGCGGCGAGATGCGCGAGGGTGGCGCAGGAACCGCCGCCGCCGTAGCCGACCTTGGAGAAGAAGGTGACATCGCCCGCGCCGACGGCCTTCGCGATCTCGACCTCGTCCGTCTCCTCCATGGTGTACGAGGCGAACGCGTCGACCTCCGAGGGGTCGATGCCCGCGTCGTCCAGGGCGGCGAGGATGGCCCGGCAGGCCAGGGTCTTCTCGGATTCGGCAAGTTGTTTCGCGAACGGGGTCTGGCCTATGCCGGCTATCGCCGTCGCGTCTTTGAGTGCGCCCATGGACACCTCCGCCGATCGGCCGTTCGATCTACTGACAGCGCGTCAGGCTACAGCTAATCTGACGGTTAGTCAGCTACTGCGACTGTGACGGGAGGGCTAGCGATGCGCGGCGACCTGGAGTGGGGCACCATCCCGAAGCTCGTACGGGACGCGGCCGAGCGGTACGCACAGCGTGAGGCGGTCGTCGAGGGCCGCACCCGCGTCTCGTACGCCGAACTCGGCGAACGCGTCGAACGGGCCGCGGCCGCCTGCATGGCCTCCGGCGTCGAACCCGGCGACCGGGTCGCCATCTGGGCCCCGAACACCCTCGACTGGATCGTCTCCGCGCTCGGCGCCGTCACCGCCGGCGCCGTGCTGGTGCCGCTGAACACCCGCTTCAAGGGCACGGAGGCGGCGTACGTCCTCCAGCGCAGCGGCGCCAGGCTGCTCTTTGTCACCGGCACCTTCCTCGGCACCTCGTACGTCGCATCACTGCGGCGCGCGGACGTCGAACTGCCGCGGCTGGAGCAGGTGGTGGTGCTGGCGGACAGCGCGCCCGAGGACTACCGGACCTGGAAGGACTTCCTGGCGGGCGGCGACTCCGTCTCGGCGGAGCAGGTCCGCGTCCGCGCCGACTCGGTGACGCCGGCCGCGCCGTCCGACATCGTCTTCACCTCCGGCACCACCGGCAGCCCCAAGGGCGCGGTCATCACGCATGCGCAGACGCTGCGCTGCTACGACATCTGGAGCGAGCTCGCCGGACTGCGCGAAGGCGACCGCTATCTGATCGTGAACCCGTTCTTCCACACCTTCGGCTACAAGGCCGGCATCATCGCCTGCCTCATGCGTGGCGCGACGATGGTTCCGCAGCCGGTCTTCAACGTCGACACCGTGCTGGCGAACATCGCATCCGAACGCATCTCCGTCCTGCCGGGACCGCCCACGCTGCACCAGTCCCTGCTCGACCATCCGGCCCGCGACGCCCACGACCTGTCCGCGCTGCGGCTGGTGGTGACGGGCGCCGCGGTCGTGCCGCTGCGGCTGGTGGAGCGGCTGCGCACCGAACTCCGCATCGACACCGTGCTCACGGCGTACGGCCTCTCCGAGGCGAGCGGCATCGTCACCATGTGCCGCCGCGGCGACGCCCCCGAGACGATCGCGGCCACCTCGGGCCGGGCGATCCCCGGCACCGAGATCCGCGTCCTGGCGGAGGGTCCGGGTGAACCGGGCGAGGTGCTGGTGCGTGGACACAACGTGATGCAGGGCTACTTCGACGACCCGGCCGAGACGGCGAAGGCCGTCGACGCGGACGGCTGGCTGCACACGGGCGATGTGGGCGTGCTCGACGAGGAGGGCAATCTCCGGATCACCGACCGGATCAAGGACATGTTCATCGTCGGCGGCTTCAACGCCTATCCGGCGGAGATCGAGCAACTGCTGGGCCTGCACCCGGATATAGCGGACATAGCGGTGATCGGCATTCCCGATCCGCGGCTCGGCGAGGTCGGCAAGGCGTATGCGGTACGGCACCGGGGCTCGACGCTCACGGCGGACGACCTGATCGCCTGGTCGCGCCGTGAGATGGCGAACTACAAGGTGCCGAGAGAGGTCGAGTTCGTGACGGAGCTGCCGCGGAACGCGAGCGGCAAGGTGCTCAAGACGGAGCTGCGGTCGCGGTCCTAGGCGGCGGGTGCCGTCCGGACATGCCGCGGCCGCGACGGCACCCCCTCCGTGCCGCCGCGGCCGTACCCCTGCGAAGGGAGTCCCGGGTCAGGGCTTGGGCGGAACCGGCGTGTGGTTGTCCTGAGTCGTGGCGGGCGCGCTGTCGGCGAGGAACTTCGGCGGCGCGGGGGTGTGGTTGTCCTGGGTGGTGACGGGTGCGCTGTCGGCGAGGAACTTCGGCGGCGCGGGCGTGTGGTTGTCCTGGGTGGTGACGGGTGCGCTGTCGGCGAGGAACTTCGGCGGCGCGGGCGTGTGGTTGTCCTGAGTGGTGACCGGCTTGCCGTCGGCCAGGAAGGCCGGCGTCGACGGAGTGTGGTTGTCCTGCGTGGTGATCTCTTCAGGCTTCTTCTCTGTGTTGCTCATATTTCCGTCCCCCATGGGATGGCCCGATTTTGGACTGTGAACCAGAGGCGGCCTTCTGCCCGGAGACTCCCCCGAGGGTCGCCGGACAGAAGGCCGGAGGACCATCCGCTCGCCCCCCGGAGAGGAGAAGGTCCCAGGTGATCCGTCTGCCCCCCGACGCGACGGATCGACTGCTTCCGAGCATGTCGGACGAGCATAAACATTCGATGAACGTCCTGGCCGCAAGCTGTCACGCTTGACCCGGCCCGCTGTTACAAAACTCTCCGGCACGGAAGAAGGACCAGGTCACGCCGCACTGAGCGGGGCAAGCAGTTCCCGTGCCTCCGCGGCCTCCGCCGCACCCGACTGCTCGTGCAGCGTGAGCGCCTCGCGCCAGCAGGCCCGCGCACGGTCCGCCTGGCCCAGGCTGTCCAGCGCCCGGCCCAGCGTGATCAGCACGTTCGCACGCGTACGGTCGCCGCCGATGCAGCCGATCGCGAGCGCCTGCTCGGCGTGCTGAGCGGCCCGTGCCGGACGATGCGCGGCCAGATGCGCCTGGGCGATGCGGAAGAGCGTGGTGCCCTCCCACAGCCGCTGCCGGTTCGTCTCGAAGCTCTCCAGGGCGTCAAGCAGTTGCTCCAGCGCTTCGGTGTGGCGACCCGCCTGGGTGAGGGCGACGCCCAGGGCGTAGCGGGCGTTGCCCAGCCGCAAGGTGTGTCCTATGCCGTCGTATATGTCGACGCCCTGCTCGGCGAGTTCGATGGCCTGCGACGTGCGGCCCATGGAGAGCTGGATGCGCGAGAGATTGCACACCGCGCTGGCTTCGAGAGGCCGGTTCTTGTCGGCTCTGGAACCCGCGATCGCCCTGCGCAGATGCTCTTCCGCCTCCGCGTACCGGCCCTGGTTGAAGGCGATGATGCCGCGGTCGTTCGCCGTCCAGTAGACCGGAGCGGGGTCCTCGGCGGACTGCGCGAGCTCTGCCGCCTGCTTGGCCTCCTCGTCCGCCTCCGCGTAACGCCCCGCCACCAGGTGGACGTTGGTCAGCGAGGTGCGCACGCGTGCCTCCGTGCGGACGTCGTCGGCAGCACGGGCACCGTCGAGCGCCGAGAGAGCCACGCTTTCGTACAGCTTCGCGTTGGCACCCGACTCCGCCAGGTCCTTGGCCGCCCACAGCAGGTCGACGGCCCGCCGCAGCCGGTCGCCGGCGGTCGACTGGTGCGCGCACGCCAGCAGCGAGTTGGCCTCGGTGTACAGCCAGTCCTGCGCCTCCTGCCGGTCCGTGAAGACCAGGCCCTGGTAGGACGTGGGTTCCAGGTGGTCCACGACCCGGTCGCCCGGGCGCTCTATCGCGAACACCCGTGCCGTCGAGGCCAGATAGAAGTCCAGCAGCCTGGAGAGCGCCAACTCCGTCTCCACCGGCGGATGCTCGTCCCGCTCCGCGCACGCCCGCGCATACAGCCGTACGAGATCGTGGTACCGGTACCGCCCCGGCGCCGCCGACTCCACCAGTGACGTGTCGACCAGGGCCTCGATCAGGTCCTCCGTCTCCTGGAGCGGCCGGCCGAGCACCGCGGCCGCCGCGGCGAGCGAGATGTCGGGGCCGTCGGCGAGGCCGAGAAGGCGGAAGGCGCGGGCTTGGGCGGGCTCCAGCTGGCCGTAGCCGAGTTCGAAGGTGGCCTTCACCGCGAGGTCGCCGGCCTGGAGTTCGTCCAGGCGGCGGCGCTCGTCGGCCAGCTTCGCCGCGAGCACGGAGACGGTCCAGGTGCGGCGGGCGGCCAGCCGGGATGCGGCGATACGGATCGCGAGCGGCAGGAAACCGCAGGCAGCGACCACGTCGAGGGCGGCCTCGCGTTCGGAGTTGACCCGCTCGTGGCCGACGATCCGGGTGAACAGCTGGAGCGCCTCGTCCGGCGACATGACGTCGAGGTCGACGAGGTGCGCGCCGGCCAGGTCGACCATCCGGACCCGGCTGGTGACCAGCGCGGCGCAGCCGGCCGTGCCGGGCAGCAGCGGGCGGATCTGGGCGGCGTCACGGGCGTTGTCCAGCAGGACCAGGACGCGGCGTCCGGCCAGCGCCGTGCGGTACAGCGCCGCCCGCTCCTCCAGTGAGTCCGGAATCGCGGAGTCCGGGGTGCCGAGCGCGCGCAGGAACGCGCCGAGCACGGCCTCCGGTTCGGCCGCGCGGTTGCCCGCCCCCTGCAGGTCGACGTAGAGCTGTCCGTCCGGGAAGTGCGGCCGGGACTCGTGGGCGACATGGACGGCGAGGGTCGTCTTGCCGACGCCGCCGATGCCCGCCAGCGCGGAGACGGCCATGATCGAGCCCTCGGCGGTGGCGAGCCGGTCGCCCAGTTCGCGGACGAAGGAAGCGCGTCCGGTGAAGTCCGGGACGGTGGCAGGCAGTTGCGCGGGCCGGATGACCTGCGGGGCCGGTGCGGGCTCCTCGCTCGGCCTGGCCAGTTCAGCGTCGGCCTGCAGGATGCGCTGCTGGAGCTTGGCCAGCTCGGGCCGCGGATCGACGCCGAGTTCCTCGGCGAGCAGCCGGCGGGTGTCCGCGTACACGGCAAGCGCCTCGGCCTGCCGTCCGCTGCGGTACAGCGCCAGCATCAGCAGTTCGCGCAGCCGCTCGCGCAGCGGGTGCGCGGCGGTGAGCGCGGTCAGTTCGGACACGGCCTCGGCATGGCAGCCGACCTCGAGATCGAGGTCGAGCCGGGTCTCCAGGAGCTGGAGCCGCCACTCTTCGAGACGGGCCCGCTGGTTCTCGGCGTACGGCCCCGGCACATTGGCCAGCGGCTCGCCGTCCCACAGCCCCAGCGATTTGTTGATCAGCACCCGGGCCTGGCAGCGGTCGCCGGTGCCGCGCGCCTTCTCCGCCTCACCGGCGAGCTCCTGCGCCACGGCGAGGTCGAGCGCGTCGCGCCTGACCCGTATGGCATAGCCGCCCGACTCGCTGACCAGCGCGTCGGCGGAGAGCACCTTGCGCAGCCGTGAGGCATACGTCCGGACGGCGGCGAGTGCCTGCGACGGCGGGTCCTCGCCCCAGATGGCGTCGATGAGTTCGGAAGCGGTCGCGGTGCGTCCGTCGCGCATCAGCAACGCGGCGAGCAGGGCCCGCTGTTGCGGGGAACCGGACGGCAGGGCCTCACCGCCGCGCCAGGCACGCACCGGCCCGAGCACACTGAAGCGCAGGTCAACGACGCCGCTCTGCATCGGAGCGCGCTGCTCCGGTACGCGTGGCCCGCGGTCACGGTCCATAGCTGCCCCCTGCCCCCGAACTGCCGGAATCGCCCTCGACAGTCTGCCCTGTGCATGGCGGCCCCGTCAGCAGCGGGGCACTTCCTCCTCGCCCTTGCCCGTGTCGGGGTTGACGTTAACCCCGGTTTTCGATCTTCCTGCAAAGTTTCTCCGAGGATTCTCAGTGCCTCCGCAGTCTCTCCTCACTCTCTGCCCCGTTTTGTCCTCACGGATCACTCATGGATCACTCCCGGGCCTTCAAGGGTCACTCAGGGTTCCTCAAGGGCGGTACACCTCGCCGGGGTTGGCGGTGGCCGGCGCGAGGAGCTCGGGCACGGTCACGAAGGTGTAGCCGCGCTTCTTCAGCTCGTCGATGATCCCGGGGACCGCGGGCACGGTTCCGTCGTAGATGTCGTGCAGCAGGATGATGCCGTCGCGCCCGGCCTGGTCGACTATCCGCTTCTTGATCAGTTCCGAGTCGGTGGTGGAGTAGTCCTTGGCGGTGGCGCTCCACAGGATCTGCGCGAGCCCGAGTTCCCGGCTGACCTTGGTGACGTCGTCGTTGATCCGTCCCTGCGGCGGCCGCATCAGAGTGGGCCTGCGCCCGGTGATCTCGGCTATGGCGTCCTGGGTGCGGGACAGCTCCTCGCGTATCTCGCCGGTCTTCAGCTTGTCGAGCCGGCGGTGCGACCAGGTGTGGTTGGCGACTTCGTGGCCCTCGTCGGCGATCCGGCGTACGACGTCGGGGTGTTTGAGCACATGGTTCTCGCCGAGCAGGAAGAAGGTGGCGTGGACCTTCTTCGCCTTGAGGGTGTCGAGGAGCCGCGGAGTGTCCTTGCCGGGGCCGGCGTCGAAGGTCAGGGCTATGCACTTGGCCGTGTCGCAGTCGACGCCGGACGGGGCACCGGCGCTGTCCGGAGCGGCCAGGGTCTGGTCGACCGATTCCGCCTCCTGCCGGGCGTCGGCGGGCGAGGTGGTGTCCATGGAACAGCCGCCGAGGACGAGGGCGAGGGCGGCGGCCGCGAGTGCCGGAACAACCCTGTGAGCTACGTTTCGCGTCCTTGTGGGCATGGCGAATTTCCCCCTGGATGGTCATGGGTCGGTCGAGATCGTCCGGCGAACTATACACGCGATGTATACATGCAGTGCATAGTGGAGCGGGCGAGAGGCCGTCGCACGACTAGCTGACGAACCGTCAGATCGGCGCTACCGTGAACGCATGGAGACCTTCCCGAAGATCATCTCGGTGGACGACCACACGGTTGAGCCGCCCAACGTCTGGCGGGACCGGCTCCCGTCGAAGTACCGGGACATCGGCCCGCGCATCGTGCGCGCGCCGCTGAAGGAAATGACCTTCATGGGCGGCAAGTTCGCACCCGTGATGGGCGCGCAGGGCGACGAAGGACCGATAGGCGACTGGTGGGTCTACGAGGATCTGCACCGTCCGCTGACCCGCCTGGACACCGCGGTCGGCTACGACCGCGACGAGATCAAGCTCGAGATCATCACCTACGAACAGATGCGTCCGGGCTCCTTCAGCGTCCCGGAGCGGCTGGCGGACATGGACGTCAACCACGTCCAGTCGGCGCTCTGCTTCCCCACCTTCCCGCGCTTCTGCGGCCAGACGTTCACCGAGGCGAAGGACCGTGAACTGGGCCTGCTGGGGGTGCGCGCGTACAACGACTGGATGGTGGAGGAGTGGTGCGGCCCCGAGGCGCACGGCCGTCTCATCCCGCTCACGCTCATCCCCCTCTGGGACGCCCGGTTGGCCGCGGACGAGGTCCGGCGCAACGCGGCGCGGGGAGTGCGGGCGGTGGCGTTCTCCGAGATACCGCCGTACCTCGGGCTCCCGTCGGTCCACGGAGACGAGTGGGACCCGTTCCTGCAGGCGTGCGAAGAGACGGGGACGGTGATCGCCATGCACATCGGCTCGTCCTCGAAGATGCCGTCGACCTCGGCGGACGCACCGCCGGCCGTGGGCTCGACGATCACCTTCGCCAACTGCTGCTTCTCGATGGTCGACTGGCTGATGAGCGGCAAGTTCGAGCGCTTCCCGAACCTGAAGATCATGTACGCGGAGGGCCAGATCGGCTGGATGCCGTACATCCTGGAACGCGCGGACGTGGTCTGGGAGGAGAACCGCGGCTGGGGCGGAGTCGCGGACAAGGTCCTGCGCCCGCCGTCCGAACTGTTCGCCATGCATGTCTTCGGCTGCTTCTTCGACGACGCGTTCGGCCTGAAGAACCTGGACGCGATCGGCGTCGGGAACGTGCTGTACGAGACGGACTATCCACACTCGGACTCGACCTGGCCCAAGTCCAAAGAGGTCGGCGAGGCCCAGATGGGCCATCTGGCACCGGACGTGGTGGACCGGATCGTACGCGGGAACGCGATCGAACTCCTTGGCCTGACACCGGACGGGCTGTGGCCCGGACCGGGGGCGTGACGGCCGCCGTCGTCGCGGGCGCGAGGCCCGCGCCCGGTCACTTGCCCGGCGGCTGCGTGCTGAAAGGTGGAGTGTCCTGTTCGCACGTGGCGCCGGCCGGCGGGAGAGCACCGCTGAGGAAGTAGCGGACCGCGTGCTCGTTGACGCAGCTGCTCGGATTGTCCAGTGCGGTGTGACCGTAACCGTTGAGCGTGAGCAGGCGGGCGTCGGCGAGCTCACGGGCCATGGCCTGGCCGCCCTGGTACGGGGTGGCAGGGTCGTAGGTCGGATTGACGACCAGGACGGGGTGAGCGGTGGGCCGGTCCCAGGGACCGGTGTAGCTCGCGGCGGCTCTCGCCGGCCATGACGTACACGGCTCGTTGGCCCAGGCCCACCAGTGACCCAGATCGCCGGCACGCGCGGTGCTCAGCCGGTCGAGTGCGACATAGCGTTGCGGGTCACGGGGGTTGGGGCTCTCCGCGCACAGTACGGCGAGGGGCTGTTCGAAGCCGGGATACCGCAAGGGCCCCGGAGGCGCCGGGGGTTCCTCGGGAGCGCGGCCCTCCCACAGCGTCTGCAGTGTTTCCGCGAGGCCGGTCCAGCCCGGGTGGACCGTGTACAGGCCACCTCGGACCTCGCTGACGGTTCTCGCGTACGTCCAGGACCCCACGGGCTGTGCCTCGAGCCGCCGCAACAGCTCGGTGAACTTGGCGCGGGTCGCGGCCGGGTCTCCCGCGGAGAAGGCACAGCGACTGGCCGAGGCGCCGCCGCACAGGTCCAGGAACTGGCCAAGCGTGTCCGACGAGCCCAGATCCGACTCGAGCCGCAGGAAGGTGCTCAGCTCGGGCTCGTCCCTTGAACCGTTGTTCACCCAGGCCTGCGGATCGACGTTCCCGTCCAGCACCAGGCGGCCGGCTCTGGAGGGGAACAGGTTCGCGTAGGTCGCGCCCAGGAGAGTGCCGTACGAGATGCCCCAGTAGCGGAGGCGCTCTTCACCCACGGCCTGGCGCAACCGGTCGAGGTCCCGGGCGACGTCGGCGGTCGAGATGTGACGCAGCAGTTCCGGATCGCGCTTCTCACAGCGCCGACCGAGGTCTGCGTACGCCGCGATGTAGGCCCTGCGCTCCGCCTTGCCCACGGGAAACGGAGGAACGGGCTCGTGCCATGCGACGGCTTCTTCCGCGGTGTCGAAACACCGCACCGGGGTGCTCTCTCCGACGCCGCGCGGGTCCCAGCTGACGATGTCGAACCGCTGCCGCAGCTGTTCCGGGAACTTCTCGTACAGCTCCGGCAGCCCTACGGTCCCCGCGCCGCCGGGCCCTCCGGGGTTGAAGAACAGCGACCCGGTCCGCTGTCCGGGAGCGGTTGCCTTGTGCCTGATCACCGCCAGGTTGATGGTGCGCCACCGGGGGCGGGCGTAGTCGAGCGGGACCGCCGCCACGGCGCACTCGAATCCCTGCTGCGCTTCGCCTTCGCAGGGCTTCCAGCGCAGCACTGTGCCCCCGTCGCCGACGGGGGCTCCGCCGCGGGGCAGCTCGACGGCGCTCGAACCGTTCACCACGGCGGAGGAGAGCAGAAGGGCCGCCGCGGCGCACACGGCACCACGGCCTCGCCAACCGGTCCTGGCTGCTGGCATCGGCAGACCCTTCCTGGTGCACGGCGACTCATGTCCAGGCGCCGTCGTCCGTGGGCGGGCCCACTGCCATCCCAGTGGCCGCGTCCGTGCCGGGCAACAGACGGGCATCCGAACGGGTGGCGCCCGGTCCTTCGTCCAACGGCCCAGGGGCAGGACGAAGAGGCCGCGCCCCCCCGTGCGGGCGCGGCCTCGGTCGTGCCATTCCGCCTGGTCAGCCGAGGAAGACCGACGAGACGGTGTTGTCGAACCCGATGGTCGAGAGGTCGGCGACATTGCCGTTGACGACCTGGGACTTGCCCTTGCAGTCCTTCTCGGACCAGATCTTCAGGGAGCCGGAGGCCTGGAGGGACGAGGCGGCGTTGTCACGGCCGACGTTCTGGCAGCCCGCGCCGGCGAGGCCCTCGGAGGGGTCGCCGAAGTTCTTCTCGTCGGAGAGGGTGACGCTGCTTGCGGCCTTGCCGCCGGCGGGGGCTCCGGCCTCGGGAGCGCCGGCCTTCTTTCCGTCCGGGGTCACGCCGAACCAAGTCCCGCCGACACCCTGCCCGTTGGTGTCACCGGGCTTCAGGTCCTTGCTGAACCGGTAGACGGGCCAGCCGCCGACCGTCACCTGCAGGGAGCCGTCGTCCCGCTTGACCACGCCGACGTCGGACTTCTTGACCCCGTCGATGAAGATCTTGCCACCCGGGGCGACGACGACGGGCGGCCAGGTGACGGCGCAGGCATCGTTGCAGTTCGACTTCGAGGGCTTGGCGTCGTCCGGGTCGAACCGGTAGAGCGTGAAGCCCGCGCCGTTGACCACCACGGGGTCGAGGTTCCCCGCCTTGGAGGCGCTCAGCTGAACCCACTTCTTCGCCGCCGGCTTCTCGGCGGGCTTGCCCGGGCTGTTGGCCCAGTCTCCGGTCTTGGGCTGCGCCTTGTTCTGCTGAGCGGTCCCGCTCAGGAAGTTCAGCTGCCGCGCCCCGTCCTGACCGGCCTCCTGCCCTGCTGTCGCACCGGCGGTGGGCGCGGCGGCACCCGTCTCGTAGTCGCTCCCGTTGCAAGCGGTGAGCAGCAGGGCACTGGCGGCGGCGGCGCTGGCGATCATCCCGAAGCGCTTGCTGATCATTGTTCTCTCCCCGTCTCGTTCGCCCCGGGCCTCCCGGAGCCTTCGCCACGGAGTACGGCCGGGCTGCCGGGGCCCCTCACCCGGTTACGTGCCTGAGACACGTACGGGACGGACCGGGGTCAACAGGCGCGGGACCTGGACGTTCCGTGCCTCCGGCGGGCTGTTCGGCGGCTTCGAAGAGAGTGCGTACCGAGGTGTTGTGGGCGGCATCCCGGGCCGTCACCATCAGCACATGACGCTGCCTCTCGACGAAGCCGAGAAGATCCTCGCCGACAACTTCGCCCCCTGGGTCCTCGACCTCGGCCTCTCCGTCGTCGAGACGGGAGACGCCCACGCCGTCCTCCGCCTGCCCTGGTCCGATCGGCTGGCGCGCGAGGGCGGAGGGATGTCCGGGCAGGCGCTCATGGCCGCCGCCGACACCGCGACCGTGATCGCCGTTTCGTCGGCTCGTGGTGCGTACGGGCCGATGACCACCGTGCAGCAGTCCAGCAGCTTCCAGCGCGCCGTCATCGGCGCCGATGTGCTGGTCGACGCTCGGATCACCAAGCTCGGCAAGCGGATGGCGTTCGCCGACGTCACCATGACCGCCGACGGGTCACCGGACGTGGTGGCGCGGGCGTCCACGGTGTACGCCATTCTCGGCTGAGCGCCGGCGACCGGCCGGTGTCAGTGGCGGGGTGTTCAATCGGGAGCATGGCCATCAAACGCGAGCGCGCCCATGGCGACCCCGGCAAGGACCCCGTCGTCCGGGACGAGGACTGGTACGGGCGGGATCTGTCCGGGCAGAAGTTCGCGCGGTACACCTTCTACGACACCGACTGGACCGAGTGCGTCGACGACGGCGGTGTCTTCGACGAGTGCACCTTCTCCGGCGTGAAGTTCAACGCGTCCCGGCACACCAGCGCCGCGTTCACCAACTGCACCTTCAAGCGGTGCACCTTCTTCGACACCCGGTTCGAGCAGTGCAAGGCCGTCGGCAGTCTCTTCCAGCAGTGCACCTTCAATCTCTTCGAGGTGACCGGAGGCGACTGGTCCTTCGTCGGGCTGCCGGGAGCCGATCTGCGCAAGGCTGTTTTCGACGGCGTGCGGATGCGCGAGGCCGACCTCACCGCCGCCCGGCTGGACGGCGCGACCGTCACCGGCGTCGATCTGTCCGGGGCGATGCTGCGCGGCGCGAACTTCTCGCGGGCCGATCTGCGGGGCAGCGATCTGTCCGCGCTCCATCCGCTGACCTCCGAGATCGCTGGGGCGAAGATCGACCTGGAGCAGGCCGCCGTCATAGCCGCCGCGCTGGGCTTCGAGGTGAGCTGACGATGAGCCGAGCCGGCACCTCCCGAACCCTTGCCTGACGGACCATCAGCTATCACGATGGGCAGGCCTTGTAATTGACGGTTCGTCAGATCAGGCCTGAGGCAAGGAGGAGGCGGCTCGATGGGTGCGCAGATACTGCCCGAAGGGCGGCTGTCGTACGGGATGCAGCTCCCCGTCCAGTCGCAGAGCACCATCTACGCGGAGCCCTGGGAGGCCGGCGCCGGTGCCGAGGATCTCGCCGAGATCGCCAGGACCGCCGACCGGACCGGGTTCGCGTACATCGCGTGCTGCGATCATGTCGCGATCCCGCGGCGGCTCGCCGACGCCATGTCCACCGTCTGGTACGACCCGGTCGCCACGCTCTCCTTCCTCGCCGGGATCACCGAACGCGTCCGGCTGCTCAGCCACGTGGCCGTCGTCGGGCTGCGGCATCCGCTCGTGACCGCCAAGCAGTACGCCACGCTGGACCATCTCTCCGGCGGGCGGCTGATTCTCGGAGTCGGTGCGGGGCATGTGCAGGAGGAGTTCGACGTACTCGGCGCCGATTTCGCGCGCCGCGGGCCCGTGCTCGACGAGATCATCGACGCGCTGAGGGCCGCCCTGGGCGAGGACGAGTTCCCGGAGTTCAGTGGCGAGCGGTACTCCTTCAGCGGGCTCGGGCAGCGGCCCAGGCCCGCCCAGCCTCGGATCCCGGTCTGGGTCGGCGGGTCCTCGCCGGCGGCCGTGCGCCGTGCTGCGCTCAAGGGCGACGGCTGGCTGCCGCAAGGTGATCCGCGGGACCGGCTGGCCGGGCAGATCGACCGCCTCAGGCGGCTGCGCGAGGAGGCGGGCATCGGCGAGCCGGTGGAGATCGGGGCCATCGCCGAGCCCATCTATGTCGGCGAACCGGACTGGAACACCGGCCGTCGGAGCCTGACCGGCAAGCCCGAAGCCATCGCCGAGTCGCTGCGCGCCTATGCCGCGATGGGCGTGCGCCAGATCCAGGTGCGGTTCCGTAGCCGGAGCCGCAGCGAACTCACCGACCAGATGGCGGCCTTCGCGGCGGATGTCGCTCCGCATCTGAACTGATCCGCACCTGAACTGATCCGCACCTGAACCGAGGAGAGTGGGATGGGAAAGCTCGACGGACGCGTCGTCCTCATTACGGGCGCGGCGCGCGGGCAGGGCGAGCAGGAGGCGCGGCTCTTCGCCGCCGAGGGCGCGAAGGTGGTCCTCGCGGATGTGCTGGACGACCTGGGTGAGGCGCTCGCCAAGGAGCTGGGGGAGTCGACCGCGGCGTATGTGCATCTCGATGTGAGCCAGGAGGCGGACTGGACCGCCGCCGTCGTGGCTGCCAAGGACGCCTTCGGCAAGATCGACGGCCTCGTCAACAACGCGGGCATTCTGCGGTTCAACGAGCTGGTCGGCACCCCGCTGGAGGAGTTCCAGCTGATCACGCAGGTCAACCAGGTCGGCGCCTTCCTGGGCATCCGCAATGTCGCGCCCGAGATCGGGGCGGCCGGCGGCGGCACGATCGTCAACACCGCCTCGTACACCGGTCTTACGGGCATGGCGGGCGTCGGCGCGTACGCCGCGTCCAAGCACGCCATCCTCGGCCTGACCAGAGTCGCGGCCCTGGAGCTGGCGGCGCGGAAGATACGGGTCAACGCGGTCTGTCCGGGCGCGATCGACACCCCGATGAGCAATCCCGAGGGCAGCGACCCGGAGGCGATCGCCGGGCTGTACAAGAAGCTCGTGCCGCTGGGGCGGGTCGGGCAGGCGGACGAGGTGGCGAAGCTCGCGCTGTTCCTCACCGGCGACGACTCCTCGTACATCACCGGTCAGCCGTTTGTCATCGACGGCGGCTGGCTGGCCGGCGTCAGCCTGTTCTGAGCCTCCGTTCCGAGCCTCCGTCCGAGCATTTCTGACTGATCGTCAGGACAGGCTATTGACGGCCCACCCACCCAATGGAACAGTCGAGCACATCACAATCTGACGGTACGTCAGAAACAGAGGACGGCGGTGAACCCCCTTGGAATTCGGGCTCTTTGTACAGGGATACGTCGGCAAGCGCGCCGAGACCGACCCGCTCGCCGAGCACAAGGCGCTGATGGAGGAGACCGAGTACGTCATCCAGGCGGACAAGTCCGGGTTCAAGTACGCCTGGGCCTCCGAGCACCACTTCCTGGAGGAGTACTCGCACCTCTCGGCGAACGACGTCTTCCTCGGCTATCTCGCGCACGCGACCGACCGCATCCACCTGGGCTCGGGAATCTTCAACCCGCTCGCGCAGGTCAACCACCCCGTGAAGGTCGCCGAGAAGGTGGCCATGCTCGACCATCTCTCCGAAGGGCGCCATGAGTTCGGCTCGGGGCGCGGAGCGGGCTCGCACGAGATCCTCGGGTTCATACCGGGCGTCACCGATATGAACTACACCAAGGAGATCTGGGAAGAGACCATCGCCGAGTTCCCCAAGATGTGGCTCCAGGACGAGTACGTCGGGTTCCAGGGGAAGCACTGGTCGCTGCCGCCGCGGAAGGTGCTGCCGAAGCCGTACGGGAAGTCCCACCCGGCGATGTGGTACGCGGCCGGGTCCCCGCCCTCGTACGCCATGGCCGCCAGGAAGGGACTTGGCGTGCTGGGCTTCAGCGTCCAGAAGGTCTCCGACATGGAGTGGGTGCTGAGCCAGTACAAGGGCGCGATCGGCGAGGCCGAGCCGATCGGCGACTACGTCAACGACAACGTCATGGTCACGTCGACGGCGATCTGCGCGCCGACGCACGCGGAGGCGGTACGGATCGCGGCGGGCGGCGGGCTGCACTACCTCCAGTCGCTGGTCTTCCGGTACCACGACACGTTCCCGCGGCCCGAGGGGTTCCCGGTCTGGCCGGAGACGCTGCCGGAGTTCAACGAGGAGCTCATCGAACTCCTCATCGCCGAGGAGCTGTTGATCTGCGGCGATCCGGACGAGGTGCTGCAGCAGTGCAAGCGGTGGGAGCAGGCGGGGGCGGACCAGCTGTCGTTCGGGCTGCCGATCGGGATCTCGAAGGAGGACACGCTCCAGACGATCAGGCTGATCGGTGAGCATGTGATCCCGAAGATCGACACGGACCCGATCCACCGTACGACCCGCTTCCGCCAGGCCGCGTAAGCCGGGGCCATGCCCCCGAGGGCCCCGGGCCGACCGGGACTCGGACCCCGGGGTCAACGGACCCCCAGCTCCGCGGGGCTGGGGCCCCGTTGGGGCCCGCCCCGATCGGTCCCGGGTCGACCGGGACCCGGACCCTGCGGGCAACGGAACCCCGGCACCCCCAGCCCCGCGGGGCTGGGCGCCTGTCGGGGCTCCGCCCCGAACGTCGGTGTCTGCGGACCGTGGGCCGTTGTGCCCATGCGTTCCGCCCGGCGGAACGACTGCCCACAACACGCGGGACGACGTCTTCCCGGACCGCCGTCCCGTACCGCCCGGCCGGAGGCCCGGGCGTGGCTGCGGCCAGCCACGCCGGGCCCCCGGCCAGGGCTGGCCCGTACCCATCAAGTGCGGTGATCGGGTGGGCGGGTGGGACAGGAGCCGCCCGCGCCACGAGCGACCCGCACCCCGCCAAGCGACCCGCACCGAAAGGACCCGTCATGCTCGACCACCTGATCACGCGCGCAACCGTCGTGGACGGGACCGGCGCGCCCGCGTACCTCGCCGACGTCGGGATACGGGACGGCCGCATCGCCGTCATCGCCGCCCCCGGCACCGTCGACGAAGAGGCCCGGACGAGCGAGGACGCCACCGGTCTGGTGCTCGCACCCGGATTCGTCGACCCGCACACGCACTACGACGCCCAGCTGTTCTGGGACCCGTACGCCACCCCGTCCTTGAACCACGGCGTGACGACCGTCGCCGGCGGCAACTGCGGCTTCACGCTCGCGCCGCTCAACGCGGCCCGCCCCGAGGACGCCGACTACACCCGCCGCATGATGTCCAAGGTCGAGGGCATGTCGCTGGTCGCGCTCGAAGAGGGCGCGCCCTGGAACTGGCACACCTTCGGCGAGTACCTGGACGCTCTGGAAGGCCGGATCGCCGTCAACGCGGGCTTCATGGTGGGCCATTGCGCGCTGCGCCGCCATGTCATGGGCCCGGACGCGGTCGGCGGACAGCCCACGCCCGAGCAACTGGACGAGATGCTGCGGCTCTTCCACGACGCGATGAACGCCGGCGCCTGGGGCCTGTCCACCACCCAGTCCTCCACCCACTCCGACGGCGACGGAAAGCCGGTCGCCTCGCGCCACGCGAAGCCGGAAGAGCTGATCGCACTCTCCCAGGCCGTCGCCGAGCACGAGGGCACCCAGCTCGAGGCGATCGTCGCGGGCTGCCTCGACCAGTTCGCCGACGAGGAGATCGATCTCTTCGTCGAGATGACCGCGGCCGCCGGACGCCCGCTGAACTGGAACGTTCTCACCATCGACGCCTCCGTGCCCGAGCGCGTGCCGCGCCAGCTCGTCCCGAGCGAGCGCGCCCGCAAGGCCGGCGGCCGCATCGTCGCACTGACGATGCCGATCCTCACGCCGATGAACATGTCGCTCGGCACTTTCTGCGCGCTCAATCTCATCCCGGGCTGGGGCGAGATCCTCGCTCTCCCCGTCCCCGAGCGGATCACGAAACTCCGCGACCCCGCCGTACGCGCCGAAATGCTGCGCCGCGCCGACAGCAAGGAGGCCGGAGTCTTCCGCCGCCTCGCGAACTTCGGGCGGTACGTCATCGGGGACACGTACTCGAAGGAGAACGAGGGCCTGTCCGGCCGCGTGGTGAAGGACATCGCCGCCGAGCGGGGCCAGGACGACTTCCAGTGCCTGGTCGAGATCTGCGCCAACGACCAGTTGCGTACGGTCCTTTGGCCCATGCCGACCGACAACGACCCGGCCTCCTGGGAGCTGCGCCAGCAGACCTGGCAGCACGAGGACGTCCTGCTCGGCGGCTCCGACGCGGGCGCGCATCTGGACCGGATGTGCGGAGCGCCGTACACCACCCGATTCATCGGCGACTGTCTGCGCGGGCGCAAGCTCGTCTCGCTGGAGGAGGCCGTGAAGATGCTGACCGACGACCCGGCGCAGCTCTTCGGCCTGCGCGAACGGGGCCGTATCCATGAGGGCTGGCACGCGGACCTGGTGCTCTTCGACCCCGAGCGGATCGAGGCCGGCCCGGCGACGCTCGTCCACGATCTGCCCGGCGACAGCCCGCGGCTGGACGCGAAGGCCATCGGCATCGTTTCGGTGCGCGTCAACGGCGTCGAGGCGATACGGAACGACCAGGTGACGGGCGCGGTACCGGGCACGGTGCTCAGGTCCGGCCGCGACACAAGGACGGTGTCCACCAAGTGAGCACGCCGCAAAGGCTGTTCATCGGCGGCGAATGGGTCGAGCCGGACGACGGCCACTACGACGTCATCGACCCCGCCACGGAGGAAGTGGTGGGCCTGGCGCCCGAGGCGAGCCGGGAGCAGGTGTTCACCGCTGCCGCCGCCGCCCGCGACGCCTTCGCCGCCTGGTCGCGTACGAGACCGGAGGAGCGCGCGCGAATCCTGGACGCGGCCGCCGACATCATCCAGCGTGAGGCCGAACCGTACGCGGCCCTCGCGCGCGCCGAGAGCGGCGCGACGACGGCCACCGCCCGCGGCATGCAGGTCGCGGTGGCCGCGGCCCGCTTCCGGCGGTATGCGAAAGGCGCGCTTGAGCCGGTGGAGCAGGCGCTGCCGCCGCAGATCAGCGCCGCGGGCCCGATGGGCAAGGCGGGCGTGCTCGGCGCGATCGCCGTACGCCGGCCGGTCGGTGTCGTCACCTGCATCACCTCGTACAACAATCCCTGGGCCAACCCGGCCGGCAAGGTCGCCCCGGCGCTCGCCATGGGCAACACGGTCGTGGTGAAGCCCGCTCCGCAGGACCCGCTCTCCGTCTACAAGATGGCCGAGGCGCTCCAGGAGGCCGGCGCGCCCCCGGGCGTGGTGAACGTCGTCACCGCGTCGGGCAGGGAAGCCGCTGAGGCCGCCGTCCTCTCCCCGGACGTCGACATGGTCAGCTTCACCGGCTCCACGCTCGTCGGGCAGCGCATCGGCGAGGTCTGCGGGCGCGGGATGAAGCGGCAGCTGATGGAGCTCGGCGGCAAGGGCGCGGCACTTGTCTTCGACGACGCGGATCTGGCCTCCGCGGTGATGGGCATCGGCACGACCTTCTCCTTCTACAGCGGTCAGATCTGTACGGCGCCGACCCGGGTGATCGTGCAGCGCGGCATCCACGACCGGCTGGTCGAGGCGCTGACCGGCTATCTCGGCCGGCTGACGGTCGGCGATCCGGCGGAGCCGGGCACGGTGGTCGGCCCGGTGATCTCCGCGGCCCACCGCGACCGGGTCGAGTCGTACGTCGAGCTGGGCAAGAAGGAGGGCGCCCGGCTGGTCGCGGGCGGCGAGCGCCCGGACGGGCCGGAGCGTGGCTTCTATGTCGCGCCGACGCTGTTCGCCGACTGCACGAGCGAGATGCGGGTGGTGCGGGAGGAGATCTTCGGCCCGGTGGTGGTCGTCGTCCCCTTCGACACGGAGGAGGAGGGCATCGCGCTGGCCAACGACAGCGACTACGGCCTGATCGACTACGTGTGGTCGGGCGATGTGGCGCGGGCGTTCCGGGTGGCGGGCGAACTGCGCGCGGGCGGGGTCGGGGTGAACACGATCGGCCGGAACATGGAGGCGCCGTTCGGCGGCTTCAAGCAGAGCGGGGTGGGCCGGGACGTGGGCTCGTACGCGCTGCATGCGTACAGCGAGATGCAGGCGGTGGTGTGGCCCGGCTGAGGGTCCCGTCGGAATCCGGGACGGAAACCCGGACGGAAACCCGGACGGAAACCCGGGACGGGAAAATTTGAAACCGGGCAATACGGACAGTGCTGCGGTTCTCGCATCCCGGGAGGATGCCGGAGCGCCCTGCGAATGCCATGTCGCGTACGCGCATCCCTCGCACATTCATGGAACGTTCTTGGTTCTGGACCATGGAATTCAAGCAGGGTGGGCCTGACTCGGCCGCTCCGGATATGGAAACCGCAGCACTTAACGTCCTGTTCATGACTCAGCTGGACGCGCGGCCCCAGGCCGGAGACACGGTTCGGGGCGTAGCCGACGGTGGCGTACGAACCAAGGGACTCGGCGGCAATTCCGTCGGACTGATGGGCAGCGCCGTCATCGGCATCTCGACCGTCGCGCCCGTCTACTGCCTGACCTCCACACTCGGCTCCACCGCCGGCGAGGTCGGACTTCAGATGCCCGCGGTGTTCCTGGCCGGATTCCTGCCGATGCTGCTGGTCGCCTTCGCGTACCGCGAGCTGAACCGCGTGATGCCGGACTGCGGCACCTCCTTCACCTGGACGGTGAAGGCGTTCGGTCCGCGCGTGGGCTGGATGTGCGGCTGGGGTCTGGTGATCGCGACGATCATCGTGCTCTCGAACCTGGCGGGCGTGGCGACCTCGTACTTCTGGCTGCTCGCCGGCGAGATCAGCGGCAGCGAATCGGTGGCGGCGCTGGACGACAGCAAGCCCGTCCACATCCTCACCTGCCTGATCCTGATCGCCATCGCCACGGCGATCAGCTACCGCGGCATGACGGCGACGAAGGGCGTGCAGTACGCGCTGGTGGGCCTGCAACTGCTGGTGCTCGCGATCTTCGTGACGATGGCCTTCCAGAAGGCCTCCGGCGGAGCCTTCGACACCGGCGTCGACTTCTCCTGGTCCTGGATGAACCCGTTCGCGGTCCAGTCGTTCGCCGCCTTCACGGCCGGACTCTCCCTGTCGATCTTCATGTACTGGGGCTGGGACGCGTGCCTGACCGCCAATGAGGAGACCACCGGCAGCGAGAAGACACCCGGCCGCGCGGCGCTCATCGCGATGGTCGTCCTGGTCGGCTCCTACCTCGCGACCGGCGTCGCGGCCCAGATGACGGTCGGCTCCGGCGAATCGGGCCTCGGCCTCGCCAACCCCGACACCTCCGACAACGTCTTCGCCGCGCTCGCAGGACCGGTCATGGGCCCCGGCCTCGGCATCCTGCTCTTCGTCGCCGTCCTCGCATCGGCGGCGGCCAGCCTCCAGACGACCTTCATCCCGGTCGCCCGCACGGTGCTCGCGATGTCGACGTACGAGGCCCTCCCGCCGTCGTACGCCCGCGTGCACCCGCGCTTCAAGACGCCGGGCCGCGCGACGGTGGTGGCGGGCATCGCGACCGGCGTGTTCTACACGGTGATGACCCTGGTCAGCGAGCACGTCCTGGTCGACACGATCTACGCGCTCGGCCTCATGATCTGCTTCTACTACGCCCTGACGGCCTTCGCCTGCGCCTGGTACTTCCGCCACGAACTGCTGCGCACCACCCGGGACTTCGTTTTCAAGGGCCTCTTCCCGCTCGTCGGCGGCCTGCTGCTGGCGGCGGTCTTCGCGAAGACGCTCTACGACATGTGGGACCCGGCGTACGGCAGCGGCTCGGCGGTCTTCGGCGTCGGCTCGGTGTTCGTGATCGGGGTGGGGCTGCTGGCGCTGGGCCTGCTCATCATGTTCGTGACGGAGCGGCGGAGCCCGGCGTTCTTCCGGGGCGAGGTGCTGACGAAGGAGACGCCGGCGCTGGTGGTGGCGGACTGAGCTCGGGGCCGCCTGCCTCGGCAGGACACTGATCACGAGCGGGTCTAGGCTGAAAAAGGTGTCGTTTCATGCCTTCGCGACTCAGCATCTTCGTCATCGCGGTGTTGCTTGCGGTGCTTTCCGTGTGGGGCACCGCCGGAAGCGCCACCGCGCAATCCGCACTGGACGACTCTGATGTGACGCCGAAGGAGATCGTGGATCTGGCCGCTCCGGCCACCGTCCACCTGGGCGGTCCGGAATCGTCCGGCACGGGATTCATCTATGACGCCGAGCAAGGTCTCATCGTGACCAATGCCCACGTCGTCCAGGGGCAGGCCGCGCTCCAGGCCAGAATCGAGGGTCGGGCTCCGGTCGCGGTCCAGGTGCTCGGCATCGATCCGTGCGAGGACGTGGCAGTCGTCAGGCTTGTGAGTCCTCAATCGGACCTGAAGCAGCTGAAGTTCGGCGACAGCGACGCGGTCAAGAACGCGGACGAGGTCCACGCTTTCGGCTACCCGTCCTCCTTCGCCGACCCCAACAGCCGCGCGGCGTCCACCAGCGGCGTCGTCCAGGCCTCTGAGGCACCGGCCTCTCCGGGCCCCTCGTACCCCAACTTCCCCGCCACGATCCGGCACTCCGCAAAGGTCGACCCGAGTGGCTCAGGGGGTCCCTTGCTCAATGCCCGGGGCGAGGCGATCGGCATCAACACACTTCGCAACTCCGATGACGTGGAGCGGCAGTTCTATGCGATCTCGGGCAATCGCGTGCAATCCATGCTCGACCGGCTCGCCGCAGGCGAAAGCAGAAACGACCCCGGCTGGGAACTGGTGGCTCTCTCGGACCCTGCGTTCCCGGCGAGTTTCCCGGATCTGGTAGCCGCGCTGGAAATGCAGAACGACCTGGTGAACAGGAATATCGACGGGATGTATGTGCTCTCCGTCGATTCCAACTCTGCCGCAGACAGAGCGCACTTCGAGGGTGGAGACCTGATCACCACGATGAAGGATGTCCCGGTGGCGACGATGGGCGACGTCTGTGCCGTACTGCAATCGGCTTCGTCCGGGGACGCGGTGGCCACGGAGGGTCTGTACATCACGAGTGGTGGGTCCGAGCACGAATACACCGATCCGTGGAGCGCGGACCTCGTGCTCGAGTGATGAGCGGACGGGCGTTCTCGCCCGCCGGTTTCAGCCGAGGCGGCCGATGTGGATGATCACGATGGTGATGGTCGCATCGGCGATCTCGTACAGCAGGCGGTACATGCCGACGTGCATACGCCGCAAGTCGGGGGAGCCGTACTCGGCTGTGCCGGGGGGACGGGGGTCACCGGCCAGCAGGTCGACGGCCGCGAAGACTTGTCTCAGACCATCTGGATCGTCCTTGAGGAAACGTGTCGCGACGTCAGTGGCCTGCAGGCGCCAGATGATCTCGTAGGTCACCCATGCTCCAGGCCGAGCCGGGAGCGGACCTCTTCATGAGCGACGCCGACGAAGGCTCCGGTCATTTGCTCGACTCGATACTCCGCGAGTGCGAGCGCGTCCTCCAGGTCGGCCAGTTCCTGTGGGTTGATCAGGATGGCCGCCGGCTGGCCGTGGTCGGTGATGGTGATGCGCTCCCGGGCGTGAGAGGCCCGGCGGACCAGGGAGCCGAATCGTGCGCGGGCTTCGGTCATGGGCAGCGTCTCACTCATGTACAGAAGTGTACACTTTGCGCGGCTGGAAGTCTGGCTCTGGGGAGGGGTCATGTTGTCCCGTACGCCGGACGTAGGAACGGGATGTGGCGCACATGGGGGCGCGTTAAGCTGCGGCTCAGCCATCGGGAAGCGTTCTCTTCCTGGGTGGTGAGGCCCTCGATCGGGATTGCCGTCCCGGCCGGGGGCCGTAGCGTTTCTGGGGTTGTTGTGGCCGAGCCTGCACCGCGAAGTGGCATATGCGCCAGTCCAGTTGGGGTTGATCACTCGTCCGAGTGATCCGCGCTCCACGGGGGCCGCGGAATCCTCGGTCCGGTCCCGACCGGCCCCGCCCCTCGAACGTGATGTCCGATTCCCGCCGGATTCCAAGCGCCGGGCCCACCACGCTGGACCCATGACACACGCGACAGACACCACACCCACCGCACTCTGGGCCGCACGTCCCATCGAGTCCGCCGCGCTCACGCAACTCCGCGACACCGACGACGCGGGCCGTCCCTGCGTCCCGTTCGTCGACACCGAAGGCGGCGCGCCGCTGCGCTGCTGCCTTCGGCCGAGCGCCGTCGGCGAGCGGATCGCGCTCGTGTCGTACGCGCCGCTGCGCCGCTGGGCCGCCGAGACCTGGGCCAAGCCCGGTGCGTACGACGAGCAGGGTCCCGTCTTCATCCACGCCGACGAGTGCGAGGGCCCGGCAGACGGTGACGGCTACCCCTTCGCCCGTCCCGGCGCCCTGCGCACGCTGCGCCGCTACGACGCCGACGGCCACATCGTCGGCGGCCGCCTCCTGGAAATCCCGGAAGCGGCCGCGGAAGGCTTCGACGCGGCTTTCGCAGAGGCCTTCGCCGACCCGCAGGTGGCGTTGGTGCATGTGCGGGCGGTGGAGTACGGCTGCTTCCACTTCGAGGTCCGCCGGCCGCAGGGCGACGTCAGTCCTTGACGATGTCGCCGTTCTCGTCGACGACGACCTCGCTCCAGTACTTGTCCCACTTGTCGTCCACGTGCTCCGGCACCTTCCCTTCCGGGTAGCGCACATACCCGTCCGGCGGTTCCTCGCCGTCCGGCACGCACGTCCTGCCGGTGGTGTTGCCGACCGCCTTGACCGGGTACTCACCGCCGCCGCAGACGGCGTCCTGCATCGAGCAGCCCGTGGCGAGGAGCGCGGTGAGCATCCCCGCCGCAGCGTGGATAGGCGCGAACTTCCGCATGACCGGTGGCCTCTCTCTTCGGTGCGCTCAGTGTGACCGTGCAAGAGGCGCGGCCTGTGAGTACGCGTACACAGCGCACGGACTCAATACGCGTACTCAAGAGGCCGGTTCAGGAGATCACTCCCCGAGGAACACCGGGTTCGTGAACGCCGCCAGCGGCCCCGGCAGCCCCGGTACCACGGGTGCCCGCCGGACCTCCGCGCGAACATACGTCGCGTACTCCGGCGTCGTACCCCACTCCACCGTCCCCGCCCCCGACGCCGGCAGCGCCGCCGTGTGCAGCACGCCCTGGTCCGTGACGAAGCGGACCGAGCAGCCCGGCGCGCCCGTGACCTCCAGGCGGACCGTCACCGGAGTGTCGTCGTCGACGCGGAGCCGTTCGCCGATGCCCGCGTGCTTTCCGCGGCCGCCCGCCGCCGAGAACGCGAGCGTGATCGCCTTCGACTCGGCGACATAGCTGCGGCCCGCCCTGATCCCTTCGAGGATCGCCTCGCGCGTCAGATCGTCGGCGAGTACGACGGTCTGCGGTGTGCCGATCGGGTCCGGGTCGCGGTGCGCGTCGCTGTTGCCCATCGCCGGGGTCCAGCGCCGTCCGGAGCGTGCGGACGACACCAGCGTGTTGTCCCAGGCCGCGAGCGACACCTCGTCGTCCGGCGTGTACGCGCCGTTCCACACCTCCACCGCGTCCGCCTCGCCGAAGCCGAACTTCCAGTTGCAGCCGATGCATGTGGCGTGCGGATGCGCCGGGACGACGAGCCCGCCCGCCTTCCGGATCTCCCGCGCGTAGTGGCCGAAACGGTTGTCCTTGGCCCGGTACCGCCAGTCCACGAACGTCCCCGGATCGGTGCCGAGCGCCACCACGTGCCCGTTGCGCGTGGTGACCTCCTCACCCGTCAGGATCAGCAGGTCGTCGCCCGCGACGTCCGCCCAGTGGGCATGCGCGGAGTGGGTGTTGTGCTCGGAGGAGTTGATGAAGTCGAGCCCCGCGGCCCGCGCGAGCGCGGCGATCTCGGCGGGCGTGCGCCGCCCGTCCGAGTACCAGGAGTGCAGATGGCAGTCGCCCCGGTACCACGCACGGCCCCGCCCCTTCGCCCGCTCCGGCGGATAGACCGGCTTGAGCGCGGGCGCGGGCGCGCCGTACCGGAGCGTGATGGTCACCTCGTACGCGAGACCCTGCGGCGCGACGGTGTACGGACCGAGCGCGATGTTCCAGGTCCCGTGCCTGACCGGTCCCGGGATGTAGCCGGGTGTGGCTTCGTCCGTCCGGATGAAGAACTCCGTGCGCGCGCCGCCCGACCAGCCGCGGAAGCCCTTCCCGCCGAGCTCGGTGCCGCGCTCGTCGAAGATGCCGATGTCGAGCGCGTTGCCCTGCGTCCCGGCGGGGACGACCGGCCTCTCGTACGTGTACGAGACATGGAGCTCGCGCACCCCGCGGGGGATCTCGACCGGGAGATACGCGAAGTCCGGGGAGCCGGGCGGCAGCGTGCCGCGGACGACCTTCGTGTGATCGCCGCTGTTGTCGGCGGCGCTGCTGGGCGCCGCGTTGACGAAGCTCACAGTGCCCAACGTAAGGGCCGCGGCTGCTCCCGTCACGAGCAGTCCGCGCCTTCCCATCGCCTGGTCTACGTGTCCGTCGTTGCACATGCCGTCGGCTCCCCGGGTGGGTGAGAGGGACAGGAGTGGTGTACTCAAACCCTCGTATTGAGCCGTGAACTGCCGTGCAAGGGAAGGGTGTTCGCAGGTTGCGACCGCCTTTCGGGGAGGGTTTCCGGCCGTTGCGGCGGTGTTCTGTCCGAACTCAGACCCCGGCGGGCGCTGCGACCGCCCGCATCCGCCGCTTTCCCACGAGGCTGCCCACCGCGCCCAGAAGGAAGGCCGCGGGCATCGACACGAGGACCACCGTCTGGAGCGGGAACCAGTTGAGGTGCCAGTCGGGGAAGAGCGCCATGGGGCTTCCGGAGAAGACCGGGCCGGAGATCTGGAGTCCGATGGCGCCGAACAGGCCTCCGTACAGCGTCCAGAGCAGGCCGGTTCGCGTGTAGCCGCTCCAGAACAGGGAGTACACCAGCGCAGGAAGCAGGCAGGAGGCCGCCACGGCGAGGGAGAGAGCCGACAGGAACAGCACGTTCCACCCCTGGACCCAGACCGCCAGACCGATGCTCAGCACTCCGATGCCGGCGGATGCCAGGCGTGCGGCGGCCACCTCTCGGCCCTCGGTGGTGCGTCCACGGCGCAGGACGTGTGTGTACAGGTCGTGGGCGATCGCCCCGGCGGCCGCCAGCGTCACGCTCGCCACGACCGCCAGCGTGGTGAGGAACACGGCTGAGGAGACCAGCACGACGAGAAATGCTCCGTCCGCGTCGGTGGACGGACCGCCCGCCAGCTCGCTGGTGAGCAGCAGCAGGGTGCTGTTGCCTCCCGGATCCGCCGCCATGATCGCCGGAGCGCCGATCAACGCGGCGGCCGCCATGCCCATCAGGGCAGTGGTGAGGCAGAAAGCGCCGACGATGCCGATGGTGTGGCGCACCGTGCGGCGGGCCGTGGCCGCGTCGGGAGCGGTGTTGAGTTGCAGGGCGACGTGGGGCAGGCAGGCCACACCGAGCACGATGGTGATCATCAGGCCGATGAAGTCGAGCGTGCCCACCGCTCCGGTGCTGCCCGCGAACCGCAGGCCGGGTTGCATATAGCCGGCGGGACGGCCGCTGCCCCGTCCGGCGGCATCGACCAGGGAGTCGGTGCTCCAGTGAAAGCGATGGAGCAGTACGGCAGTCACAGCGAGAGCGGCGCCGAGCAGCACCACCGTCTTGATCACCTGAATCACGACCGTGCCGCGCATGCCGCCGAACACCGTGGCGCAGACGACCAAGAGGCCGATCATGACGACGGCCGTCTGTTCCGCGCCGGGACCGGACAGTCCCAGCAGCGCCGTGGTGGTCACTCCCGCACCGGAGAGCTGCACGACCAGATAGGGCACGCAGGCGCTCAAGGTCACGACGGCGGCGGCGATCCTCACGGCGGGCCCAGGAGTCCGCAGCGCGAAGGTGTCTCCCAGCGTGTAGCCGGCGCGCTCGCGCAGGGGAGTGGCGAGCAGGAGGAGTACGCCGAGCGACAGCACCGTGCACAAGGCGATGAACAGGCCGTCGTAGCCGAAGACCGCGACGCTTCCGGTGGTGCCGAGCACGGTGGCGGCGGACAGGTAGACGCCGGACAGTACGAGAGCTCCCCGCACGGGACGCAGTCTGCGACTGGCTGTGTAGAAGTCGTTGACCCGGTCTCTCTCGGGGCCGCTGAGAACGCAGATGAACAGGATCGGCACGATGAACGCGAGGAAGCCCGCGAGGACCAGCGCACGAGTGTCGGTGTCCAGGAGGCCGGGCGCGGCCGGCAGGATGTCGGCGTTCATCGGTACTGCTCCACGTCCAGCTCGTGCGGCGCGCGTTCGTCCTTGCGGCGGTCGTAGCGCGCCGCCGTCCACAGCAGCAGGAATCCCTGGAGGAGGAGTGCCAGCATGCCGACACTGGTCTCTCCCCAGAGACGTTCACCCATGAAGTCGGCGGCGGAGCAGGCGAGTACCAGATGTACGCCGAGGGTCAGGCCGTTGACCAGGGCGAAGGACCTGCCTGGGCGGGGTGGCCGGGGACGCTGATGCAGATGGTGGGCGTGCTCGTGGGCCATGGCGGTCTCCTGGCGGGCGTGGGCAGTTCCCTGAGCCGGGGGCTCACCAGAACACGCGCGACAGTGCTCGGCCAGGCGTCGTGCAGCCGCCGTTGTGCACTCCCAATGGCGCCACGAGATCAGTGTGCTGATGCCCACTCACTCGTAGCCGGCGCCGCCGGTGCCGAGTGCGACGGCCGGTCCGAGCAGCAGGTGCGCGTCGAGCGCGAGGGTGAGCTGCACCAGATCGCGGGGCCGTGACAGCACCATCCCGGTGATCTGCTCGAAGCGCCGCAGGCGGTTGAGCACCGTATTGCGATGGCAGTACATGTGCCGGGCGGCGTGGGCGGCGGAGCCGCCGTTCTCGATCCAGATACGGAGGGTGTCGAAGAGGGTGTCGCGGTCGGCGGGTTCCAGGTCGTACATGGGCCGCAGCACCTGGTGGGCCAGTGCGGCGGACAGGTCGGGCCGCGAGACCAGCAGCCCGTCGGGCAGGCGGGAGTCGAGCCGGGCGATCTCACCGTCGAAGCGGCAGGTGTCGACGGCGAGGTCGGCCATGTCCCGCGCCCGGGGCAGGCTGTCGAGGCCCTGGACGACCGGGCTGATGCCGATACGAAGGCCCGGGCCCGGGACCAGCCCGGAGACGAACGCGTCCAGCGGAAGGTCGCCGAGGTGGGCGACGAGCACATCGCGCGGCCCACGGGTCTGGCGCAGGATCCGGACACCGCGCACGTCCGGGACGCCGTCCGGAACGTGACCGTACGGTGGCATGGCCCTCACCACCGCCACCGCGAAGCGTCCGTCGATCGGCAGATCGAGGATCGTGGCCGCGTCCCGGGTGAACGCGGGTTCGTTCTGGGTCTCCAGCAGTGCGGCGAGGATCAGCCGGACTCGTTCCGTGTGCCGGCTGGCGACACCCTTGGCGACCTGCCGGTAGGCGTCGGCGAGCATGACCGCGTCGCGGTCGTTGTGTTTCCACACCACCTCGGCCACGTGCACCAGCTGACGCGCATCGCCGATCCCGTCCCGCTCCACGGCGCTGACGACTCCGCTCCAGCACTCCGAGCCCGCGACCCGGTAGGCGTGCAGCACCTCGTCGAGGGGACGGCCCTCCTCCGCGCGTCGTATGCCGAGCTCCCTCGTGTACCGCTCGACGTCCACGATCCGGCCCGGGTCCAGGGCGGCCTCCAGCGCGTGGCGTATCCCGGTGTCCACGGACCGCCGCAGGTCGGAGGGTGCGAGCACGGGGTCGGCGTAGTACGGCACCTCGGTCCGGATCTTGTGCAACACGGTGTCGGTGAACTCCTGGCCGCGCTCGAGGAGGCGGCGGCAGGCATGGTCGAAGAGGCCGAGAGGGGACATGTCCGCGAGAGACGTGTCCACGAGACCGGCGACGGGACTGGTGTGCATGGGCCCTCCAACAGCGCGGAGACAACCGCCGACGTTTGGAGGCCGGCGTCACCCGTACAGGAAAGCCACATGCTAAGCGGTTGGTCAGTTTTCGGGCGAGGATTCGGCCAAACCGTGATGATTCTGTGCGGCGGGCGTGCCCGAACGGATCGTCCGGGCACGCCTCCGCCGGTACCTACCGGGCAGGCCCGGCCAGTGCCTAGTCGCTGCTGCGCTTGCGCCGGGCCGCCAGCAACGCGATGACGACGATCACCACGATGACGATGATCAGGCCAAAGACCAGACCGGACGAGAGGCCGCCCTTCTTCTTTTTCTTCTTCTTGCTCTTGCGGTCCTTGCTGACGGTGTTCACTGCCATCGGGGCCTGAGCGAAGGACGCCCCGGTCCCGGGCGCGGCGGCCGTGGTGCTCTGCTGGGCGACGGCCGCGGTGGGTGCGTACGCGGTGGGTGCGTACGCGGCAGAAGCGGCGGGCGCTCCGGCGAGCAGCGCTCCTGACAGCACAACTGCGGTGGTGGCGACGCGCAGTCGCATCATGATGTGGATCCTCCCCGTTGATGCCGGGCTCTCGGCATGTGGCACCGTACGGCATACGTTTGGCTCCGTCACCAGAGACGATGACGGAGGATTCCGTATGCGGATCTCGACCACGATCTTTCTCACGGACGAGACGATCACGCCGGTACGGCTCGCGCGCGAGCTGGAGGAACGCGGATTCGGTGGGCTCTACCTGCCGGAGCACACACACATCCCGGTGGACCGCACGACCCCGTACCCCGCGGGCGGCGAACTGCCCCCGGAGTACGGCCGCACACTCGACCCGTTCGTGGCCCTCGGCCAGGCGGCGGCGGTCACCTCAGACCTCGTCCTGGGCACGGGCATCACGCTCGTCGCCCAGCACGACCCGATCGACCTGGCGAAGCAGATCGCGACCCTTGACTTCCTCTCGGGCGGCCGCTTCACGCTCGGCGTCGGCTTCGGCTGGAACAAGGAGGAGGCGGCGGACCACGGCGTCGAGTGGTCGACCCGCCGGGAACTCGGCCGGGACCGGATGGCGCTGATGCGGGCGCTGTGGGCGGCGGAACCGACGGCGTACAAGGGCGAGTACGGCTCCGTACGCGCCTCGTACGCCTACCCGAAGCCGGTCCCGAGGCCGGGCGGCGACGCCCCGCGGACACTGATCGGCGGCGCGGCCGGCCCGAAGCTCTTCTCCCACATCGCCGAGTACGCGGACGGCTGGATGCCGATCGGCGGCCGCGGCCTGACGGAATCCGTCCCCGTGCTCCGCTCGGTGTGGGAGTCGGCGGGCCGCGACCCGGGCGCGCTGGAGATCGTCCCGTACGCGGTCCTGCCGAGCCCCGGCAAGATCGCGCACTACGCGGAACTGGGTGTGGAGGAAGTCGTGCTGCAGCTCCCGCCGGCGGGCGAGGGCGAGGTGCTGCGGGTGCTGGACGAGTACGGGCAGTACGTGTAGCCCGGGCTTGCCCCGGGCGCCTGGACCGTGGGGGCACCGGTCCGGGGTTGCCCGTACGCGGACGCGGGGACGAGGGCGGCGACGGACAGCGCGGCGAGGATGATCAGCCGTGGCGACTTCATATGCCCCGACCTTGCCGAGCGCCCGACGCCGACGTCACTCAGACACGCACGGACCTGACGAACGTCGCCCAGGTGGTGGGGGTGACGGCGAGCTGGGGGCCGGTGGGGTGCTTGGAGTCGCGGACGTGGATGGCGGCGGGGGTGGGGGCGACCTCGACGCAGTCGCCGCCTTCGCCGTCGCTGTAGCTGCTCTTGAACCAGCCGAGTTCCGTTGTATTCATTCTTCTCCCAGCATCTTCTCGATCAGGGACAGAGACTCCCGTGGGGTGAGAGCCTGCGCCCGGATGATGCCATAGCGTTCGGTGAAGATGCGGACCTCGTCCGGGTCGGTGATCAGCCGCGGGTATCCCTGGATCTCAATGTACGCAACCTGCTGCCGCCCCTTGGGAGTCAGGAGATTGAACGGGCCACCCAGGCTGGGGTGTTCCTCCCTGTCCATCGGCATCACCTGGAGCTCTACGTTCCGTAGCCGACCGAACCGCAGCAACTGGCGCAGCTGGCGCTCGTGGGCGGCCCGTCCGCCGATCGGACGGTGGAGCAAGGCTTCCTCCAGCACGTAGCTGAAGGTCGGCAGGGGCCAGCGCTCGAAGATCTGCTGGCGGGCGAGCCGGTCAGTTACGCGCTTTTCGACGGTCTCCTCGTCCAAGAGAGGTCGCCGTTGAGTGAAGACCGCCCGGGCGTACTCCTCGGTCTGGAGCAGGCCATGGACAGCCTGAGCGCTGTAGACGTGCAGCGCGACGGCCTCCGACTCAGCCCGCGCATAGTCCCGGAACCAGTCCGGATGCCGCGTGCGCGCCTTCGCCTGCGCCTCCCGTACATCCTCCACCGCCGCCTTGAGTACGCCGCCCGCCGACAGCAAGTCATCCGCCCGCTCCAGGAATTCGGGCTGCGGAGTCCGTACGGCCCGCTCCATCGCGGAGATCAGGTCCTCACCACAGTGCGCGGCCCTGCCGAGTTGCTTCTGGCTCATCCCGGCCTGTTCGCGCAGGACCTTGATCTGTTTCCCGAGCGTCCTGAAGAGGTGGGCTGTGCCGTCCACTTCGGACGGTCGTTCCGGCCGTTCTTCGCGTTCCACATCGGTCATGCGCGTACCGCCCTTGGTCACGGCCGACGGTCCGTACGGCGCGCCCGCCGCAACCGTACGATTACGCTCCGTCGCGTAGTTGTCTCTGGTCAGGGTAGGGGCGACCGGACACGCTCGGTGACATGAAAGCCGAAACCACCACCCCCACGGTCGAGTTCGCGCAACGCTTCAGCGCCACGCGCCGAGGAGCCCGACTGGCCCGCCACCTCGCGGTGCACCAACTCGACGGCTGGGGCGTCCCGTACGGCACCGACGCCTCCGACGCGGCCGCGCTCATCGTGGCTGAGCTGGCGGCGAACGCGGTCACCCACGCCCGCGTTCCCGGCCGCGACTTCGAACTGCGCCTCACGCTCGCCGCGGACACCCTCCGTATCGAGGTCTCCGACGCGCGCGGCGACCGAGAACCGGAACCGAGGCCGCCGGCTGCGGACTCCGAGACGGGACGTGGCTTGCTGCTCGTCGAGGCGCTCGCGGCGTCGTGGGGAACGAAGGACCGGACGGTCGGCAAGACGGTGTGGGCAGAGCTGCTGCTCGCCTGAGGGCTCAGAACTCGTGTGCGGCGGAGGCGCGATGCTGCGAGGATCCGCTGCCGTGGAGATCAACAACCTAGTGATTCGCCGCGCCGCCGACACCGACGCACCCGCGGTAGCCGACGTGTGGCTGCGCTCCTTCGCGGCGGCGCTGCCCAGCGTGCGCCGAGCCCACACCGACCAGGAGGTCCGAGCCTGGTTCCGGCACGTGGTGGTGCCGACCCAGGAGACCTGGGTGGCGATCGTCGACGACTCCGTCGTCGGCATGCTGGTCCTCGACGGCGAGGAGCTGGACCAGCTCTACGTTGATCCGCCTTGGCAGGGCCGCGGCATCGGCAACCGTCTCGTAGAACTGGCGAAGACGCAGTCACCGACCGGACTTGTCCTGTGGACGTTCCAGGTCAACGTCCCGGCGCAACGGTTCTACGAAAGCCACGGCTTCGTCGCGGTGGAGCGCACCGACGGCAGCCGGAACGAAGAGCGGGAGCCCGACGTCCGGTACGAGTGGCGTGACGGATCTCGGCGAACGGGCTTGAGTCTCCCGTAGGAGGAGGCGCGAGAGTGAGGCCATGGAAGGCGACACGCTCTACTCGATCGGCGAACTGGCGCGGCGAACCGGCCTGACGGTCAAGGCCATCCGCTTCTACGCGGACTCCGGAATCGTGCCGCCGACCGACCGCAGCCCGGCCGGCTACCGCCGCTACGACACCGACGCCGCCGCACGCCTGGACCTCGTACGGACACTGCGTGACCTGGGACTGGACCTGCCCACGATCCGGAAGGTCGTGGACCGGGAGGTCTCACTCCCCGAGGTCGCCGCGGCGCACGCCGAAGCACTGGGAGTCCAGATCCGCGTGCTGGGTATGCGTCGCGCGGTACTGACGGCGGTGGCCAAACGCGGCTCCACGCCTGAGGAGTTGGAGCTCATGCACAAGCTGGCGAAGCTCTCCGAGGACGAACGTCGCTGCCTGATCGACGACTTCCTCGACACCGTCTTCGGCGGCTTGGACGCCGAACCCGCCTTCGTGGGCATCAGGCGCTCAATGACCCCGGAACTGCCCGACAACCCCGAGACCGAACAGGTCGAGGCCTGGGTGGAGCTGGCCGAACTGTCCCAGGACGCTTCCTTCCGCGCCGCCGTACGACGCATGGCGGAGGCCCACGGGGACCTGGGCCTCCGCCGAGAGCCGGCCGCGATGGCCCGCGACCAGGCCGCCCCGGCGCTGGCGGCCGGTATCGACCCCGCCTTGCCCGAGGCGGACCCGGTGGTCGACGCGGTCACGGCCCAGTACGCGCTCGACACCGCCCGCCCCGACGACCTCGCCCTCCGACGCCACCTGCTGACCCGCCTGGAGACGGCGAACGACCCTCGCAGGGAGCGCTACCTCCACCTGCTCGCACTGATCAACGCCTGGCCGGCCCCGGAAAGCCTGACACCGACACTCGACTGGTTCACCGAGGCGCTGCGCGCCCGGATCCCGGGCTAGCGGGCCGGCGACTCGCGGCCGCCTCAATCTGTCGTCGGGGGAGCGCGGTGGGCCCGCGAGTCGTTGACTTCGGAATATATTCCGAAGTATGGTCGAGGCATGCTTACGCCTACGGTCACGTTCTCCGAGCTCTCCAAGAATTCGAAGCACGTCGCCGAGAAGCTGGACAAGGCTCACCGCCTGCACATCACTCGGCGTGACGGCGAGGACCTGTATCTGACGACGGCTCGGCACGATCGGGAGCGCGAGGAGACCGCCGACATTACGGCGCGCCTCTTGGCCGCGCTGATCGGCTCCGACGGCGGGGCACGGGCCATACTGCTCGCGCTGCCGTCGGTCTTCCCTTGGGCGCGTCATCTGTCGGGCGATGAGGTGCGTCAGTTCGTCCGGGAACTGGTCGATGCGACGCAGGACGCGGTCCACCTGGATGTCCACGCCAATCTCCACCGCGTCATCGTCGAGTGGCGCGCGACGGCGCGGATCTTGGCTGATCCCGAACTGACCGCGAAGCTCACCCGCCGACTGCCGGACGAGGACCACGGCGAGGTGGTTGCGCCGTGACCCCCAAGCGTGGGGACGACGTCGCCCCACCGCCGGTCGGCGGTGAATGGCGTTTACGGTTCGCGACGAATGAAGCAGCGAAAGGATGGGGCGAGTTGGGCGCGGAGGCGCCGGGGAACACGAGACGTTGCTTCGAGGCTCTGCGCGTCAATCCTCTCTCGCATGCCGACCCGGATCGGCAACACCGGCTGCGCGGTCGGTTGGCGACGGGGAACCTGGGCGGGCGCGAGTATCCCCAGTGGGAGTACGAAGTGACGGCGGGTGGCCGCGTGCGCTATCTGGTGGACGAACTTCGCCGCACTGTGCACCTGGTCTACGCGTCGACTCGACACCCGAAAGACACTGAGTAGCAATCGGCTTGGGAGCTCCAGGCTTGTACGGAGACTCTCCAGGCCGCTGTCATCGCGGCGCACAGGACCCCCGCAGTCGGTGCCCCAGGAGGCACGCAGATCGCCGTCGACGGCGTACTCGATCCCCGCATCGTCGGAGATGCCGCACGTACCGGTCACCACGATCCCCAGGCGGTCAAGAAGGTGTGGCACTACGTCGCGCGTTTCGGGGCGCCATGGATGGCCGTTGGTGCTCGTGCGGCTGCAGGCAGCGCGTAGAGCCTCGTAAACGGGTAACGGCCTTGCTGGGGTGATGGTCTGCCGTAATGCTGGACCCGTGGCTGGACAGATGAAGAGGAAGCGACACGAGCGGGAGGGGCGCCGCGCTGCGGCCCGCTTCGTCCCTGAGGCGGGACGCTGGGTCGTGCTCTTCGAGACTCAGGATGAGTCGGGGTGGCGCAATGAGGTTCGGCGTCTGCGAGCTGAGAACAGGCAGATCGACTGGACGGCGGTCCGCATGGACACCCTGTGCGGACGGCTGGCTCAACCGACCACCTACCGGCTGAGCTTGTTCGTCCCAACCGCCGTGCCTGTTGCCTCTGATGACCGCCCTGACAATTGATCACATGGCAGGCAGAGGCGGGCTGACGGATGCTCACCCTTTGCACCCTGGATGGCCGCCTTCATGAGAACGGCTTCTCGGAGTTCGTCCCAGACACGACCGCCCGGCGGGGCCGGGGCTAGGGCCTGTCCGGCGGATCATGTGACTACTAGGCTGCGCCGATGGAACGCGTAACCGACCTGCCCGAGAGCCGCGCCCAGTCTGCAGATCGGGACCGGGTGAATGACTACGACGGTTTCGCCGAGGCGTACTCGGTGGAGAACGAGAACAACCTCGTGAACGCGTACTACGAGCGGCCCGCGATGTTAGCTCTCGCCGGAGACGTGGCTGGCCGTCGGATCCTGGACGCCGGTTGCGGCTCGGGCCCCCTGTCCGCTGCACTACGCGACCGCGGTGCGGTCGTCACCGGCATCGACGCCAGCGCCGGGATGCTGGCGTTGGCAAGGCGGCGGCTCGGTGACGACGTAGCCCTGCACGTGGTCGACCTGAGCGACCGCCTGCCGTTCGCCGACGGTGCGTTCGACGACGTGATCGCGTCGCTGGTGCTGCACTACCTGGAGGACTGGGGGCCGACGCTGGCCGAGTTGCGGCGAGTGCTCAGGCCCGGCGGCCGGCTGATCGCGTCGGTGGACCACCCTTTCGTTGCCTACACAATCCAGGATCCTCGGCCCGACTACTTTGCGACCACCAGCTATACCTTCGACTGGACCTTCAACGGGCAGTCCGTCCCGATGAGGTTCTGGCGCAAGCCATTGCACGCGATGACCGATGCCTTCACCACCGCCGGTTTCCGCCTTGCCGTCATCAGCGAGCCGCAGCCCGACCCGGCTGCCCGTGAGCTGTTCCCCGACGACTTCCATGACCTCTCGATCAAAACCACCTTCCTGTTCTTCGTCGTCGAGGTACCGCCGTCGGCTACCGGCTCGGACGACTAGCCAGTCGCGGATCACGAGCGGAGCCAGAGTCGGATCGAGGCGACGATGACGGTGCTGTGGAAGATGCATGTGCGTTTGTCGAACCTCGTGGCCACAGCCCAGAACTTCTCCAGGGCGCTGATTGTCCGTCTCCGGGCGGTCCATCCAGGGGCAACCGGGGGTAGCAGCCGAAGGCGGCTGCCGGTGAGAGCGCAACGACATCGGTGAATCCCCGCGATTCCCGTTCTAGCAGGGTGGCCAGGCAGCCGGGCATCCAGAGCACCGTGGTCGCGCAACTGGTGGGCAGGGTAGGCAAGTTGCTTACCCACTAGTGACAGAGAACAGAATGGCCCCCATGACGGTTGGGGGAGATGAGCTCGCGGAGTTGCTGCGGCGCGCCGGGCTGGAAGTCGTCGAGCCTTCGCGGACCGAGCATGTGCTGCCGCCGCGGGCCGCGTGGCGGCCGGTCGTGGCTGGTTCCGCGGAGCCGACCGTGGCCGTACGGCTGGACACGGCGGACCTGGTCGCCGAGCTGAATGCCGCATGGCACCGGCTTGCCGTCCAATACGGGATCCTCGGCGAGGATGGCGTCTTCCTGATCGACGTCGCCGGCGGGACGCCGAGACGCTGGACCCGGGTACGGCTCACCGAGGTCTGGGACATCGCCGGAGTGTTCGGAGACCGGCCTGGGCAGCCGGAACTCGTCGCTGTCTCGCTGGACGGAAATGCCCTGCTAGGGGCGACGACCGAAGAGTACGAGGTCTGGCTCATCGCCGTGGACCGGGTCAAGGAACGGCAGGACGAGGCCGCACTGGCAGCCGCGCGGGAGACCGGCGAAGAGCGTGAGGCAGCCTGGAGTTGGCTGTCCCGGGGGCCCAAGCCGACCGAGCGGCTGCGGCAGGCTTGGGCGGACGGACTGGGGTTCAACGAGGCCGCGCAGGAGGACGTGTTGGTGCGGCTGGTGGGCCATACATCGCGTTTCTTCTGGCGCAAACTCCCGCCTGCCGTGGTCGACGCGGCCATCGACCACGCGGAGTGGCCGGTCCGGATGCTCCTGGCGGAGGGCCAGCGGGGCATGACGACCGAGCAGTGGAGCAGGCTGGTGCTCGGCGAGACGGACGCGACGCGTCTGCTGCGGCTGGCCGAATCCGTGGCGGACGCACGTGCGGAGTTGAGCGCCGCCGCCTACGAGCGGCTTGCCACCCACTCCTCCGCCGAGGTCCGCCAGGACGCCGCGAGCTTGCCCGGCCTGCCCGTACCGCTGCGGATCGCGCTGGCCGCCGACCCCGAGCCAGGCGTGCGGACGCGTGCGCTGAGGCGTGCCTGGCCGCATCTGGTTGCTTCGGCGCGGCAGGTACTGCTTGCCGACCCGGACCATGAGGTGCGCGTCGCAGCGCTGCTGCGGCATCACGAGGACCAGCCGATGTCCGGCGCGGTCTTTGCCACACTGGATCAGGATCGTCGCGTGGCGGAGAAGTGCCGCCTTGATCGGGTGCTGGCGGAGCAGCTCTCGGTGCATGACGATCCGGTTGTGCGCCGAGCCCTCGCCACGAATCCGCATGTGGACCCAGACTTGGTGGCCGTCCTCGCCGACGACCCGGACGACGATGTCCGATTCCTCGTGTCCGTGCGCCCCGAACTTGCCGAGGAGCAGCGGGCGTCCGTTCAGGTGGACATCGACCCGGATGACATGCGACGCGTTCTCCCGTGGGTCGCGGCACTGCACGACGACCCGGACGCCATGCGCCGCTGCGCTACCTCGTCGCACCTGCTGCTGCGCAGCAGCGCAGCTCGCGCCAAGCACCTGCCGCCGGATGTGGTCGAACTCCTGGCCCGGGATGAGGATCCCGTCGTACGTCTTTTCCTCGCCGAGTCCTGCGACGACGCGCCCGCAGAGATGCTCATGGAAGTGTCGCAGTGGTGGTCCGGCAGCCTCACGTACCCCGGCCGGCCTCGCACTCACCCAAACTTCCCGCGTCACGATCTGCTGCGGTACGCCGACGACCCGAACCCGAGGATGCGGCAACTGGCTCTGGACGACCCCGAGTCCACGGCCGAGCTGGTCGATCTGCTCAGCCGTGACTCCGACGTGGAGGTACGGTACCGGGCCGTGACCGATCCCCGGCTAGGAGCGGCCGCAGCGGTGCGGCTGCTCGACGATCCGCACGAGCACGTCCGCCGCGCGGCAGCTCAGCATCCGTGTCTGCCCGCGCGGGTCCTGGTACGCCTCTTGCGGGACATGGACACGGCGGCCGACGCGGCGAGGAATCCTGCGCTGCCCGTCGCACTGATGCACCAGATGATCGACGGAGCCGAAACTCCCGGTTGAGGCTCACAGCGCCCGTTCGGCAGACCACAAGCTGACGCTCCACACATCCCCCTGCCGGGGCCAACCGTGCTCTCCATCGTCGTCGTTCACGATGACGGAAACATCTGTTGCAGCTGCCCTGTATTCGAGAAACCCTCCTTGGTCCTTCACCGTCAGATGCGGAAACCATGGGTCACGGGACAGTGCGTCATGCAGGTCGTCCCAGGAGAGATGTGAGGGAAAGTCAACGTTCATGCGCTCGCGCCACTTCTCTGCCATCTCGTGGCCCGACACCAGTCGGTGCAGTTCGATCGAGGCACCGGTCATGACCCACTCCCGCCCGGGGTTGAAGGAGAACTCGACGAATCCGTAGTCCCGGCGCAGGTACAGGCCCTCATCGCCGCTGTCATCGAAGAAGGTGCAGTGAATCGCTTCGTCGACCTGGGTGAGGGTGGAGCCGATTCCCAGGCCGTGTAGCCGGCCAGTCGTGATGAACGAGACAAGGAAAGGGATGGCCTGCACGGTCAGGTCTCCAGATCGTCGATCGGCGCGCCCGCCGGTAGGGAGCTGAGGATGTCGCCACGCACAAGGGTCGGCAACCAGTCACCGGAAAGGTGAACCCTCGCACTGTGAGGCGGGTCGACGAAGTCCACGTCCCGCCCGTACCGCTCGATCCGGTCCAGGCTCAGCCGCACATCCGCAGCCGTGCTCGGCGATGGGCGCTCGCACGTGAACATCTGCCCGACACGGACAACTCCTCCCACACATCGCACGATGTAAATCGCTCCAGACCGACTCGCGTCTTCCACCTCATATATTTGCAATCTGCTGGATCCGCTCATCGGGCTTCACCTGACGCAGTGCTTGACATTGAAAGCCCAGCCCGGTGGAACTGATGCGGACTTGCCGCGCCAGTAAACTCGACTCCCACCCCAACGTCGGCCAATTCGAATTCTCCTGTGTGCGCATACATCACTAAGCAGATCGCTCGACCAGAGGTCGAAACCCATCCAAAGCAGCGAAGTAGTCCGCTCGCGCTGAATCCCGCTCAGGGAGCTTGAGCACGCTACCGGCCGCAAGTTCCTGCGCCGCGGCAAACACCGCCCCTGCAAGCTCACCCTGAGTGACTTTGGTCAGCGGCCTGTTCTCTGCAGAGACAGTGATTATGCCCGCTCTGTCTTCGCGGAAAGAGATTCCGAAAGACGTGTCGATGCCGGTAAAATCCAACAGCTTGGCGCCAGTTTTCATCAGTTCTGCGAGATTGTCGAGAAGGAGCGTCACGGAGAGATGGATCATCATTCCCTGATCAGGGGTGTGCCCAACGGATCCAGCACTCCCGAGGCCGCCGGTTAGAGCCATGTCTCCGAGGTCGAATCCGCTGGGATCCCCTTGGTCCGGCCGCACGGAAAACTGCACACTAATCATGGGGTGCGGCTCTTTCCTGCGGGCCCATCGCCTCTTGGATTTATACGGCGCATGGCGACGAAAAAGTCGTCGATATCGGCGATCTCATCTTGAGTCAACGCCAGAGGTTCGCCATTCTGATCGCGGACTCTTTGAATGAATTCTGGACCTGGAGATACGCCGTAGACTTCGACGTAATCGGCGGCATCGCCACGCCAGTAGAATTCACCGTCGGTGAGAATTCCGCTGCCGCCAGAAGTGCCAAATTTTGCGCCCAGGATGTCAGTCGTGTACTCCATGATGGCCAGAACTACACTCCCTTTTCGCATGTATGAGGCGATGAGGAGCCTTTCGTCAAGGGGGACGCAATTCACTTGATCCAGCATTTCAGCCTTGTGCTGTGCGTAGGCGGATTGTCCTGCAAGCACACTCAGAATCCCCACCGGGCTGACCGGCCGCATGTTTCTACTCCTTCCTTCGGCATGGCATTTGATGAGAGAGTAGGTTTTCCAGGGTGTGGGCGTATCCCCTAAAGCGTGCCTTAACGGTGTCCGGCGACTTCGAGGAGGGCGGCAGAACGCTAGGAAGGAACGCCACGCGCCACATGCGAAAGATGTCCCACGTGGCCGTCTCTTTGCTGATTCCCGACAACGCGGCAGACGTGCCAACGGCTTCAACGATGAGCTCTGAAGACGAAGGCACAGGTCGTCCCATGGACGACGCAGTGCCAATCAGTGCATGCATGAAATTAGTCAACTGAAGGTCCGTGCCCATGCGAACCATGCGTTGCACGGCTGTCGGTTCATCCCAGATGTGGTGAAAATGGTTCGATACTGCCAGACCAGAGCAGCAGGGACGGTGCTGTGACCTCGTGATCCCTGTGCCATCCCAGCTCATCAACGAGTGCCATGGTCGAGGGATGGAAATCGCCGATTTCGCGAATCGCCACGAGAATGTGGTCCAGTTCGCTTCGGTGGTTCGCGGCGAAGTCTCCGACGGATACATCGTTGAGCGGTTTTGGGCCAGCTACGGAGACCGCGCCCAGCTCTACGATTCCTCCCAGTGGGCCAAAAATTTCACGCACCAGCGATGTTTCAGACACCGCATGCAGGCGATCTTCCATTTGTCGAATCCCCTACAGGGTCTAAAAGCCGCCCATCATGTGTTGAATGATTGCATCCCGTTGTGGCGGTGCTATCAATTTCTTGTTCAGTTCCGCTACACCGTCGAGGGTGTTGAAAAAGTACTCCGGCAGGGTCGGGTGGGTACCGAGTGACAAGAGCACTCACGCCAACCTAGGTGGTATCAATCAGTCGTCGGACATGGGATTCCTGAGTTCACCCCACTGGAACTTGTACGTACCGTCCGCGCCGGTGAACTCGACTCCGACACCAACGTCGGGCAGTTTGAATTCTTCCCTCAGCCATCCATCCATTGTGAGTGCCGCTACTTCAGATCTGTAGTCACTCAGTGGAAACTGGAGGGAGGTCACTTCGATACACAAACCGAGTGGATGCATAGATGTGAGCGGTTCGGAATGGACTGAGATTCCGAGAGAAAGCCATGCCACGTCCCTCCAGTGCATTCCTTCAGATGGCAGCGTGCACCAAATTCGGCGGTGGATCTGAATATTGCCTGGAGGAGGTGTCGGTGGAAAGTATGCGTGAGCAGTCAAGTCCGCGGCGAGTCCGCCAACCGGGCTCCGCAATCGATATTTGAACGTTCTGGCCATTCTAACTCTCAGTCGAATTTCAACAGGTGGAATATGTCCTTGCTGAAAAAATGCTCATCGCCCATACCGGTCGGGCCGCGGACGTAGTCGAAGTCGTGTGGTGCCCCATCGCCATAGAGGCGGCTGTACTTATCGACAAAGGCTTCAGCTTCGTCCGGTGTCATTTTGATGACGTCAGCCTTGTGCATGGCATCGAAATCCTTCGCGGAAACCCTGAAGTTCAGAATCTCGACATCAGCCCCCCGGCTGCTCAAGCGTTCAGCATAGCGGATTGCCTCCTCCGCCGACCCCCACGAATAGACTCCCTCACCATACTGCCCGCGAATATCCTCGGTAGGCCAAGGCGTGCCGTCGCCGCGCAATCGCTCGGCGTTTGCGCGATCTTGCACGGTATGGAAGTGATGGTAGTCAGGTGCGAGACCCAGATGGTCGCTTCCGGTGAGCGGATTATGTACGTACCCGGCTGGATTGGGTCCAGGCGCCATGCCCAGCGGATCGGCGGTGAGGTAGCGGGCCGTTTCCGGGTCGTAGTGGCGGTGGAAGTTGTAGTGGAGGCCGCTCTCTGGATCGAAGTACTGGCCAGGGAAACGGAGCGGCGTGTACGCAGTGCTTGCCGTCGCCCAAGTCGTCGTTCCCCACAGGGTGCTGCGGGTGTGCCACGCCAAGGCGCCAGACTCGTCTATGAGTTCGGTAGGCGTGCCGACGAGGTCGGTGACGATGGCGAGGAAGCGTTCGTCGATCTCCTCTTGCGGCGTATCCGCCGTGAGGACCCGCTCGATCTGGGCCAGGGGGCGCAGGCCGTTGTGCTCCCAGGTGAGGGTAACGGTGTTGGCGATGTTTTCGGACTGGGTGGTCTGCTCGCAGAGGGTGGTGTCGTCCCAGGTGAATGTGACCCGTTCCAGGACCGACTCTCCGTCGGCCGCGAGGCGTTGCTTCGCGATGCGGCGGCCCAGTGGGTCGTACTGGTAGCGCCAGACCGTGCCATCCGGCGTGGTGACCCGCGTCAGGTGGTTCTCGGCGTCCCATTCGTAGTGCCAGGTGTCCGGCTTCCTGGAAAGGCGGGTCTTCTGGCGGAGGGTGATGCGGCCGAGTACGTCGTGTTCGTAGCGGACGTTGCCGGCTCGGGTGATCGTGGTGCCGGTGTAGGCGCGCGGGCCCGTGGCCTCTTGGCTGGGGTGGGCTGTCGGCCAGGAGGCTTCGGTCTGGTTGCCGGCCTCGTCGTAGGCGTAGCGCTCGGTCCAGCCTGCGGCGTGGACGGCGGTGACGCGGCCGGCAGCGTCCACGTCAAAGCTTCGAGCGCCGGAGAGCTGGTCGTTGATTCCGATGAGGTTGCCGTCGGCGCGGTAGGTGTAGCCACGGCGCTGAAGGCTCTGGCCCGCGCTGGTGATTTGTTGGTCCGTGAGACGGCCCAGAGTGTCGAAGGAGGACTCGAACGCGATGGTGTCGCCGACGCGCCGGGTGAGCTCTCGGCCTGCTGCGTCACGCTCGAACGTCAGGGTGCGGCCTGAAGTCGTGAGGGTGGAACGTCGACCGGTTGGGTCGTACTGCCACGTGCTCAACGCGCCTGACGGCGTCGTACGAGAGATGCGTCGCCCCAACACGTCGTGGTCGTATGTGATGGTGCGGCCGTTCACCGTCTCGGACTTGAGGCGCCCGAAGCGGTCGCGGAGGTAGGTGATCGTCGCGTCCGGGGAGACTGCCTCGGCCAGTTGGTCCGAGAGGTCGTAGGTGAAAGTGGTGACCAGCCCGGCGGCGTCCTTGGAGGCGATGCGGTCGAGATCGTCGTACTCAAGGCGGATGGTCTGACCCAGCGCGTCGGTACGTGCGGAGAGCCGGCCTGCCGCATCGTTGGAATAGGCGAGCGTGCGGCCGTCGAAATCCGATTCCGATATCAGATGGCCTGCCGCGTCGTACTCGTAGCTCCAGGTCATCCCCTGAGGGTTGAGAACCTGGATCAGGCGCAGTTCGTCATCGTGGCTGAACTCGTAGCGCACTCCGTCGGGACCCGTGCGCGCCGTCATCAGGTCGAAGTGGGTGTATTCGAAATGGGAGACCGCACCCATGGCGTTGGTGTGGCTGATGCAATTGCCTTCGCCGTCGTACGTCCACGACTGCTCAGTGCCATCCGCCTCTATGCGACGGGCAGGTTTGCCTTCGGGCGTCCATTCGACGCGAGTAGCGGCGCCCAGCGCATCGGTAAGAGTCACAGGGCGGCCGAGTTGATCCCTGCCGATCCGCGTGACCGCGCCCAGCGGGTTAGTGATCTCGACGGGAAGGCCGGCGGCGTTGCTACGGATGTGGGTGGTGTTGCCCAGGGCATCGGCAATCGCAGTCAGGCGACCCCGGTCGTCGTAGATGCTGCGTGTGGTCGCGCCGGACGGGTCGATGACCGCGACGCGGTTCCCCCGCTCGTCGTACTCCTGGCGAATCGATGTCCGATCCGGGTTGGTAACCCGTACCGGCTGGCCCAGCTCGTTGTACTCGGCCGACAGTTGCCGCCCGTCCGGCCTGATCACAGATGTCAGGTGTCCAGCTTCGTCATACTCGAAGCGGGTCGTACGGCCGAGCGGGTCGGTCCGGGACAGCAGCCGGTTGTAGCGGTCCCGTTCGTAACGTGTGACCGCTCCCAACGGGTGGATCTCCGCGACGACTTGATGTGCCTCATTGATCAGGTAACGCCGCACTGCACCGCTGCTGTTGGTCGCCGTCGTGACGCGCAATCCCGTGTCGGCATCGACGCCGTCGTAGTCCACGCTCAGCGCCATATGACCGGCGATGCCGCCTTCAGCGATACACCGGTCCCGCTCGTCGTACCCGTACTCGTACCGGCTTCCGTTCGTATCCGTCCACGACGTGACCCGAGCCCGCTCGTCGTACGCGAACTGGAGCGGCAGACCAGAGGAGTTGATGACCTCGGTGAGGTTCCCCTCGGTGTAGCCGTACCGCAGGATCTCCTGGTCCGTGCCGTCCGGGGCCGCGCCCGCCAGGTGCAGGGCCGTGATGCGGCCCTCGCTCGTGGTGAGCTTCAGGTGGTAGCCGCCGTGGTGCACGATCGACGTCGGCGTGCCTGTCTCGTCGTACTCGAACGTGATCCAGTTGCCGTTGCGGTCGTCGATCTGGGCGAGTGGGGCGACGTCTGCGCTGCGCGGGGCGAAGTGCCAGACACGGCCGGTGTCCGGGTCGGTGACTGTGTAGTCCCCGTGGGTGTCGACGTCCAGCGGCCAGCGCGGGCCGTGGCTCGGCATGACCGGAACGCCCGGTGCGGGGTGTGGGTAGGCGAGCAAGAGCCCGTCTTCGCAGACGAAGACGACACCCTCGGAGTCGATCTCCAGGCGCTGATCGGCAGTTGACGACCAGGACGGGCCGAACCAATGCCCCGCCCGGTAGTCGGAGGCCACACGGCGGCGGAAGACCAGCGGGAGCGAACCGGGCAGGGTGATGTCCGTCTGCGGCAGGTACATCACGCCGGTGGCCAGGTCGATCGGGTCCGTGCCCTTGCTCTCCACGGCATCCTGCGGCCGAGACGGCTTGGACGGATCCTCTACGCCCGCGCGCCCCTTCCCCGGCGGGCTGTCCGCCAGGTCCTTCGCGCCCGCCCGAGCCAGCGACCTGAGACCGCCCGCGCCCTTCGTGCCGATCAACTCCGGCACCAGCCGCCCCAGGAACTCGCTCGGGTCCCCCTTCGCCGCATCCCACGCGTTCTTCAGCGCCCTGTCCGGATGCGCCACCGTCGACGCCAGCCCCGCCAGCGTCGTGCTGACGCCCTTGTAGTACTCCGCCGGGTGCGTCAGGTTGTACGGGTCCGTCGGGTTCACGCTGCGGACGAAGTTGACCAGGCCCGCCGTTCCCTTGACCACGCCGCCGCCGAAGTGGGCCAGTTCGACGCCCTGCGCGACGCCGTAGTCAGCGAGGTCGAGCTTGGCCCGCTCCAGGCCCGTCGGCTCCTTCGGCGCGTGGGCCAGGGCCGCCGCGACCGCCTTCTTTGCCGTGTCCGCGGACTCGTTCCGCTGCCGGCGCGCCTCGTTGAGGATCTCGTGTGCGCGGTCCCGCTCGCCCTTGCCCGGGTCGGAGAAGGGGTCCGGCTTCGGGAGCGGGTTCGGGCCGTTCCGGGCCGCGTTGTAGGCGTCGACCTTCTCGTTGTACGAGGTGACCGCGTTCTCGGAGGACTCCTTGCCCTTCTTGTAGAGCGCGATCGCCTCCTTCGCCTGGCCTTGCGCCCACGTGATCGTCTTGGAGTACGTCTCCAGAGCCTTGGCCGCGTCCTCGAAGGCGTCCGACGCATGCAGCCAGTCCGTCGGCAGCATCGTGAATTTCTCGCGGAACGTCTCCGCCGCCTCGCCCTTCCAGTGGCCCGAGTCGAGCTTCTTCATGCCCTGGCCGACGTTGTTGAACGCCGTCTTGAAGTCGCGCAGGTTCTTGACCGTGCCGGCGATCTTGCCCGTGTTGCCGTGGATCAGCTCGTTGGCTTCCTCGGTCTGGCCGAGCTGCTGCTCGCCGACCTCCGCGCCGAGTGAGGACGCGGTGCGGTCGCCCCAGTCCTCGACCGAGTCCGCCCAGTCCTCCGCGCCGACCTTCTCCAGGCCCGCGCCGACCTTGTCCGTGGTCCAGTCGACGCCCTCGCCGACCTTCTCCTTGCCCCACTCCACGCCGTCGCGGAGCTTGTCGTAGCCTCCGCCGACGATGTCGCCGGCGAGGTCTCCGAGGCCGCCCATCAGCGGTCACCCCACGTCGGCTGTTCGGCCTGCTGGACGGCCTGTTCGGACGGGTCCAACCAGTCCTTCAGCTTCTCGTCCGCGCCGTCACGCGTCGCTCCGTCGATCACGCCCGAACGCTCCATGGAGTCCAGCAGCCCGTCCTCGACGTCGTACGCCGTGTCCTTCCAGGTCTGCTTCACCTCTTCATGGGCCTCCGAGAACGACTCCGCGCTGTAGTCCGGGTTGTCGAACGCCGTCTGCTTGCTGATCTCGTCCCAGCTCTTGCCCTTGACCTCGTCCTCGCTCAAGTGCGGGTTGCCGTTGATCGAGTTGACGCCGATCTTGACGGAGTCCTTGATGTACCGCTCCTGCTCGGCGAATCCGCCCGCCGACAGGCCCACGCCCATCGCAAACGCGTTGCCCCGCTGCATCAGGCCGCGCACGCCCCACTCCCAGCGTTCGCAGAACGTCTTGAACTGTTCGGTGAGCCCGGCGTGGCCCAACTCCAGGCCCGACAGCGCGAGATCGGTCAGTCCGCGGCCCGTCGTCGCCTCGCCGATCATGCCGAGCTCCTTCAGCTCCGCATGCGCCCCGTTGATGCCGCTCGCGATCTGCTCCAGCGCGCCTGGAGGCGCCGCCAGATCCGGCTTGTTCCCGCTCATCCCGCTCCCCCGCGATTCACAACGTCCCCGCGATCCGCGACCGCGTCCCCGAGATCAACAACCGCCTCATCCGGCACGATCCCCGCCACCGGCGGGAACAGCATCCCGTCCTCGCTGCCCGCGTCCAGCGCCACGCCGCCCGGTCCCGGCAGCAGCGGCACCATCGCGTCCAGCAGCCGTGCGCCGAGGATCGTCTGGTAAGTCCACTCACGTTCGGCGTCGCCCTGTGCCTGTGCAAACCGGGCCAGCGCCTCCTCGTCGGAGAACGCGCAGATCCACCGGACCCCGCCCTGTTCCGCGGTCCACAGGCTGCCGTGCGGGTCGATCGGAACCAGTACCGCCGTACGCCGGAATTCCCCGAGCAACACAGCAAACTCACGGCGAGCTGCGGCGAGTTGCTCATCCGGCGAAGCCTCAACCACCGAAACCGCGGCCGGTGCGGTCTCCGCCCCGTCCGCCCCGTCCGTCAGATCCGTCAGGCGCAGCGCTTGCGCAGGCTCCGGTATGCCATCCCCCTGATTGGTCATGCCTCGCATGCTGCCACGGCCGTTTTTTCGAAAGCAACGGAGTAAAAGGGGAGAGTCGGGGCGTATCGAACATACCTACCGGGCTCCGTATCCGAGGGATACCTCACCCCGCCCTCATCCTCCGCCCTCTTCCCTCGCGCTCGTATGCTCGATTCATGACAGATGACCAGCCCGGACGCGTAGAACGTCCCGCACCGCCCACCGAGAACGCCATGCGCCGCGCCCTCAAACGCGCCCGTGACGGTGTGGCGCTGGATGTCACCGAGGCCGCCGTCCTGTTGCAGGCGCGCGGGGACGATCTGGTCGATCTCGCCGCGTCCGCCGCCCGCGTGCGGGACGCGGGCCTCGAAGCGGCCGGTCGGCCCGGCGTCATCACCTACTCGAAGAGCGTGTTCATTCCGCTCACCCGGCTCTGCCGCGACAAGTGCCACTACTGCACCTTCGTCACCGTGCCGGGCAAGCTGCGCAAGGCCGGGCACGGGATGTTCATGTCGCCCGACGAGGTCCTCGACATCGCGCGGCGCGGGGCCGAACTGGGCTGCAAGGAAGCGCTGATCACCCTCGGCGACAAGCCCGAGGACCGCTGGCCCGAGGCCCGGGAGTGGCTCGACGCGCACGGGTACGACGACACCATCGCGTACGTACGTGCCATGTCGATCCGGATCCTGGAGGAGACCGGGCTGCTGCCCCATCTCAACCCCGGAGTCCTGTCCTGGACCGACTTCCAGCGGCTCAAGCCCGTTGCGCCGTCCATGGGGATGATGCTGGAGACCACGGCGACCCGGCTGTGGAGCGAGCCCGGCGGGCCGCACTACGGGTCTCCGGACAAGGAGCCGGCCGTACGGCTGCGAGTGCTGGAGGACGCCGGGCGCAGTTCCGTCCCGTTCACCAGCGGGCTGCTCATCGGGATCGGTGAGACGTACGAGGAGCGCGCCGACTCCCTGTTCGCGCTGCGGCGCATCTCCCGTGCGTACCACGGCATTCAGGAGCTGATCCTGCAGAACTTCCGCGCCAAGCCCGACACGGCGATGCGCGGCATGCCCGACGCCGAGCTGGACGAGCTGGTCGCCACCGTCGCCGTCGCGCGGCACATCATGGGGCCGTCCGCCTGTCTGCAGGCGCCGCCGAATCTGGTGGCGGGGGAGTACGCGCGGCTCATCGGCGCCGGGATCGACGACTGGGGCGGGGTCTCGCCCGTCACCATCGACCATGTGAATCCGGAGCGGCCCTGGCCGCAGATCGACGAGCTGACCGAGCGGTCCGCCGAGGTCGGGTTCGAGCTGCGCGAACGGCTCTGCGTGTACCCGGAGTTCGTGCAGCGCGGCGAGCCCTGGCTCGATCCCCGGCTGCTTCCGCACGTCCGCGCGCTCGTCGACCCCGAAACCGGGCTCGCCCGCGAGGACGCCGTCGTCGAGGGCCACGCCTGGCAGGAGCCGGACGAAGCCTTCACCGCCACTGGACGTACCGACCTGCACCGGACCATCGACACCGACGGGCGCACCTCCGACCGACGCGACGACTTCGACCATGTCTACGGCGACTGGGACGAGCTGCGCGAGGCCGCCGCGCCCGGCATGGTGCCCTCCCGGATCGAGACGGATGTGAAGTCGGCGCTCAAGCAGGCCGCCGACGATCCGACGAAGCTCACCGACGAAGAAGCGCTGGCGCTGCTGCACGCCGACGGGCCGGCCCTCGACGCCCTCACCCGGATCGCGGACGACCTCCGCCGCCAAGTCGTCGGCGACGATGTCACATACATCGTCACCCGCAACATCAACTTCACCAACGTCTGCTACACCGGCTGCCGCTTCTGCGCCTTCGCCCAGCGGCGTACCGACGCCGACGCCTACACCCTCTCCCTCGACCAGGTCGCCGACCGCGCCGCGCAGGCCTGGGACGTGGGCGCCGTCGAGGTGTGCATGCAGGGCGGCATCCATCCCGACCTGCCCGGCACGGCGTACTTCGACATCGCCCGGGCCGTGAAGACCAGGGTTCCCGGCATGCATGTGCATGCCTTCTCGCCCATGGAGGTCGTCAACGGGGCCAGCAGGACCGGACTTTCGATCCGTGAATGGCTGACGGCCGCGAAGGAGGCCGGGCTCGACTCCATCCCCGGGACCGCCGCCGAGATCCTCGACGACGAGGTCCGCTGGATCCTGACCAAGGGCAAGCTGCCCACCGCCACCTGGATCGAAGTCGTCAAGACGGCGCACGAGCTGGGCATCCGGTCCTCGTCGACCATGATGTACGGGCATGTGGACCAGCCCCGCCACTGGCTCGGCCACTTCCGTACGCTCGCCGGGATCCAGCAGGAGACCGGCGGCTTCACGGAGTTCGTGACACTGCCGTTCATCCACACCAACGCGCCCGTGTATCTCGCCGGGATCGCCCGGCCCGGCCCGACGACCCGCGACAACCGCGCGGTGACCGCGATGGCACGGCTCCTGCTCCACCCGCACATCACCAACATCCAGACCAGCTGGGTGAAGCTGGGTACGGAGGGGGCGGCGGAGATGCTGCGCTCCGGGGCCAACGACCTCGGCGGCACGCTGATGGAGGAGACCATCTCCCGCATGGCGGGCTCCAGTTACGGCTCGTACCGATCCGTTAAGGACCTCGTCGCCATCGCGCAGGCGGCCGGGCGTCCGGCGAAGCCGCGTACGACGCTGTACGGCGAGGTGCCCGAGGAGCGGATCCGCGCGGCTGCCGCGTCCGACGGGCATTTGCCGGAGCTGCTGCCGGTGCTCGACTAGGGCCTGTCGTCTGGATCAGGCCGGATGAGTGAGCGGGTCTGGTGCCGTGGAACGCGGCGAGGCGCGGTGGCAGGGCACGCGAGCCCGGCGAGATCCAGACGAAAGGCCCTGGGGCTGAGACACTGGGGCCCATGGGGCAGCGGGCCGGATCATCGAGATCGTCTACAGCTTCGGCACCTTCCATGCAGGAGCTGATCAGGCGTCGCCGGCGCGCCGGGTTCGTCGGCAGGCGGGACGAACTCGCCCTCTTCCGGGCGAACTTCGACGTGCCGGTGGAGGACGAGCGGCATCGCTTCGTCTTCCATGTCCACGGCAGCGCGGGCGTCGGCAAGACCTCGCTCGTGCGCGAGCTGGAGCACGTCGCGCGCGAACGCCGGGCGCTCACCGCCACGCTCGACGAGTCGGTGAACAGCGTGCCGGAGGCGATGACGGCGCTCGCCGCGCAGTTCGCGCGCCAGGGCCACCCGCTGAAGGACCTGGACCGGATGCTGGCGACGTACCGGCAGCGGCGGCACGAGGCGGAGTCGGCGACGACCGAGACACAGGAGGGCCCGTCCGCCGGATCGGTCGTCGCGGCTCAGGCCGGGCTGATCGGGCTCGGCATGGTGCCCGGTGTCGGCGCGCTCGTCGGCGGCGTCGACCCGGACCGGTTCGCCCGTGGCGCGGATCATCTGAAAGCCACGCTGATGGGCCGCTTCGGCAAGCACGAGGACGCCCAACTGGTCCTCGACCCGGTCGAGTTCCTGACGCCCGTCCTGGTCGAGGAACTGGACCGGATCGCGGCCCAGGTCCCGTGGATCACGCTCTTCTTCGACACCTACGAACGCACCGGTCCGTTCCTCGACCCCTGGCTGCGCGATCTGATCACCACCGACCGGTACGGCGAGCTGCCCGGCCGGGTCGTCGTCACGCTCTCCGGCCAGCGGCCGCTCGACCCCAACTGCTGGGCCGACTGCGCCGACTTCATCACCGATCTCCCGCTCGCGCCCTTCACCGACTCCGAGGCCCGCCAACTCCTCGCCGCCAACGGCGTCCTGGACGAGCAGATCGTCCAGGACGTCCTCAGGCTCTCCGGCCGGCTGCCCGTCCTGGTCTCCACGCTCGCCGAGAACCCGGGCCGCGTCGACGACCCCGCCGCGACGGCCGTCGAGCGCTTCCTCAAGTGGGAGCGTGATCCGGTGCGCCGCTCCGCCGCGCTCGAAGGGGCGCTGCCGCGTCGGCTCGACGAGGACGTGTTCCGGGCGGCCGTCGAGGGCGACGCGGCCGGGATGTTCGGCTGGGTGCGTGCGCTGCCGTTTGTCGTCGAGCGCGGCGGCCGGGTCCAGTACCACGATGTCGTACGGGATCCGATGGTGCGGCTGCTGCGCACCCTGTCGCCGCAGCGCTGGACCGCGGGACACGCGCGCCTCGCCGCCGCGTTCGGCGGCCGGCGGGCGGCCGCGGGCGACGGTGTGGACGCCGACGAGCGGTGGACCCTGGAGTCGTGGCGCGAGCCGCGCCTGGAGGAGACGTACCACCTGCTGATCGCGCAGCCGCGTGCCGCGCTGCCGGACGTGCTGCGAGACGGCGTGGACGCCTGCCACCAGGATCCGCCGGCCGCCGGCCGCTGGGTGCGGACCCTCGTCGACGCGGCCGAGGACGGCGACACCGAATGGCTGCGCGCGTGGGCCGGGCGGTGCCAGAGCGCGCTGGACGACGAACGGCCGTACGGCATCGGGCTGCTGAGCCTGCTGCTGACCCGGACCGAACTCGACGCCGACGGCCGCCTCGCCGCGCACGTCGCCCGCGCCTGGGCGCACTTCCGCGCCGATGCGTACGAGGACGCGCTGACGGACTACCGGCGTGCGCTGAGCCTGGACCCGCGCAGCGCACGCGCGTACCAGGGCCGCGCGGTCACCTACCGGGCCATGAGGGAGTACGACCTGGCGCTCGCGGACCTGGACCGGGCGGAGGACATCGCGCCCGACCGGTCGTCGGCGGTGCGCGAGCGCGGGGAGACATACCGCAGGGCCGGTCGCTACGAGGAGGCCGTGGCCGTGCTCGACCGGGCGCACGCGCTCGACCCGGACGACCCGGTGGTCCTGGGCAGCCGGGGGCAGGCCCTCTTCCGGCTGGGTCGGCAGCGGGAGGCGCTGGAGGACCTGGACCGTGCCGTTGAGCTGTGGGACGGCTACGCATGGGCGCTGATGCGGCGCGCCCACATTCGCAGCCGCCTCGGCGACGTCAACGGGGCCCTGGAGGACCTCGACAGGGCGGAGCGGGCGGCTCCGGAGAAGGCCGGGATCGCGGGCGAGCGCGGCGACGTGTACCGGCTCGCGGGCCGTCACGCGGAGGCGGTGGAGCAGTACGGCGAGGCGCTGCGGCTCCGGCCCGGGTACTACTGGGCGCTGGGCAGCCGGGCCATGGCGTACGAGGGACTGGGGCGGCCCGACCTCGCACTGGCCGACCTGGAACGGGCGCTGGCCCTGAAATCGGACTACACATGGGCCCTGGAGCAGCGGCAACGGCTGCTGGGCTCCCACTGAACCTGCTCCCAACTGCTTCCACTCAATCCTTAGGAGTACGCATGTCCGTCAGGGCCCTTGTCGTCGACCCGTCCGCGCCCGCCGCGGTTCGTCCGGGCGAAGTGGCCGACCCGGTGGCCGGGTCCGGGCAGGTGCTGCTGGACGTCCACTACGCGTCGCTCAACTACGGCGACCTGAACGACGCCAAGTCCGGCCGGGTACCGCCGGGCGCGGTGCTTGGCTCGGACGCGGCCGGTGTGGTGGTGCAGGCCGCGGCCGACGGCTCGGGGCCCGCGGTGGGAACGCGCGTGGTGGCGCTCCAGCCCGGCGCCTTCGCCGAACGCATCGCGGTCGACGTGAACGCGCTGGCCGAAGTCCCGGAGCAGGTCGGTCTGGCGGAGGCGGCGGCGCTGCCGGTGGCCGGGATCGCCGCGCTGCGGTCCCTGCGGTCCGGTGGGCTGGGGCCCGGCAAGCGGGTGCTGGTCACCGGCGCTTCGGGTGGTGTGGGCCGGTTCGCCGTCCAGCTGGCGGCGCACGCGGGCGCACACGTGATCGCCTCGGTGGGCTCGGCGCCCCGCCGCGAGGGCCTGGTGAAGGCCGGGGCCGACGAAGTGGTGATCGGCCTCGCCGGAATCGACCGGCCGGTGGACGTGATCATCGACAGCGTCGGAGGTCCGCAACTGTTCGAGGCGTGGCAGCTGCTCGCGCCGGGCGGCAGCCTGCAGAGCGTCGGCTGGACCTCCGGGGAGCCCGCGGTCTTCGAGCCGTACTCGACGATCGGCCCGGCCAAGTCGCTGACCTCGTTCATCAACGACCTCTCCGCACCGGGCGCGGACCTGGCGGAGCTCGTACGACATGTCGCGGACGGCAGCCTGTCGGTGGACCTCGGCTGGCAGGGCCCGTGGGAGGACGTGGCCGAGGCGGCGGACGCGCTGCGGTCCCGCCGGGTGCGCGGCAAGGCGGTGCTGCGGGTGTCCGGGGCCTGAGTGCCGGGCTTGCGCGGGCGTGCGGCCCGGGCGGGCGCTCCGGCGCGCGGGAGTCTTCCCCGCGCCGTTTCCCGAAGCTGTGGGCTGCGCCCTCAGAGCCCCTCCGGGGTGGGGCAGGCCGCGGGCCGACGCCGCCGCACCCCCAGGTGGCCGCACCCGTGCGGACAGGCTCCCGCACCCACGGACGCGGTCACCCGAAACTCTCGTCGATTAAAGTGCTGCGGCATACGTTCGACGTCCAGGGAGGGACGCGCGGTGAGCGCAGCAGCCACGGCCGTCTGGGGCCGTGCCGAACAGCAGGACTTCCGCGCCCGCGTGCGCGGCGCCCTGCTCGGCGGCGCCATCGGCGACGCGCTCGGCGCCGGAGTCGCCGCGCTCACGCTGGAGGAGATACGCACGGCCCACGGCCCGGACGGCGTCGCCGACCTGGTGCCCGCACACGGCCGCCGGGGGGCGGTCACCGCCGCCACCCAGCTGACCCTGTTCACCGTCGACGGGCTGATACGCGCGCAGGTCCGCCGGGACACGGGAGCCTGGCACCCGCCCACCGATGTGCACCGCGCCTATCTGAGATGGGCCGCGACCCAGCGCGACTGGGGACCCGACGAGCGCCGCAAGGACAACGGCTGGCTCGCCCGCGAGGAGTGGCTCTACACCCGACGCGATCCGTCCAACGCCTGCATCGTCGGACTCGGCGACGAGACCATGGGCACCCTCGAAGCCCCCAAGAACCCCACCGCGCGCGACGCGGGCGCACTGGCGCGTTCCGCGCCGTTCGGGCTGCTGGTGGGCTGGGAGCCGCAGTTGGTCTGCCAGCTCGCCGTGGAGTGCGCGGCCCAGACCCACGGCCATCCCACCGCGTATCTCTCGGCGGGCGCGTTCGCCGTGATCGTGCACGGACTGGCGCGCGGCGAGACCCTGGACGGCTCTGTGCAGCGGGCACTCGCGCTGCTGGCCGCCCGCCCCGGCCACCAGCCCGTCACGGACGCGCTCAAGCATGCGCTCGGCGCCGTACGCCAGGGCATCCCCGGCCCCGCCCGCATCGCCTCGCTCGGCGCGGGCGACAACGCCGAGGACGCGCTCGCCATCGCCGTCTACTGCGCGCTCGTCGGCGAGGACATCCGGCACGGCCTGCGTCTCGCCGTCAACCACGACGGCCCGTCCGAGACCACCGGCGTCATCACCGGCGCGCTGCTCGGCGTGCTGCACGGCGAGACGGCGCTGCCGCCCGCCTGGCTCTGCGAGCTGGAGGGCAGGCCCACGATCCTGGAACTCGCCGACGACTTCGCGATGGAGATGACCCAGGGCCCGGCCCTGCACGGCCCCACTCTCAACGCGCCCGGCTGGCTGGCCCGCTACCCGCGCACCTGACGCAGACGACGAGGCGGTACGGATGAGGGCCCGGCCCCCGTGCGGGGAGCCGGGCCCTCATCCGTCAGGGGCGGACTCAGCCGTCCGCGCCCTCGCGGCCGAGCACCTTCGCCTCGGCCGGCTCGGCCTGCGCCGGCACGGCCGCGGCCGCGTACGCCGAGCCCGGCCCGCCGTCGTCCGAGTTGATCTTGGCGATGAGGTCGTCGCGCTCGGGGGTGTCCTCCGGCTTGATGTAGCCGATGAGGATGTAGAGGACGAGCGAGACGGCCAGCGGGATCGAGACCTGGTACTGCAACGGCACTCCGCCGTCGACGTTCCAGCTGATCGGGTAGTTGACCAGCCAGAAGGTGAGCAGGCCGAGGCCCCAGCTGGTCAGCGCGGCCGTCGGTCCGCTCTTGCGGAACCACGGCAGCAGGCCCAGCATCAGCGGAATCGCGATCGGGCCCATGAGTCCGGCGACCCACTTGATGACGACGGTGATGATGTCGCCGAAGAAGGCCGAGTTGACCTGGGTCGCGATGGCCATCGAGAGCCCGAGGAAGAGCAGCGTGGCCCAGCGGGCGGCCAGCAGCCCCATGCGGGTGTCCCATTCGCGGGCCTTGCGGGACACGGCGGGCATGATGTCGCGGGTGACGACCGCCGCGATCGCGTTGGCGTCGGAGGAGCACATCGCCATCGTGTGGGAGAAGAAGCCCACGATGACCAGGCCCAGCAGACCGTGCGGCAGCAGCTGTTCGGCCATCAGCGCGTACGAGTCGGCGGGCACCTTCGTGTCGATGATCAGCGGCGCGACCCACATCGGGAAGAACAGCACCAGCGGCCAGATCAGCCACAGTACGGCGGACAGCCGGCCCGACCGCTCCGCGGACTTCGCGGAGTCGGTGGCCATGTAGCGCTGTGCCTGGTTCCACATGCCGCCGTTGTACTCGAAGGTCTTGATGAAGAGGTACGCGATCAGGAAGACCATCATGTACGGCCCGGCCAGCGGCTCGGCGTGGCCCTTGAGCTCCGGCTCGTCCCAGACGTTCCACAGGGAGCTGAAGCCGCCCAGCTCGGCCATGACCGCGACGAGCATCGCGATGCCGGCGATGAACTGGATGATGAACTGCCCGAGTTCGGTGAGCGCGTCCGCCCACAGGCCGCCGACGGTGCAGTAGACGGCGGTGACCGCGCCGGTGATGAGGATGCCCGTGTTGAGCGAGACGCCGGTGAAGACGGAGAGCAGGGTGGCGATGGCGGCCCACTTGGCGCCGACGTCGACGATCTTCAGCAGTACGCCGGACCAGGCGAGCGCCTGCTGGGTGGGCAGGTTGTAGCGGTTCTTGAGGTATTCGAGCGGCGAGGACACATGCAGCCGCGAGCGCACCCGGTTGAGCCGGGGCGCGAAGACCTTGGACCCGATCGCGATGCCGATGGCGATGGGGAAGGACCAGGTGACGTACGAGGTGACGCCGTAGGTGTACGCGATGGCCGCGTAGCCGGTGAACATCACCGCGCTGTAGCCGGACATGTGGTGCGAGATGCCGGAGAGCCACCACGGCATCTTGCCGCCGGCGGTGAAGAAGTCGCTGACGTTGTCAACGCGCTTGTGCGACCAGAGTCCGATCGCGACCATCACACCGAAATAGCCGATGAGCACGGTCCAGTCGAGACTGTTCATGTGCCCCCTCCTGGGGTCCGCCTTGTGAACGTCGTTGGCGCTTCGTCAGTACGTCCGATCAGCGGTGCCCCCGTGCGGGAGCGGGGACTTCGGGGATTGAACCGCCTGGTAGGGGGGCGGGTCAAGAGCTCCAACGGTCAGGGATGTGAACGCAGATCAGAAAGCCGAACGATTTTGCTTGTTCTTGACCTCCCCGGGCGTTGTCGTGAACGTGACGGCGGCCACACGATGAGCAGGCACTTCGTCAGTCTCCGCAGTTGAAGCACAGACAAAGGAAAGACCGCACGGGATGCGGGTCCCGTGCGGCCGAGGAAGGATGAGGTCAACTGCCGTTATTCATGAGCCGGTTGTCCACGCACCGGCTACCGCATCAGTTCGCCGGCGTTGACCAGCAGCGACTGACCCGTGATCGCCCGGGCCCGGTCGGAGGCGAGGAAGGCCGCGGCCTCCGCGACGTCTCCGTCCGTGGCCAGCTCGGGCAGCGCCATCCGTTCGGTGAGCCGCCCGAGCACCTCGGTCTCCGGTACGCCTTCGGTGTGTGCCGTGAACTGCACGTACGCCTGGACCGGCGGTCCCCACATCCAGCCCGGCAGCACGGTGTTCACCCGGATCCGGTCCGGCCCCAGCTCACGCGCCAGCGAGTACATCGCCGAGGTCAGCGCCCCCTTCGAAGCCGCGTACGCCGCCTGCCACACCTGTGAGGGCGCGGCCACCGCCGACTGCGTGCCGATGATGACGACCGAACCGCCGCGTTCCTTGAGCGCCGGCAGGCAGGCTCGGGTCATCCGCAGGGTGCCCAGCAGATTCACATCGATGACCTTCTGCCAGGTGCTGAAGTCCGCGTCCGCCAGACCACCGAAGTAGCTGTCCCAGGCGGCGACATGGACAACGGCGTCGATCCCGCCGAACCGCTCGACCGCGAGCGCGGCCAGCGCTTCGCACTGCGCCTCGTCCGTGATGTCCGTGGCACGCAAGGCGGTCCGGGCGCCGCCGGGGTCGATCTCGGCGGCGGACTTCGCCAGATTCTCCTCCGTACGCGCCCCGAGGACCGCGTTGCCGCCGTCCCGTACGACGGTCGCGGCGACCTGATGGCCGAGCCCGGCGCCGACACCGGAGACGATCACGGTCTTTCCCTGCAGCAGCATGGCGTGCTCCTTCGACACAGGCCCGGCCCGTACCTGACGGTGCGTCAGAGTACGGGCCGGGAGCTGCGGAAGGAAGACCGGCGCAGGAGACCGGCGTCAGTACACGCCGTTCAGCCCCCACCAGTCCTGGTCGAGGTCGATGGCGCGCAGGAAGGTGCCGGTGAAGCCGCCCCGGTAGAGGAACAGCACGCCCGGACGGCCGCCCTGGTACTGCGCGTTGCTGACGGCCAGCAGGTCGTTGCCCTCGTCGCTGTCGACCGAGCCCACGGCGACCAGTGTCTGCATGACCTGCCAGCCACCGCCGAGCGCCTTGCGGACGCCGAAGGTGCCGTTGCCGCGCCCCGGGTAGTTGAAGAGCTGTCCCGAGGTGTCGCGGGCGAGCAGATCGGGACGACCGTCGAGATTGAGGTCGCCGGGGCCGATCAGGAAGGTCATCGCGTTCCAGCCGGTGCCCAGCGACGTGCGTGCGCCGAAGCCGCCGTTGCCGCGGCCGGGGTAGAGCCAGAGCCTGCCGGTGGAATCGCGGGCGAGCAGGTCCTTGCGCCCGTCACTGGTCAGATCGCCCGCAGCCCTGATGGCCGTCATCGCGTTCCAGCCGGTGCCCACGGCGGTACGCGCGCCGAAGGTGCCGTTGCCGCGCCCCGGGTAGAGCCAGAGCGTGCCGCTCTTGTCGCGCGCCAGCAGATCCTCGCGGCCGTCGCCCGACAGATCGCCGTGGCGGGTCAGCGCGGTCATGGCGTTCCAGCCGCCGCCGACCAGCCGGCCCGAGTCGTCGCCCGGCAGGAACCAGAGCCGACCGACCGCGTCCCGTACGAGGATGTCGGAGACGAAGTTGCCGTCGAGGTCGCCGAATCCGGCCTTGTTGGGGGCCGGGTTCTCGAACGGCAGATGCCAGCGAGGGTAGGCGTTCTGCGAGCACTCGCGCTCGGTCCTGACCCACTTGATCGAGCTGATCCGCCGGTCGAGGCTGGAGCTCCAGTGGTACTCGCCGCGGCCGGCGGGCCTCTCGCTCCAGTACGAGGCGTTCTCGCCGGAGAGCGAGTAGTCCGGCTCGGTGTAGAGGCAGGCGAACTGCGACCCGCGGTTGGTGAACGAGCGGATCCTGTTGTCCCAGGTGCCGAGCGTCGGCATGTTCGTGTTGGTCATGAACATCGTGCCGTCGCCGTGGTCGCCGGTGAAACCACAGAAATAGCCGGTGGGGCAGCGGTCGGCACCGGTCGCTGCCTGGGCGCTCTGGGCGGGGACGGTGGCGGCCAGCAGGCCGCCCATCACCAGGCCCGCAAGTGCGGCGAAGCCGCGTCGCGTCTTGTTCACGGTCTTCTTCACGCCAACGTCGACTGTCCGGACCGCCTTTTGGTTGTCCTGCCTCTTGAGCCGGCTTCTCTTCGGCTCCCCTTTCGGCCTCCCTTCTGGCTCCCCTCTTGGTTCCTCTTTTGGCTCCTCTTTGATTGTCGCCCCCCTCCCCAACTGACGCACCATCAGATACACCGGAGGGATGACAGAAGACACGCGCAGCGAGGTGTACGCGGAACTTGCGGCCGTCGGCCCCTACGGAGTCCGACCCGGGCACGCCCTGATCACCATGGTCGAACCGCATCCCGGCCATGAGTACGCGTACAACCGCTGGTACGAGGACGACCACTACTACGCGGGCGCGATGGCGATGCCCTGGATGTACTCGGGACGGCGCTGGGTCGCCACCCGGGAGCTGCAACTGCTGCGCTATCCCGAGAAGTCGGCCGTGGCGCAGCCGGTCACCGCGGGCTGCTACATCTCCACGTACTGGATCACCGACGGCCGCTACGCCGACCACATGAAGTGGACCGTCGGCATCAACAAGCGGCTGAACCGGGACGGCCGGGTCTACCAGGACCGCACGCACGTCTTCACCGCCTTCCAGGACCGCGAGGCGACGGTCTACCGCGACGGCGCGGCCGGTCCGCGGGACTATCACGCGCTGGACCATCCGTACGCCGGCCTGGTCGTCGAGGTGATCGATGCCGAAGGGCCGGAGCAGCGTGCCGAGTTGCTGGAGTGGCTGCGCTCCAGGCATCTGCCGAAGCGGCTGGTGGGCTCTCCCGCGGCGATGGTGACCGTCTTCCGGCCGACGCCGCTGCCGGGCGACCGGATGACCTATGTGAAGCAGGTGGAAGGAGTGGACAACCGGCTGACGCTGCTGTGGTTCCTCGAGGAGGACCCGAGGGAGCGCTGGGAGTCTGCGTTCGCCGGACTCGACGCAGCGGTCGTCGAATCGGGGCTGGGGCGGGTGGAGCTGGTGGCTCCCTTCATCCCCACGGTCCCTGGGACCGACCGCTACGTCGATCAACTGCGCTGAGGCGGACGGGCTTTGGAGACGGACGGGCTTTAGAGACGGAAGCTGGTGGGGGATGGCCGTCGCGGCATGGCCGAGCCCCCTCGGCCAGGACGGCGGACCAGTCGAGAGGGCTCTGTCAGGTGGATCTGTGCGGTGCTGTTCGGCGTGCTTCCCGGCCTACTGCTCAGCCGAGTTGGAACGCGCCATGCCCCACTTCGTTCACGAACGCGTTCCACGATTCGGGGACGAAGCTGATCGACGGGCCCGCGGGGACCTTGGAGTCCCGTACGGCGATCGCCTGAGCGACGGGGGATTTGACCTCGACGCATGCGCCGTTTCCAGTGGAGTACGAGGACTTCGTCCAGGTCTCCGTGGCGCCCTGAATGATTGCCATGTCTGCTCCGCTTCGGCAAGTGGTGCGATGTGCGCCAGCGTTCTTGCTGGCGTGATCGACGCTACTCGCCGCTTTCGGTGCGTGAGGAAGGCATTCACTCGACCGGGTGGCATATTCCATCCGACTCTTCCGCCACGCCGTGGCGGGGGTGTACTTTACGGTCCCCCGCGGCGCCGAAGCCGATTGGCGAACCGTTTCGGTCATATTTCAACGGCTCGCCGGGCGGGCGTTTCAGCGGGCGTAGTCCTTGGCGATGTCCGCGATGAAGGCCCGCGTCTGGTCCACATTCAGGGCCTGAGCGCGCAGATGCTCGTACATGACGCTGTACTTCTGGACGTCGTTCGCCTTCTCCAGATACAGGTCGCTGGTGACGCCCTCGATGTATACGACGCTCGAGTCCGAGGCGTCCGGGAATTCCAGGATCGCGTACTGCCCGTTGATTCCCGGGTGCGCGCCCATCTCGAACGGCAGCACCTGCACGGTGACATGCGGCAGCTGGGACAGTTCCACCAGATGCTCAAGCTGCTCGCGCATCAGGTTCTTGCCGCCGACGAGCCGGCGCAGCGCGGCCTCGTCGATCACCACCCACAGCCGCAGCGGATGATCCGCCTCCTTGATCCGCTCCTGGCGGCGCACCCGGACGCTGACCCGTTTCTCGATGTCGGTCGTGCCGCTCTCCGGGAGTGCGCCCGAGATCAGCGCCTCGGCGTACTGCCGGGTCTGCAACAGGCCGGGCACGACCTGGGGTTCGTAGACCCGCAGGCTGGCGGCGTCGGTCTCCAGGCCGATGTACACGCTGTACGGGATGTCGCCGAATGCGTGCCACCAGCCTTGCTGGCGGGAGTCCTTCGCCATTTGCATCAGCGAGTCGACGATCCGGTGGTCCTCGACCTCGTAGACGCCGCACAGATCGCGGACATCGCGCTGGCTGATGGAACGACGGCCGTTCTCCAGGCGGGAGATCTTCGACTGGGAGACGAGCAGGCGCTCCGCCACCTCCTCGGCCGTCATGCCCTTCAGCTCGCGGAGCCGGCGCAGCTCCTGACCCAATCGGCGTCGCCTGACGGTGGGATTGACACTGGACGCCACGGAAACTGCACCTCCGGCTGCGTAGCTGAGCGTATCTACCGCTCAGCAGACTGCCACCAATGGTCGTGGCTGCGCTGCGAAATGGGAACACGCACGGCAGGCGGCGCGGCACGCAGTGCACGCGGGGCGGCACTCGGCGGACGCGCGGACGCGCGGGGCAGCGCTGTGGCTGCCCCGCGCGTCATGTGCGGCTCCCGAACCGGGTCGTGGGGACGTCGGTGCGGCGGTTCTTCTGCGGGTGCTGCTTCGGTTACTGCTTCAGTGCGCGGCGACGCGGGCCATGCTTCCGCGGTGAGGTGGCATCGACACGGCTGCCGCCGCCCGATTGCCGCCCGTTGTCGCGGTGGGATTACGGCGTGGCTGCGCGGCCACACCGTTCTGGACGTCCATCACGGCGTGCGCCACGAGTCCGCCCATCGGGTCGTGCCTGATGAGGTCCCGCAGACGGGACCTCGAGGAACGCCCTTCGTTCCCGGGGTACAGGTGCTTGCCGAGACCGACCGCATGGGCCAGCGCGGCGAGCGCCGCGGTCCGCGGGTCCGGCGGTACGCCGGTGCGGATCGCGCTGTCCAGCCGGGCCCTGATGTCCCGGCTGATTGCCGTGTCCGTCGCCTGGTAGCGAGTCGTCGGCAGCACCCCGCACATCTGGCCCGCCACGGCATGCACCATGCCGCACCGCTCCAGATGAGCGAGATAGATCTGGCGCAGCCCCAGCCGGGGCCCGCCGATCCAGTGGACAGCCCGAACCGGGCTGCCGCGTCTGCGCAACAGCTCCAGTGCGGAGTCCAATGTCGGATCTCCTGTCGGCCGTGGCATCACCACGGCGATACGATCCCCGTCTGGGGCTATCCGTCCTGCCAGAGCCAGCTCTACTAGCTGGGCTCCGGCCAGGCCGAGGTCGAGCGACTGCGGCTGCGCTGTGGTACCCGTGGTCGGGTCCAGAGCGAGCAACAGCAGCTCCTCCGGAAGTGTTCTGCGGCTCCTGCCCATCCATGCCTCCCCGCGTGGATGAATGACAGGGTGACCCCTCTCACATTGGTCTGTCGAGAGCGCCTGGGTACTTCGTATGGGAACCGGTAGGTATGTCGTTCTCGTCTAGGCACGGGAGCGGCGCTCTCACACAGGACACTGATAGATGGTTCGGACAACACGGGCTGTCGTTTCTGCGGCGCTCGCAGCAGGTACGTATGGCCCTGTACGGCGTATTGCGCATGACTCATGACGCATGACTCATGGAGGAGGCACGGTGGCGGGCGAGTCCCCCGACAAGTCGGAGCAGCGGAAGTCGTCGGGGGAGACGACTCCGGGCGAACGTGACCCGCGGCTTGCCGTGTTCCGCCAGGCATCACCGGGCGTGGACCAGCCGACGACGGTCTTCAAGCTGCCGGAGCCGGTGGCCGAGCCGGGCGGTACGGAGCCGGCCGCGTCGAGTGAGTCGAGCGAGCCGAGTACGTCGAGTACGTCCAGCACCGAGTCGGGCTCGCGGGAGAACGACGCGAGGCTGCGGGCGGCGGTGGCGGCGTGGGTCGCGGGCGCAGATGCCCCGGACTCCGCGGATTCCGCGGCGCAGCAGAGCGAAAACGTACCTGCGGACTCCGCGTCGGCCCTGGTGGCACCACGCGAGGACACGGAGTCGAGCGACGATTCTGCGGACCCGGCGGAGGATGAGGCGGACGGCGACGCCGACGAGGACGCCGAGGCCGACGAGTCGCGCCTGTCGGCGGAGCTCGCCCCCGAGCCTCCGGCTCCGGCGGTTGCGGAAGCGCCGGAGGACGGCGACGACAGCGACGCCGACGACGCTGCTGAGGCGGCTGCGTCCGACGAGGCTGCCGAGGCCGACGAGTCGCGCCTGTCGGCGGAGCTCGCCCCCGAGCCTCCGGCTCCGGCGGTTGCGGAAGCGCCGGAGGACGGCGACGACAGCGACGCCGACGACGCTGCTGAGGCCGCCGGGGAGGCGTCTGCGGACGGTGCCGGCGAGCCCGCAGCGCAGGCTGCCCCCGGCACTGACGCCGAGACGGCTCCTGAGGCGGCTGAGACGGCCGCGGACGGCGACGCAGACGTGGACGAGTCCCGCAAGCCCACCGACACGTCGGCTTCGCCGGACGAAGCCGACGGCGGCGGCTCCCGTACGCCCGCAGACGCGGACTCCGACGCCACCCCGCCCGCCGACACTGACGAGGCCCCTGAGGCCCCTGAGGCGGCTGCGTCGGCCGCGCCCGGCAAGGACGCCGACTCCGGCCGCGCCCGTAAGCCCTCCTGGGCCGCGAAGGCGGACGACGCACCCGACGACGCCGGCGAGTCTCGGAAGCCTTCCGCATCCGCAACTGCAAAGCCTGTTGACCAGCCCACCACCACCCTCAAGTCGCCGCAGAAGCCCCGCGTCGATCACCCCACCACCGCCCTCAAGCTGCCGCCCGCGGCGCGGCCCGAGGTCAAGCCGGCCGAGCCGGTCGAGCCGGTCGAGCCGGCCGAACCCGCCGAGCCCGCCGACCGCAGCAGCAAGTTCGTGCCGCTTCGCGTCGGCGAGGCCGCCCCCGCGAGCCTTGCCGAGAGCGAGCGGACCAAGCAGCAGCCCATGCCGCCGCTGCCTCCGCTAGATCTGCTCGCCGAGCTGACCAACACTCCGCCGCCGCCCCAGACCGCCGTCCGCACCGTCTTCCGGCGGATCAAGATCTGGACGCCGCTCGTCGTCCTCCTCTTGATCGTCTTTGCGGTCGTACAGGCCGTGCGGCCACTCCCCGCCCCCGCGCTCACCCTCTCCGCCGAGCCCGAGTACGCCTTCAAGGGCGGGCAGCTCACCCTGCCGTGGCCCGGCGAGGGCCAGGGGGCCGTCGAGGTCGAGGGTGTCGGGAGCATCGGGACGTACGGGGCGCAGAAGCCCGCGCCGATCGCGAGTGTCGCGAAGACGATGACCGCGTACGTGATCCTCAAGGAGCACCCGATCTCCGGCGAGCAGGTCGGGCCGAAGATCACCGTCGACCAGCAGGCCGAGGACGAGTCCAAGAACGACGACGAATCGACCGCCGCGATCTCCAAGGGTCAGCAGTTCACCGAGAAGCAGATGCTGCAGTTGCTGATGATCCCGTCCGGGAACAACGCCGCGCGCCTGCTCGCCCGCTGGGACTCGACGACCGAGGCCGAGTTCGTCAAGAAGATGAACGACGCCGCCAAGGACCTCGGCATGACCGGCACCACCTACACGGACCCGAGCGGTCTCAAGGCGACCACCGTGTCCACCCCGCAGGACCAGCTCAAGCTGGCCAAGGCGGTCATGCAGAACGACATCTTCCGCGAGATCGTCGACACCACCCTGACCACCATTCCCGGCATCAACGGCACGATCAGGAACAACAACGACGCGGCCCTGCTGGAGCCCGGCGTCGGCGGCATCAAGACCGGTTCCTCCACTCCGGCCGGCGGCAATCTGCTCTGGTCCGCGAACGTCGAGGTCGACGGCAAGATCCGCCGCATCGTCGGCATCACCATGGGCGTCCAGAACGCCGCCATCCTCAACGACAAGCTCGAGCTGGCGATCGACCACAGCATCAAGGTGATCAAGGCGGCCCAGGACGGCGTCACCTCCGCCACCGTCGTCAAGAAGGGCCAGGTCGTCGGATATGTCGACGACGGCCTCGGCGGCCGTACCGCCGTCGTCGCCACCAAGGACCTGAAGGCCGTCGGCTGGGGCGGCCTGAAGGTCGAGATCGCCATGAACGACGGCGGCAAGGCCCTGCCGCACTCCGCGAAGGCGGGCACGGTCGTCGGGCAGGTCTCCGTCGGCTCCGGCACCGGCAAGGTGACCGCCCCGGTCGCGCTCCAGCAGGACCTGGCGGAACCTGGATTCGGCGACAAGCTGACCAGGCTCGGCTAGGCGATCGGCGTCGCGCGGGCGTCCCGGGATCACGGGATGCCCGCGTGCTAGCGTCCCGGGCAACTCAAGGACGCCGGGACACGTCCTTCTGACCACAGGACGTACGTCGGGCGAACACGGGCAGACGGACGGGCAGGACGGTAGGACGGGGAGAGCCGCAGTGACCACTGCTGAGCCGACGCATGCGGACGGCAGCAGCACCGAGACAGGGCCGCGAATACGCCTGCCCGCGTCCGGCAGCCACTCAGGTCCGGACGCAGGTTCCGACTCAGGCCAGGACACCGACCCGGGACCTCTCGCCGACCTGCGCGACCGGCTGACCCGCCACCCCGTCCTCGTCGCGACCACCCTCGCGGCCCTGCTCCACCTTCTCTGGTTCTTCTTCCTCGCCAACAGCGGCGGCGACATCGCCGCGCAGGACGCCTGGGCGGAGTTCGTCGGCCGCCATCCCGACTCGGCGTACAACCTCGCCTGGTACGGCGGGATGCACCCCGTCTCGTACAGCGTCGTATCGCCGTATCTGATGTCCCTGATCGGCGTCCGCTCGACGATGATGTTCGCCGGCACGGTCTCGGCCGCGCTGACCGCGCTGATCCTGGTCCGGGTGCCTGCCGTCCGCAATCCGCTGGCCTGCGCGCTCGCCGGCGTCTTCGCCTTCTTCTGCAACGCCCTGTCGGGCCGGGTGACCTTCGGCCTCGGCATGATGTTCGCGCTCGGCGCGGTCGCCGCGGTCTTCTGCTGGCCGCACCGCTGGCGGATGCAGCGCTGGGCGAAGGCCGCGGTCGCCGCGCCGCTCGCGGGGCTGGCCACCGCGTCGAGCCCGGTCGCCGGGCTGTTCCTCGGGGTCGTCGCGGCCGCGCTGTTCCTCAACCGCCGCCGCCCCGGTGCGTACGCTCTCGGTCTCGCTCCGGTCGTGGTCGTCGCGCTGTCGGCCTGGCTGTTCCCGTTCTCCGGCACTCAGCCGATGTCCTTCTGGTCGACCTCGCTGCCGTTCATCTACGGCGTCTTCGTCTTCGTCCTGGTGCCGAAGGAGTGGCGCACGGTTCGCGCCGCCGCGGCGGTCTACACGCTGGGCACGCTGCTGACCTGGCTGATCGATTCCCAGATCGGCTCCAACGTGTCGCGGCTGCCGATGCTCTTCGCGGGCGTCGTGCTGCTCGCGGCGCTGCCGTTCACCGTGCCGCGCTCACGCAAGTGGTACGCGGTGGTCATCGCCTTCGCCGGTCTGAACTTCTGGATCGGCTACAAGGCCGTCGACGACATGGTGCGTACGGCCCCGACCGCGTCCTGGAACCGCGAGTTGGCGCCGCTGGTCAACCGGCTCCAGCAGGTCCGCGCCGAACGCGGCCGGGTCGAGGTGGTGCCCGCGAGCAGCCACCGGGAGGCGTCCGCCCTCGCGCCGTACGTCAATCTGGCCCGCGGCTGGAACCGGCAGGCCGACATGAAGCGCAACCCGCTCTTCTACGACGACGACAAGACGCTCACGTCGGCCGGTTACCGCGCCTGGCTGGACCGGTGGGCGGTGCACTTCGTCGTGCTGCCGAAGGGCTCGCCCGACGAGAGCGGCGCGAAGCAGGAGGCGGAGCTGGTCCGCGAGGGGCAGCCGTATCTGAGCCGGATCTGGGGCGACGCGAACTGGCAGCTGTTCGCCGTGAAGGACCCGATGCCGCTGGCCGATCCGCCGGCCACCGTGGACCACGCGGGCGCGGGCGAGCTCAAGATCCAGGTGAAGACGGCGGGCCGGGTGCTGATCCGGATCCCGTACTCGCCGTGGCTGAGCATCGTGGACGAGGACGGCAACAAGGTGAAGGCCCCGGAGGAGACGGCCGCCTCGAAGGAACGGGACTACGAACCCAAGCGGTTCACCAATCCGAACGGCTGCCTGATCAAGGCGGAGGAGGACGCGGAGGGCGACGAGTGGACCGAACTGCTCGCGCCCCGGCCGGGTGTGTACCGGCTGGCGGCTCCGTATCAACTCCCGCGCGGTACGGCGTGCCCCGAGGAAATGCGCTGAAAAGTCGACAGTGACTATGCCAGGAACTTGGTCGGGCCCTTACCCGCGTTAACACCTACCTGCGTTTCGCCTGCTGAGGCATAGTGGACACGTTTGACATACCGAGTGGTTGGTCTACTGGTTCGGGTGTGACATGGCGTGCGAACGATGCGGTGGCAACGGTGGGGGCGCACTGCCAGGGATGAGCTGCCCGAAATGCGGTAAATCCGGAGGTAACGGCGCAGTCGGCCGGCCTGCCCCGGGCCGTCGTCGCGGGGGCGGTGCGTGGGTGGCCCGCGAGACCCTCGCCGGACGTTTCTCGCTGCTCTCCCGTACGGGAAAGGTCCTGCTGGCAGGCGGAGTTGTGCTGACCCTGCTCGCGCTGGTGGTCTCGGTGACCACGCTGTCCTCGGGAGAGGCGTCGTCGAACGACGCGTCCGGGCCCGGTGACTCCGGTTTAGACCCAGGTGACCTCGGCGGCGCACCGCAGCGGATCGAGCCCTCGGGCCTGCCCGGCCGCTCGCCGTCCCCGTCCTTCTCTCCGTCCCCGTCACCGAGCGGCACCCAGGGCGCGAAGCAGCCGGGCGGCCCGCCGCCGGCCGCAAAGCGGCCCGCGTACTCGGCCTGGGCCGGGCCCGGTTGCGCCGGCGGCGGCCGCTACGAGGAACGCGGCCGCTTCAGCGACGGCGACGACGGCTGGTACACGAGGGACTCCGGCGGCCACGTGGGCGACGGCTGCGACGGCCGCTTCACCTCGATCCCGATGTCCGGCAGCAGGACCAAGGACAGCGGCGGCAGCGCGATGTGGTCGTGGTACGTGGGCAGCGGCTATGCGACCTGCTCGGTCGCGGTCGTCATTCCCGAGGGCGAACGGGACGACGACGTGGCGGGCGAGCCGACGGTGTACAGGGTGCTCGCCGACCCCGATGACGACGACAGCCTGATCAAGACCTTCGAGATCGACCAGACGAAGCTGCGCGGCCGCGGTCTGATCGTGCAGAAGATCCCGGTGCGCAACCAGCAGCTGACAGTGCAGTTGGTGGACCGCGGACAGGACTGGGGCAGCGACGGCTCGGAGGACGCGCACCACGCGGCGGCCCAGATGCGGGCGGACTGCGGAGCCTGAGTGCGGAGCCTGAGCCTTCAGTCCTCGCCGGGCGCCTGAGCCGCCACCCGTACGGCTTCGGCGCAGCCTTCGCACTCCAGCCGGTCCCACCGCGGCGCATGCCACGTGGTGGGCTCCTCCGCGGTGTGCACGGTCTGCTGCATGCCCGCGGCCGCCTGTCCGCACATCGTCCGGGCCTCGTCCCACTCCCTGCCGCCGGGATCGGGCCATGTGACGGCGTGTACGCGAACGGGCTGGCGGATGTCGTGACCACTGGGTCCGAAGTGGTCCTGTTCGTGTGATGCGTCCTGTATCGCTGTGGCGTACTTCGCTGTTGCGTACTGACTCATGCGCAGACCCTAGGCCCGAACTCCCGGTAACCGCAGGGTGTTCGCCACGGTCTGTTCGCGGCTCACGACGGCCCGCCGCCGGCCTCGTCCAGCAGCAGGTACAGCAGCCCGACGAGACTCCCGCTGCTCACGATCTCCCGCCGGTCGACCATCCCGCGGATCGCGGAAAGCGGGATCCACTCGATCCGGTCCGACTCGTTCACCTCGGTCGGCGGACCGGTGTACGTCGCCCCGTCGGCCCGGAAGACATGGTGCTCGGAGTCGGTGATCCCGTTCGCGGGCTGCGCGTACACCAGCGCCTTCATCCCCTCCACCCGCCAGCCGGTCTCCTCCTCGACCTCCCGGACGGCGGTCTGTTCGGGGCTCTCGCCGGCCTCGATGAGCCCCATGGGCAGCTCCCAGCCCCAGGTGTCGGTGATGAACCGGTGCCGCCACATCATGAGTACGCGCTTCCCGCGGTCGCCTCGGGACTCGGCCGGGGTGTCGACCACGGCGGCGACGGCGAGGTGCCGCATGCGTACAACGTGATGCTCGAAGCGGTGGCCGTCGGGCTGCTGGACGTCGGTGAGCCAGAGGTTGACCCAGGGGTTGCTGTAGATCTGCCGTTCGCCGTGGACGGTCCACTGCATTGCGCCCAACTCCCATTCACCGTGCATCGATTCGCTTCTCGCCGCTCGATGGGACAACGCGCGGGGAGGGGGTGAGGGGATGGGGCAAAGGGCTGGTTCGTGCTCCGTCCGAAAAGGCGAAGGGACTTGATCAGCGGCGGGTTCCGAAGTTCTGGGTCCACCAGGGGCCGCCGCTCCCGAAATCGACGCCCACGCCGATCTCCTTGAAGGCGCAGTTGAGGATGTTCGCCTTGTGGCCCGCGCTGTTCATCCAGGCCTTCATGACCGCGCCGGCGTCCCGCTGGCCCATGGCTATGTTCTCGCCGACGTTGGACCACGAGGCGTAGCCTGCGGCCTCGACGCGGGTGACCATCGTGGACCCGTCAGGGCCGGTGTGGGACATCACGCCGCTCTTCGCCATGACCGTGCTGTAGCGGTCGGCGGCCCTGGTGAGATTCGGGTTCTCCTTGACAGGTGAACAACCGGCGGCCGCACGCTCCTTGTTGACGAGCGCTATCACCTGCGCCTCGGTGCTGTCGGCGGGGGCGCCGGGCGCGGCGGTCGAACCGCCGGATCCACCGTTCGCCGGTGCGGAAGGCGCGGGAGCCGGCCGGGCGGTGGGCGTCTTGGTGGGGGTCGGCCGGGCCTTCGGCGGCTTCGGCGCGGATATCTTCTCCCGGAGCTTTTTGAGGTCCTCGAGCCTCTTGAGCTCCCGCAGCTTCTTGAGTTCGTCGAGGGTGGACTTCGGCAACGCCGTGGAGCTCACCCACTCCTTGCGCGGCGTACCGGCCTTCTTGGCCGCGGCGTCCGCCTTGCCGGCGACGACCTTGGCGGTGTTCGTTTTCGCGTGCCCCTTCGAGCCGCCCGGAATGATCCCGGCGGAGGCGGCACCCACCCCGACACACGCCGTGACAGTGACCGCGCTCAGGGCGAGAGCGACATTCCGCGTTCTTAACAGCCGCTTGGGACGGGCGTGCGAGCTCTGCTGCGGGTGGCGCTGCGTGTGGGGGGAACGGGAACTCATACGTACGACACCTCGAAGAAGCGATGGAACGTGGACGATCCCGGCAGGCGTGAAGGGTGCCCGCCGGGATCTGTGGGGGTGTCGTGAGCGTAAGTCTGTTCGGTGGCCGCAAGCAGGCCGAAGAAGGCTTCTTCAGACAGCGCTAAGGAAGGCATCAGGTTCCGATGAGGTTGTGTCCGCGGGCCCTTGCGTGGCCTACCTTCCCCGGAGGCGAAATGCGCTGATCGGGGCAATGAGCACCACGTGGCCGGTCAGTGCCAGACGCCGACGGACACCTCGGGCCCGCCGCGCAGGTACTCCCGGAGAGCGCCCGCCGTACCGGCCACGAACTCGCCAGGGACGGCCTCCGCGTCGGCCCAGCGGACCTGGGCGTGCTTGCGGGGCTCGCGGTTCTCGGGTTCGCCGGACCATTCGTGGACGGCGAAGACGACGGTGAGGAAGCCGTTGGGAGCCTCGACGCCCCAGGCTCCGTGGACGATGTGGGCGACCTTGAGCGCTTCCGGCTTGACGATCAGGCCGGTCTCTTCGCGGAGTTCCCGGACTGCGGTTTCGGTGATCGGTTCGCCGGGTTCGCTCTTGCCGGTCGGGAGGTCCCACATCCCCTGCCCGAACTTGGCCCGCTCGCCCCGCTGAATGAGCACGACGCGATTCTCGGCCTTGTCGTGCACGATGACGGCGGCGACCAGCAGGGTCATCGACTCGACGGCGGGCTCGAGGGCCTCGCGCCGGTCGTCGTTCTTCGGCTGAGCCACGGTGGTTTCCATGCTGTAGAGGGACCCCGCTGCGACTGGCGCGACGGGGTCCACTCACAATAAACCGCCCTGAACGTCCCCCGTGCTTCCAGGACGGTGTCCGCCCGACGCGCCTGTCCCGAAACCGCTCAGGGAATCGGCGGCACCTTGACTGCGGACAATGCACGACGCTACTAACGGTTCCATCGGTCGGCTACTCGCCGAACGCGGCTCTCGGCCGGAAAACGCGGAGATGAGGGGACATTCCTGATGGCACAGCTCAGCGCCGTCCCCGGTGACCTGAGCAAGCTGACAACCCTCGTGCACAGCAACGATCTCGAGGAGACCCGGGAGATCATCAGCCACGCATACAGCCCGTACCAGCTGGACTGCCTGGGCGACTCCCGGGAGTTCTCCGCCTGGTACGCCGAGAGTGGCTTTCCCGGGATCACTGTCTCCGGTCTGTCGTACGGATCCCCGCGCCTCGACGCGGAGACCCTGATCAAGCCGCAGCCGCTCGACAGCTATCTGCTGGTCTGCGAGGTCATTCACGGCCGGGTGACGGTGACCTCCCCGGGCCGGGAGGTGTGCTGCGTCGGTCCCGGCGAGACCTATGTCCTGGACCCGTACCGCAGCTTCCAGGTGCACTGGTCGCCCGGCGCGCGGATGATGACCGTACGGCTCGCCCGCGAGACTGTGGAGCGGGCCGCGGCCGACGCGCTCGGCCTGGACGACCCGGTACGCGCCCGGTTCGCGCTGGGCGGGGCCATCTCGCCCCAGGCCGCCCTGACTTGGGCAGGTATCTCCGCGGCCGTGCGACGCGAGGTGCTCGGCGAGGGCATCGCCGGCACCAACCCGCTTGTCTCCACCCATCTGACGCAGACGACGGCCGCCCTGCTCGTCCAGACCCAGCGGCTGATCACAAACGGCGTGGACCCGCAGCGCACCGGCATCGTCTCCCACGCCGCGGTGCGCCGCGTGATGGCCCTGGTCGAGGAACGGGCCGAGCAGCCGCACACCCTCACCGACCTGGCCGCGGCGGCCCGGGTCAGCCCACGCGCCCTCCAGGAGGCGTTCCGCCGGCACCTGGACACCACACCGCTCGGCTACCTCCGCGAGGTCCGCCTCAAGCGGGCGCACCAGGACTTGGTCGCCGCCGGACGGGACGGCTCGGCCACGGTCTCCGACGTCGCGTACCGCTGGGGGTTCTCCAACCTGGGGCGGTTCGCCGCGTACTACCGGGAGCGGTACGGCCATCCGCCCTCGAAGACCCTGAGCGTCTGACCGGCCCGCGCACTCTCGGCGCAGGGACGAGAACCGGTCAACGCCTACCGGGCCTAGGGGGTGTCTTTCGGATCTTGCCGGGCTCGCGTGCCCTGGCACGGCACGCCCCCGTAGCCCTTCGGGCACGGGAGGTACCCCCACGCCGCGTTGCGTCAGTCGCCGACGCTCCGCGTCGGCTCCTTCCTCCGCCTTGCGATGCACCATCCCAGACCCCGCTCGCTGATCCGGCCTGATCCAAAAGACACCCCCTAGCGGTCTTTGAGCCCTTTGCCCGCCCGTGCGCGGTCGGTGCGCCGCGCACGTGCGTCGTGCACGTGGAGCACGGTCTCGAACTGCTCGCGCGCCTCGCGGACGCGGCCTGTCGCCAAGTAGGCGTGGCCCAGACGGCTGCGGATGTCCATCTCCAGCCAGTGGTAGCTGGGGTCGGTGATCGGGGACAGCAACTGGTGCTGGAGAAGGGCCTGGTGATGGAGAGCCACGGCCGCGTTCAGGTTTCCCTCGCCCCGCTCCGCCGTGCCCAGCCGGGTCAGACTGCGCGCGCAGAGGAAGACGTCCCCGACCTGCTCACCCAGTTCGACCGCCTGACGGAACCGGCTCTTGGCCTCACCGTAGTGGCCGAGGCGGAGGTGGACGTCGGCGGCGCAGGTCAAGGTCCTGCCCAGTACGCGCGGTCTGCCGTCCGTCTCGGCGTGCGTGTGGGCGTCGGCAAAGCAGGCCAGCGCCTCCTCGTTCCGTCGCCGGAATTGGTGGGCAAGGCCGAGGGTGACGAGTGATATCGAGGCGATCCAGTCGTTGCTCAGCTGCCGGGCCAGGTCCACCGCCGCAGTGAGATGGCGAATCGCCCGGTCGTCCTCGCCCACACTCAGGTCGACAGCCCCCAGCGCGGCGAGAGCCCGGGCCTCTTCGAACGGGTCGGTGCGGCGTCGGCTGAGGTCCAGTGCCTCGGTGAGGCAGGTGCGGGCCTGCCGGTACCGGCGTTGGTATACGCCGGTGTAGCCCAAGCAGTTCCGCAGTGCGAGGGCCATCCGCCGGTCGGTGGCCTCGTCCACGTGCGCGAGTGCGATCTCAAGGGCCGTCTGGCACTCGTGGTAGCGGCCCTGGCGTACGAAGTAGTCGACCAACGCCTCGGCGATCCAGCAGGCATAGTCGGCCTCGCCGAGGGCCGCGGCGTGTCCGACGACATCGGCGAGCTCTCCACCGGCCGCGTCCAGCCAGGTCTCCGCGTCCTGCCAATGTGTGAACGGTGCGTCGGCGGGCTCAGGTCCGGTGGGGAAACCGGCAGCGCCGAAGTCACTGGTGATCCGGGCGGCGTCCAGATAGAGGCGGAGCGCGGCCGTGCGCGCCACGGCGGCTTCGGCGGGCGCGGTTTCCGCGAGGCGCCGCGCGTGCACGCGAACCAGGTCGTGCAACCGGTAGCGGCCCGGCCGCGGCTCCTGCAGCAGGCTCGTGTCGACCAGGCTCTCCAGAATCCGCTCGGTGTCGCGGGACGGCCGGTCGAGCATGGCCGCAGACGTCAGCACGTCGAACTCGACCGTCGGCGCCATGCCCAGTGCGCGGAAACCGCGCTGCTGCTCGGGCGCGAGCTGGTCGTACGACAGGCGGAAGGCCGCCTCCACACTCCGGTCCCCGACGCTCAGTTCACCGAGCCGGTGCTCATCGCCGGCCATGCGGCCCACCAGATACTCCACCGTCCAGGTGCCGCGGTTCTGCAGCCGCGACCCGGCGATGCGCAGCGCCAGCGGCAGCCCGTCGCAGAGCCCGACCAGTTGATGCGTCGCCTCCGGCTCCCGGCTCGCGCGCTCCTCTCCGATGATGTGCGTGAGCAGGGACACGGCGTCGCCGCTCTCCAGGGGCTCCAGGGTGACCCGTCGGTCGGCGTCCAGTTCGGCCAGCCGTCGTCGGCCGGCCACCAGCACCCTGCTTCCGCCTCCCGCGGGCAGCAGCGGCCGTATCTGGTCGGCGTCCAGAGCGTCGTCCAGCACGAGGAGCAGCCGTAGCGGGCTGGTGGTCGCGCGCCACACGGCGGTGAGTTCTTCGAGGTCGCTCGGCAACTCGCCCTTGGCCGCACCGAGCGATCGCAGCAGTCGCTGGAGCGCCCGCTCCGGCGACTGCCGCCGCTGTGTGCTGTGCGCGCGCAGGTCCACGAACAGGCAGCCGTCCGGGTAGTGGGTGCTGAGCTCACGGGCCGCGCGTACGACGAGCGCGGTCTTGCCGACCCCGGCCGTACCGTCCACCGTCACGATCGATACGGACCCGGGCGCGGAGGGCGAGATCAGCTGGGCCAGCTCGGCCTCCCGCCCGATCAAGTGCCCGGCGTCGCCCGGCAGTTCATTCACGGTGCGGCGGCGCCGGGGCTGCGGAGGAGGAGCGGCGGAGCGCGCCGTGGCAGGACCGAGGATGCGTTCGTCGTCCCGGCGCAGCACCGCTTCATGTACGCGGTGGAGTTCGTCGCCGGGATCGACCCCGAGTTCGTCGCGCAGGCGCTCGCGCATGTCCTGGTAGACGTTCAGCGCCTCCGCCTGACGCTCGCTGCCGTACAGGGCGCGCATGCGCAAAGCGGCCAGCGACTCGTCGTACGGACTGGACACCGACAGGGCGGCGAGGTCGTCCAGGGCATCGGCGTACCGGCCGAGCAGAACCAAGCACTCCAGCCGTTCCGTTCGAACCGTGCGCAGCCGCTCCAGCAGCCGTTGCCGCTCGACATCGGCGAACGGTCCCGGCAGCCCGGCCAGCGGCTCGCCGACGAACAGGGCGAGCGCCTGCGACAACCGGTCCATCGCGGCGGCCGGATCGCCGGACGCCTTCGCGCGCTGCGCGGCCTCGACGTGCTCGGTCAGATCCGCCACATCGAGCTGGGCACCGTCGGCGACGAGGCGGTACCCGCCCCGTTCGCCGCGGATCACCGAATCCGCCGGTCCGGTGCTCTCCGCGTCGAGGATCTCCCGTAACTGGTAGACGTAGCTGGGCAGTACCTTGCGGCCGGAGTTCGGCGGCTCGGCTCCCCAGACCCCGTCGAGCAACTGATCGTGACTCACCAGGAAGCCAGGACGCAGCGCCAGCGCGGCCAGTACGGCCTGCCGCCGGACGGGCCCGAGGTCCAGCGGCGTACTTCCCCGCCACGCCCGCACCGGCCCGAGCACCGCGAGCCGGAGCCGTCGACGAGATCCTGCGCCCACCCCGAAGCCTCCGCCCCGCCCCGCGCCCCGCGCATCATCAGAATTTCATTGGCATTGCAGCGCCTGACGCCATGGTTTGCAAGTGCCCATCGCAACCCCGCGGACAACCGCGGGGAAGCACCGGAGGGCGCGCTGTGCGGGGCGGCGGCCATTGCGAGGGGAACGGCCGCCGCCCCTCCGGAGGAAGGAGCAGGAACTTGGCCGTCATCGACAGGTCTCTCACGAGGTTGCTGAAACAGCGGATGCTCTTCCTCAGCCCGGACCGGACCGATGCCGCGGACGCGGACGTCGTGTACGTATGCGTGGACGACGGGCTCCCCGGCGGGTTTCCGGTCGGCCGCGTCATCCTCTCCGACACGGGAACCTGGTCCGCGTACGCCCGGGTCCGCCCAGGCCGCGTCTTCGCCAACGACCGAGTGTCCGCAGGGCTGTTGAGCCTCGACGAGGCGGTACGCGCCGTTGTCGACCACGCTCGCTACGGGGACGTCGTGTCCGCGCTGGAGCAGGAAGCCGACTGTGTCACCACGTACCGCGAGCGGGGCGGTACGTACGGCGGGCAGGGCGGCACGGGCTGACCGAGGCGGGGCTGGCGGCGGTGGCTCGACGTGCCGGACAGGCGGTCGTGGTGCCGGACGGGGCCTCAACGCCTCGCGTGGCGGATCTTCAACCGTCCGTACCCCATGGCCCCGGAGATCCGGATCCTCGGCCCGCCGGGTCGGGAGGGCCGCCGGGTCTTGTAGCGCAAGTCCTTCCACCCGGTGTGCAGGTCGTCGACGTCGACGACCGCGTCGCGAGGCACCGTGATCGTGGCCCTGCCGGTGCCGAGCTGCAACTCGATGTCGACCACCGGATGCTCGATGACCGCGCGGGACAGGTCCAGGTGAACCCTTCCGAATGCGGACTCGACCTTGAGGAACCGAGGTACCGGCCATGCACCGCGGCGCAGGATCCGTCCGCTGACGGCGCCGATCGTGGACGTGGTGCCCGGATTCTCCTCCGGGAGCGAGGTCAGAGCCGACACGATCTCGCTGTGGGTCGTGGCGGTGAGCACCTGGTGGAGGTGTTCGTCCATCTCCTCGTACGAGATGTGACCTTCGGAGTACGCCTCCTGCAGGCGTTGCACGGCCGTGTCGCGGTCGTCCTCGCTGACGCGTGATGGCCGGTCTTCTGGCGGAGAGGTCACCGTTTCACTCTAGTTGCCGTGCCGGCGACGCGAAGGCGCCGAGGCGCCGGGGCCCGTAGCGGCAAGGCATCGCGGGCGTCCCGGCGTCCCGGCGTCCCGGCGAACCTGTGCGGTCAACGCGTGGACCGCGCCTCGGGGCGACAGGGAGACGGGCGTCACATCCGTCCATGTCACAGCGGGACGAGCTGTTCCGTCCAAGAGGTGTATCCACCAACAACGACACAGGAGCGCACCATGGAAGCTCGGTTGAACCTCATGGCCAGCCCGGTCGCAGCAAAGTTCGGGAAGCAGCTCGTCGCTGCGGGCCGGGTGCTCGCGGACTCGACGCTGCCGGCCACGACGCAGGAGCTGGTCAAGCTCCGCGCCAGCCAGATCAACGGCTGCGGTTTCTGCACCGACATGCACACCAAGGACGCCGCCCACGCCGGGGAGACCTCACTGCGCCTCAACCTGGTCGCGGCCTGGCGGGAGGCCAAGGTGTTCACCGACGCCGAACGCGCCGCGCTGGAGCTGACGGAGCAGGGCACCCGCATCGCCGACGCGGCCGGTGGCGTCACGGACGAGGCCTGGGCGAACGCCGCCAAGCACTACGACGAGGACCAGCTCGCGGCCCTGGTGTGCACCATCGCGCTCATCAACACCTTCAACCGCGGAAACGTCATCGTCCAGCAGCCGGCCGGCGACTACCGGCCGGGCCAGTTCCACTGACGGGACGGCCGTGGCCGCCGGCCGAGACACCGCAGTGGCTCCGCGACGCCGGTCCGCGTGACGAGGGCCGCAGCCATGAACGGGCTGCGGCCCTCGTCGTGCGGTCAGCGGCCTTGATCACCTCGGGCTTACTGTCCGGTATCGCCCTTCGGCGGCTCTCGGGCGGCATCAAGCGCCCGCGCCAACTGCTCGCGGGCACGGCGCTGAATGCCCTCGCTGTCGTGCAGCAACTCCTCGGTCTCCTCGGGCGTGAGCGGCGAGATGGGTGGGCCCCTGTCGGTCAGCTTGGCATAGAGGCTGCGGCACGCCTGGTCCTCGTCGGGGAAGCGCTCCAGCACGGTGCGCACGCCTCGCTGCTGAACGCCCACCACCCACTCACCCGCTTGTTTCTCCAGGTAGAGACGGTCCTCAGGTCGGGGGACGCCAGGAGGGCCGGGGTAGTCGGCGATCTCGTACAGCCCTGCCGGGACCCCTGCCGCGCTCAGTGCCTCGCACAGCTGGTGACGGTCCATGTACCAATCCTGCCCGTGGCCCTTCAGCTTCAGTTCGCCCGTACCAGCTTGCCGCTGTCCACCAGGTCGAACACCGTCGCGCCGGTCTTCACGTTCGGGCAGTACCGAGTCTGGTTGACAACGACCGAGGTGACGTACTGCACGCCCAGGCCAGGTTGCTCGAACGCCGGGGCGACGGGCCCGGTGCACACGACGATTTCCTCCTTCACCCGGTACAGGTGGTAGTCGTAGGGGTACCGCGGGTCCTGGGTGTTGAGCCCGGACGGCGGAATCGAGCGTTCACCGTACTTGGCACCGGCCGGTGCGAGGTACCTGCCGAACTCGTTGCCGAAGCGGTCCAGCAGCTGGCCGGGCTTGAGGGTGATCTCGGCCGCGATGACATTCCCATTGCTGTCATGGGCGAAGCCGTTGTCCGGAATCAGGGCGTACCTCCAGTCGCCCAGCTGGGAGTTGGCGTTCGGGTTCCACCATTTGTTGAGGAACTCCACCGGGGTGAGCGTGCCGAACCGCTCGTAGCCGCGGAGGATGTTGCCGAGGACCCCGGTGCGCGGCAGCTTGGCCGGGCCGAACCGCCAGTCGTTGCACTCGAATTCCGTGTTCGCGTAGGGGTAGGGCGACGGAACCAGCCCCAGGCACTCCGGCTTCTTGCCGTCTGTTCCGGGTCGGCTGTCTGTTCCGGGTCGGCTGTCGGTTCCGGGTCGGCTGTCTGTTCCGGGTCGGCTGTCTGTTCCGGGCGGGCTGTCGGTTCCGGGTCGGCTGTCGGTTCCGGGCGGGCTGTCGGTTCCGGGTCGGCTGTCGGTTCCGGGCGGGCTGTCTGTTCCGGGTCGGCTGTCGGTTCCGGGCGGGCTGTCTGTTCCGGGTCGGCTGTCGGTTCCGGGTCGGCTGTCGGTTCCGGGCCGGCCGTCCGCTCCGGGCCAGCTGCCCTGTTGCTGCTGCCCGCCCTCCGCTGCTGCCTGCTTATGCGGCGGCGGCTTGGGGCCATCCTCCCCTGTCAGCGGGCGAAGTGCGGTGGACGTCCCCGCGTCCATGGCAGCGGACGGGGGAGCACTGAGCAGAAGTGAACCGGCAAGGCCGGCCGTCGCGGCCACACCGGCACACCATCGACGGAGTATCACTGGTACCTCCAAGGGATCGAGTCCACAGGGCGTCAGGAGCGCCCCGACCCCCATCTCAGAAGCCCCCTCGGGGTGCAGCAACACGGGCGAGCCGAACGGGCGCACGTGCCACTCGTTCGCCTCAGGCAGCGGGGGCCCGGGCGCCGTCTTGTCCGTGGCCGGTGTGCCGTTTGGCGCGGTAGATCGGTCGGGAGCGTTCACCGGGCTTGTACCAGCGCAAGGCCGCGATGGAGGAGCGGCGTTGGGAGCGGCCGCGGACCCTGAGTACGGGTGTGTGGCCGCGTCTTGCCCAGGTGCGGGAGCCGCGTGGACGAGAGGTGGCCGATCTCCGTCGTAGGCTGAATCCCGCACGTGATGGAGGGAGGCTGAGGTGGCCGAGACGACGCTGACCGAGACGACGGTGGCCGAGGTGATGGCCGAGCTGGCCGAACTGGAGGACCCGAAAGCGCGCGCGGTGAACGAGAAACACGGTGACGATCACGGTGTGAACCTCAGCAAGCTGCGCGCGCTCGCGAAGCGGCTGAAGACGCAGCAGGAACTCGCGCGCCGGCTCTGGGAGACGGACGACACCGCGGCGAGACTGCTGGCGATCCTGATCTGCCGCCCGAAAGGGTTCGAGCGTGACGAGTTGGACGCCATGCTGCGCGAGGCGCGCACGCCCAAGGTGCACGACTGGCTCGTGAGCTACGTGGTGAAGAAGAACCCGCACTCCGAGGAACTGCGCCTGGCCTGGTTCGCCGATCCGGATCCAGTGGTCGCGAGCGCCGGCTGGGCGCTGACCACCGAACGCGTGGCGAAGAAGCCCGAGGGCCTCGACCTCGCGGGACTGCTCGACGTCATCGAGGCGGAGATGAAAGACGCCCCGGATCGCCTGCAGTGGGCGATGAACCACTGCCTGGCTCAGATCGGGATCGAGCACGCCGAGCACCGCACCCGTGCAATGGACATCGGTGAGCGCCTGGAGGTGCTCAAGGACTACCCGACGTCCCCGGGCTGCACGTCTCCGTTCGCGCCCACCTGGATCACCGAGATGGTGCGCCGACAGCACGACAAGTAGGAAGGTCCGCGCTCACGCTCGTGGCGCTACTCCCTCAGATACTCCCTCAGGACGCGGCACCCGGTACGAACCGGCGGTGATGGGCCTCACGTCGCCTACGGCTGGAGAGCACGCCGGGCCGGCCCGAGTTAACGCTGGGTTCGGTGGCTGCGGCACATGAGCCCTGCTGGCAGCCGCCGCTTCCCGTGAGTCCCCGCTCCAGCCGGTGCGCCCCGACCGAAGCGGACGGCGTTTGGCCTTCATCCCGCAAGGTGCCCTGGAATGCGCACGCCCTTGCGCGCGCGTTGTCCCGTTGCGGGATCGTCAATCGGTCCGGGCGCGGAGGCTCCGCGCCAGGGTGGGGATCATCACCGACGCTGCGACGAGGTGTAGCCCGAGGAGGGCGGTGGTGGTGGCGGTGTTTGCCCCGGAGAGGAGGGGCGGGACCAACGAGATCGCGGTCAGCGACACTGCCGTCCACACGAATCGCTCGGCGGGGCGAGCGCTCCAACGAAGTAGCGCGACGGCAATGACGATGCCAACGACCGAGAAGAAGCCGGTCACCACGGCGAACCCGGACAACGGGATCGTCTCGCCACCATCGGGGACCTCGAAGTCGACGCCAACGGCCCGGGCAAGCGCAGCGGCGAGGGCGGTGGCCACCATCGCTACGAGCGTGGCAATGAAGCCGGTGCCGGCGAGCCCGCGGAGTCGGTGGGTGTGGCTGGTCCGGCCCGATGTCGGGACTGCGCCGACCCCGGCGTCATTCATGCTGTTCATGTCGTTCCTCCATCTCGGAAACTGACGTACGGGGTGTTTCGACTGGCATGTGACGGTCCTGGCCCTGGGGGTGACGATGCGCACCCTCGCCGTGCGACGGCCGGGGTTCCGCAGGGCGCGGACGCCGGTGCCGCGGAGCCAGAACCCGGCGTCGCGTCCGAGGACCGGCCCGGGCTCGCCGTCGCGCAGCTCCAGCTGCACCCGCCCGCGGGTGACGACGCCGAACGCGTCGCACCACTCCGCCGCGACCACCGCGACACGCGCGCCACCGCGCAGCGCGAGCGTCCACACCGGGACTACTCCGCGCCGTCCGCCGGCAGGCGCTCCGGCAGCCCGAGCCGCGGGAACTGGTCGTCGTGGAACGTGACGATCTCGGTGATCGCCCCGCCGGTAATGCGCAGGACGTCGATCGTCAGTGGCAGGTACGCGTTCTCGTGCTTCTGCCACAAGTAGAAGGCGACGGCGGGCTGCCGGTTCACGGAGGTGAGGACGCCGCGCAGGCCTTTCATGCCCACGAATCCATCCTCGACCCAGCTGTTCACCACCGCGTCGCGGCCGACGTACAGGCCCGGCGTGGGCGGCATCGAGCAGCGGACGTTGTCCCGCAGCATGGCAGCGAGCACGTCAACGTCCGTCGCCACGCTCGCCTCGGTAAAGCGGCGCACCAGCTCGCGCGTGCCTGCGTCCTCCTCGCCGCCGGTCCAGTCCTGCCGCTCGGCGGGCAGGTGCTCCCGCATGCCGGCACGGGCCCGCTGCAGCGCGCTGTTCACGGAGTTGACGGAGCCCCCGAGGAGCTCCGCGACTTCCTTCGCCGGCCAGCCGAGTACGTCCCGCAGGATCAGCACGGCCCGCGGGCGCGGCGCGAGGTGCTGGACCGCGACCAGATACGCCAGCTCGATCGTCTCCCGCGCGACGGCGACGGTCTCCGGCTCGTCCGCGTCGCCCGCGGGCAGCTCGTCGAGCAGCCGGTCCGGATAGGGCTGCAGCCACAGCACCTCGCCGCCGGTCGCAGGCTCCGGCCGGCGCTTGGCGAGCAGGTCAAGGCAGGCGTTGGTGGCGATCCGGTACAGCCAGGCCCGGAACGTCGACCGCCCCTCGAAGGTCTCCCGCCGCCGCCAGGCACGGAGGAACGTCTCCTGCACGGTGTCCTCGGCGTCCTCGAACGACCCGAGCATCCGGTAGCAGTGCACATGCAGCTCCCGCCGGTGCCGCTCCGCCAGCCCCGAGAACGCCGGCTCGTCGACCTCGCCCAGCCCGCTCACTCCCAGCTCCTCCAGCCGCGTGTCCGCACTCATCACGTCATCCTTCCGCCTCGTCGTGTCCCGTCGTAGGTGTGACGGGTGCGGGCGCGAAAACTCATCACCAGGGTCGGTCGGCACGGCTGAGCGTTTCTCATCCTTGGTAGGTCGGGTTTTCGACGTGGTGGAGAACGAGGCTGGCCTGCACCATTGCGGTCGTCCGGGAGGGGCTGCAGCGCAGCTTGGTCAGGATTTTGCAGGTCTTGAGGGTGGCGACGGCGCGTTCGCCGCGGCAGCGGATCCGGGCGTGGGCCTTGTTCACGGCCTTCTGCCGGCGCGAGAGCTTCGGCCGGTAGCGGTGCCGCTTGAACGGGATACGCACGGAACCGCCGGCGCTTTGATACGCCTTGTCCGCGAAGGTCATCACGTCAGCGTTGGTCAACGCGGCGATGATGCCGTGGGTTCGCGCAGCAGTCAGGTCGTGTGCCGAGCCGGGAAGTGCCGCCGACGCCCAGACGAGGCGTCCGGCTGCCCGGGCAACTTGCGAGCGATCCTGCCGTCAGAGCTATCCATCCACGGTGGAGCCTCGTCGGCGAAGGCGTGGCCGACCCGGCGGTCCAGGTCGACAGGGACACCGGAGATCACGATCGCGTCGAAGTCTGAATGGGACAGCACCGCCCGGCAGCAGCACTCGCCAGATTTCTTTCAGCAACTGCGCCGGGTCGGGCAGGCATTCCAGAAGGTTGGACGAGATCACCGCGTCCACGCTCGCCTCGGCAAGCGGCAGCTGCTCACGCAGATCCACAGAGGCCAACTCCACAATGCCTGAGTGGTGTTGCAGCCGCTCGCGCGCCGTGTCCAACGCCTCCTCAGAGCGGTCGAAACCCATGAGGTGCGCCCGCGGAAAGCGTCTCGCGAAGGCTGTCAAGGCCGGGCCAGCGCCACACCGCAGGTCAACCACCCGGCCCCGTTCCGGAGGCCCGGACAGTTCTATGAAACGGTCGTGCAGCGTCTCGTTGGTCTCCGGCACGAAGGCCTCCTTTCTCGTATCGCAGTGATACATGTACGCGTCAAATGCCAGACACCCTAGGCCGCTGTAATGCTCCCCGATCCGGAATTTGAGCAAGCGGCCCTGATGGCAAGATCAACGCCGACAGGGAGAGGTTTCGTATGCATCCAGTGGTGCATCTTGTGGGTTGTGGAACACGCCCTACCGAGGATCTCCCCGACTTCGCGTCCGCGCTGCGGGCGGCTGGATGGGATCCGTGCATCGTCCCCAGCCCGGTAGGGCGTCGGTTCCTGGACATTGACCGTGTCAAACAGTGCTCTGGGCAGGCGGTGCGCTGGGACTTCGACCCGGATGACCCGGTGGCCCTACCGCAGGCAGACGCGGTCGTTGTCGCACCGGCAACGTTCAACACGATCACCAAGCTCGCCGCGGGCATCGCTGACACTCTGGCCCTCGCGGTGACTGCCGAGGCTGTAGGGGCTCACGTTACCTCCGCAACGGCACCTCCCCCTTGTAGTCCTGCCGCGCTCCCCGTCCGCTCTCGCAGTTCCCGACGAGCAGTGGTGGATGGAAAGCCATGTCTGAAGGCCCGCCGGCGTCGGCACCGACGAAGCCACAGCGGGTTGGGCGCGGTGATGTGGCCACCGTCCAAAAACCAGCGGCGCGGCGGCGGCCACGGCAGAAGGGCCCTGGTGCAGTACGTGCAGTCGTACGTTGCCAGTTTCCTGCGGTCAAAGTTCCCCGTGGAGGCTTGAGCTCGCACCAGGAGGGGCCCGAAGCTGGCCCAACCCGAACGCGAGGTCCTGGGCTGGGCCAGTTACACGAGTAGCGATCAAGCTTCGAAAGTTGCTGCCGGTCTTATCCAGCGACGTATGCGACAGCATCGTGGCTATGGATGCTTTCGAGGTTGCGGATGCGCACCGAGTGGCGAAGGCCTCGATCCCGGCACGCAATGCTGACGTCGCGAGCCATGTCCTCGACGAATACAGGGTGGTCGTACGCCTGCATGGTGAGGACACGCTCGTCTGCGCGCTTGACCAAAGGCACTACAGGCGCCGAAGCGGAGGACGTCAACAACCGCACGGCGCTCTGGACCGGCAGGGGGTACGGGGTGTCTCCCTGGCCCGTCACGCTGAGTGTGATCCGGCTGCGCTGATTGTGCGCACCGTAGTCGGAGATTGCCTTCGAACATGGACAGAGGCTGGTGACCTCACTGGTCACTGCCGTTGCTACTGTCACGTCACCGTTGTCCCAGTGCCCTTCGATACGGACGTCGTGAACCTGTTTCGACTCACGGCCGCTGGCCGGCGCTACAACGGTCGTGCTGATAGGCATGGACACCGTCACAGTGACTGCGGGCGCATCCAGCAGATCCGCTCCGGCCTTGAGGACCTGCGGCAACTGCCGGGGGTCGAATCTCTGAAGGTGGTCGTGCGCGAGGGCGACCATGCGGCTCATGTGCGTGCCACGGCGGTCGTGTTGGAGCCGCACGGTGATTGCGATGTCCGCGATGCCGTCCTGACGGAGGTAACCGTCCTCGAAGTACACGGGATAGCGAAGGCCACTGATGCCGACCTGATCGAGCTCGATGCCGCGAGAGTCAGTCTCATTCTGAATGTCGTGCATGCTCACTCGCCCCGATAGGTGCAACCGGATGTGCACGTCTCGCGGACAGTGAGGGCTGAGAGCGCGGGCAGTTTCGGTTGCAGCCGCTCCCAGATCCAGCGGGCGAGGACCTCGCTGGTGGGGTTCTCGAGGCCCCCGATCTCGTTGAGGTAGTAGTGGTCCAGTTGAGCTTCGAGCGGCTTGAAGGCTCGCTTGACGTCCCCGAAGTCCATGACCCAACCAGCCTCGGGGTCAACGGGAGCCTCTACATGGACGATGACCTTGTAAGAGTGGCCGTGCAGGCGCGCGCACTTGTGGCCCTCTGGAACCCTGGGCAGGCGGTGCGCTGCTTCGAACGTGAACTCGCGAAAGATTTCCATTACTGAATTCCCAGATACTTGTGCGTCTGGAGAGAGAGGATCCAGCGCGGGTTCTTCATGCAGTAGTCGACGGTGGCCCGGGTGTTGGCTTCTGCGTCGGGTCCGTCCATGGGCTGGAGGCGGAAGAATTGGAAGTCGAGGTGCTCGAACTGGCCCGGGTCTCCGCCCAACTGCGGATAGACAAGCTTCAACTCGTCGCCGCTTGTGACGACCAGGTCAGACCCGATCTTCGGGCTGACACAGAGCCAGTCGATGCCCTGCGGCGGTACGCGGGTGCCGTTCGTCTCCACCGCAACCTCGAAGCCCCTGGCGTGCAGAGCTTCGATGGCTGCTTCATCAAGCTGCAGAAGCGGCTCACCCCCGGTGCACACCACAAAGCGGTGTTCCGCGGAGGTTGAAGGCCACGCCTGCTCGACTGCTTGGGCGAGGTCATCAGGGGACGCGAACCGGCCGCCACCTTCGCCGTCAGTTCCAACGAAATCGGTATCGCAGAACTGGCAGATCGCCCGATGCCGATCCTTCTCAAGACCTGTCCAGAGATTGCACCGCGAGAAGCGGCAGAAGACAGCGGGTCGGCCCGCGTGACTCCCTTCGCCCTGCAAGGTGTAGAAGATCTCTTTGACCAGATAGGTCATTCTCAGACGCCCTGGTACTGCACGGGGTCGGTGGTACCAGCCTCAGCGAAGCCCTTCAGGCGGAGCAGGCAGGTCTCGCAACGGCCGCAGGCCCGACCCTGCTCGTCCGGGTCGTAGCAGCTGGACGTCTGGGAGTAGTCGACGCCCAGGCGCAGGCCCTCGCGAACGATGTCGGCCTTGGACATCGCAATGAGTGGGGAATGGAGCTTGAGCTCCTGAGTTCCCTCAAGGCCAGCCCTGGTCGCAAGGTTCGCCATCTTGGCGTAGGCGTCCATGTACTCAGGACGGCAGTCGGGGTAGCCGCTGTAGTCGACGGCGGTCACGCCGGTGAAGATGTCGCTCGCGCCAACGGTCTCCGCGTAGGCCAGGGCGAATGACAGGAAGATCGTGTTACGTGCCGGCACGTAGGTGATGGGCACGCTGCTGTCTGCGTCACTGTTGCTGGCGTCGTCGAGCGAGTCGTGCTTCGGGACGTCGATATCAGCAGTAAGGGCGGAGCCACCGAAAACTCGCAGGTCGATGTCTGCGATGACGTGGTGGGCTACGCCCTGAGTCTCTGCCACGCGCTTGGCGGCTTCCAATTCCACACTGTGCCGCTGGCCGTACCGGAAGCTGAGCGCGTACGGCGTGTAGCCCTGGTCCTTGGCGATGGCCAGAACTGTCGTCGAGTCCAGGCCGCCGCTCAGTAGAACGATCGCGGGACGTCCCATGCCTTGCTCCCTAGTTAGCTCTGCGTGTACTGGTGCACCCTAGCGCGATAACTGACGGGTAGAGTAACCGCGATCAGTTACTAGTTAAGGCCGTCGGGAGTCGAGCTGCGTGAGGCAACTATCGTTGGTGGTCACTTGCACGGACCGTAAGGCCGCTGTGCCGGAGGCCGCGCTCCATGCAAGATCGCTACCGACCGGCAGCGTGAAGGAACGCTCCGCAGCGTGGGCAGAACGCGTCGAGGCGGCTTCGAACACGAAGCCTCTGAGCGAGCTCTACCGGGGCGATCACTGGACACAGTCCCGTCGGCTAACTGCAGCGGCCGAGAAGGTCGGATTTGAAGCGGAACTGTGGGTGGCGTCGGCCGGCCTCGGCCTCCGGTCAGTATCGGCGGCGGCGCCTGCCTACGCGGCGACCTTCAGTACGCGACACGCCGACTCCGTCACCACCTCTTCGGATGACAGCGCCCAGTGGTGGGGGCACCTTCAAGAAGGAACTGGCCACAAGACCCTGGAGGAGTTGGGCCGACAGGGCCCGGTCCTCATGGTCCTGTCCGAGGTGTACGCAAACGCCATGAAGGCCGAGATCCACGCGCTGGCCAGCGTTGGGGGTGAGGTCCTGCTGGTTGGAGGCGTCGAGGAGATCCCAGGCATCCAGAGAGTGGCCTCCAACGCGGGTCTGCGTCGCACGCTCGGCGGCACTCTGACGAGCCTGAACGTGCGCATGGCCGCCTCATGGCTTGAGCACTGTGAGGACGGCAGGCTGACCTCGACTGCCACCAGTGACTCGTGGCAGCAGTGGGCTTCCGGCGTAGCCGAGCCTGAGCGGTACAACCGGAAGCCGATGTCCGACGAGGACGTCATGGCGTTCATCAAGAGAGAGAGCGCGTCACATCCGGGCATCTCGCGGTCGCGACTCCTGCGTGTTCTGCGTGACGGCAACCAGGCATGCGAGCAGAGCAGGTTCGCCAACTTGTACATCCGAACTATGGGGGAACTGTGACAGAGAACCTCATCAAGCGCAGAGCCTTGCGCATTGAGCAGAACCCGAACATTCCCCTGTATCTGTTCGCCCTGGAAGCGCGAGAGGTCGATCTCGTAGCCGATGTTGCACGGATCTCCCGGGATGAGGCGGGCAAGCTCTTCGGCTATCAACGCCCCGAAAAGAAGCAGCACGTTAAGCAAATTTTGGAATACCTCGACGGTGAAGATGTGCTGTTCCCGAATGGGCTCATCCTTGCCCTGCCCACCACGGTCCGGTTTAAAGGTAGTCGCGGCCCCAACCCAAGCGACGGACTGGCAACCATCGGAACCCTCGAGATTCCGCTACCGGAGTCGCGGGACGCGCCTCGTCCGGCTCTGATCGTTGATGGTCAGCAGCGAAGCCGCGCACTTGCACTCACTCGGCGATCCACCCTGCCGATCACAGTGGCGGGATTCGTGGCCGAAAATCTAGACATCCAGCGCGATCAGTTCCTGCGCGTCAACACGGTGTCTCCACTTCCGAGCAATTTGGTATCCGAACTCCTCCCAGAAGTGAACACCCAACTGCCGACCAGGCTGTCCGCCCGAAAGCTTCCCGCGATCCTCGTTAACGCGCTCAACCAGGACAGTGACTCGCCTTTCAAGGGGCTCGTGAAGCAGGCGTCAACGACTCCCGATAAGAAGTCAGACACCGTCGTCAAGGACAACAGCCTCATCACTGCGATCACTGAATCACTGTCACCTTCCGGTGTCCTCTTCTCGTACAAAAACCTGTCCAACGGAACCACTGACACCGCGGCCATTCGGAAGATTCTCGTGGTCTACTGGACCGCAGTGAAGGACACTTTTCCTGAAGCCTGGGGGCTCCCTCCAGCCAAGAGTCGCCTTATGCATGGTGTCGGAATCAGGTCGCTGGGCCGTCTCATGGACCGGGTCATGGAGCGAGTTCTGTTTGATGCCGATATTGACTCGCCGGATATTAGCGACAGGGTCATGGCTGAACTGGCGCTCATTAAGCCGCACTGTCATTGGACCAAGGGGCGCTGGCCTGAAATCAACACCCCTTGGAACGAGTTGCAAAACACTCCCCGCCATATCAGTATCCTGTCAAACTTTCTGATTCGCGTTTATCGCGATTCAAGGATGGGTGCTTCGTGAAGTTCTACTTCCCTGATAGTCAAGATCAGATCTATCCCAGGTATGACTTCATCAACGATGAGTACCCGGACGAGCGAGTTCGGCAGCGGGACGACTTGTATGCCCATCAGGCAGTAAAGCCCGCGCCCTACGACGGGATACTGGTCAGCAAGGCCATCGTGGATGGGTCGGTTAAGGGAGCCGGGAAGTATAGCGCCCCTCAGAGGGACCGGCTCTACCGAGACGGAGTGAAGACCTTTTTTGGGCTACCTGACGCGATGGAAAGCCTCGGTGACTGCGGATCCTTCAACTACATCAATGAAGAGTACCCTCCGTACAGAGTTGAGGACGTTCTCCACTACTACACGGAGTGCCGATTCAACTCAGGAATCAGTATCGACCATGTGATCTTCGGTTACCGGCCTGATGCCCCTGACAAGGACGTTGATCCGGCATGGGTAAAGCGTCGTGAGATTTCGCTCGACTTGGCGGCAAAGTTCATCAAAGCTACCAAGAGTCACAATCGCCTGGTCACTGATAGCAATCAGCAGTTGGAACCGGTTGGCGCGGCGCAGGGATGGAGTCCGGCCAGCTATGCGGACAGTGTCGTCCAACTCCAGAAAATGGGCTACAAGCGAATCGCCCTAGGTGGCATGGTTCCGCTGAAAACGCCGGAAATCCTTGCTTGCCTTGAAGAAATCTCTGAGGTTCGCAAGAGTGGGGTCGGGTTCCATCTTCTCGGAATCACCCGTATCGCCAGCATGGAACGCTTCGTTAAATATCACGTCACCAGCTTCGACAGTACATCAGCATTCCGGCAAGCGTTCATGGATGAGCGAAATAACTACCACACCGCCGACCGCTCATACCTGGCGATCAGAGTTCCCCAGGTCGACGGGAACCCTACCCTGAAGAAGCTGATTTTGGCAGGCGTGGTGTCGCAGTCGGCAGCCATTAAGGCCGAACGTGAATGCCTCAAATTGCTGCGCCAGTATGAAGCCGACGAGAACTTTGAAGTGCTAGAGGTCATGGACGCCTTGCGCGCCTATCAATCTCTCATCGGTGACGCCAAGAAGCTGAAGAAGGTTGGCGACTACAGGGAAACTCTTGTCGACCGCCCTTGGGATCACTGTCGATGTGAACTCTGCAGGAAGCACAAGATCGACATGGTCATCTTTCGTGGAACAGAGCGAAATAAGCGCCGCGGATTCCATAACATGACGGTACTCGAAGCCAAGATGCGCAAGCTGCCGCTCACATAATCGTCCAGAACGCGCATAGCACACAAAGCAACTTAAACAGGAGATGATGTGGCCGACCGCTACGTACTGAAGGTTCCCGCCCTCAAAGTGCTCCAAGGCGACAAGGAGATCTACTGCTTCGCTGTCGACGGCAAGAAATTGGAAGACTTTGCCGCCGTCTCGCGCATCCGCCGCGACAGCCAGAAGAAGCTGCAGGGGTACCAGCGGCCCGAGGTCCAAAGCCACATCCGCTCGATCCGCCGCTACCTTGAATCTGAGGGGGCGATGCTTCCCAACGCCTTGGTTCTCGGTTTCGATGATCGTGTCACGTTCGAACCCGCGGTCCGCGGCAGTGGCGTGAGCTACTCCATCCCCGGCGAACTGATCATCCCGGTCGACGAATCACTGTCTGATGAAGAGAAGCCGGCCTGGCTCGTGGACGGTCAGCAGCGCAGCGCGGCCATCAGAGACGCTGACCTCGCAGAGTTCCCCGTCGCAGCCGTGGGCTTCATTGCGTCTCAGGAAGAGCAGCGGTCGCAATTCATCTTGGTCAACTCGACCAAGCCACTGCCCAAGGGGCTCGTGTATGAACTCCTGCCGGAGACCACCGCCAAGTTGCCGCGCTCGTACGCGCGCCGTCAACTCGCCGCGAAGCTCATGGTCCTTCTGAATATGGGGGACGGTCCTTTCTGCGGAAGGATCAGCAGCCCCACGTCGCCTACCGGCAACATCAAGGACAACAGCATTCTGAGGATGCTGGAGCACAGCATCTACGAGGGCTCCTTGTACCAGTACCGGAACGCTGAGGACGGTACCGGGGACGAGGACGCGATGCTGGCGCACCTTCTGTCCTTCTGGACGGCAGTGGAGAACCTCTTCGAGGATGCGTGGAACAAGCCTCCCAGGGAGTCGAGGTTGACCCATGGTGTGGGCATCCAGGCCATGGGCTATGTCATGGACCGACTCACCACAGACGTCCCCTTCGACAAGGTCAACTGGGATAAGACCCGCATCACCCTGCGCCGACTCGAGAAGCACGTGGCCTGGACTTCCGGCACGTGGAAGTTCTCGGATGGCCAGGAACGTAGCTGGAACGGTCTCCAGAACACGGCCAACGACGTGCGGCTGCTCAGCACCCACCTGCAGGCCCTAGTCAGCAAGTAGTCAAAGCTCTGCGGCATCATCTGGTGGTCTCCCCGAGTAGATCGGGGAGACCACCAGTGCGTCAGATGCTCTCGGCGATCGTGCGCCGTAGACCTCGCTCTGCTGCGCGCAGGAGAGACGCTGAGCCACTGCCGTTCGCGTACTCGATCGGCACGTCATTGCTGGTGTGCTGAGTGATGAAGCCGGTGGCGGCGTGCTTGGCGCAACGCGTCGCTAGAACGACCACGTCCGCCCTGCGCGCCTTCTCTCGCAACTGCGGTGTGCCAACGTGGTCATAGGCAGTCGCGACCTTCACAGCAGGAGCGATCTTCTGCAACTCCTCCCGGCACCGGGTAAGTACCGCCTCGTCTAGGGAGTACAGGAGCAGCGTCGAAGGCTGCATCGACGCCAGGGGGTCATTCTGCACACCTTCCTCTTCGGGGACGGCCCAATCGAGACCGTCCAGGCCAAGTTCATGAGTGAGCCGCTGCGCGAAGGCCAGGTCAGCTTCCGCAAGGCGGTGCCGGTGAATGGACAACGGCGCGAGGAGATCGACACACAATCTCTCACGGGCGTCTACGTCAGGACACGCAGCAAGGAATAGGCGGTCAACGAAGTCCAAGGCGGCCGAGGCCCGTTCGGGAGCGATCCACCGACTGCACTCCGAGCTAACGTCCTTGAGGATCTCTCCGTAGGTGTCGGCGGCGGGCGAGGCCCGAAGAGCGATGTCCATCAGAGCTTGCAGCACAGCCAGATCACCCGGACCGTAGCGGCCGAAGGCCACGGCATTACGGATGAAGGCATGCGCGCTCTTCGGCGCCGGCTCGTCGTAACCCACGGCATCGAGGAACGAACCGACAGCACGCCACAGTTCACCCGCCGCGCCATCGCTCAACCCGTCCAAGAACTCCGCCAGAACGTCATCGTTCTGCGCCGGAGAGGGCCACAGCGCCCACACTTCGTCTTCGACGGCCTGCTTGCCAGTCGGACTTCCATGAGCGAGCGCAGAGAACAACTCTGGCCAAGACTCGACGGGCACGCTTGCATCAGCGTCAGGGGATACCTTCGAGGAAGCTTCGTCCACCGCATCAGGAACCGGCATAGCCGCCAGACGCTCGGCCTCACTCAGAACGAGTGCCGCGATCTGGGGCGCCTGATCCAGTTCCTCGACGGCCGCCAATGCCCGGCGAGCAACTGTCACATCATCGAGAATCACGGCCGCAAGCAAGACGACGTTCATCGCCTGAGGACCATACGACCGGGGGTCGCCGCCAAGCAGTTCAGGGACCACCCTCCCGTTGGCGATGAGGCCCTCTTTAGCCGCGTCGAGGTCTCGCGCAGCGAGAGGCTCCTCGAGGGCCACCGTGTAAACAGCGTTGAGAATGGCGGCCTTCACCGCAGCGGGTGGATCCTGGTGCACGATGTCCGGCAGGTTCGGAAATGCGAGAACCTTGTTACTCACTCCGAGGCGATCCAGGCGCTTGAGCCTGAGATGCGCCAGGTTCGTGGCAGTGAGTCCACCAGCCGCCGCCAACTGCTCCAGTAGATCTTGGGAAGCTGCTTCACCGCCTGCCGCGAGAGCAGCATCGAACTCCGCGATGAGCCGACCGATGGGTTTGACTGCACGCCACAGGCGAGGTGGGCGGCTTGTGTAGGTCTTCTGCATCAAGAGCAATGAGTCGGTGAGGCTCTGTCGGTAACGCGAGGGCTGCGCGGTTGTCAGCCTGAAGGTCACCCGCTCGCCAGCGAAGTCCAAGATGGCGTGTTCTACCGGGTCATCCGGGTTGAGCCGGGCTGGGCGCAGCCCGCCACGCTCCATGTCGCAGTAGATATAAGTCGGCCCTGCGAAGGCTTCGATCAACTCAGCTGTCTTCGTCACGTCAGCCTGGTCGCGTGCGATGGCGTACATGGCGAATTGTTGACTGTCGGCGTCCCACCGTGGCAGGACGATAGGTGCATCGCCGCCGTTCAGCAGAACCTTGACGAAGGGCTCGGTACGCTCCTTGTGGGCGTAGTCCGGACGCATGTTGGGCCAGGCGTCGTTGCCTGCTCCAAAGAATGCGCTGAGGAAGGTCTGGATACGTTCCGACGTCCAGTGTTTGGGCTGAGTCATGCGCCATCTCCCCACCGCTCGGCCAGGTCCAGGCGTGCCTGGGCAGCGGCGTCACTACCTGCCGTGTAGGTCACTCTCTCGTCGTTCTTCGCCATGCCGCGAATGGTGAAGTTCATCGAGCCGCTGAGCATCCAGTCGTTGCCGCACAAGGTCTTCTCGTGGATGTTCGGATCCTGAGCCAAGTGGACACGCTCCGGCGCTGCCGCCTTCGTGATGCGGCGCAGAAAGTCGTCGTTGTGCGCGTCAGGGCGGGTAACGACGTGGACCTTCGCGCCACCGTGTGCAATGCGGGCGATGGCATCGGATAGGCGACAACTCTGCGGTGGAACATCGCCGAACAGCGCATCGTACGAACCGTGGCTGTTGTCGAGGACCTGGACATCGGTGATCCACGGCGACACCAGCCACAAGTGATCGCTAGGAGCAATAAACTCCGCGATCAAAGCCGAGGTCAGCATGGTGTCAACGCGCACATTGGTGTGTAGCCCGGTGCGGATCGTGCGTTCCTGGGACTTCACTGCGAGGCCTCCCGCAACTCGATGCGGACCCGGAGTTCGTGCTGCTGACGGAGGATTCCGCAAACCTCTCCGTAGACGCGCAGTACGTCCCGGTCAATGTGGGTGACAGGAATCTGCTTCAAGGCTTGCGCCATTGACTGCTCCTTGCCAGCCGGGCAGATCAGATCGACGGCAGAGGTCTCTGCGAGACGCTTGCAGTAGGACTCAACCCAGGCAGGCTGCGTCACATCGACCTCGGGCAGCCGGTCATCGTGGGCGGCCTGGACCAGAAGCCGTTCCAGTACTGGGACCTTGGCGTACGGCTGGTAGTGCTTCAAGTCCTGGGTACGAGCCTGGTGACCCCGAGGCCACAGGAGGCTGAAGACCTGGTCGGCGCTGAGCGAACGGACTCCGGGCAGTTCGAGTTGCTTCGATCCCACGGCGTAGGCCACGACGCGTGCGTCGACTTCAATCCCCAGACGCTCTTCGAGTGCAGCCCAGGCTCTTACGAGAGCGAGAGCCGCGGCGTCGATGTCGGGCCCGGAGCCCGGGCGCAGCAAGCGTGTGGACAAGGCCGCGACTGCCGCATGCCGAGGCGGGCCGTCCATTCGAGCCCATGCCTCCCGCAGATCACCGAGTGCGTCCTGGGCTTGCTGCGCCGGCACGTTAGCGCGAAGTGTCGCCATGGCACGTGCGGCGGCACCGTCTGGTTCCTCAGTGACGTGCTCGAGGAGACGCGTCAAGGTGGCATCCACATACTCAAATTCACTGGGCGCGAGGCTGTTCGTCACAAGTCCCCAGAACCGTCGAGGATCCGCCGAGTAGTAGTCGATCAACTGCTCGATCACGCCGAGGCCCCCGACGGAGGTCTCGCTGAGCCAGATGGTCGTCAGCCCGTCCGGTTCGTCGGCTGGCAGTACATCGACTATGAGGTCGCCGTCTTGCGCGTTCGGGCAAGCACGCTGGGCGGCAGCCCGGATCCCGGCGGCCATGGTGTCGCGGTAGGCCCGCCGCGCCAAGTCAGCCGTGTTGGCGGACACGTCCTCGATCACAAGGAGGTTAGCTGCTCGGTTAAGAGCCGCGATGACCGTGCCGTGGGTGACCAGTGTGCTCAGTTCCGCAACAAGGCGGTCATTGTCTATGTGCTCCTCGGACAAGTCGGCGTCGCGATAGAGCACCTGGAAGATTCTTGCCAGGTCCCTGCTCCAGCCACCACTCGCGAGGAGCGTGCGGATCTCCTCGTTCGTGCGTTCGGAAGCCAGACCAGCCAACGCGAACGCCGTGAGGTAGATCTGAGCGAGTCGCTCCCGCTGGAAGAAGTTCGAGATATCGGCGAGTTCTGGATCTTCTTGAACCGCGTGTGAGAACGCAAGGGCCCGCCATTGCGGCTGGGCCAGGTACTGCTTGACCGCCAGGTCTTCGACGTTCAAGGGATGCAACCTGAAGCAGGCAGCATCGACGCCGAGGCGGAAACCGAGGGCAGCTGGCTTACCCCGGAGTTCGTAGCGGACGGACTGGTTCTCGCTGTCCTGGCGTTCACGGCGGACCGTGCACTCGGCACCGATCGTCATGCGCCGCACCTCGACGGGGTTACCAGCGGCGTGTGTCGCGAAGCTGACGGCGTCGATCCGTCGCTGCCATGGGGACGGTTTCGGAACCATCCCTTCGTCGAACGGAACATCGTCAGGGACAACAACCTGTGTACCCCACACAGGGACGCCCTGCGACTGGTCAATGATGTCGCTCTCTGGCTCGACCAGCCCTATCCGCTTCGGCCTGACGACCTCGAATTCCGCCCCGCCGTGCTCATGGGGCCGCCAAGGGCCCTCAGGCATCCCATCCCTCACGAACTGGGTGAGATTCAGAACGTCACTGCCTTCGGAAGGGAGAGGGAGCCACGTGCGGTGGTCATCGCTCAAATACCCGAATCGTCGGCTGACTCGGCCCGGGACAGCCTCCGTCAGGGCTCTCCCAATCGGCATCGGCTCGACGGCTCCATCTCCGTCGTCAAAGGGGAGTTCCAGATCGACCTCTGGAAGATTCAAGGGCTCAAACAGAGCTCGAGTGATGTACTCGGGCAGCATGGCGCCGTTCACGGCGCCAGCGTCAGTCACCAGTGGCTTCCAACCGGAGTTGAGCCGTCGTAGTGCGGTGGGCGCCACGGCTAGTAGCAGCGACCGTGGCTGTTCCCACAACACGGCCTGCGCTTCGTCGGCAGGGAGTTGCAGCGCCCTGGTGAGGTGCTTTGCGAACTGGTCCTGGACACGGCTGTCGTTCAGCAACTCATCGAAAACCTGGATGAGGGCCTTGTGCTCTGCCTCATAGCGGGGATTCACGGCTCCCGCCGCCGGTGCTTTCAGGAGTTTGCGCGGGTCTGCATTCCGGACACTTTTGCTGCGCAGTCGGCGCCCTGCCCAGTCGAGAAGGGCCTGGGCTCCTTGGATCTTGAGGACATACCGGTTCCGCAGAGGCAGTTTGATCGCCGCGACCTCTGGTGCGAAGAGCGTCTCGTAGCCCTGGTAGGCGAGGCGATCACGACCGTAGTCAGAGAGGGTCACGACGGTCACTGGCCGCGTCCCCCGAGCACGACCAGCACGCCCGCGGCGCTGGATGAAGGAGGCGGCATTGCGAGGTGCCTTGTGCTGAAGCACGAAGCCAACTCGGGGGTCGTTGAACCCCACCTCCAGGGAGGCGGTGGCGATAGTCAGCCTGGCGTTGTGGTTAACGCCGGCGTCCTGCGAAGACGTGCGACCAATGATCAAGTGGTGCATGCGCAGATCGGGAGCGAGTTCGTTCCCAATCTTCTCCACGAGATCCCATGACTGGCCCTCGTTGTACCGGGCCTCGGGCTCAGGCCGTGCGCGTGAGCGGAGTCCGGCAAGTACCTCACCACGTCGGCCCATGCGACCGAAGTGGTCCTGGTCGCCTTCTGCGTCGCGTAGGTACTTGTAGAAGCGGTTGGTGACGTCCAGGTCGTCGGTGAACAGGAAGCCGGTAGATCCGTACAGAAAGGTCTCGTCACTTGGATCGAGCACTCGGCCGAAGAGCATCGCGGTCTGGATAGACGTCGACAGCAGACTGGCCCCTGCCACCGGATCGCCGCGCAGGGCCAGCGCGTACTCGCGGCCCTCCTCCACCATGCTGTCCTCGGACGGAGCGATGGAGTCGATGTCGGCGTCGCGTAGGCCGACGAGTTGGGCGAAGAACTCTTTGGCGTCGCGAAGCGTCGCACTCAGGCCAACGAACGTGACGGGTTTGCGGGTTGCCTCACGCCACCTGCGAAGCAGGTAGGCGACTTGGGCACCATGCACGCCGGAATAGGTGTGAACCTCGTCGAGGAGCATCAGCGAAGGAACCTGCCCGCCTCTCCAGCCTAGAAGGCCTTCGAGGAAGCTGTCCGCGCTGCAGTTGTTCAGCATTTCGGTCGTCGTGAACAGCAGATCGGGTGGACTGCTCCGCAGGGATTTACGAGTGAGGGCAAGCCGCCCGTCCGGCACCTCATGCTGGCAGCGCCAGCAGACGAGCCGCTCGATGTCGGCCGCGCGGTCCTGATCGGACCACACCAACTCACCGTTCTCGCATTCGTCGTTGGGGCACGGAAGGAAGGGGCAGATGTATCCGTCTTGGAACTGCTTCCAACGGCCTGATCCTCTACCGGCAGCTAGCCGCCGCGGATCGTTGGAGTCGTTCGGAGTGCTTCCGTAGAGAGCGCCGATACGAAGGTAGCGTCTCCCTTGTTGCGCAAGCGCCTGTTCAACCTTGCTGGCCTCGGTGACGGCGTCCTTGAGTTGGTCGCGCAACAACTCAGTACGCGGGTAGAGGGCCAGAGTGTGGACGCTGCCCGGAGCGTGTGCCGCCATTGCGGCGAACGCGGGCAGGTAGAACGAGAGAGTCTTGCCGCTACCGGTGCCGGCCCCGACAATGATTCCGCTGGACTTGTCCTGGTGGGCAAGTGATTCATAGACGGCCTGGGTCGCTTCCAACTGGAAGCCCGCCAGGCTCTTTCCGCCCAGATAGGCCTTGGCTACACCGTCCTGGAGGCCTCCCCAACTAGGCGAAGTCCCCAACTGCTTGAGCGCCTCTGAGGCAGAGATGTCACGCTTGGGGTAGCGCCGATAGCGCGTGTGCAGCCGGTAATCGGCAACAAGACGCCTTCCTTGACGCCACCATCCACTTGGTGCCTCCTCTGCCCAGTCGCCCCGAGGCCGGAAGAGCTGGCGAAGTCCGGCTGTGAGGCGGAGCGACTCGGCGAATCGCGTGCGATAGCGCGCCGGCCCGTCATTCGGCCAGGGCACCTTCCAGACCAGGGCGAGGCCGCGCATCTCCTGGAGTACGTCATGAGGTGAGACATTCTCCGGGGCTTTCGGATGGTCGCTGAGAACAGACTCGATACATTCGACCACGTCGTCTTCAGAGAGCGCACCCTCCGTCACGCCCCACGAGAGCAGTGGCAGCTCAAGGTCTTCCAAGCGGTTGAGGAGTTCATTGGTGAAGTCCTGGTCCATGCTGCGCTGGTTCACGAGCCCTTCCTCTTCAGGCTGATGTGGGCATCCATCCCGTATTCACGGATGAGCGCGATCTCTTCGTCGGTGACGTCGCGTAGCGTGAGACCGGACTGCTCGCGCAGTCGATCCAGCAGAACGGCTAGTGCCTGCGGCGGGTCTTGAGCGTCCTGAAGTAGTTCAGCCAAGCCAGCATGTGTGACGGCGAAGTTAGTGATGGAGTCTTGGGACGCCTTGCCCCTTGCCACGCGCTCAAGCTCGGCATGGCGGGCAGATGCCTGCTTCTCGGCCCCTGGATCCAGAAGCATCGAGATCCGCGCTACGGGCAGCTCCTCGAGTAGCTGTCCCGTCCATACGGACCAAGCGGCTTGATTGGCTTCCCCAAGACGATCAGCAACTACCTGTGCTTTCTTCTTCGCGGTGTTGAACGCCTGATTGGAGGGCAGACCGCTGAGCCCCAAGCTGCGCTCAAAGCCCGCTCTCCCGTCATCGATGCTGGACAGGTCGATGTCGAGGCCCGCGTCACGGGCCTGGAGAGCTCGAGTGACGGCCAACTGGGAGCGCAGTTGGTTGAGTTGGGACCGAAGTTCCATCAACCGAGTTGAAACCCGGGTGGCCTGACGCTGGGACTCTTCGCCATCCGCGATGCGGGAGGCGTGATCTTCAAGCAGCTTTGCCTTCTCGTACACGGACATCTGGGTCACTGGCCATCAACCCCTTCGGCTACCAGAGAGCGCCATTCGGCAACGAGTTCCTGTACGCCATCGGCTGCGCTCTTGGCGGCCGAAGAACTTGCCCGCATCTCAGCACCCTTCAGGGCTTCGTCGAGCCACTCATCAGCCACATACAGCAGGTTCCGAACGACCTCGATGGAGGATCCCCGGTCCTGGGCGGCTGTGCGGATGCGTGCAGTGAGAAGGGACGCCTCTGGACGGTCGTCGTCGTGGCAACGCCCCAGCTCATCCTCCAGCGCGGAGATCGTGGACCACTCCACGGCGCTTGCCTGCTCAAGGAGCGAATCAAGATCGCGTGCTCGCTGAGTAGACAGCGACAAGCTGACCTCCCTGGCCCGGTCAACGGCTGACTTGATGCTGGTGAGAGTGTTCTTCCCCGGGGTACTGCGCGGTTGCCGCAGTCGGATGTCGCGGAGCAGCTCGTTGAGCATTGTGATCTGTCCGTCGATCAGGGCGGGCCATGACACGAACGGTTTGACTGCAGGCTTGATCCATTCTGGGACGGTGCTCACTGGTGTTTCCCATGACCAGTTGGCGGCTGCCTGCTCCAGCAGAGGGACTGCCCGGGCAGCATCGATCATGCCCACGGCTCCTCTGCTGCCCTGCGAGATGCCGACCCCGGTACGGATGCGCTTAACCAGGGCGCTGCGCGCAGCGAGGTGCTGGTTGAGTGCGACGGTCCAACGCTCAGGCCTCGACATAGTGCCGGCGCTCTTCCAGCTCTCGCCGTCGTCGACTGCAGCGGCCAGCAACTCCTCGATGCTCATGCCAGGCCAGCCGCGACCCGCAAGAACTGCCCCCAGAAGGGAGGCGCGCAGGCCGAGCACGAGGTCGTCGTCTGTGACCTCCAAGTGGCGCTGAACTCTGGTTGCCAACGCTTTGGAGTGCTCTTCGGCGACCGTAGCCAGCCTCCGGACGTCCTCCCCACGGACCTGATCCAGCCCGTACTGCGCACGGATCAGGCTTTGGAAGAACCGACTGTTCGTCGCGCTCCGCTTGAACTGGATGGGGGCGCTGTCAGCACCGCTGATGCCTGCGACCGCGGAGCCTTCGACGCTGACGACGGTGGCATTGTTCGGCCAACCCTTGTCCTTCACACTGGCTTGCGGCTGCATGAGCGGTGCATTCCACCGGTACCGCTGGGCCACCGCAGTGGCAACGACCGTGCGGATCGTCCGAGCGTGATCCTGCTTGAGGTCGTCGCCGCGGGTTACCCATTCCTCGATGTTCTGAAGGCTCCGCTGCACCGACGGTGGATAGGGCTTGTCCTCCGTCTTGGCGGAGCTTGACGAGGTGCTGGACTGCCGGGAGGGCTCTGCAGCACGTCGCGGCTGCTCAGGGAGGATTGAAGTCTCGGCCGCCATGGGGCTGAGGGCGAACGCCTCCAGCACCGTGGGGTCGATTTCAATGCCCTGAGCGGCTGCATCTTCCCAGAACTCAAGTACCCGCTTGCGCCGGTCGGCGGCAACAGGATCGCTGCGTTCGACGAGTTGCTGCACGGCTGTGCTGAGGGGCTGATCGATCTCAGCAGTGGGGAAAGCCTCGGAGAAGGAAGAGTCCGGGAACTCTCCGTTCCGCAGCGAGCTAGCGTGCTGAATAAGGACTGGCCGTACCACGCTTCCCAGAACGGTTCGAGGAACGAACGCCCACGGCTCGTCCTTCGAAGCAGTCGAGTGGACCGCGCGGGTCAGGGCCGACCTGTTGAAGGGGTACAGCCCGTAGCCGTCAGCGGATGCCCCGAACGCATCATGGCAACGAGCCTGCAGGGGGCACTCGTCGCATGCGTTCGTCGGCTCTGCGTCTCCTTCTTGCTCCAGTCGATCCTTGCCGACACGCGCGGCGTTGAGGTAGCGGCCGACGAATGCGGCGATCGCCTCTTCACCGGTGTCTTCCTGGCTGAACGGCACGTCTAGGTCGTAGGCGTAGCCAAGATTCGCGCGTACGCGTGTGAGGGCTGTTTCCGGCAGGTCACGGAAGTAACCAGTGGTTACCGCCATGAGGGTGCGGATGGGGGCCAGGCGGGTTGAGCCTTCGCGGTGGGCCGCTTCGACGATGGCGTCGAGTAGATCCTTTTGAACGCCCTGGATGAGGGCAAAGTCCTCGATGAGAAGAATGATCTCTTTGCCCTGGCGGTGGTACTCCTCCCGCACAAGGGTCATAGCTTCTAGCAGGCGCCCCATGCCCAGGTTGAAGCTCCGGTTAATCGCAGTCTCCAAGTGCTCGTTCAGGAGGTCGATCGCGATCTCCTGAAGCTCGGCCTTGGAACTGAGGACCTGAACCCACCTCTTGGCTAGGGCTGATGCCTTACTGACGCCTGTGATGTCCAGCGGGAGGTCATGAACGGTGAACTTCGGAGGGCGATCCCCTTCTCCCTTGGTACGGTCCCGCAGGAGATAGGTGGCCAGTTGTGGAACAAACTTCTCTGGCCTGAGCATGAATTCACTGACGTGCGGATCGTCAAGGAGTGCTCCGAGTCCCTGAGGGCCGAAGAGCTGCCGCGCCGGCCCTGAAACCCCGCGCCCTGTCTCGGCTACAAGGGTCTCGTTGAGGGAATGGATGAGGCGCCGAGCGAGAACGGATGCGTCGATGTCAGCGGTGAACTTGTCGATCTCCGCCTTCAACTGCTTCAGTTCATCGCTGTCAGCTTGGGCGATCAGGCTTTGAACTACTGCCTTGAGGCTCGTCCTATGCTTCTCAAGGTAGATGACCTCACGAGATTCAGGCTGATCGTCGACCAGATCAAGATGCTCGCGCACCCACCGGACGAGGTGCGACTTTCCAGAGCCAGACTCGCCGACGATGGGCATGAGCAGCGCGCCGGTGTTGGACTCATGATTCAGGAAGTCATGAAGGACCGCCCGCTCATCGACCGGCTGCCCCTCGAGCACAAGTTGGCGGCCGTCGAGCCGCGCTCGCTGGATCCGCAGGGGAGCGTGCGTGGCCCGGAAGACGGCAGGTGAAGGAGAGATGGCCTCGACGCCGATGGTGTTCGCAGCAGTCGCGGGGACCCAACAGACCTGTCCACGGAAGTCAGGCACTAGGGACCTCCTGCATCGTGATGTCGCTTACGTAGCGCGGGCTCGAAGGCTGCTCTGGGTCGGCTACCTGGAGTACAAGAGGGGCATCGGAATCGAGCTCCAGACGCAGCCACTTCTCGTCGCTACCACGCAGCAGTGCAAAGGAGAGGGCAGCGCCCGCCACACGGTCTCCGGGATTGTCGAGTTGCAGAGCCCGCGAGTATTCGCCGCCCGGCAGCACTGGCAAGTTCTCACGGATGCTTCGGACAACTGCTACGGCGTTAATCTGCTGGCCAGGCTCCCACAGGCTCTGAACGACATACCTGACGGCGGCGGTGCAGTCCGGAGTCAACGGACTACTGCCTTCACCGGAGAGGAGGGGGCGGGCAGCAAGCCCCAACGCGGGCGCCCAGTCTCCAAACGGCCGCCAACGCTCAGCGTTAACGATGGCAGGGCCGGCCTCCGGCTTCAAAGCGTTCTGCCTGAGCTTCTGCGCTTGCTCCCAAGCCACCGGAGCCTCCATAGGATCCAGGGTGAGAAACCAGGCCAGGGCCCGAGTGAGATCGCGGGATTCCTTCTGCTCCTCGTTGTCTCCCAAACCGCTGTTGCGTTCCGGCGCGAGCACGGCAGTGCGCAGAGCGGCGGAGAAGGCATCCCAGTCGCGGCCGTCGAGAAGTGCGGCGGGTCCGACAAGCTTCAGTTCACTGGTGGAGTCGTGAAGGTGAAGCAACCCGAGTTCCCGCAGCGTCTTGATGGCCTTGCTGAACATCTCCGACGCATCGTCCTTCTCCCGGGAAGCTAGCGTCGGCGGACTCAACAGAGCGCGTGCGCTGTTGAGCGATACAGGCTTCTTCGAGTGGGCCAGTAGACGGACGACTGCCCACATGGGGTCAGGGCGCGAAGCATCCACGTTGATCAGGGCCATCAGAACGACTCCAACGCATTCCGGACGGGGAAGTTTTGAAGATGACGAGCGGTGAAGAGCAGGTCGGGCCGCTCTGGATGCGGCATGCCCCGTGGGTGGATCAGGTACGTCACGTCCGGTGAACCAAGTCGTGACCTGAGCACGCTGTCCACGGACGACGGATCTTCGTCCAGAACCCACACGATGGGGCCATCGTAAAAACGCAGCAGGTCCGCGTCGGTGTCACAGATGATCGGGCGGGGCGCCACATCCTCCTGGAGAGACTCGGCTTGGCGGGAGGTGATGCCCGGCCCGCCGATCACGTTCATACCGCGAAGAGCCAACATCTCCAGAAGCCGGGGCACATTAACCTGGCACTCGGTGTCGGTGCCCCACCACAAACTGAGGCAAGAAGCGGTGCCGCGCAAGGTCCCGAGGGGATCGCGATTGGCCCTCGGAGGGGCAGGAACCAGCGGATGAGGGTCTCCCGCCAGCCTGTAAAAGCCGTTATCTGTAGGAAGACCTGTAGATCTGCAGCTAGGGCAACCGCGGCAGTTGATACCCGACAGTAGCGGGGCGGCGCCTCGTTGCACCCGGTAGTAGGTGCTGAGTACCTCGCCTGTGCACCGATCGCCGCGCAGCAAGGTTCGGAGATCAGTAAGTGCGTTCCTCTGCGCAGTGACCGAGCGCCGGCGCTCGGCTTCGAAGCGAGCCTGGAAGTGTTGCTCGTCGTTAGTCTGCGTGTCCGCGATGGAGACGTCGACGTGCGTGGATGCCAACTCGTAGAACTGGCTGAGACGTTCCTGGAAGACGGCACGCGGTTCGCCTTCGTTCCGCTTGGGTGGTTCAGGGACATGGAGTTCGATGAGCCCTGCGCGCAGCATGAGGTTCAGTGTGCGAATGTTCCAGTCCCGGTTGGCCTCCGAGATGTCATGGACGTTGTCCGGGATCGAGTCGAGGTTGACCAGGTAGTGCCTCGGACGCGCATACGTCTTATCCCGGACGTCCCACATCCACCGCCATCTTGACCAGGCAGTGTCGGCTCTAATAATCGCCTGTCGGTTGATGCCCTCGGCGACGGGCAGGTCTCGGGGGGCCGACGCCAGGTAGGCCACGGACGGGCATCCGTCTCGGCCGGTCCGTCCCACCTCTTGGTAGTAGCGGTCGACGGTTTCCGGCAGGCATGCGTGCACCACGCTGCGGACGTCGGGGAGGTCGACACCCAAGCCGAAGGCTGAGGTTCCCACGACGATGTCGTACTGGGTGGGGATAGGCCCCAAGGCGGAACGGCCGCCCCATCCTTCTACGGTCTGTCGACGCTCGTCGGGGCGCGAATAGCCGGCGACATCAGCGACTCGACGGTAGCCAGCAGTGCGTAGGCGGTCTGCCCATGCCCGGGCGTCTTTCCGCTCTGTCACGTACAGAGCCAGTGGCTTCGGCAGACGGTCGACGGCACGAAGGACTGCCGCCGTGCGTTCCTCTTCTTCGGCAAAGTCGTCGATGTAGTAGCTAGGCTCGTGGCGCAATTGGGCGCCCCAAACGATCTCAGCGGCTTTGGGCCCTGCGAAGAGTTTCTCGAGCGTGGTCACTTGCTGTTCGGTCAGTGTCGCGCTCATACAGACGGTGACGGGTTCACGCCCTGCAGGGGCGGTGCTCAACCAGGTGCGACGGTGGACGGACATGGTTTGGAACTCAGGCCGGAATCCCTCGCCCCACTGCTCGACAAGATGCGCCTCGTCGACGACGAAGTACTGCAGGTGGCCTGCCTCGGCAGCGTCTTCGAGAGCGGACTTCAGGCCGGACACGAGTGATTCAGGATTCGTAAAGACCAGCCGCTGGCTGCCAGACCGGATGTCCTCCCGCAACTGCTGCTTGACGTTCTCGTCCAGGTTGCCGATGTAGGCGTAGCGGCCAGTAGGGCTTTGCCGGCCGCGGGCGCTCAGCAGCTCTTGGGCGCGGCGTTCCATGTCCAGGGCGAGCACAACCGTGGGCACGACGACCAGGGTCACGCCGCTGCGCTTGCTTGAGAGGAGCGCGGGAGCCTGTACGAGTGCAGTCTTTCCGTGTCCGGTCGGCAGGCAGGCGATCAGAGTGCTGCCGGGTTCTGCGAGTGCTACGGCACGTGCTGCCTGGCGCTGGCCGATCGACTTGTACTCGGCGTAGTCCTCGCCGAGAGCCTGGATCCAGAAGGGGTCGGCTGGGCAGGGCTCCAACGCAAGATGCTGATGGAGACTCTCTCCGAGGTGAATCTGCTGGAAGTCGTGCTCAGCGGCCTCGGTGGCCTTCTGGCCTGATACGTCGGGGTGCCATGGCCGGGCTGTCACCAGGACGCGACGACCAGCTGGGAGGGCGTGGCAGTGGAGTTGTTCCCACTGCAGCCGTGTGGGCAGCGGTGCGCCGAGCGGGACTTCGAGGCCAGAGTTGTTTCCGTGTGCTTGGGCTTCAAGAAGGATCTGTCGTGTCAGTGCTGCCACGTCACGCCATGACGACCGGCGTTCCATTAGCCCTTCGAGGGTGTCCTTGAGCCGTCGCAGAGTTCCGCGGTATTCCGTGTCCTCGGACATCGGGGGAACCAACGGCCAGGTGTCAAAGAGTTCTTGAGCCCCGGTCCAACTGTCACGCATGACGCTGGGCTCCCTTTCCGCTGCGGACAACGCACGTAGCGGACATGAGCTGTACGTTCGGCTGCGTGAGTCCGTCGCTGAGCAGACTGGCGGTGTTCACGTCGGCCAGTTGGCTCTCGGTATCGCGCAAGAGTCGCCCAGCAGCCCTCCGTGCCTCTGCCTGGGCTCGGGTCACGGCGAGTCGCCGGCGAGCCCGTTCCTGGGCTTCGGTGCAGAGCGCCACCAGGTCGGTGACGCGGAAGAGTTCGTTGCGCGCGACCTTCTCGGCGGTTTGAGCAGACTGCTGGAACTCCGACCAGCCGCCGAAGATGCCGACAAGCTCACGAACCCGCTGGTTGTTGAAGTTCCGGCACTTCCGGTTGTCGTAAGGACTGTTCAGCCACTCGAGCGCCGTGGCGAGCGTCAACGCCTCGGTGCTCCCTGCCCGCACCCACACTCTGCGAGTGAACGGTGGAAGAAGAAGGTCAGCCTGTCGCTGCAACGCCCGGCTCACCTCTTCCGGGTTGGTCATCGTCTCTGCTGCTGCCGAAATATCCGCCTCAACAAGGAAGTCGAAGCCGAAGTAGGGTTCTGGATCCCCCGTGTGGCTGGGGTCAATGCGCTGGAAGGCTGTGGCTTGGCCGCGTTCGTCGATGGCGCTCAGCGAGGAGAGCATGTCGATGAAGGGGTTGCCGATACGGAACAGCCGAGTGCCTGGGGAGCGCAGAGCCTTTGACCGGTTGAACGTCCCCCGCGTCACCGCCGGAGTCAGCGCGGCAGTCTGTGCCAGGTACAGACGCGGTGGCACATGTGGCCGGGACTCCACGAGGTCGAAGACGGTTTCGCCGACGTTGTGATCGGAGCGTCGGATGTTGATGCCGCCGGATCCTTCGCTCGTGTACTGGAAGGCAGCGCGTTGGATGTCCTTCCAGTTCACTTCCACGTCTCTGATGGCCTTGGCCGTGTTGTCCTGGCCATCGGCGTCGAGGTAGATGGCCTCGAGCATGTCCATCTTCTCGATCTGCTGGCGTGCTTCGAGGAGCTGATCCTGTACGCGCTGCTGTGCGGATGCGAGCCCGGCAGGGCCGTTTTGCAGTGCGTCGGCCCAGACGGCGTCGAGGCCTTGTGCGATGGCGTCCTGCAGTGTCGACGCCGACTTCGAGAAGATGTCGTAGCCGTCGAGCAGCAGGTCCAGCCACGCTGTGCCGAGAGCTTCGTGCTCGGCGCTTGCGCTGAGCACGTACTGGCTGGCGGCATCAGACTGGCTGACGGACTCGGCGCTGCGATAGCGGTCTACTCGTCCGATTCGTTGCTCAAGCTGGTTTGGGTGCCACGGCAGGCGCACATGGACGATGGCATTCGCGACCTGAAGGTTCAGTCCGTCTTCGGCTGTGTCGTCGACGACGAGGACCGACGTGCCCGCCGCTGTGCGCCATTTCGTGACCGCGTCCTCGGAAGCTGCTGCGCCGATCCGGCGGGTGTGCTCCTCAACCTGCGCGGTCCGGGACAAACCGCTTAGGCGCGCTGCGAGTTGGTGCGCCAGTGCCCCCGGACCGCAGAAGACGACGATCCGCCCACCGCGATTCAGCGTCGGGATGAGGGCGCTGGCCGTCGCCTTCACCCGCTGGTTTCCTTCTGTGTCGTTGAGTTGCCTTTCAAGTTCGAGGAGTGCTTGCCCCTCTGCAGAAATGAGGGTGGGGGCGGCGAGCATGGCTCGTTCTTGAGGACTGAGACCGGCTCGTTGTGCCGCTTGAGCGTCTCCGTTTACACGCCAGCGCAAAGTGTCGGCGAAGTCATCGAAGGGCCCGCCTGCTCGGGAGGCGAGGACGCTGAGGATGCGTCCGTAGGCGGTGGTCTCGCCTTCGAGGCTGGCATCGAGCAAGTGATCCGACACGCCGGTGCGCCACTCCACGAGGGCGGTTTCGACGGCGTCGAAGGTGTGGGGCAGGGTGAGAACTTGCGGGCGTTCCCGGCCGCGGACGGCGTAGGGCTCGCTCTCTTCGTCTTCGTCGTCTGGAAGCGCCACTTGGTCGCGCCGGTGCCGGATCACCCGGCGATGCAGGCGGTACGTCTCACTGATGTGCCCTCGTAGCTCCTCTACGCGCAGGGAGAGACCGTCGGCTTCCACTCCGTCACGGAGGTCATCGTCCTCGGTGAGGCACTCGACGACCCGAGCTGCAAGATTCTCGAATCCGGGGTCCTGGGGGAGGAGCCGTCGGATGTCGTCAAGCGTAGACCTCAGCAGGAAGGTGAAGGTGGCGTCCAGGGCATAGACGCTGTCCGCCAACTCGGCGCGCAGGGCGTAGCGGTGTTCGAAGGCTTCGCGATCGTCCCAGCTGTAGAGGTTTGGGTCGAGCAAGTGCAGCAGCCCGAGGTGAGTGGTGTAGCGAGAAGTCACAGGGGTCGCGGACAGCAGTAGAAGTCTTGGAGTAGCGTGCGCCAAGGCGGCCAGTTCACGGTAGGGCGTGAAGTTTTCGCCGCTGTCCTGGACCAGCGCATGCGCCTCGTCCACGACGACAAGGGCACTGTCGTGGTAGGCGGACCACTTCTCCGGCGTCTCGTGCGACGTGATTACGATCCGGGCTGACGGAAAGTCGTCGATGAAGAACTTATTGCGGAGTTCCTTGTCCCACTGGCGTCGAAGCGGTTCAGGGGCGATGACGGTGACCTGTGCCTGCGGATCATCGAGAAGCGTCTGGCGGATGACGAAGCCGGCCTCGATGGTCTTCCCCAGGCCGACCTCATCGGCGATGAGGTATCGCTGTACCGGATCGGAGAGCACGGTCGTGGCTGCCCGGACCTGATGCGGAAAAATCTCGGCAGCTGAGGACAGCAGCGCTGCCATGTTCGCGCAGGCGGCTCGTTGGGCTACGAGATCTTGCAGGAAGGGCAGCCGAGCGTCGCGAAAGTACCCCGACTCGTTGCCGCCGCCCGTAAGGACTTGGAGGGGGTCGCGGACGGGGCGGTCCCAGCGCACCCGGAGGTCGCGCTCGCTCGCCCGCTCGTTCCACATCTTGTTGGGAACTTGGATGAAGTATTCCGGGAGGTGTTCTCCCGTCACCCGGCCCGCCAGCCAGTCTCCGGTGCTCGGTTCGCGCCAGTAGACCCGTGTCTCGGGTTCGAGCTGGGCGCGCCAGCAGCTCTTGGCTGGCACATGCTGGGAGTGGACGACCTCCTCCGCTACTGATTCGAAGAAGTCGATGCGCAGCATGTCGCCGTCTATGGCTCCTACTCGGCCAACCCCCGGAGCCGCTGTGAATTCGACGAGGTGCCCTATCGCGAAGCCTGAAGACATCCTTCTTCTCGCCCCCACCTGCTCGTATACCAACGTCGATGAGCTTAGGGGGAACCACTGACAACAGGGTCAACGGACTAATAGCGGCATTCGTATAGACATTCGAAATGGGTGCGGGAAGGGGCTCCTCGGAGCTACCGCTCGCGTGAAGTACAGGGACAATGTCGGGCAAAACGCGGCACGCCTGATCTTGTCTGAAGTCGTGGGCGGCGATCGAAGACGGCCGAAAGAACACCTGCGATAGAGCCGGGTGGGCCAGGTGCAGGGGTCGTCAGATTCCGGCGGCCGTTCTGGCCGGTCGCCGCAGCGAGATAGCGAGAGCTGGGTGAACTGCAGCGTTTCATCAGTCTTGCCACCGACCGTCTTCTGCAGGAGGTCGAGCCGGCGGCCTACACAGTCTGTGTGCGACCTCGGCGTGGGAGCGATTCCTGGCCAGAGTCCTGGGGGCCGGACTCACTCCTGTTGTCAGTGGCATGGGCTGTACTGTCTGGGCGCCTGCCCCGCCGTCCGCTCACGGATGGGACCTGGCGCAACTCCTGCTTCACCAGACAGAGAGAAGACCGTGAACGTCCCCGCTCCTGCCGGTATCGCGACGCTCGTCGCCTACGTCGCCACCATCCCCGCAGCCAACCTTGCTGTCACACACTTCGGAGCCGTCCCAGTGGGCTTCGGCTACGCGGCCCCAGCCGGGGTCTACATGGTCGGACTCGCCCTCGTCCTCCGTGACCTTGCGCGGGAGGCAGTTGGCCGCAGGGCGGTCCTCGCGGCAATGGCCATCGGCACCGTCTTGTCGTACTTCCTTGCCGACCCCGCGCTCGCGATGGCGTCAGCAGCGGCCTTCGCGGTCGCCGAGAGCATGGACTTCGCCGTCTATGAGCCTCTGCGGGAACGTGGCCTGCTGATCGCGATGCTCGCCTCAAATGCGGTCGGCTTGCTCTCGGACAGCTTGCTGTTCCTCAAGCTCGCGTTCGACTCCTTCGAGTACCTGCCGGGACAGATCCTCGGCAAGGCGTGGATGACCCTCGCGGCGGTAGCAGCCCTGACACTTCTCCGTCGCCGCAAGCGCGCTACGGCCGAACTTCCGGAAGCTGCGCGTCACTGACCCTGGCCAGGACCCGATGCACCTCTTCCTGTACCTCGGGGATGGGGTATCCCGCTTCCTGCATCCAGACTCCGGTCTCCAGCGACAGCACGCCTGCACCAACGCCTTCACGGCATCGTCGAGGATTGCGGTCCTGTCGGTGGGCATGTGCGGGCCGACCATGAGCCGAGCGGGGAAGTGCTGACCAAGCGGCCAGCCCTCCCCGCGGCCGGCCTCGTGCAGGCGTTGCACCATCTTGAGAATGAGGGCGTACTTGTGGGCGCGGGCCAGCCGCATGGAGTCGACGAGGGAGTCCAACGGCCCGAGCGACAACTGGAGCGCATAGCCGCTGGGCACGTCGGACAAACTACTCCTGGGGCCTGCGCCTACTTTCCATGATCCCTGACCCAAGGCAGTCAGCCCTATAGGCCTGCTACTTCACGGCGGCGGATGCGCGTCGGCTGGCGCTGACACGCATCCGCTTCCCGCTGACCTGGGTTGCCCCAGGTGTCGGCTCCTGCAGCGGGTCCTCGCTGATCCGGGGAAACAACGAATTCGCCGGGGGAAGGATCCCCTTGACCGCCGCGCACTGATTTGCGACGCGGGAAGTGGCATCCGGGATGAACGGTTGCAAGTGGTCTGCCAGCGTGCGGCATGCCCGAACAAGCGCAGCCAGGGCTGCATCGATATGTTCCCTGGCCTGCAGGTCCCCGCCCTGCTCCGCCTTGGCCAGTTCCCAGGGACGGGTGTAGTCGATGCAGCGGTTCGCTTCCTCCACGATCTTCCACACCGCAGCGGCGGCTCGGCGGAGGTCGAATTCGGACAGTGCCGCATCAACATGAGCCGAGACGCTGCGGCAGGTCGCGGCCAACTGTTCGGTGTCCGGCGTGCTGGCGCCGGCAACGGGCACGGTGCCGTGCCGGTAACGGTGGACCATGGTCACGACCCGGTTGACGAGGTTGCCCAGGCCGCCTGCCAGGTCGGCGTTGGCACAGCGATGAGCCGCCCGCGTGTGAAGTCGGCGTCACCGACCCGGGGGACTTCCCGGAGGAGCCGCCAGCGCACCGCATCAGTGCCGAACTCGGCGACGAGATCCTCCGGGTCGACCGTGGTGCCGCTGGACTTGCTGATCTTGCGTCCGTCGACGGTGAGGTAGTCGTGAACCAGGATGTCGGTGGGCAGAGGCAGTCCTGCCGAAAGCAGCATGGCCGGCCAGTAGACGGCGTGGAAGCGAACCACCCCTTTGCCGACCAGGTGGGTGCGGCGCTCGCTCTGCACCCACCAGCGATCGTAGGTCTCATCGTTGGTGCCGTAACCGAGGCTGGTGACGTAGTTTCCGCGCGGCCCACCAGACGTAGACGACCTGACTGGCATCGTCCGGGACGGGGATTCCGCAGCCGCGGGCCCGGGTGTGGGAGCGGGAGATTCAGAAGTCGTGCAGTCCGCCGGCAATGAGGCTGAGGACTTCGTTGCGACGGGCAGCCGGTTCGATCCGCAGGGTTCCGCTGGAGATCAGCTCATGCAGGATGTGGGCATAGCGGGACAAGCGGAAGAACCAGTTCTGCTCGGCGACGACCCGAGGCTCGCTGCCGTGCTCGGCACAGCGGCCATCGACGAGGTCGGTCCGGGAGTAGAACTGCTCGCAACGGCATCGACGTTCTTCTCATCCCCGAGGCGCGTAGCCACGGCTTCGGCCCCGACGTGGCCGGCGCGCTGATGTCGTTTCTGCTCCAGGGCCGAGGTTGATCACGAACGATGCGACGGTTCAGGGGTTCCCCAGATGATCCTTGCTGGGGCCAACCGGCCGTTCAGCGCGGAGATGTGACGGATCGACATACGCGGAAGCCGAACTTGCTCTTGCCCACCACCTCCGATAGCGTCATCGCAGCAATGAGGGCCCCACCATGCCAATGGTGGGGCCCTTTTTGCGTCCCCCCGGATCCGGGGGGACTCGAGTGTCGCGCGCCGCCGTCTTCAGGTTCCTAGGCCGGGGAGCCGGTGGCTGCGCTTCGAAGAAGGGACATCTCGTGACCGCCTACCATGGCACACCTTCCAGTGGGGAGTCATCCCCCGGGAATCCGGCTGCCAACGGTCTGATCCCGTACGTTCCGGCCGGAGCGCACTCGGTCGTGCCGCGTGAGGGCGTGCACGTTCAGATCGGCGGGCGCACCGTCTTGGCCGTGTACGTCTCGCCGGTGATCGCGGCGGGTGTATCCCTCCTGTTCGGGCTGGTGGGCTGGGGCTACTGGCCTTGGTAGTGGGAGCCTGAGCCAAGACCAGATGCTGGGCAACTGCCCTCGCGGCCGTGGAATGGTGACTGGACGGTACAGACCGGTCTGCCGCGCCATTGGTCCGTAGGTCGCCGAGGAATCACTCGGCTGCCCATTACCGAGCTGTGCAGCCAGCCGCTCGTCGGCTGGCTGCACAGCGGCAGCAACTCCTCCTCCGTCCAGTCCGAAAGGCGCGCTGAGCGATCGGCTCGGCGCGCTCAAGCGAATGCCGTGCTTGGCGGTGGCCGACAACACCGCGAACAGCCTCAGCATGTTCTCGGTGCGTTGCACGAAATGGCCCCGCTTCGAAGCGCGCGTCTACGTCCCTCAGCCCGACGGCACCCGCAAGCGCAAGACCGTGTACGGCACCACGTGGGAGGAGTGCGACACCAAGCGTCAGGAGCTGGTGCTCCGCGACCGACAAGGCATTCCGACCCCCACTCGCTCCGCCAAACTCTCCGAGTGGCTTCCGTACTGGCTGACGCACTACGTCGAACCGCGCCGCAAGCTCAGCACCTACGACAAGTACGAAGTGCAGGTGCGGCTCTATCTCCTGCCCCTGCTGGGCACAAGGCATCTGGAGTCGCTGAGCGTGGCGGACGTGCGCCGCTTCATCACCCGAGTGCAGAACGCCCAGACAGCCGCAACCGCGAAGGAGGCGCACCGGGTGCTGCGCACGGCCCTCACGGCTGCCGTGCGCGAGGAATTGATCACACGGAACGTGGCGTCGCTGGTGGAGCCGCCGCGCGTCAAACAGCGGGAGATCCGTCCCCGGTCGCTGGAGGAGACGCTGGCCTTCCTTGAAGCCGCGCGCAGCGATCCGCTGTACGCGGCGTTTGTTCTGGCCGTGGCGATGGGGTTGCGGCGCGGCGAGCTGGGGGGCCTGCGGTGGTCGGATGTGGACCTGGACAACCGCGTCGTGCACGTCCGTCAACAGACGCAGCGCCGCAGGGGAACGCTGTACGACGACGATCCAAAGAGCCGCCGCATCCGCGTGGTGCCGATGCCCGCGCTGTGCATTGCACCGCTGCGATGGCACCGGCTGCGGCAGCGGGAGACGTTCGCGCGCACGGGCGTCGCCTGGTCCGAGTCCGGCTACGTCTTCGCCACGCGAAATGGTCGGCCGGTGGAGCCCCGGAACGTCTACCGGTCGTTCACGCGGGTTGCGGCTGACGCGGAGCTGCGGGTGGTCCGGCTGCACGACGCGCGGCACGGTTGCGCCACGCTGCTGACGGCGGCTGGCGTCGCGCCACGGGTCATCATGGAGATCCTGGGGCACAGCCAGATCAGCATCACGATGGACGTGTACACGCACGTCGTGCATGACACTCAGCGAGAGGCCATCAGCCACATGGATCGCCTGCTCAAGCGCCGTCTGCCGGCCGCCTGAGACGCGACTGCCGTCAACCAGTGCCGTCAAAGGCCGAGCACCTACCAAAATTGGTAGGTGCTCGGCCTTTGACCTGGTGCCCCCGGCAGGATTCGAACCTGCGACACCCGCTTTAGGAGAGCGGTGCTCTATCCCCTGAGCTACGGAGGCGGACGTGTAGTCCCGGCCCTCCACCTACGTGGGAGGGAGAGGTACCTGGGACAGCGTAGCGGACGGGCATGGGGCACTGCCGGGGTGATCAGGAGTCGGCGCATGGATGATCAAAGGCGTGCACGCCGAGGCCCTCTCTGTGACATGAGGGGCTCTTCCACGCCTGCGGAACGTGGATGGCGCGCCGGGTGCGAGGGCGGCTGCGCCGACTGCCGCCGCCCTCGTCCCGGCGACCGTCGCCCCATGGGCATGTCTCAGGCTGATCGGGAGCCGACGGAGGTCCGGGGTTGACACTCCACAGGTGTGAGTGGTCTATTACTCACATGAGTACAGCCAAGACGCGACAGCTCTCCACCGCCGACGCCCGCCGCGGCGAGGTCCTGGCCACCGCGGCCCGGGTTTTCTCGGCGCGGGGCTACTACGGCACCTCCACCACCGAGGTCGCCAAAGGTGCCGGGATCTCGCAGTCGTATCTGTACCGGCTCTTCCCCGACAAGGAAGCGCTGTTCGTAGCCGTCGTCGAGGACGCCGGGCGGCAGATCCGGGAGCGGTTCGCCGAGTCCGTCGTCCAGGTGGCCAGTGCCGAGCCGGCCGCCGTGCTCGATGCGATGGCCGTTGCGTACGCGCATCTCATCGCGGACCGGGACGACCTGCTCAGGATGCTGATGCATGCGAATTGCGCTGCGAGCGAGCCGGCGATCCGGGCGGCGGTGCAGACCATGTACGCACGGCTCGTCGAGTACGTACGGTCCGCATCGGGTGCGCAGGACGAGCTCGTTCAGGAGTTCTTCGCCCGTGGCTTTCTGTGCAATGTGGCGGTATCGATCGGCGCGACGGAAGTGGACGCACCCTGGACCAGGACCCTGCTCGCAGGCATCCGGCACTTCTGACTTCAGCGCTGAAGCCAGCCCTGAAGCCAGCCCTGAACTCAGTTCTGAACTCAGTTCGGAAGTCAGTTCTGAAACAAGCTCTGAAGCGCACGAGAAAGACGTCGCCGCGAACCGCGGCCCTTCTTTTGAGGTAGACAGTGAGTGATCGACCACTCTTTCTTGAGGAGGAGAGATGGCAACGATGACGGAACGGCCACCGGGTGTACGACAGGGCCCCGCTCTCGCCGCTCTCGCCACCGCGCAATTCCTCGTCGTGCTCAGCACCTCGATCGTGAACGTCGCGCTCCCGGCCCTCGCGGACGGGCTCGCCATGTCACCCGCCCAGCTGTCCTGGGTCGTCAACGCCTACGTCCTCGCTTTCGGCGCCCTGCTGCTGCTCGGCGGACGGCTCGCCGATCTGCTCGGCCGGCGGCGGGTGTTCACCGCGGGCATGGTCGTCTTCGCGGTCGCCTCGCTCGCCTCCGGTCTCGCGCCGTCGGCGCCCGTCCTCATCGCGGCCCGCGCCGTCCAGGGCGCGGGAGCCGCTCTCCTCGCGCCCGCCGCGCTCGCTCTCGTGCTGACCGTCTTCCCGCCGGGCCCCGGCCGCGGAAGGGCGCTCGGCGTGTGGGGCGCGGTCTCCGGTGCGGGCGGGGCGGCCGGGGTGCTGCTCAGTGGGGTGCTCACCGAGTTGTACGGCTGGCCCGCGGTGTTCCTCGTGTCCGTGCCGGTCACGGCGGTGTCCCTCGTCGCGACGCTCCTCCTCGTCCCGGCCGACAGACCGGCCGGCGGCGGGGTCGACATCCTCGGCGCGGTCACCTCGACCACCGGGCTCACCGCCCTCGTCTACGCGCTCACCGCCAAGAACCTCGTGGCGGGCGCAGCGGGCCTCCTGCTCCTCGGAGTCTTCGCTCTGCGGCAAAGCAGAGCGAAGACCCCCCTCGTGCCGCCGCGGCTGCTGCGTACCGGCAAGGTCGCCGTCGCCAACATCGCGATGACGCTGCTCGGCGCGGTCTGGGTCGGCCTGTTCTACTTCCTGCCGCTCTATCAGCAACAGATCCTCGGATACGGGCCGTTGGCCGCGGGCCTCACCCAACTCCCGCTCGCGCTGAGCGTCGTCGCCGGATCCGTGCTCGCACCCCGGCTGCCCGCCCGCGCCGGGACGCCCGCCGCCCTCGCCGTACTCACCTTCGGGCTGGCATGGCTGGCCCTCGCTCCCGACGACGCATCGTTCGTCGTCCATCTGCTCGGCCCCTCGCTCCTGATCGGCGCGGGCCTGGGAGCCGCCTTCGTACGGCTCACCGCACTGTCCACCGAAGGCGTACGGCCCGCCGACTCCGGTCTCGCCGGCGGGCTGATCAACACCACCCGTCAGCTCGGCGGGGCACTCGGCCTCGCCCTGATGACGGCCGTCGCCCCGACCGCGGCCGGCCACAGCTCAGCCTTCGTCACCGCGGCGGTCCTCGCCGCGCTCACCACCTGCACCGCCCTGACCTCCACCTTCACCTTCACCTTCGCCAGGAGGAACCAGTCATGACCGCCAAGCCCTATGTCTCCGGGCACTACACGCCCGTCGTCGACGAGATCACCGCACACGAGCTGACCGTCACCGGCACCATCCCGCCCGAGCTGAGCGGCCGTTACTTCCGTAACGGACACAACCCCAAGCCGGGCCACACCCCGAGCCACTGGTTCAAGGGCAGCGGCATGATCCACGGGCTGCGGCTGCAGGGCGGGCGTGCCGAGTGGTACCGCAACCGCTGGGTGCACACCCCGGCGCTGGAGGGTGTCCCGTACATGGGCGCCGACGGCATACCGAACCTCAGGGCCAGCGACGCCGCCACCCATGTCATCGAGCACGCGGGCCGCATCCTGGCGCTCCAGGAGGTGAACCTGCCGTACGAGATGTCCCCCGAGCTCGACACCGTCGGCGCCTTCGACTTCGGCGGCAGGCTGAAGACCGCGATGACCGCCCACCCCAAGACCGACCCGGTCACCGGTGAGCTGCACTTCTTCGGCTACGGGCCCTTCCCGCCCCACCTGACGTACTACGTCGCCGACGCCAAGGGCGACATCGTGCGCTCGGAGGTCGTCGACGGCGCGGGACCGTCGCTGATGCACGACTTCGGCATCACGGCACGCCATGTCATCTGGCTGGACCTGCCGGTGGTCTTCAACCCGGCCGAGCAGTCCGGCATCCCGTACCGCTGGAGCGACTCATACGCCCCGCGGATCGGCGTGATGCCGCGCACCGGGCCCGCAAAGGTGCAGTGGTTCGACGTCGAGCCGGGCGCGTTGCTGCACGTCTCCAACGCGTACGAGGACGAGCGCGGCAGGATCGTGCTGACCGGACCGCGCTACGACCGCGGCGCCTGGGAGCAGACCTGGAAGTGGTGGATCGGCGCGCCCGGCTACGCGCCGCAGCCGATGGTCGGCGCGACCGGCCACCGCTGGATCCTGGACCCGGCGACCGGCGCCGCGAGCGAGGAGGCCGTCGACGACCTGGTGACCGAGTTCCCGACCATCAACGAGGACCTGACCGGGCTGCCGAACCGCTTCAGCTACTCGGTGGCCTTCCCGGGCCCGGGTCTGAGTGAGTACGCCATCGCCAAGCACGACCACAGCACCGGGACACGGGAGTTGGTGCCGATGGGCCGTGGCCGGATGCCCGGCGAGGCCGTGTTCGTACCGGCCGAGGGCGGCACCCGCGAGGACGACGGTTATCTGCTCACCGTGATCAGCGATCTGGACCATGACGCCTCGCAGCTGCTGATCCTCGACGCGTCCGCGCCGAGCGCGCGGCCCGTGGCGACGGTCGAGCTGCCGCGCCGGGTGCCGGCCGGCATCCACGGCTCCTGGATCCCCGACACCGACACCGACACCGAGTCCGAGTCCGAGACCGACACCGACACCGGCATCAGCAACGGAAGCATCAACACCCAGGAGAGTGCAGCATGATGACCACCCGTCACGAAATCAGGATCGCCGCCCCCGTAGAGACGGTCTGGCGGCTGCACACCGACATCGCCGCCTGGCCCACCTGGAACAGCGGCATCGACATGGCCGTGCTCGACGGCGAGTTGAAGGTCGGCGCGTCCTTCCGCTGGCTCACTCACGGCCTCGACATCACGTCCACGGTGGCGGCCCTGGAGCCGTACAAGCACATCGCCTGGGGCGGCCCGGCCGCCGGCATCGACGGAGTCCACCACTGGACCTTCGAACGGTGCGGTGACGGAGAGACCCTGGTCGTCACCGAGGAATCCTGGGCGGGTCCGCCGGTCGACGCCGATCCGGACGGGCTGCTGGCAGCCCTGGACCAGTCGCTGGTCGCCTGGTTGCAGGACTTGAAGAGCACGGGGGAGAAGGCAGAGTAACGACGCACGGCGCTGTACGGAGCGGTCCCGCCTGGACTCCAGGCGGGACCGCTCCTCTACTTGGAAGGGAGACCCACTCCTCAGCCCGCCGTCAGCCGTGCCGCCGTCGTGATGAGGTCGGCCACCTGCTCCGGCCGGGACACCGTCACCGCGTGCGACGCGTCCGACTCGACCGACTTCGCACCCGCCCGCTGCGCCATGAACCGCAGCGCCTCCGCCGGAATGTTCTTGTCGCCCGTCGTGATCAGCGCGTACGACGGAATCGTCCGCCACGCCGTCGAGGTCGCTCCCTCCTCCAGCGCCGCGACCGCGACCGGCCGCTGTGTCACGGCCATCAGCTCGGCGGTCTGCCGGGTGACGTCCGCCGCGAACTGCTGGTGGAACTTGTCCTGCTGGATGGTGAGTTCGACGCCGGAGCCGCCACCGGGCAAGGGGTACTCGGCCGGAACCGTGGCCCCACCCAGCGTCGAGCCGGGGAACCTGCCCGACAGCTCCAGCGCGCTCTCTCCCTTGTCGGGTATGAACGCCGCCACGTACACCAGCGCCTTGACGTTCGGGTTTCCGGCCGCCGCCCCGCTGATCACGCTGCCGCCGTAGGAGTGGCCGGCGAGCACGATCGGGCCCTCGACCGTCTTCAGCACACCGGCGACATAGTCGGCGTCGCTGCCGAGGCCGCGCAGCGGGTTGGCGGGCGCGATGACCGGATAGCCCTGCCGCTTCAGGTTCTTGATGACGCCGTTCCAGCTGGAGGCGTCCGCGAACGCGCCGTGCACCAGCACCACGGTCGGCTTCGGCTCGGTGTCAGTCATGTCAGTCATCTCAGTCATGTCCTTGAGTCAGCGAGTGGTGTGCAGGGTGGTGTGCAGAGCGGTGTGCAGCGTGGCGACGGCCTGGGCGATGGCGGCCTCGGCCGCATGGGTCTCGCGCAGGGCGTTGAGCATCACGAAGTCGTGGATGATGCCCTGGTAGCGGACGGAGGTGACGGGAACGCCCGCCTCACGCAGCTTGTTGGCGTACGCCTCGCCCTCGTCACGCAGGACGTCGGCCTCGGCGGTGATCACCAGCGCCGGCGGCAGGTCGCGAAGCTGCTCGGTGGTGGCCCGCAGCGGTGAGGCGGTGATCTCGGCGCGCTGCGCGGGATCGGTCGTGTACTGGTCCCAGAACCACTGCATGCCGTCGCGGCGCAGGAAGTAGCCCTCGGCGAACTGCTGGTACGAGCCGGTGTCGAAGTTCGCGTCGGTTACCGGGTAGAACAGCACCTGCTGGACCAGGCGCACATCGCCGCGTTCCTTGGCCATCAGCGTCAGCGCGGCGGCCATGTTCCCGCCCACCGAGTCACCGGCGACGGCAAGGCGCGAGCCGTCGAGTCCCTTCGAGGCTCCCTGGGAAACGACCCACTGGGCGACGGCGTAGTTCTGCTCCGTCGCGACCGGGTAGCGGGCCTCGGGTGAGAGGTCGTACTCCGGGAACACGACGGCCGCACCGGCCCCGACCGCCAGCTCACGCACCAGCCGGTCGTGGGTGCGGGCGTTGCCGAACACCCAGCCCGCGCCGTGGATGTAGACGATCACGGGCAGGAGGCCAGTGGCCCCGGCTGGCTTGACGATCCGGGCGCGGACCGAGCCGGTCGGGCCGCCGTCGACCGTGATCCACTCCTCGTCGACGGCGGGCTTGGCTATCTCGCCCGACTGCACCTCGTCGACGGCCTTGCGGCCCTCGGCGGGCGGGAGGTCGAAGAGGAACGGCGGCTTTGCGGTGGCCTCGGCGAACGCCGCGGCGGCCGGTTCGAGTACGGGACGGACGGGCCGGACGGGTCGGACCGTGTTCTCGCTCATGTCGCACTCCTTGGTCGTGGAGAAGCTTCGATGGCGAGAAACCTAGTGCACGATTCCCTCGTGCACAAGTTAAGTGTCCAAAAGTTGCTTGGGGGAAAGGGGAAGGTACGCTGATCTCCCTGCCACCCACGAAGAAGGGAGACCCGGATGAGCGCCGCCAAGTCCACGAAGTCCAGCCAGTCCACGCCGTCCGCCGAGCCCCGGCTCGATCCCTCCCTGCTCCTCGACGACCAGCTCTGCTTCGCCCTGTACGCGGCCTCTCGCGCGGTCACCGGCCGCTACCGCCCGCTGCTCGAAGAGCTCGGACTCACCTATCCCCAGTACCTGGTGATGCTGGTGCTGTGGGAGCACGGCTCGGTGCCGGTCAAGGATCTGGGCGCGTCCCTGCAACTGGACTACGGCACGCTGACGCCGCTGCTCAAGCGCCTGGAGGCGAACGGCCTGCTCCGGCGCGAGCGCCACCGGGAGGACGAGCGGCTCGTCCTGGTCAGTCCGACCGACGAGGGGCTCGCCCTGCGCGAGCAGGCCCGCAAGGTCCCGGCCGCGATCGGCGACGCGATGGGGCTGACGCCGGGCGAGCATGAGGAAGCCATGAGGCTGCTGCGGCGGCTGACGGCAAACGTGACCGGACAGGCGTAAGGGAGCAGGCATGCCGGACCAGGATCAGTACAGCCGCTACGAAGCCCAACTCACCGCCCCCGGCGCTCCCTTCGCCGTCGTACGGGGCGAGGACGGCGGGCTGCTGTACGCCGACGGGCCGCGCACCCTGCGGGAGTTCGTCGAAGCCACCTGGGCGTACGGGGACCGGCCGTTCCTCGTCGCCGAGAGCCGGAGCCTGACGTACGCGGAGTTCTTCGCCGAGGCGTGCGCGCTCGCGAGCCGGTTCGTCGACACGTACGGCCTGCGCCCCGGCGACCGGGCCGCGATAGCGATGCGGAATCACCCCGAGTGGCAAGTCGCGTTCTGGGCGGCCGAGTTGGCCGGTCTCGTCGCCGTACCGCTCAATGCCTGGTGGACCGAGGACGAGCTCGCGTACGCACTCGACGACTGCATGCCCGAGCTGCTCCTGGTGGACGGGGAGCGGCTGCCGCGGGTCCGGGCCTGGGCGCTGAAGCACCAGGTGCCCGGCATCGTCTTCCACGGTGCGGCGGAAGCGGGCTTCCAGACGTACGAGCCGGTGCACGACTTCGCGCTCGCGCCGCCCCTCGTCGACGTGCGCGCCGAGGACGACGCCACCATCATCTACACCTCCGGCACCACCGGCCGGCCCAAGGGCGCGGTGGCCACCCAGCTCGCCCAGGCGGGCGCCGCGGTCCATCCGCGGTACCACGCTGCCGCCGCCGCTCTGGCGCGCGGAGTCCTGCCGGGACAGGGACGGTCGCCGGTGACGCTGATGACGTTCCCGTTCTTCCATGTGGCCGCGTTCACCACGGTGTACGCGATGATGGCGGCCGGCGGCACACTCGTACTGATGCGGAAGTGGAACGCCGAGCAGGCCCTCGTCCTCATCGAGCGGCACCGCGTCACGCACTACTCCGGCGTGCCGACCACCGCGCTCCAACTGCTCGACGCGGCGGAGGCCGCCGGGTCCGGTCTGGAGACGCTCACCAACCTCAACACCGGAGGCGCCGCCGCGCCGCCGGACCTCGTCGCGCGGCTGACGGCCCGCCACGGCCGCCGGATCGATCCGCGCAACGGTTACGGGCTGACCGAGACCAGCGGAGGAGTACTGGCGAACTTCGGCGAGGCGTACCGGCAGCACCCCGGCAGCGTTGGCCGCCCGTCGCCCGCCACCGAGGTGCGGATCGCCGGTCCGGCTGGCGAGGCGCTGCCCGACGGCGAGGTCGGCGAGCTGTGGCTGCGCAGTCAGTCGCTCGTACGCGGTTACTGGCGCGACGACGAGGCGACCACGGCCGCCTTCCAGGACGGCTGGTTCAGGACCGGCGACCTTGCGACCGTGCACGAAGGACGGGTCTCGATCGTCGACCGGCTCAAGGACGTCGTCATCCGCGGCGGCGAGAACGTCTACTGCGTCGAGGTCGAGGCGGTCCTGCACGACCATCCGGACGTCGCCGACGCCGCGGTGCTCGGTGTTGCGCATCCCGTGCTGGGCGAGGAGGTCGCGGCCGTCGTCCAGCTGCGCCCGGGAGCCACGGCCACGGCAGACGAGCTGAAGACGCACGTCGGCAAGGTGCTCGCCGCGTTCAAGGTGCCTGCGCATGTCCTGCTGCGGGACGAGCCGATGCCGCGCAATCCGACGGGGAAGATCCTCAAGCGGGAGCTGCGCGGACCGGTGAACGAGCAGCTGTTCGGGAGCTGAGGTCAAAGACGCTGTGGTTCAAGAACGCGTGACGCGCACCCGGTAGCCGCCGCCCTTGTCCTCGCGGATCACCGAGATCCGGACGCCGTTCTGCTTGTCGACGAAGGCCTGGCCGGGACGGTACGTCGCGTCCGAGAGCTCCGCGTGGACATTGGGCCGCCGGGTGCAGCCGCCGCTGTCGCGTTTGCTGTCCGAGATCGTCACGGGACCCTGCCCGGTGTCCACATCGGACTTCACCCGGTAGATCAGCACGCCCGGCTCGCACACGGCCTCGTCGTTCCCGGCCCGCGTGCGCACCTCCACCGCGTAACCCGTGTCCTTGCTGAGCGGCACGATGGCCATCTTTGCGCCGCCGGCGGTGGCCAGCGGCGTCAGCGCGTACTCGGTGGTGCCGGGTGCGGACGCGCAGCTGATCTGGTCGGCGTCCAGCCAGCCCAGCTTCCACTTGTGCCAGCCCAGCAGGTCGTTGTTGGCCCCCCAGTCCTCGGACATGATGTCCCAGTGGCCGACCGCGCCGCCGCCCTCGGAGGTGTAGAGGTCGGGCAGGCCGAAGACATGGCCGTTCTCGTGGGGCAGCACGCGGTAGCCGGTATCGGTGTACGAGCCGGAGCCGTCGTCCTGCCTGCTGTAGACGAAGGACGTGTTGGCCAGCGGAACGCCGTCGGCGATCGGGGCGTCGGTGTTGCCCGAGAAGGTCACCGAGAGCACGGTGTCCAGCGCGGACGGCCCGGCATTGGGCGTCACCAGGATGTTGACCAGGTCGTAGGCGCTGAAGTCCACCTTGGCGTCGGCGGCGGAGACGATGTCCTCGACGAGCTTGCGGTAGCCGGGTTCGTACGGCGAGCCGCGCTCTATTCCGTAACCCGCGAACGGTATCGGCATCCGCAGCCAGTCCGTGACCGGCGCGTGCGGCCGGTAGCTGAGCCGTCCGTACGAACTGGTTCTGAACCAGTCCGAGGTCTGCGGGAAGAACTCCGCGAGCCGGTCCTGCGCCCGCCCTTCGCCCACCGCGTCCGCGAAGTCGATCATCAGGTTGAGCGCGCGGATCTCGCCGGTGGAGCGGGAGTAGCCGGGCGGAGTGGGCATGCCCTCCGACATCTGGATGCCGGTGGTGGCGGCGATCCGGCACGGCCCGAGGCCGGTCTCGTCAGCGGCGGCCACCGGTCCGGCCGAGGCCGGGGCGGGTGCGGGGAGCGTGGCGCTCGCCGTCGTGAGAGCGGCGAGCGCGAGGGCCGCGAGTGCGGCGAGGGTGCCGAGACGGCGGGATCTGCCGGTCCTGCGTATCCGGGGGCGGGGGTGCTGCATGCAATCGCCTTCGGGTCCGCGGCAGCAGGCCGGGTCCTTGCTGCTCAGTGTGATCAGCCTGTGACGGGTGGTGGTGGGTCGCGCGTCGGGTGGGCCGATCGTGGACTCCTGGGGCGGAAATATGTGACGCAGGTCACATCGTGGCCGGGAAATAACCGGGGATCGTTTCCCCGTTTGAACCTGTGTCCGCGCGAAACGGGGAAACGATCCCCGCTTGTGGCAAAGACATGACAGCGACAGCGATCGACAGCGATCGACAGAGGCCAGAAAGGGAGTGGCAGTGTGACCACCGCCGCCGAGACCGAAGCGCCCCGCGCCGCCCGGCCGCGGGCAGACGCCCTGCGGAACCGGGAGCGGATCGTGACGGCCGCGCGCGAGGTGTTCGTGGAGTCCGGGAACGACGTCCCGCTCGACGAGATCGCCCGCCGCGCAGGCGTCGGCAATGCCACGCTCTACCGCCACTTCCCCGACCGTGCCGGACTCGTCCACGAGGTGGTCGTGTCCGTCATCGCCCGCACCTGCGAACAGGCGGAACGGGCGGCGGCCGAGGAGGCCGACTCCTTCGACGCCGTACGCCGCTTCGTGCACGCGGCGGCCGACGAGCGGATCGGCGCTCTGTGCATGATGCTCTCCGGCGACTTCGACAAGGATCATCCCGATCTGACCGCCGGACGCGAACGGCTCGACGCGGCCGTACTGGACCTCGTGGAGCGGGCGCAGTCGGCGGGCCGGATGCGGTCCGACGTCACCGTCCTCGATCTGCTGCTCGCGCTCTCCCAGCTCACCCGACCGCTGCCGGGCATCCAGTGCCTGAACGCCGACCGGTTCGTCCACCGTCATCTGCAGCTGCTCCTGGACGGTTTCGAGGCGCCCGCGCGCTCCGAACTGCCCGGTGAGGCGGCGACTTTGGAGGCTCTGCGCCCCACTCCGTGACGCAGTGACGAAGCAATGAACCCCTGAACCACTGAACCACTGACGCCGACTACTGACGCCAACCACTGACGCCATCACGTCAACGACGACGTGCAGCACGTCCGTTATGACCTCCTCGCACCCTTAGGTGGCTACTCCCATGCCAAAAACACCCGACATCTCACTTGGGGACCCCAACCGCTGGAAAGCGTTGGTGTTCATCGCCGTGGCCCAGCTGATGGTGGTGCTCGACGCGACGATCGTGAACATCGCGCTGCCCACCGCCCAGCAGGACCTCGGCATTTCCGACGGCAACCGGCAGTGGGTCATCACCGCCTACGCCCTCGCCTTCGGTGGACTGCTGCTCTTCGGCGGCCGGATCGCCGACCTCTGGGGCCGTAAGCGCACCTTTGTCGTCGGTCTCATCGGCTTCGCCGCGGCATCCGCACTCGGTGGTGCTGCCACCACCGGGGCCATGATGTTCGGCTCCCGCGCCCTGCAGGGTGCGTTCGGTGCGCTGCTCGCGCCCGCCGCGCTCTCGCTGCTCGCCGTGATGTTCACCGATGCCAAGGAGCGCGCCAAGGCGTTCGGCATCTACGGAGCCATCGCCGGTGGCGGTGGCGCGGTCGGCCTGATCCTGGGCGGTGTGCTCACCGAGTACCTGAACTGGCGCTGGACCTTCTTCGTCAACATCCCGTTCGCGATCGTCGCCGCCGTCGGCGCGTACTTTGTGATCCGTGAGCCGGTCGAGTCGCGCAACCGCTCCTCGCTCGACGTCCCGGGCGTGGTCCTGTCCACGCTGGGTCTGGTGGCGCTGGTCTACGGCTTCACCCGCGCCGAGTCGGCCGGCTGGTCCGACAGCCTGACCGTGGGCATGTTCATCGCTTCCGCGGTGCTGCTCGCCGCCTTCGTGGTGACCGAGGCCAAGGTCAAGGCCCCGCTGCTGCCCCTGCGTGTGCTGACCGAGCGCAACCGCGGCGGTGTCTATCTCTCGCTGGGCCTCGCCATCATCGCGATGTTCGGGCTCTTCCTCTTCCTGACCTTCTACCTCCAGGTCGTGAAGGACTACTCGCCGGTCATGACCGGCTTCGCCTTCCTGCCGATGATCGCGGGCATGATCGCGGGCTCGACCCAGATCGGCGCGCGGCTGATGACCCGCGTTCCGCCGCGGCTGCTCATGGGCCCGGGCTTCGTGGTCGCCGCGATCGGCATGCTGATGCTGACGCAGCTGGAGATCGGCAGCTCGTACGCCGGTCTGATCCTGCCGGCGCAGATCCTGCTCGGCCTGGGCATGGGTACCGCGTTCATGCCGGCGATGTCGCTGGCCACGCACGGTGTCCGGCCCGAGGACGCCGGTGTCGCCTCCGCGATGGTCAACACCTCGCAGCAGGTCGGCGGCGCGATCGGCACGGCGCTGCTGAACACGATCGCGGCCTCGGCCACGACGTCGTACATCGCCTCGCACGCCGCGGGCGCGAGCAACCAGCAGCTGCTTCAGCTGCAGGGCATGGTGCACGGTTACGCGAACGCCATCTGGTGGGCGGTCGGCATCCTGGCGGCTGCCGCGGCCATCGCGTTCACGTTCATCAACACCGGGCGTCCGGACACCGGTTCGATCGCCGCGGGCTCGGGTGACGGTGTCGAGGACGAGGTGAAGATCCCCGTCGTCGCGCACTGACCCGCACCGACGTGCGCTGAGAGGTCATGACGTGCGCTGAGAGGTCATACGGAGAAGGGCCCCGCCCGGGTGATGCACCCGGGCGGGGCCCTTCGCACTGCGTCGAGCAAGCTCAGGGGCGGGGCTTCGCGCTCCCGTACGCCGCGTTCACCTCAGCCAGGGCAGGTCCGCGCCGGAGTCCTGCGGCTGGAGGCCCTCCGCCACGATCTTCATGATCTCGCCGAGCTGGGCGACCTGCTCGGGCGAGAGCCGGTCGAACATCGCCTGGCGCACGGCCTCGACATGGCCGGGTGCGGCCTGCTCCAGGACCTTGAATCCGGCGTCCGTCAGCACGGCGTTCTGCCCGCGCTTGTCGGAGGGGCAGTCCTCGCGCAGCACCCAGCCGTGCTTCTCCAGACGTGCCACGGCGTGCGAGAGGCGGGAGCGGGTGATCTTGGCGTCGATGGCCAGCTCGGTCATCCGCTTGCGGCGGCGCGGGGCCTGGGAGAGCTGCACGAGCAGGCCGTAGTAGATGTGCGGCATGCCCGCGTCGCGTTGCAGCTGGCGGTCGAGATGGTCCTCGAAGAGAGTGGTGGCGTGCAGATAGGCGCGCCAGACGCGTTGCTCTTCATCGGTGAGCCACCGCGGCGCGGGCGCGCTCCCGCCGGGGCCCCCGCCATTGGATGCCGTGTTCATGTATCCCACTCTACGACTGGTTCTTGAACATTGAACTACTTGGAGCTAAGGTTTCTGGATGTAGCTTGAAAGTTCAAGCAGACGGGAGCCGACGATGAATGCCACCTCTGCCGCGGAGCGCATGCCCGCCCTCTATCTTTCCCATGGCGCCCCGCCTCTTGCCGACGACCCCCTCTGGACCGGCCAGCTCGCCGCCTGGTCCGCGGATCTGCCGCACCCCAAGGCGATCCTGATGGTCTCCGCCCACTGGGAGGAGGCCCCGCTCGCGCTCGGCGCGACCGAGACCGTGCCGCTGGTCCACGACTTCTGGGGCTTCCCCGAGCACTACTACCGCGTGCGGTACGACGCGCCTGGCGCACCCGAACTCGCCGATTCCGTACGCAAGTTGCTGCGTGCCCCCGGTGCGCCCGTGCAGGACATCCCGGACCGCGGCCTCGATCACGGCGCGTATGTCCCGCTGGTCGAGATGTTCCCGGCCGCGGACATCCCCGTACTCCAGATCTCCATGCCCACGCTCGACCCGCAGCGGCTGATGGAGATCGGCCGCAGGCTCGCGCCGCTGCGGGACGAGGGCGTGCTGATCGTCGGCAGCGGGTTCTTCACCCACAATCTGGCGGCGCTGCGGGGCGGCGGGACACCGAGCTGGTCGGTGGAGTTCGACGACTGGGGCAGGCGGGCGCTCGCGGAGGCCGATGTGGACGCGCTGCTGGACTTCGAGCACAAGTCCCCGGCGGGCCGGCTGGCGCATCCGCGCACCGAGCACTTCGCTCCGCTCTTCGTCACCCTGGGAGCGTCCCAGGACGAGCTCGAGAGCGGGCGGAGTGTGATCGACGGCTTCTGGATGGGCCTGGCCAAGCGCTCGGTCCAGTTCGGCTAGGCCCTGCCCCAGCCCTCGGTCCGGTCCGCTAGGTGGCGCCGAGGTCCTTCTCGTACCAGGCCACGTCCCAGTACCGGCCGAACTTCCGGCCCACTTCGCGGTACGTGCCGATGTGCCGGAAGCCGAACCGCTCGTGCAGCCTGGCCGATGCCTCGTTCGGCTGGGCGATTCCCGCGTAGGCGCGGTGCAGGTCCTCGTCGGCGAGCGCCTCGAAGAGCGTTTTGTAGAGGAGCGTGCCGATGCCGCGCCCCGCGGCTTCGGGCGTCAGGTAGACGCTGACTTCGACGGAGGTCGAGTACGCGGGCTTGGGGCGGAAGGGGCTGCTCGTCGCGTAGCCCAGAATTTCGCCGTCGGCGGAGCCTTCGACATTTCGGACATCCCGAGCAACCAGAAGGCGGTACGGGCCGTCTTCAGGGTGAGAGTGCAGCCAAGGGCGGCGCTGCTCGGGAGTGAAGGGGGTCGTGTCGAATGTGATGGCCGTCTCACGGATGAAGTGGTTGTAAAGCTCCGTGAGGGCTTCTAGATCGGCCTCTGTGCCCGGCCTGACCTGCACCTCTGTACGTTCTTGGGGCATCCGCTCTCCCTTGGTGGCCGGACAGGGTACTGCAAGATCACGGAAATCGAAGCGCGGCATGGGAATTCTGTCCGGATTCCAGTCGTTGTTTCCTTCGGATGCAGGGCACCCGGAAGGGTGTCGCGACCTACTCAGTAAGGGAGCTCGCATGGCAACCCGTGCCGTCGCCCGTCGTCAGTCCGCCTCAGGTGGGACCGTCCGGGCAAGCAGCGTTCGCGCAGGCGGTGGGGAGATCGCCGACCGCGACCTGGTCGGCATGTACCTCGACGAGATCGCGCGCACGCCACTGCTCGACGCCGCCAAGGAGGTCGAGCTGTCCCAGACGATCGAGGCCGGTGTGTACGCACGCCAGATCCTCGACTCCGAGGTCGACAGCGACGCCGGTGGCGCGACCCGCGAGGAGCTCGAGGCCCTGGTGGCCGAGGGCGAGCGCGCGAAGGACATTTTCATCAAGTCGAACCTCCGGCTGGTGGTGGCGGTCGCCCGCCGCTATCCGCGCAGTGGACTGCCGCTGCTCGACCTGATCCAGGAGGGCAACGCGGGTCTGGTGCGCGCGGTCGAGAAGTTCGACTACGCGAAGGGCTTCAAGTTCTCGACGTATGCGACGTGGTGGATCCGCCAGGCGATCACCCGCTCCATAGCCGACCAGTCCCGCACGATCCGGCTGCCCGTCCACCTGGTGGAGGAGCTCGGCCGAATCCGCCGTGTGCAGCGGGAGTTCAACCGTGAGCACGGCCGTGAGCCGGAGGCCGCGGAGGTCGCGAAGGAGCTGGACTCGACCCCGGAGCGCGTCACGGACGTGCTCGACTGGGCGCGTGACCCGGTCAGTCTGAACATGGCGGTCGACGACGCGGGCGAGACGCAGTTCGGCGATCTGCTGGAGGACACCTCGGCGGTCTCGCCGGAGCAGTCGGTGATGACGCTGCTGCGCAGCGAGGAGCTCGAGGACCTGATCGGCAAGCTCGACCACCGCACGGCATCGATCATCCGGATGCGGTACGGAATTGTGGACGGCCGCGAGCGGACGCTCACGGAGGTCGGCAAGGAGCACGGCCTGACGCGTGAACGGATCCGCCAGATCGAGAAGCACGCGCTGCTCGAACTGAAGAAGATGGCCCGCGACGTGGGCTTCGACGCGGCGGCGTAACCCGCCGCCCCATATACGGACCTCGGCACCCTCCCCCCCGGTGCCGGGGTCCTCTTTTTCCACGGTCAGTCGGCGTCCAGGGTCAGTCGGCTGTCGCTCGCGTCAGCCGCGCGCCCAGATCCGTCAGGTACTCCGCCAGCGGCCTGGGGCCGTGAACCGTGAACTCGCAGTCCACCAGGGCCAGTCGCAGCGCCAGCCACTCCAGCGAGTCCATCGACTTCGACCGCAGCCGGCAGGTGTGCTCGCCCGTCGCCACCGGCGCGCCCAGCGTGTCCGGCAGCCGCGCCGTCACGAACGACGCCGGCGCCTCGAAGCTCACATCCACCTCGTGCTCCGGCTGGCGCGACATCGAGTGGCCCAGCAGCTCCGCCGCGCTGTCCGTGGGCAGTTCCCGCGGGGTGAACCGCGCGCCCGTCGCGAACGGCTCCGAGACCCGGTCGACCCGGAACGTACGCCAGTCCTCCCGCCCCAGGTCGTACGCGACGAGGTACCAGCGGCGGCCCGTCGAGACCAGCCGGTACGGCTCGACCTGCCGCTTGGTCTCCGTCCCGTCGCCCGCCCGGTAGCCGAAGCGCATCCGCTCCCGCCCGCTCGCCGCACCGGCGATGACCGTCAGGGTCTGCGGGTCGATCGTCGCGCCGTCGCCGCGGGTCAGCGGAATCGTCGCGGCCTGGAGCGTGGTGACCCGGTGCCGCAGCCGGGACGGCAGGACCTGTTCCAACTTGGCCAGCGCACGTACGGACGCCTCCTCGATGCCCTCGATCGCATGGCCCGCCCCGGCGCGCAGGCCCACCGCGATGGCGACGGCCTCCTCGTCGTCCAGGAGCAGCGGTGGCATCGCCGCACCGGCGACCAGGCGGTAGCCGCCGACCGCGCCCTTCGTCGCCTCGACCGGATAGCCGAGGTCGCGGAGCCGGTCGATGTCACGGCGGATCGTGCGCGGACTGACTTCGAGGCGCTCGGCCAGCTCGCTGCCGGGCCACTCGCGCGGGGTCTGGAGAAGGGAGAGCAGATTCAGGAGTCGTGCCGGAGTGTCCGTCATGTTTTCCAGGATGCCTGTCATCTAGGACATGGCCTGACCTAGATGACCCCTAGGTTCCTCTCATGAGTTCACAGCCCGCCGTAACGGATACGGCACCGGACACCGCCCTGGACACCGCGTCGGACCGTCGTCGCTGGATCGCGCTCGCCATCGTCATGACCGCGGCCTTCATGGATCTGGTCGACGTCACCATCGTCAACATCGCGATCCCGAGCATCGAGCGGGACCTGGGGGCGTCGTTCGGCGCGATCCAGTGGATCACCGCCGGATATGCGCTCGCCTTCGCCGCCGGCCTGATCACCGGCGGGCGTCTCGGCGACATCTACGGCCGCAAGCGGCTCTTCCTGATCGGCATCACCGGCTTCACGCTCGCCTCCGCGCTCTGCGGATTCGCCGCGAACGAGGAGATGCTGGTCGCCTCCCGCCTGCTCCAGGGCGCGACCGCGGCGCTGATGGTGCCGCAGGTCCTGGCGATCATCCACGCCACCTTCCCGGCGCACGAACGCGGCAAGGTCTTCGGAATGTTCGGCGCGGTCATCGGCCTCGGCGCGGTGTCCGGTCCGCTGCTCGGCGCGCTGCTGACCCAGTGGAACCTCTTCGGCCTGGGGTGGCGGCCGATCTTCCTGATCAATCTGCCCGTCGGCATCGCCGGGCTGATCCTGGGCCGGAAGTTCATTACCGAGTCCCGCGCGCCGAAGGCGCTCAAGCTCGACCTGATCGGCGTCGTGCTCGTCACCACCGGACTGCTGATGCTGATCTACCCGCTGACGCGCGGGCGTGAGCTGGGCTGGCCGCTGTGGGGTCATCTGTGCATGGCCGGCAGCCTGGTCGTGTTCGCCGCGCTGGTCGCGTACGAGAAGTACAAGACGCGCAAGGACGGTTCGCCGCTCGTCGAGCTGTCGCTGTTCAAGGTGAAGAGCTTTGCCGCGGGCATCGCCGTGCAGCTCACGTTCGGCATCGTGTGCGGCATCTTCTTCCTGGTGTGGACGCTGTACATGCAGATAGGGCTCGGCTGGAGCCCGCTGCGGGCTGGCGTGACCGGCGTCCCGTTCTCGATCGCGGTGTCCGCGGCGGCCGGGATCTCCGTACAGAAGCTGGTGCCGCGGTTCGGGCGGAAGGTGCTGCAGGCGGGCGCGCTGACGATGGCGGCGGGGCTGCTGATCTACATCTGGGAGGCCGGTCGGTACGGCATGCAGATCGCGCCCTGGCAGATGGCGCTGCCGCTGGTGGTGATGGGCGTCGGCATGGGCCTGATCGTGGCGCCGCTGACGGACGCGGTGCTCTCCGACGTGCCGCGGGAGCATGCGGGCTCGGCGTCGGGCCTGATCAACACGACGATGCAGATGGGCAATGCGCTGGGGCTCGCGCTGGTGTCGGTGGTCTTCTTCAGCTCGATCGACGAGCTGGGCGGCGACCGGATCGCGCCGAGCGCGGTCGGTGAGGCGTTCAAGGACGCGTTCCAGAACTCGCTGTGGTGGGTGGTGGCCGTGCTGGCCGTGATCTTCGTGGTGATGTACGCGCTGCCGGCGCGGCCGAAGCAGCACATGGAGGGCGCTGAGGTCCTCGCGACTTCGGACGACGAGATGGAGCCCGCGCTCACGCGCTGATGCGGGTGAGACGGGTGAGGTGGGCCCGGTCCGGGAGGTGTTCCCGGGCCGGGCCTCTCTGCGTCCGGCCCACTTGTGTCTGTTCCATGCCCGGATGTGTTTACTTTCCGGAAATCCGGGCGTAGCCTGCAACCGAAACCACAGGTTCGGGCATGGAACGGATGTAAAACCACATGTACGCACCGGAACGCCAGCAGGAGATCCTGCGGCTCGCCCGCGACGGCGGCCGCGTCGATGTCCTGTCGCTCGCCGAGGAGTTCCAGGTCACCGCCGAGACGATCCGGCGCGACCTCAAGGCCCTGGACCGGGCCGGACTCGTCCGCCGGGTGCACGGCGGGGCCATCCCGGCCGGCCGGCTCGAGCCCGACCTCTCCGAACGCGAATCCACCGCGGCCGACGAGAAGGACCGCATCGCGCGCGCCGCCCTCGCCGAACTGCCCGCGGACGGCAGCGTGATCCTCGACGCCGGGTCCACGGTCTCCCGTCTCGCCGCGGCGTTCCCGCTCGAGTGCGCGCTCACAGTCGTCACGCATGCCCTGCCCGTCGCGGCCCGCCTCGCCGACCATCCCGGCATCGACCTCCACCTGGTGGGCGGACGGGTCCGGCACCGGACGCGCGCGGCGGTCGACGCCTGGGCGCTGCGGGCGTACGGAGAGATCCGCGCCGATGTCGTCTTCCTCGGCGCCAACGGCTTCTCCGCCGAACACGGACTCACCACGCCCGACCTCGCCGAGGCCGCCGTCAAACGCGCGATCGTCTCCGCCGCGCGGCGCGTGGTGCTGCTCGCCGACTCCGCCAAGCACGGCGAGGAGCACTTCGCCCGCTTCGGCGACCTCGCCGAAGTCGACCTGCTCATCACCGACAGCGGGCTCGCCCCGAAGGACGCCGCGGCGATCGAGTCCGCCGGAACGGAAGTCGTACGCGCATGATCCTCACCGTCACCCCGAACCCATCGCTGGACCGTACGTACGAGGTCCCGGCGCTGGACCGCGGCGAGGTTCTGCGCGCCTCGGCCGAACGGATGGATCCCGGCGGCAAGGGCGTCAACGTCTCGCGGGCCGTCGCGGCCGCCGGTCACCGCACCGTGGCCGTCATGCCGCTCGGCGGCGCGCCCGGCGCGCTGGTCGAGCAGCTGCTCGCAGGCCAGGGCATCGAGGTCGCGCCAGTGCCGGTGGCGGGCGCGACACGCTCCAACATCGCGCTCGCCGAGCCCGACGGCACGCTGACGAAGATCAACGCACCCGGCCCCGAACTGACCGCCGCGGAATCGGAGTTGCTGCTGTCCACCGTCCGGGAGCACTCCGCGTCCGCGGCCTGGATCGCCTGCTGCGGCAGCCTGCCGAGGGGCCTCGCACCCGAGTGGTACGCCGAGTTGGTGACACGGGCGCACCAGGCCGGGGCCCGGGTCGCCCTCGACACCTCGGGCCCGTCACTGCTCGCCGCCCTGCGCTCCGGGCCCGATGTCGTCAAGCCGAACGCCGACGAACTCGCCGCCGCCGTCGGCCGCCCGCTCGCCACGGTCGGCGACGCGGTCAAGGCGGCGGAGGAGGTACGGGAGCTGGGCGCGCATGCGGTACTGGCGAGCCTGGGCGCGGACGGCCAGTTGCTGGTCTCGTCCACCGGCACCTGGTTCGGCACCGCGGCCGTTTCCACCCTCCGCAGCAACGTCGGCGCGGGAGACGCGTCACTGGCCGGCTTCCTCGCGGCCGGCGGCGACGGCCCGGACGCGCTGACCGCGGCGGTCGCACACGGCGCGGCGGCGGTACAGCTGCCGGGCAGCGTGATGCCGACACCCGCGGACCTCGACGTGTCCGCCGTCACCGTGACGACGGACATCCCACTGGACCGAGCACTCACCGAGCAAGGGAGCCCGCGATGAGCGACATGATCACCGCGGACCTGGTCGACCTCGACCTGGCCGCGACGACCAAGGAGGCGGCGGCCAGGTCGCTGGCCGAACGGATGACGGCCCTCGGCCGCGTCACCGACATCGAGGGCTTCCTCGCGGACGTGGCGGCCCGCGAGGCCCAGATGCCGACGGGCCTGGACGGCGGCATCGGCATCCCGCACTGCCGCAGCGAACATGTAGTGGAGCCGACGCTCGCCTTCGGCCGCTCCTCCCGGGGCATCGACTTCGGCGCTCCGGACGGCCCGGCGGACCTGATCTTCCTGATAGCCGCGCCCACGGGCGCGGACGACGCCCACCTGACCATCCTGTCGTCCCTTGCGCGCCGCCTGATGGACACGGAGTTCACGACGGCGCTGCGCACGACGCAGGACGCGGGCGCGGCGGCGTCCCTGCTGCGGGGCGAGGACCCGGCGACCTCGGCGCAGCCGGTTGTCAGCTCCACCGACACGGAAGCCTCGGCTTCGCCGGGCGCGGGCGTCTTGCCGGGGGCCGCAGGCGGAGGGGCCGCGGCGGCTTCGCGCGGTGTCGACGCCGGGGCCGCTGCCGGCGCAGTGCCCGCGTCCCGTGCGGCAGTTGACGGCGAGGGCGGGTCCGAGAACGGTCCGGCTGCTTCGGCGGACGGCGTGCAGGGCGTCGGCCTCGCCGACGCTGATGCCGCCGCCGGTGCTGAAGGTGACGGCCCCTTCAGGATCGTGGCCGTCACCTCCTGCCCCACCGGTATCGCCCATACCTATATGGCCGCCGAGTCCCTCGAAAAGGCAGCCGAAGCCCAAGGCATCCACATCGCCGTCGAGACCCAGGGCTCCGCCGGGTTCACCCGGCTCGACCCTGCCGAGATCGACGCCGCCGACGGCGTGATCTTCGCTCATGACGTGCCCGTCAGGGACAAGGCCCGGTTCGCCGGGAAGCCGACCGTCGATGTCGGCGTCAAGGCCGGGATCAACCGGCCCGCCGCGCTCATCGACGAGGTGCGCGGCAAGGCCGAGCGCGGTGAGGTCACTTCGACGGCCAAGGCCGCCGCGCCCGCCGACGCGGCCGGTGACCCCGGGGACGGCTACGGCACCCGGCTCCGCAAGTGGCTGATGTCCGGCGTCAGTTACATGGTCCCGTTCGTCGCCGCCGGCGGTCTCCTCATCGCCCTCGGCTTCGCCATCGGCGGCTACGAGATCTCCGACGCCAAGTCCGTCGCCGAGCACTTCGTCTGGGCCGACCACACCAGCTGGGCCGCGCTTCTCTTCCAGGTCGGCGGGCTGGCCTTCAGCTTCCTGGTGCCGGTGCTCGCCGGGTACATCGCCTACGGAATGGCCGACCGCCCAGGTCTCGTCCCGGGCTTCGTCGGCGGCGCGATCGCGCTCACGATCAACGCCGGATTCCTCGGCGGCCTGATCGCCGGTCTCCTCGCCGGCGCCACCGTCATGGCGATCCAACGCCTCAAGGTGCCCAAGCCACTTCGCGGCATCATGCCGGTGGTCGTGATCCCGCTGATCTCATCGGCGGTCGTCGGTTTCCTGATGTTCCTGGTCGTCGGAAAGCCGATCGCCGAGCTCCAGAAGGCACTCACCGACTGGCTGGCCGGCCTCTCCGGAGCCAACGCGGTGATCCTCGGCATCGTCCTCGGCCTGATGATGTGCTTCGACCTCGGCGGCCCGCTCAACAAGGTCGCGTACACCTTCGCGGTCGGCGGACTCGCCAACCCGAACGACGGCTCGCTCAAGGTCATGGCCGCGGTGATGGCCGCCGGCATGGTCCCGCCGCTGGCGATGGCGCTGGCCACCGTTGTACGCAAGCGGCTGTTCACGAAGACCGAGCGCGAGAACGGCAAGGCTGCCTGGGTTCTCGGCGCCTCGTTCATCACCGAGGGCGCGATCCCGTTCGCCGCGGCCGACCCGCTCCGGGTGATTCCGGCGGCGATGGCGGGCGGTGCGGTCACCGGTGCTCTGTCGATGGCCTTCGACTGCACGCTGCGCGCCCCGCACGGCGGCATCTTCGTGGTGCCGCTGATCGGCAACCCGTTCCTCTATCTCCTCGCGATCGTGGCCGGCACGCTGGTCAGCACCGCGCTGGTCGTACTGCTCAAGGGCGCACGCAAGGCGCAGCCGGAGCAGGTCCCGGCCGGCGCCGAGCAGGAGCCGAAGGTGCTCGCCGCGGCCTGAGCGGCCCGAGCGCCCAGAAGCGCCTCGAAGCGTCTCGAAGAGAACTCGAAGAGAAGCGGTCAGCGCACCCGCGCGCGGAGCTCCATCGCTTCGCGCGCGGTGTGCTCCGCGCCGTACACCTCGCACATGTGGCGGCCGTCCGGAGTGGCCGTGTGCTCCACCTCCCACAGGCTGGTCTCCGTGCCGTCGAGCAGCAGGAACGCGTGCTCGTACAGCGTGAAGCCCGCGTCCTTGCCGTCCACCCGGTACTGGCGGCCGAAGACCTGCGTGATGTGGTGCGCGAACGCGGCACGCAGCAGCTGGGCCGTCTCCTCGCCCGGCCGGTCGCCGTTCTCCGCGCGGCGCAGCACACGGCGCGCGTGGTCCGCGGAGTTGTCCGGCACGTACATCCGGGGGAGCGGGGCGGGCGGCGCGGCCATCAGGCCCGCGAGGAGCTCCAGATCGGCGTCGAGATCCGCCTCCAGGTCGGCCTCGCTGAGCACGTCGGCGCCCGGCCCGGCGGGGTCGGGCGCGGCGAAGCCCGGGAAACCTGCGGGCAGCCGGGAGGCGGCGAGCCGGACCTCCGACTCCTCGGCGTACAGCTCGTGCTGCTTGGCGCCGTCCTTGCCGGTGCTGTGCACCAGCTCCCACAGGACGAGCGAACTGCCGTCACTGAGCAGATACGCGTGGCGGTACGTCGCGCGGTCCAGGGCCGCGCTGTGGTGCGAGGAGTGCAGCGAACTCGCGTGAGCCAGCGCCGATTCGAGTCTCTCGACCGTGGTGTCGGGCAGATCGAAAGAGTTGAGCGCCCGACCCAGGAGTCGCTCGAGGTGCGTCTCGGGTGTCTCGTACGGATCGTTCAAGGTGGGTCTCCAGGCCGTCGCCGCAAGTCACTTGGTGATTGCTAAACGTAGCCCCTGGGTCTGACAACGTGTCCGGGGTTCGGAAAAACGAAGGGGCCCCGTGTGAAGTTCCCCGCACTCGACCCTCCGTACTCCCCAACCGTCTTGTCCTGTAGGTCAGTCGATGTCGTACAGCTCCCGGTACGACGGGAACACCCCGCCCGCCCCGTCGACGCCGCCGGCCGCGAGCACCGCCTTCACGATGGCCCGTGTCACCACGTCCGCGCCCGCCGCCAGCACCTCGTTGAGCGCGAGCGGATTCGCGGCGTCCAGCGGCACGCCGCCGGTGGCGAGCGCGAAGACGGTGTCCCCGTCGTTGAGGAGATGCACCGGGCGCACGGCGCGGGCGATCCCGTCGTGCGCCGTGCCCGCGAGCTTCTGCGCCTGTGCGCGGGTGAGTCCGGCGTCGGTGGCGACGACGGCGAGCGTGGTGTTCAGCGGCGGCGGACCGCTCGCCCTGCGCGTCTCCTCCAGCCGTTGCAGCGCCGCGGCATGGACCTCGGTGGCCGGGTACTGGACGGGCCCCTCGAAGTACTTCCCGTACAGCACGCCCGTCAGCGGATCGACCGCCGAACCCGCCGCGTTCGCCACCACCAGCGCGGCCACGGTGACCCCTGATTCGAGGACCTTGCTCGCCGTGCCGACGCCGCCCTTGAGGCCGCCGACCACCGCGCCGGTGCCCGCGCCCACGTCACCGGCCCCGACCGGAGCCCCGAGCCCGGCGGCGGCCGCCTCCTCGACCGCCGCCCGCCCGGTGCACGCATCCGGCCTGGCGGTCCAGTCGCCGCCCCGGCCCAGGTCGAAGACACAAGCCGCTGGCACCACGGGCACGACCCTGCCCGGGCCGCCCACCGGCACGCCGCGACCCTGCTCCTCCAGCCACGCCATGACGCCCGCGGCCGAGTCCAGGCCGTACGCACTGCCGCCGGTCAGGACGACGGCCTCGATCCGCTGGACGAGATTGCGCGGGTCGAGCGCGTCGGTCTCACGGGTGCCGGGCCCTCCGCCCCGTACATCCACGGCCGCGATCGCTCCGCCCTCCGGTGCGAGGACGACGGTGGTGCCGCTGAGCGCGCGGTCGCCGGGCACCCGAGCATGGCCGACCCGCAGCCCGGTCACGTCCGTGAGAGCGTCGTTCTTGGTCATGTCACCTGCGTATCACGCCGGCTGCGGCTTCTGAGGCCGGTTCGCGAGCGTCACGCCGACCGCGACCGTCGCCGCCGCGACAAGACCGGCGAGCAGGACCGCGTACCCACCGGCGAACGTGCAGCCGAGGATCGCCAGAGCCGATACCGGCAGCGTCAGCTGCTGGGCCATGCCGTGCTTGAAGTGGCGCGAGTGCAGCAGCCACACGGTCATCAGGAACAGCGCGGCCGGCACGGTCACGGCGGCGGAGGCCGCCGTGGTGGAGATGTGCGCCTCGTCGACGGCCTGCTCGACCGCCACTTCGAGGCCCGCGCCGATCGCCGCACCCGACGCATAGATCAGATAGTGGCCGTAACCCCAGAGGAACGCCTCCCTGTTGCCGACGAGCCGGTCGTGGGCCGGCACCGCGAAGTAGATCCACCAGGCGGCGAAGACGATCAGCAGTCCGCCCGCGGCGATCGGGATCAGCTTCGTGAGCTCGTCGGACTCGTCGATCGCCGACTGCATGGCGACCGTGGCGGCCAGGATCGTCTCGCCGAGCACGATGATGGTGAACAGTCCGTACCGCTCGGCGATGTGGTGCGCGTGCCAGCTGGTGGCCATCGAGCGCTCGGCGATCAGCGGCACGGCCATCTCGGCGATCGCCATCACCAGGAAGACCCACGGGCGCACGTCCTCGGGCAGGAACAGCAGCCCCAGCCAGCCGACCTGGCAGATCGCGACCCCGGCGGCGTACCTCAGGGCCGTCGCCCGCTCGGCGCCCTGTGTCGATCTGGCCGCCCGCAGCCACTGCGTGACGAGCGCGACCCGCATCACGAAATAGCCGAGAAAGACGACGCCGAAGTCGTGGTCCTGGAAGGCGCGCGGGACACCGGCGGCGAGGATCAGCACGCCCGCGATCTGGATCAGCGTCACGACGCGGTACGGCACGTCGTCGGTGTCGTACGCCGAGGCGAACCAGGTGAAGTTCATCCAGGCCCACCAGATGGCGAAGAACACCATGGCGAAGTCGACCACGCCGGTCGCCGCGTGGTCCTCGGCCACGGCATGCACCAGCTGCATGCCTGCCTGGGCGACCGCGACGACGAAACACAGATCGAAGAACAGCTCCAGCGGCGTGGCCGCACGGTGCGCCTCGTCGCGGCTGCGGGCGGTCATCGGACGCAGCGGCGGCCTGCCGTCGCCGGTGGTGGAGGCGGAAGAGGACGTCATGCCCCCAGCACACCAGAGGGTCCGCCAGGTGCGCCCCGGGACGCGCACGACGGCTTGCGGGACACAGCGCGCCGGGACGCGCACGACGGCTTGCGGGACACAGCGCGCCGACATCGCCGTACCCTGGACGTATGAGCACCGCCCCCGCCCCCGGACCGCGAGATGCGAAGCAGCCCCGGCCGCAGAACCCGAAGCCGAAGCTCATCTTCGACGATCCGCTGGACCAGCAGTCCTCGGACGATACGGACCGTGGGTGGGGCGAGCGGGCTCCGGGCGGCAGCGGGGACAGCGCCGACGATCTGGCGCGCTTCCTCGACGAGAAGCCGCCCCACCACCTCTGAGCCCGGTCTTCCGCTACTCCCTGTCGTGTCCCGTGCCCCGCTGTGCCACTACCGCGTCGCGGATCTCCTTCAGGACCTCGAGCTCGGTCAGCTCGACCACTTCCTTCGCGCCTTCCTTCGCCGCGTCCCGGGCCGCCTTCCGAGCCAGGTACTTGGCCATGGGCAGCACCATCAGGAAGTAGACGACGGCCGCGGTGATCAGGAAGGTGAGCGTGGCGCCGAGCACCGAGCCCCACAGGATCTGGATTCCGTCGACCTCGCCGTTCACCACCTTGCAGGTGCCCTTGAGGCAGGAGCTGTAGGAGTCGAGTTCCTTGGTGCCGAACGCGCCGACCACAGGGTTGATCACGCCCTTCACCACGGCGTTCACGACTTGGGTGAACGCCGCGCCGATGACGACGGCGACCGCCAGGTCGATGACATTGCCGCGCATCAGGAAAGCCTTGAAGCCGTCCAGGACGCTGACCTTCTTCTCGCTCACCGCTGAGCCTCTCTTCGCATGTGCGGGACACGGAGCCAAACGTTCCGAAACCTACGTCAACGCCCGGCCGCGCTGTCCAGTCCGTCCATGCGAATCGGCGACTTGACGGCACGTCAGTACGGGCGCGGCCCCAAGTCCCGGTCAGCACAAGGTCACCGCCAATCGGGACTCCGCACCAGCCCCGGCCAGATCGGCCGCGGTGGCGCGCGGAACTGCCAGGACCACCAGCGCGCCGCCGTCCGTGGCAGGACCTCGCGGAACTTCGGCCACCCGGACTCCTGATGCCACCACGCGCGCAGCCGAGTTGGCGGTGGCGACCACATCCACCCGGTCTCCTGGGCGCAGCAGCCGAACCGTCGCCGCGTCCGCGATACGTACCGGCGCGGACACCAGCTCGGGTCCGTCCGCCCCACGGGCGCCCGATGCCGCAAGTGCCGCCGCCGCCATGGCGAGAGCGGCCGCCAGCGCGCGCCGTCGTCGCCGCATCGCCCGCCGCAGCCGATGTGCTCCGCCGCGCACCCGCAGCGGAGCGAACTCGGGCACACCCAGCGGCTCCGGCGCCGGAGAAGGAGGCAGCGGAGGCAGAGCAGGCAGAGGAAGAGTCAAAGCAGGCAGGGGAAGGGGAGTTGGAGAGAGAGGCATGACGCGTACCGCCTGTCGTGATCGTGAGGAGTGGTTCGGACCGTCCGGCCCGAACCACTCCTCACGATCCACTCTCCGCGCTCATCCCGCTGAAGCCTGTGGACAGCCCCCGCGCTGTGGACAACTGCCTCACCCTCGTGGGCGATTACGGCAGCGTGATCCCCGTATCCACGCCGTCCAGCGCCCGCGTGCACAGGCACTTCCGCTCGCCGTCCGCCTGCAGCCCCGCCACGGCGTCGAACAGCACATCCCGCAGCCGGCCCACATTCGCGGCGAACACCTTCAGCACCTCTTCGTGCGAGACGCCCTCGCCCGTCTCCGCGCCCGCGTCCAAGTCCGTCACCAGCGTCATCGACGTGTAGCAGAGCGCCAGTTCACGCGCCAGGACCGCTTCCGGGTGACCGGTCATGCCGATCACCGACCAGCCCATCGACCGGTACCACACCGACTCGGCGCGGGTGGAGAAGCGCGGCCCCTCGACCACGACCAGCGCCCCGCCGTCCACGGGCTCCCAGTCCTGCCCGCGGGCCGCCGCCAGGGCTGCCTTGCGTCCCTCGGGGCAGTACGGATCGGCCGTCGACACATGCACCACGTTCGGCACGGACCCGTCCGGCAGCGGATATCCGTCGTAGAAGGTCTGCACACGTCCCTGCGTGCGGTCCACGAACTGATCCGGCACGAGCAGCGTCCCCGGCCCGTACTGCGGCTGCAGTCCGCCGACCGCGCACGGTCCCAGCACCTGGCGTACGCCCACCGAGCGCAGCGCCCAGAGGTTGGCGCGGTAGTTGATGCGGTTCGGCGGCAGATGGTGACCGCGTCCGTGCCGTGGCAGGAAGGCGACCCGTCGCCCGGCGATCTCGCCGAGGAACAGCGAGTCGCTGGGGCTGCCGTACGGGGTCTCCACCGGTACCTCGGTCACGTCCTCCAGGAAGGAGTAGAAGCCCGAGCCGCCGATCACACCGATCTCTGCAAGCGCGTTCGTCGCGTTGGTCGCCATGGCGGTCACAGTATCCGTACGCGAAAACGCCGAGGACCCCGCCGTGCGAAACGGCGGGGTCCCGGAAAGCTGTCAAAAGCGCCTGTCAGGCGGCCGAGCTGCCGCTCGAGCTGCTCGTCGAGGACGCCGGCGCGGAAGCCTTGGAGTCCGACGACGACTTCGACTTCGAGTCCGACGACTTCGAGTCCGAGGACTTCGCCGCCGTGGACGACGACGTCGACGCAGGCGCGCTGCTCGACGACGAGCCGCGGCTGTCGTTGCGGTAGAAGCCGGAGCCCTTGAAGACAATGCCAACCGCGGAGAACACCTTCTTGAGGCGTCCGTCGCAGTTCGGGCACACGGTCAGAGCGTCATCGGTGAACTTCTGCACCGCCTCGAGGCCCTCGCCGCATTCGGTGCACTGGTACTGGTAGGTCGGCACTTGTCTTCCTCCTGGCACTCTCACTCAATGAGTGCTAACGACGGTCCATAGTGACGTATTCCGCTGGATCAGTCCACCGTCACCGGCACTCGGTGACCCATCCCACGCGCCGCGATCCGCCCGGACGCCATCCCGGACGCCCGCGCGGAGAGCCGCGAGCGCAGCGCGAGCAGCGTCGCCAGGGCCAGAACCGTGCCCACCAGAGGGACCAGGAATCCGGCGCTCGCGCCGTTCGCGTCGGCCAGCCGTCCGGCCACTGTCACGGCCGCCGCCTGGCCGAGCGCCACCGCGCCCGTCAGCCAGGTGAAGGCCTCGGTGCGGGCGCCGGCGGGCACCAGCGACTCGACCAGCGTGTAGCCGCTGATCAGGGCCGGAGCGATGCAGAGGCCGACCAGCAGGCCGAGTCCGGCGAGCAGCGGCACCGAGTGCACCGACCACAGCAAGGAGGCGGCGATCGTCAGCCCGGCGTAGCCGAGCACCAGCCGCCGTCGCGGCCCGCTCTTCCAGGCGATGGCGCCGCAGGCGATGCCCGCCAGCATGTTGCCGGCGGCGAAGATCCCGTACAGCAGACCGTTCGCACCGGGATTGCCGATCTCCTCTGAGAAGGCGGTCAGCGAAACCTGCATTCCGCCGAAGACCGAGCCGATGCCGAGGAAGGCGACGGCCAGCACGCGGACGCCAGGAATGGACAGCGCGGATGTGTGCGGTCCGGCGGCGGCCGTGGTGCGGCGTACGGCCGGCTGCGTACGGCGCTGGGCGGCGAAGAACAGACCGCCCGCCAGCGTCAGTCCCGCCTCGGCGATCAGTCCGGCCGCCGGGTGGACGCCGGTGCACAGAGCGGTGGCGAGGACCGGTCCGACGACGAAGGTGAACTCGTCGGTGACGGATTCGAAGGCCGCCGCGGTCGACATCAGCGGCGAGCCCTCCAGCTTGGCGGCCCAGCGGGCGCGCACCATCGGTCCGATCTGCGGCACGGAGGCGCCGGTCGGCACGGCGGCGATGAACAGCGCCCACAGGGGCGCGTCCGCCAGCGCGAGGGCGGTGAGCGCGGAGACGGACGCGGTGTGCACCAGCACGCCGGGCAGCAGGACGGCGCGCTGTCCGAAGCGGTCCGCCAGCTTGCCGCTCTGCGGGGCGAACAGCGCCATGGATACACCGGTGACGGCGGCGACGACTCCGGCGCTGCCGTACGAACCGGTGGTGTGCTGCACCAGAAGGACGATGCCGATGGTCAGCATCGCGAAGGGCTGCCGGGCGGCGAAGCCCGGGAGCAGGAAGGTCCAGGCGCCGGGTGTGCGCAGCAGCTGCCCGTATCCGGGGCGCTTGTCGGTAGTGACCGTGGATGCCACGGTCCTTGCCTTTCTGCTGCCTGGTAGCGCTCCCTTGGGTGTGCGGGAGCTGCCGAGAGCTGTCCTCTTGCGCTGAACTGCGGTAGATACCGGTGCTCTGCTGCGAGGAGAGTCTCGGCCGCCATACGGTCGCGCCAGCTCTGCGTCAGGCAGAGTTGGTTCGATCAAGTGTGCCTTCACGATACAGGGGATTGTGGGGTTGTGCCTGCGAAAAGGGTCACGTACTCGGATGTCCGCCTGTGATTAACCGGACGTACGTCATCCGGTCAGCCCGGCGCCCGCACCCGACGTCCGCACCCCGGGCCGGCCCTCAGCCCCGCGTCCGGCCCTCCGGCCCCAGCCAGTCCGCCAGCTTTCCGCCCTGCCCGACCGCCCGCAGCCGCCGCTCCGCCGCGTCCCGCACCGGATCCGTCGCCACCACCAGCAGCTCGTCGCCCCACCGCAGCACCGTCGTCGGCAGCGGCACGAAGCTCTTCCCGTCGCGTACGACCAGCGTGACCGCGGCCCCCGCCGGCATCCGCAGCTCCGCGACCTCCACGCCGTGCATCTTCGACCCCTCGGGGATCTCCACCGACAGCAGATGCCCGCGCAGCCGCTCCAGCGGCGCCGACTCGATGCCCAGGTCGGCGGCCTCCGAAGCGTCGCCGAGGTGCAGGGCCTTCGCCAGCCACGGCAGGGTCGGCCCCTGCACCAGGGTGTAGACGACGACCAGCACGAAGACGACGTTGAAGATGCGGTCGCTGCCCTCGATGTCGGAGACCAGCGGGATGGTGGCGATGATGATGGGCACGGCGCCGCGCAGCCCGGCCCAGGACATCAGCACCTGTTCGCGGAACGGGATGCTGAACGGCAGCAGGCTGACCGTCACCTGCACCGGCCGCGCCACCATCGTCAGAACCAGGCCCACGACCACCGCGGGCCAGAAGTCGTCGACCAGCTCGTGCGGGGTCACCAGCAGGCCGAGCAGGACGAACATGCCGATCTGTGCGATCCAGCCGAGGCCCTCGGCGAAGCCGCGGTTGGCGGGCGCGTGCGGCAGCCGGGAGTTCCCGAGCACCATCGAGGCCAGATAGACGGCGAGGAAGCCACTGCCGTGCGCCATGGCGCCGGCCGCGTACGCGACCACCGCGATGGCCATCACGGCGATCGGATACAGACCCGAGGCGGGCAGCGCCACATGCCGTAGTCCGAACGCGCCCAGCCAGCCCACCGCCAGGCCGATGCCCGCGCCGATCGCCAGCTCCAGCGTGATCTTCCCGACCAGTACGTACCAGTCGTCGATCGGCCCGGCCGTCGAGAAGGCGATCACCAGGATCACCACGGGAGCGTCGTTGAAGCCCGACTCGGCCTCCAGCACACCGGTCACCCGGGACGGCAGCGGCACCTTGCGCAGTACGGAGAAGACCGCCGCGGCGTCCGTCGAGGACACCACTGCGCCGATGATCAGCGCCTGCCGCCACTCCAGGCCGACCAGATAGTGCGCTCCGGCCGCCGTGATGCCCACGCTCACCGCGATGCCGACGGTCGACAGCATGACCGCCGCGGGCAACGCGGGTTTGATCTCCTTCCACTTGGTGCCCAGGCCACCTTCGGCCAGGATCACCACCAGTGCGGCATAGCCGATCACCTGCGTGAGTGCGGCGTTGTCGAACGTGACGCCGAAGATGCCGTCCTGGCCGATCGCGATGCCGATCCCGAGGTACAGCAGCAGGCTGGGGAGGCCGCTGCGGGACGAGATGCGGACCGCCGCGACGGCGATGAGCAGGACGAGCGAGCAGATGAGCAGGAGTTCGTTGAGCTCGTGGACAGTCAGTGGCCGATCCTTCCCCTCGCGTCGCGCGTACATGCCGGATCGTTCCTCCGGCAGGCGACACTTCGTTACCTTACCTAATCTTTAACATTTCCTTGACGCGGTAGATCATTTGGGTCGCCGGAGCGTCCGATGGCCTGCTTACGGATACCGCGTCCTGACCGGTCTGACGCTGCGCCTATGGTTGCTCCAGCACTCCAGGACCAGCCTGCGCCTCGAAGGACAGCGATGCCCGCCAACACAACCGCCTCTTCCCCGAAGAAGAAGAAGGGGCGACGCCTGCGCCTGCTCGTGTTCGTCCTGGTGCTGGCGCTTGTCGCGGGTGTCGGATACGGCGCGTACTGGAGCATCAGCACGGTGCGCGCCTCTTACCCGCAGACCACCGGGACGCTCCAACTCGAGGGCCTGCGCGGCCAGGTCGAGGTCAAGCGCGACGGCTTCGGCATCCCGCAGATCTACGCGGACAGTGACGAGGACCTGTTCCGCGCGCAGGGCTTCGTCCAGGCGCAGGACCGCTTCTGGGAGATGGACGTCCGCCGCCACATGACGGCCGGCCGGCTCTCCGAGATGTTCGGCTCGGGACAGGTCGACACGGACGCCTTCCTGCGCACGCTCGGCTGGCGTCAGGTCGCGCAGCAGGAGTACGACAAGGTCCTGTCGCCCGAGACGAAGAAGTACCTCCAGGCGTACGCGGACGGTGTCAACGCCTACCTCGACGGCAAGGACGGCAAGGAACTCTCCGTCGAGTACGCGGCGCTCTCCTTCGCCAACGAGTACAAGCCGGAGCCCTGGACGCCGGTCGACTCGGTGGCCTGGCTCAAGGCGATGGCCTGGGACCTGCGCGGCAACATGCAGGAAGAGATAGACCGCTCGCTCCTCACCAGCAGGCTCGACGCGAAGAAGATCAAGGACCTGTACCCGCCGTATCCGTACGGCAGGAACCAGCCGATTCTCGACAAGGGCGGCATCGATCCGGCCACCGGGAAGTTCGACCCGGACGCCGAGCCGTCCGGCGACGCGGGCGATTCCGGTGACTCCGGCAGTGGCGGCGGTGCCAGCCCTGCAGGTGCGGTCTCCGGCCTCAACTCCCAGCTCGCCTCGCTCTCCAAGACCCTCGACGCAGTGCCCGCGCTGCTCGGTCCGAGCGGTAACGGCATCGGATCCAACTCCTGGGTCGTCGCCGGCGAGAACACCACGACCGGCAAGCCGATGCTGGCCAACGACCCGCACCTCGCGCCGCAGCTGCCCTCGCTCTGGTACCAGATGGGCCTGCACTGCCGTACGGTCTCGGCCACCTGCCAGTACGACACCGCCGGATACACCTTCTCCGGCACCCCGGGCGTGATCATCGGTCACAACCAGAACATCGCCTGGGGCTTCACCAACCTCGGCGCGGACGTCACCGACCTCTATCTCGAGAAGCTCTCCGGCGACAGCTACCAGGTGGGCAACGGGCAGAAGGAGCTGGTCACCCGCAGGGAGGTGATCAGGGTCGCCGGCGGCGCGAGCAAGACGATCACGGTCCGCTCCACCGGCCACGGCCCGCTGGTCTCGGACCGCAGCACCGAGCTGGAGAAGGCCGGCCAGAAGGCCACGGTCTCCAACTCCGCGCCGGACCGCGCCTCCGGATACGCCGTCGCCCTGCAGTGGACCGCGCTGCAGCCCGGCAAGTCCATGGACGCCATCTTCGACCTGAACCGCGCCAAGGACTTCAAGTCCTTCCGGGCGGCGGTCAAGGACTTCGAGGTCCCGTCCCAGAACCTGGTCTACGCCGACGCCCAGGGCAATATCGGCTACCAGGCCCCCGGCAAGATCCCGGTCCGCGCCAAGGGCGACGGCTCGGTTCCGGCCCCCGGCTGGGACCCGGCGTACAAGTGGAAGGGCTACATCCCCTTCGACGAGCTGCCGTACGAGGAGAACCCCGACCGCGGCTACATCGTCACCGCCAACCAGGCCGTCATCGACGCCTCGAAGTACCGGCACAAGCTGACCGCCGACTACGGCTACGGAGCCCGCAGCCAGCGGATCAACGACCTCATCGAGTCGAAGCTCCAGGGCGGCGGCAAGATCTCCACCGAAGACATGCGCACCATGCAGATGGACAACAGCAGCGAGATCGCCAAGCTGCTGACGCCGAAGCTGCTGAAGATCGACGTCTCGGACAAGTACGTCCGTGAGGCGCAGAAGCTGCTGGAGGGCTGGGACTACACCCAGGAGTCCGACTCCGGCGCGGCCGCCTACTTCAACGGGGTCTGGCGCAATGTCCTCAAGCTCGCCTTCGGCAACAAGCTGCCCAAGGAGCTGCGCGTCGAGGGCGAGTGCCTGAGCGTCCGCCCGGCGGACAGCACGGCGCCCGACGACCAGCTCAGCGAGCGGGTGCGCGAGTGCGGCCAGCGCGACACGGAGTCGGCGCAGCCGGACGGCGGCGACCGCTGGTTCGAGTTGGTGCGCCGGATACTCGAGGACGAGGACAACGAGTGGTGGCAGTCCCCGGCCAGCCGTACGGACCCGGCCACCACCACCCGTGACGAGCTGCTCGCCCGTGCCATGGAGGACGCGCGCTGGGAGCTGACGGCCGAGCTCGGCAAGGACGTCTCGACCTGGAGCTGGGGCCGGCTGCACCAGCTGACGCTGAAGAACCAGACCCTCGGTACCGAGGGACCCGGCTTCCTGCAGTTCGTGCTCAACCGGGGCCCGTGGAAACTGGGCGGCGGCGAGGCCACGGTGAACGCCACCGGCTGGAACGCGGCGGGCGGCTACGGAGTGATCTGGGTGCCGTCGATGCGGATGGTCGTGAACGTCGGCGACTGGGACAAGTCGCGCTGGATCAATCTGACCGGTGCGTCCGGGCACGCGTACAACGCGCACTACACCGACCAGACCGACAAGTGGGCCCACGGCGAGCTGCTCGACTGGGCCTTCAGCGAGCAGGCGGTGTCGGCGACGACCTCCGACACCCTCAAGCTCACGCCGTGAAGCGGCGTACGGTCTCGGGCGTGACCACGGCGTGAACGGGACGGTCGTGCGGCTCCTCCGGGAGGCGCTCGACCACTTCGTTCGCGTACAACAGCACCACCAGCGCGGGGGCCGCACCGGCAGCCGCGAGCCGGGCGAGAACCCGGTCGTAGGAACCGCCGCCGCGGCCCAGTCGCATGCCGCGGGCGTCCACAGCGAGTCCGGGAAGGAGCACGGCATCAGCGTTCAGTACGGCATCCACGCCGAGCCGCTCCCCATCGGGCTCCAGCAGCCCGCGCGGGGCGGGCGCCAAGTGTTCCGCACCCCGGTACACGCCCCAGTCCAGATCGTTGTCCGCCAGCAGAACCGGCAGCAGGACGCGTACACCCCGCTCGTGCAGCGCGTCGAGCAGCGCTCGCGTGCCCGGTTCGCGCCCCACGGAGACATAAGCGGCGACCGTGGTCGCTTCGGTCAATTCCGGCAGATTCAGGGCCTGTCGCGCGAGAACCGCGGCGGCCCGCGCGGCGTCCTCAGAGGACATGAGGCCGCGGGCGTCGAGGAGTTCGCGTCGTACCGCTCTCTTTCCGGACAAGTCACCGCTCATTAGGACTTCACAAACCTCTCGTATACGTCTTTATGAGACGGAAGTTAACCGGAGCCTCATCTTCAGCCCATACTCACCGGTTAAGGTGCCCGCATGACTCAGTCGCACCCCAGGATCAGCAAGGCTGTCATCCCCGCCGCAGGCCTCGGAACCCGCTTCCTGCCTGCCACGAAAGCCACTCCCAAAGAGATGCTGCCTGTCGTCGACAAGCCCGCGATCCAGTACGTCGTCGAGGAGGCGGTCTCGGCCGGTCTCTCCGATGTGCTCATGATCACGGGCCGCAACAAGCGCCCGCTCGAGGACCACTTCGACCGCAACTACGAGCTGGAGGAGGCGCTGACCCGCAAGGGCGACGCCGGCCGGCTCAAGAAGGTCCAGGAGTCGAGCGATCTCGCCACCATGCACTATGTGCGCCAGGGCGACCCGCGCGGCCTCGGCCACGCGGTGCTGTGCGCCGCTCCGCATGTGGGCAACCAGCCCTTCGCGGTCCTCCTCGGCGACGACCTGATCGACCCGCGCGACCCGCTGCTGGCGCGGATGGTCGAGATCCAGGAGCGTGAGGGCGGCAGCGTCATCGCGCTGATGGAGGTGGACCCGGCGCAGATCCACCTGTACGGCTGCGCCGCCGTGGAGGCCACCGGGGAGTCCGACGTCGTCAAGGTGACCGAGCTGGTCGAGAAGCCCGACGCGTCCGAGGCCCCCAGCAACCTCGCCATCATCGGCCGTTATGTCCTCAACCCCGCCGTCTTCGACATACTTCGCGAGACCCAGCCGGGCCGCGGCAACGAGATCCAGCTCACCGACGCCCTCGAGAAGCTCGTCGAGGACGAGACGGTGGGCGGCCCGGTGCACGGCGTCGTCTTCAAGGGCCGCCGGTACGACACCGGAGACCGCGGTGACTATCTGCGCGCCATTGTCAGACTCGCATGCGAACGTGAAGACCTGGGCCCGGAGTTCCGGACCTGGCTTCGCAGCTATGTGACCGAGGAGATGCTGCACTCCTCCGAGGGGTAACCCCCGGACCCCGGCAGGACTGAGCGAGACGAGGCGAGACGGAGTGGGCACCGTGGGCACGATCTGGTCGGTGGACGACCACCTGGAGGACATCCTCGCGGCGATCCGCCCGCTCGACCCGATCGAACTGCAACTGCCGGACGCCCAGGGCTGTGTCCTCGTCGAGGACGTCACCGTCCCGGTCGCGCTGCCGCCGTTCGACAACAGCTCGATGGACGGATACGCGGTCCGTACGGCCGATGTGGCCGGCGCCACCGAGGAGTTCCCGGCCGTCCTCACGGTGATCGGCGACGTGGCCGCGGGCAGCGGCGGACTGCCGACCGTGGGTCCCGGCGAGGCCGCGCGGATCATGACCGGCGCACCGCTGCCGCCCGGCGCCGAGGCCGTCGTCCCGGTCGAGTGGACCGACGGCGGCACGGGCGGCGGAGCGGCCGCCACCATGCGGCCTGCGGGCGAGGCACCGGAGGGCGCGAGCGGCGAGGTCCGCGTCCACCGGCCCGCCGAGGCCGGCGCGCATGTGCGCTCGCGCGGCAGCGACGTCCAGGCCGGCGACCTGGCGCTCACGCGGGGCACCGTGCTCGGCCCGCCGCAGATCGGCCTGCTCGCCGCGATCGGCCGCGGCACCGTGCGCGTACGGCCGCGCCCGCGGGTCGTCGTGCTCTCCACCGGCAGCGAACTGGTACAGCCCGGCGAGGAGTTGGGCGAGGGCCAGATCTACGACTCCAACAGCTTCGCGCTGGCCGCCGCCGCACGCGACGCGGGCGCGCTCTCCTACCGCGTCGGCGCGGTCACCGACGACGCCGAGACGCTGCGCGCCACCATCGAGGACCAGCTGATCCGCGCCGATCTGCTGGTCACCACGGGCGGCGTGAGCGTCGGCGCGTACGACGTGGTGAAGGAGGCGCTGTCCTCGGTCGGCGACGAGGACGTGCCGGGCAGCGGGATCGACTTCCGCAAGCTCGCGATGCAGCCGGGCAAACCGCAGGGGTTCGGCACGATCGGACCCGAGCACACACCGCTGCTGGCGCTGCCGGGCAATCCGGTCTCGTCGTACGTCTCCTTCGAGCTGTTCGTCCGGCCCGCGATCCGGGCGCTGATGGGCCTGCCGGACGTCCACCGGCCGACCGCCCGCGCCGTGCTCAAGGCCGACAAGACGCTCTCGTCACCGTCCGGAAAGCGGCAGTTCCTGCGCGGTGCGTACGACTCCGGCTCGGGCACCGTCACTCCCGTGGGGGGTTCCGGCTCCCACCTGATCGCGGCCCTCGCACAGGCGGACTGCCTGATCGTGGTCCCGGAGGCGGACTCCTCCGTCGAGCCGGGCAGCGAGGTGGAAGTGGTCCTCCTCGGCTGACCTGCTTACCGTGGCTGTACCGTGTCTGCCCACACAGGCCCCAAGGGCCCTGACCGGGAGCGCCACAGCAAATGAGTAGCCAAGGCAGGCTGACGCACATCGACGAGGCCGGGGCGGCCCGCATGGTCGACGTCTCGGAGAAGGACGTCACCGCACGCACAGCCCGCGCCAGTGGCCGGGTCCTGGTGTCACCGCAGGTCGTGGAGCTGCTGCGGGGTGAGGGCGTACCCAAGGGCGACGCTCTCGCGACGGCCCGCATCGCCGGGATCATGGGTGCCAAGCGCACTCCGGACCTGATCCCGCTGTGCCATCCGCTCGCGGTCTCCGGCGTGAAGCTCGATCTGTCGGTCACGGACGACGCGGTGGAGATCCTCGCCACGGTGAAGACCACCGACCGCACGGGCGTCGAGATGGAGGCGCTGACCGCCGTCTCGGTCGCCGCGCTGACCGTCGTGGACATGGTCAAGGCCGTCGACAAGGCGGCCGTGATCACCGACATCAGGGTCGAGGAGAAGACGGGCGGCAAGTCCGGCGACTGGAGCCGGTCATGAGCCCCCGCGCAGGTGAGGTCTACAGCCACAGCCACGGGCCAGAAGCGGATGCGCGCCGGGCGCTGGTCGTCACCGCGTCCAACCGCGCTGCGGCCGGTGTGTACGAGGACAAGGGCGGGCCGGTGCTCGCCGAGGGCCTGACCGCGCTGGGCTTCCGGGTCGACGGACCGCGCGTGGTCCCGGACGGCGATCCGGTCGGGCAGGCGCTGCGGGACGGCGTGGCCGCCGGGTACGACGTGATCCTCACCACCGGCGGCACGGGCATCTCGCCGACCGACCGCACCCCGGACGTCACCGGGGCCGTACTCGACTACGAGATCCCCGGCATCCCGGAGGCGATCCGCGCGTACGGCCGCGAGAAGGTGCCGACCGCCGCGCTGTCCCGCGGGCTCGCCGGAGTCGCAGGCCGCACGCTGATCGTCAATCTGCCCGGCTCCACCGGCGGTGTGCGCGACGGCCTGGCCGTACTGGAGCTGATGCTGGTGCACGCCGTGGACCAGATCCGGGGCGGAGACCACCCAAGACCCGCGGGGAGCCCGAGCTGAACGCCCCCTGGCCGGTGGTCCTGGCGGACGGCGACATCGTCCTCCGTCCGATAAAGCTGCGCGACCAGCGGATGTGGCGCGAGGTCAACCGGCGCAACCGGGACTGGCTGCGGCCGTGGGAGGCGACGATTCCGCCGCCCTCGCCCGGCGGCCCGGTCGCGCGGCGGCCCACGTACCGGCAGATGGTCCGCCATCTGCGCGCCGAGGCGAACTCGGGCCGGATGCTCCCGTTCGTCATCGAGTACCGGGGCCGTCTCGTGGGCCAGTTGACGGTCGCCGGGATCACCTGGGGCTCGATGTGCTCGGGCCATGTCGGCTACTGGGTCGACCGGGATGTGGCGGGCCGCGGGGTGATGCCGACCGCGGTCGCGCTCGCCGTCGACCACTGCTTCCGTACGGTCGGACTGCACCGGATGGAAGTCTGTATTCGCCCCGAGAACGGCCCGAGCCGCCGGGTCGTGGAGAAACTCGGATTCCGGGAAGAGGGACTGCGCCCGCGATATCTCCACATCGACGGTGCTTGGCGGGACCATCTGGTCTTCGCTCTCACGGCCGAAGAGGTTCCCGAAGGATTGCTCCGCCGCTGGCACCAGGCACGACCGGGAACGCCACGAGAAATAAAATAAACGTTCGAAATTGATCGCTGTTGACCATGCGGTGATCTGAACAATCCCAAAAAAAGTCAGTGTTATGAGCCAGATCGTGCGACACACCGGGCCAATTGGCGGATGCCCTTGCGGAAATCCCTCTACGGTGTGATGCGTGAGCAGCAGCGGCCTCATCTACGCAGTCATCGTCGGGGCCTGGGCCGCCTACTTGGTGCCGATGTGGCTCCGCAGGCAGGACGAGCTGAATGAAGCCCGTCCGACGGAACGCTTCTCCACCGCCATCCGGCTGCTGTCCGGACGGGGTGCAATGGAGCGCCGGTACGCCAAGGAGCTGCGGGAACGCACCGCGGAGCAGGCCGCGCCCGACGGGGACCCGGATGCCGCCACGGACCCTCTGAGTTCCGTGGACGTCCGGGCCTTCGCCGCGCCCAGGACCGAAGCCCGGCTGAGCCCTCCGGCCCCACCGCAGGCCAAGGCCCAGCCCAAGGCGCAGTCGAAGGCTCAGTCCAAGGCGCCGGTCCCTGCCAAGGTTTCGGCTCCGGCCTCCGCTTCGGCCCGGGTGCCCGTGCCCGCCGCCCGGCGCCCGCGCCCGAACGGCGCCGCGGCCGAGCGCGCCCGGCGCAGCAAGGTCCTGGCCCGCCGCAGACGTACCACCGTCGTCCTCTTCCTGGCCTTCACGCTCGGCGCGATCGTGGCCGCGGTCGGCGGACTCGGCTTCCTGTGGGCGCCGGGTGTGCCCGCGGTCCTTCTCAGCGCATACATCGTGCATCTGCGCAACCAGGAGCGGCGGCGCTTCGTGGTCACCATGGACCGCCGCCGGGCCGAGGTGGCGGCCCAGCGCCTGCGCGAGAGTCGCTCGCGCCGGCACCAGGCCCCGGCCCCCGCGGCCGACCCGGACGAAGATCCCGAAGCGCGACCCGAGCCCGGGCCGGCCAAGCTCTCGCCGCAGGAGGCGGGCCGCCGTGCGCTGGTCGAGCAGACCGACCACGCGGAGTGGGTGGACCAGCAGCGCGACCGCGGCCCGTCGACCGGCGACAGCTGGGAGCCGGTCCCGGTGCCGCTGCCGACCTATGTCACCGCGCCGGTCGCGCCGCGGGCCACGGGTGGCGTGGACATGAACGACCCGGAGACCTGGAGCTCGGCCCGCTCGTCGACGGCGGAACCGACCCCGGCCGCCGACCCGCCACCGGCCCGGCAGACACCTCCGCCGCGCCGCGCCCGCGACCGCAGCCGGACCCCGCTCTTCGACCAGTACGCGGACGAGGACCGGCCGCGCGCCGCCAACGAGTGACCGTGTGACCAGCGCGTGACCAGCGAAGGAACGGATTTCCAAGCACCCCGACGGGGATGCTAGAGTTTCTCTCGTTGCAAGGGCCTGTGGCGCAGTCTGGTAGCGCACCTCGTTCGCATCGAGGGGGTCTGGGGTTCAAATCCCCACAGGTCCACCGCAGCTGAGAGCCCCTGTCGGAGAAGTCCGGCAGGGGCTCTTTGGCGTCGTACATCAGCGAAGTACAGCAACTACATCTGATCTTCCCCGCCCAGGTGCTTGCCCAACTTCCGAAGCGCCTTGCGCGTGGCCTCGGAAGGGATGTGGGTGTACACCTTCATGGTTACCGCGATCCGGCTGTGCCGGAGCCTGTTCAGTAAACGACTCAGTCACACGTCCGGGATGCTGTTGATCGCCCCCTGCCTGCTCCTCGGATCAGTCAAGGCGCACCTGACGGGAGTGCCCGAGGAACAGGTCGAAGCCGCCCCGTGCTTCAGCGAGCTACTGAGCGATCATCAGCACGAGGGCTCAAGGGGCACCCATGTCAGGCGTCTGAGGGCGGGGTGACAAAGAGTGACGGGAAGCGATCGTCGGCCAATCGGGAAACGATCGGCCGGCCGGTGGCGACTCAGCGATCCCCCTACGCGTCCGAGCCGGCCTGGCACTCCCCGGGTTCGACGGTGACCGATCGGCCGTACTCCGGCAGGATTGTGGTCGACCCGTCCGCTCCCGGTACCGCGAAGCCGCCGGTTCGCGACGACGTCACGGCGAGGCAGAACGGGTACTCGCCCTTGACGGTGGCCAGCTGAAAGTTGTCGTCGCCCGAGGGCTTCACTTCGAGTTCGTGGAAGGGGCCGATCCCTTCGGCCGCCTCCTGCACCGCTTCGTCGAGCTCCGACCGCGTCACCTCGCGGCCCGCGGACGCCCCCTCTCCCAGGGAGGAGGCTGCCGCCACGGCAACCGATCGCACCTGGTGGAGATCCCAGGACGACCCGTCGGCGAAGTCCATCGCCCGGCACCCCGAGAAGGCGAAAAATCCGGCCATGACGAACGCCATGACACGACCGACCCTGAAAGCCGCGTCCGAGGGCTCGTTGGCCGCCGGGTCGCGGTGGCGCCAGGCTGTGAGCCACCGGTGGAGGCGGCGCTGGCGGGCGAGGCCGAAGGCGGACATGAGGGCCGCGAGGACGAAGAAGGTGACGATGACGCCGGTCATGGCAGGGCGGCCCGACTCACGTCAGACACTCGGGATGCCCCCCGCGTTGGGGCAGCCCATGGCGAGGGCGTACCGCCGTGAGAGGTCCTGGAGGACCCTGATGTTCGCCTCTTTGGGGCTCTTCTCGCGTGGACGGGGCCCATAGACGAGGTGCGCGTAGACGATCGGCTTTCCGACTCCCGGCACCTCGCAGGCGAACCACAGCTCGGCACTGCCGGTGTCGCCGTACGCCCGCAGCCCGACCGGAAGGCGTGCCAGTGCGACTTCCTCGGGCTGAGGCAGCGGAAGTTTCTCGACCTCTTCGAACATCACGGTCATTTCCGACGGGCTCTCGTCGGGGTCGGCCACGTCCGGCTCAATCACGCATTCGGTCAGCTCGCTCCCACCTCGCCGGTCGGGATCGTGCAGGAGATCCTTCAGCGTCTTCGCCGTTGTGTGGGAGCGATACTCGAATCGCTTCGTCTCCGAGACCTGCTCCAACGCCTGCGCGGCCTTGGGTGACAAGCCGCCGCACACCTCCGTCGCCGGCACCGTTTTCTTGTCCGTGTCGTCCTTGTCGCCGCCGCATGCCGCGAGCGTCAGCCCGAGCACCAGCCCACCCGCGAGCACCGAGCCGCGGCGCCTTCGCGCTTGCCACCTCATCGTCATCCCTTCGGATTCGGGGTGACCCCCGTGATCGCACTGGCGCCATCGTTGTACTTGCCCTCTACGCCACTGTGGGTCTTCCTCGCCCACTCTGTGCCCTCGAGGTTGTTGACCGCGATATACGCATCCATAGGCGTCACCGCACGCGCCTGGCCCTGACTCGTGAACTCCTCCAGCTTCATGTGTTCCTGCACCGAGAAGTCCGGGCCGTTCTTCTCCAGCTCTCGATTGAGATCGATGCCGAACTGCGTCATGCCAGCGCCGGCGAGCGCACCCGCCACCTGGGGAACCGCGAAGGCCGCCACCGCGGCGCCACCGGCGGCGGCACCCGCGAAGGGAAGCGCCACGGCACCGACTCCCACCGCCACGCCGGCTCCGACACCGAACTTCTTCCACTCGGCGGCCTCGGCGAGCTTCCGCTCCGCCTCCTTGGTCGCCTCTCCGAAGTGCGCGTGGATATCGTTGGATCGCGCTTGGTCGAACATGCCCTGCATCTTCGCGCCCGTCTCGATGATCTGAGCGACCTCTCCATTCGGCTCGGGGTGTGCCCTCAGGCCACTGGCCGTGTACTCCTGCTGGGCCATCGACAGAATCTTGTAGCCGTCCTCGTCGCCGCCGGCCACGGCGAGGAACGATGCTGCTGTCCCGTGCGACAGCCCGACGTGGCCAGGCCCCTTGTGGCCGAATGCGTCGTCCCGTAGATCCTGTCCAGTGAAGGCGTTGCCGAAGTTCGACGAGGCCCAGTTGAGGTCGTCGATGTAGCCCGCGCCCATCTTGGCCAGACTGTCGCCCATCCCCTTGTGATCATCCAAGTACTTGGGCTGGTCACCGACGTACACCATGACCTGCTCAGCGACATTGGCCGTCATGTTGTCCCGGCGGAGCCCCAGTTCCGGCTGGTCGTACGGGACCCCCAGCGTCGCCGCCTCAATGGCGTGTCCGAGCTCGTCGTAGTCCTCGCTGCCCTTTGTGTTGTTGGGCATCTCGGGCCACTTGCGGTCCTCAAGCAGGTACTTGAGGTCCGGATCCAGGTTGGCAGTCTCCTTGTCTGACGTAGCCCAACTCCCCGAGTGGAACAGCTCCTTCGCCGCCTCCGGGTTGTGCCCCAGCGCCTCCATGTACCCCGCCATCGGGTCCAGGCCGTGGTCCGTCCCCGCCCCGAAGTTCAGGTACGTCTCGTAGCCGTCCGGCTGCCAGAGCTCCTTCGGGTCCGTTCCCTTGTGGGACTTCTCGAAGGCGAGCAGGCTCTTGCCGTAGTCGTCGAGGAAGTCCTTCTCATAGTCGCCGTACCGCATGAGGCTGCTCATGACCTGGTATCCGTACGGACCCTTGGTCATCGTCCCCATGTTCATGTCGACCATGTCGACCCGCTTGCCGCCGAGCTCGATCATCTCCTTCTTCCAGCTCTCCATCGCGGGGCTGGTGGAGTGCGAGGCAGTGGCCAGGGTGTAGCCGAGGCTCTTCTGGATCTTCGCCGACTCCTTGGTCATCTCGTCCCCGTACTGCGTACGGTCGGCGATCCTCGTCCAGAACTCGGCGGTCTTCTTCGGGCCGAGACCCGTGGCGAACTGCTCGGCGAAGTACGGATCGCCCTCGTGCTTCGAGAGAAGGCTGTTGATCCGCTTGACCTCGTCCAGGGTGTATGGACGCTTGACCCCTGCCAGCTCGGTGAGGGCGTCGCGGTCCTTGTCGGCCTGCTCCTTGCCCGCCTTCGCACCCTTGAGGCTGTCGTACGTGTTCGAGTCGAAGCCCTTGTTGTGCCCGTTGTAGTCCTGGGTCAGCGCCCAGTACAGGATGTCGTCGGCCTCCTGGGCCGCCGTGACCTGGTTGCTGATGCTGGTGCGGTACGCCTGGATCGACTCCTGGTAGCCCTTGTTCAGGGACGCCAGGTGCTCGTTCGGCGTGTCCGCCGGCGGGTCGAACCAGACCTCGCCGTCGGGCTTGATCGAGAGGTACTTGTCCTTCTCGATGTCGCTCCTGATCGTCTTCAGCTTCGACTGCGCCTGGGAGAAGACGTCGTACGCGTCGCTCAGCAGGCGGTGCACGTCCGCGGCCTCGTCATTGGCGGCGCGGATCTGCTTGCCGACCAGCGAGACGTTGTCCATCGCCGCCTCAGCCGCCTCGCCCTTCCAGTCGGACTCGGCAAGGCCCTTCTCGACTGTGTTGTCGTACAGCTTGCCGACCTTGCGGAACTCCTCGGGGAGCTTTGCCCACTTCGCGACCGCCTCGGAGAGCGGTGTGAGATTGGCGTCGAGGACAGTCTTGTAGTCAAGCATGGATCCTGGGTCCCCTCGATCGCTCAGGCGAGATTACGGTCGGAGCCGTTGCCGGCCTTGTCGCCACCCTTGCGCTGCCGTTCCTTCTCGGTCCGCTCGCGGGCGTCGAACTCGGCGGCGGATTCCCGGAGTCCTCCTGCCACGGCGTTCTGCATCAGCCCCTCGACGTACTTCATCTGCGCGTCCCAGCGCCTGGAAAAGGTCTTGAACGCGGGCGCCGAGCGGAAGCCCTTCAGACCGGCCCCGACCTCCCCGGTCTCCTTGCTCGCGGCGTTGTCGGCCTTGACGAAGTCCGTGCGAACGGTGTCCGCCTTGCCGGCTCTTCCGCGCAGTTCGTCCGAGTCCACGTGGAGGCGTTTCCTCGATCCGCCGCCGCCGTCCGCCGGGAGCTGGTTGAGCCGCATACGCGTCTCCTGCTGCCCCGCCGCGGCGGACCGCACGGCGGCCCACTCCTCGTCGAACGTCACGCATACCCCCCATGTGGATGAACTTCCCGCAAATTCGCCCCAGCAAGTTGTCTCATTCGAGGGGCTGTTGTGAGCGTAGCCGCAGGAGCCACTATTCACCCGGCCATGCCCCGTCCCGGGGAATGGGCGCCGCTGCGGCGCCTTCACAATCCGTCCACGACGGCTTCACGTTCGCAATGGTCCGGGAGTGACGTCTGGGATGCCACGCACAGTCGCAGGGGGCACTCCGTTCCCCCCGTCTCCCCGCGAGACAGCGACCGCGCACGATACGAGCCAACTGCACCCTGCCGGCACAGCCGCTGCCTCATGTTCCTCCCGTAGGGCAGAGCACGAAATCCTTCAGCGGGCGGCGAGGTGGGACACCGGCAAATGGCGACAACGCTATGGACGCGTGCCGGGATCGAGGGCGCCATCTCCCGAGGCGTCGGGGTCTTCGGTTTGCGCAGATCCCGCTACTGAGGAATCGCCGCGACCCGGCTGCAACCCCATGGCCCACCTTGCCCGCCTCGGTGCCTGGCTCGGCAGAAAATCGACGGACGTCGCCGAACCCGGCTCAGGCTCACTCGTGAACACCTCACCGCAGCTGAGAGCCCCTACCGGGGAGACCCGGTAGGGGCTCTTCGGCATTCTTGCGGCGGCGAAGTACAGCACGTGCGGCCGCGAAGCACAGCACGTACGCGGCGCAGTACAGCGCCCCTTGTGACGTAGGTCATCCCCGGGGTTCCACAGATTCTCCACGGGATTCATGGTGCCTGTGGGATCGTCAGGCCGGTTGTTACTCGCTGGTATTCGCGAGTCCCTTCCTGTTGCGCGTATCCCCCAAACACACGCTCCGAGGATTCCCACGTGCGTAAGCTCCCCGCCAGGCATGCCCTGTTAGCGGCTCTGGCCACCGTTTCCCTGCTCACCGCCGGGTGTTCGGCCGAGGCCGGTGCGCCGAACCCGGCCGCGGCCGGTGCCGAAGCGCCGCTGCCCACCAGTACCGTCAGCCCCGATTCCGGCCCCGGGCGGCAGCTTGCCGTCGCGGGAGTGCCCAAAGGGGAGCCGACCGCCGTCGCGCGGGCCGGCGACGACGGGAAAGCCAAGAAGTCGCCGCTGAAGGTGGCTTCGTACGACCGGACCAGCCGACGTGCCGTCATATCCGGGGCGAAGAAGGTGGGTTCGGCTTCACAGGCCCCGGCCGCCGAGGCACCTGCCGTCGGCGACGTCATCGCGAGCGGGCCCGCGCCCGGTGCTCCCGACGGGCTGCTCGCCAAGGTCACCGACGTGGCCCGGAAGACCGAGAAGGGCACCGAGGTCAGGACCGAGCCCGCGACGCTCGGGGCGCTGCTCGGCGACGACAAGGCCGAGGGGACCGTGCCGGTCGACCCGTCGACCGTCGATGTCGAGCCGCTGGTCCAGGGCGTGAAGGTCTCCTGGGCGAAGACCGGGAACATCCACGTCGGACCGCAGGGCGCGAAGCTGCCGCTCGGCAGCCTGCGGATCGATGTCGGGGCCTCGGTCCCGCTGCCGGTCGGTGAAGGCGCTCCGGTGTCCGGTGCGGCGTCGGTCGCGGGCTTCGTTCAGCTCGTGCCCGAGGTCGAGTTCTCGTACGACGGGTCCTCCGCGCTCACTCCCGACTCCGCGTTCCTCGGGCTGAGCGGCGACTGGACCTCGCAGTGGGAGCTGAAGGGCAAGGTGTCGGCGGGCGGCAAGCCGGTGCGGATTCCGTTCGCCAAGCTGCATGCCGATCCGGTGATCCAGGTCGGGCCCGTGCCGGTCGTGGTGAACCTCGACCTCACCGCGTATGTCCAGGTCGCGGGCGACGGCACCGTCACCGTCGAGGTCAAGCAGGACCTCAAGGGCGACTTCCGCGTCGGCGGCAGCTACACGAAGGCCGGCGGCTGGCAGCCGGTCAGCACCTCCGACATGACCAGCACGCCGGTACGCGCCAAGGTGACCGCGGCCGGTCAGGTGAAGGCCGCGCTCGGGGCCGAGGCCACGGTCGGGCTGTACGGCGCGGTCGGCGTCACCGCCGATCTCGCTCCTTACCTGCGAGGCGAAGTCTCGGCCACCGCCACGCCGGAGTCCGTCGTCGGGGCCTGGAAGCTCTACGGCGGCGTCGATCTGACGGGCCATCTGCAGCTCCAGCTGTCGATCTTCGGTACGCCCGTCTTCCAGCACCGCATCCCGCTGGGCGCGCTGCACCGGGAGTGGCCGCTGGCACAGGGTGAGGGCGCGGTCGCCTGATCCGAGGTCGGACCGTCAGAGAGCCCCTGCCGGGAGGTCCGGCAGGGGCTCTCTGATGCCTGCGTGCGCATGCCGTCCGAGCGATTGGGGCTTTTAATGCTGAATGTCTGGCTCCGGTCCCGTCGGGAGAACACATGTCGATGGCTCAGCCGCCTCAGGCCTCCCGTACCCCGGAGTCCGCGGCCCGCAAAGGCGTGCTGCGCCGGCTCGGCGAATGGTGCGCACGGCACGCCGTCCTCGTCATCGTCGCCTGGCTGGTCGCACTCGCCGGACTCCAGGTCCTGCACCGCACCTACGGCGGCGACTACTCCGACAACTTCTCGCTGCCCGACGCCCAGTCGCAGAAGGGACTGGACGTACTCGAGGAGCATGACCCGGCCGCCGGCGGCTACAGCAGCCAGATCGTCCTGCACGACACGGCCAAGCCGCTCACCGACCTGAGTTCCCAGATGTCCACGGTGATCGGCAACCTCCAGAAGCTGCCGCATGTGCTGTCCGTGCAGAATCCGCTGCCGCCTCCGGGGACCCCGCCGCCGACACCGTCGGGGCCGGATGTCGGCCCGCTGTCCACGGACGGCGCAACCGCCTACATCACAGTCCGCTTCGATGTGCAGCCCTCCACGCTGGAGGACTCGTACCTCGACGGCGTGGACACCGCCGTCGAGCCGCTGCGCGACGCCGGTGCGCAAGTGGAGTACGGAGGATCGCTCGGCGAGCTGGCCAGACCCGCCGCCGACGACCGGGTCAGCGAGCTGATCGGCTTCGCCGTGGCGATCGTGGTCCTGCTGATCGGCTTCGGCAGCGTGATCGCCGCCGGTCTGCCGCTGGTGACCGCGCTGATCAGCGTGATCTGCGGGCTCGCCTGTCTCGCGCTGCTCGCCGCCGCGACCACCTTCGCCACCGTCTCACCGACGCTCGCCACCATGATCGGTCTCGGCGTCGGCATCGACTACGCGCTGTTCCTGATCACCCGGCACCGGCAGAACCTGATGGACGGCAACGATCCCGTGGCGGCCGCCGGCCGGGCGGTGTCCACCAGCGGTCGCGCCGTGCTCGTCTCCGGATGCACGGTCATCATCGCGCTGGCCGGTCTGTCGGTCTCCGGCGTCAGCTTCATCTCCAAACTCGGCGTCGCGGCCGCGGTCACCGTCGTCTCCGCGGTGCTCGGCGCGCTCACCCTGCTGCCCGCGCTGCTGGGCCTCATCGGCAAGCGGATCGACAAGTACCACGTGCGCAAGCCGATCGCCGAGACGGACGCCGAGCCCGGCGAGGAGGCGCACGGGACCTGGCACCGGTATGCGCAGCGCGTCGAGCGCCGCCCGTGGCAGTTCCTGACCGGCGGCGTTGCGGTCATCGCGGTGCTGGCCATCCCGCTGTTCTCCATCCAGCTCGGCCACATCGGCGACGGCGCGGACCCCACGTCCTTCACCGACCGGCGCGCATACGACCTCATGTCGGACGCCTTCGGGCCCGGCTCCAACGGGCCGCTGACGCTGGTCGTCGACCAGACCTCGGTACCGAGCGCCGACCGCTCGGCGCTCGCCTCCCAGGCGCAGAAGGCGCTCACCAATGTGCCCGGCGCGGCCGTGATCACTCCGCTGCAGCCCACCCAGGACGGCGATGTCCTCGTCGCGACCGCGTATTCGACCCAGGCGCCGCAAGACGAGGACACGACCCAACTGGTCAACCGGCTCGTGGACGACGTGCTGCCCGAGGCCGTCTCCGGCACCGCGGCTAAGGGCTATGTGACCGGCACGACCGCCGCACAGGTCGACTTCCTCGACATCGTCTCCAGCCGACTGCCGCTGATCATCCTCGTGGTGGTCGCCCTCGCCTTCCTCATCATCCTCATCGTCTTCCGCGGACTGCTGGTCGCGGTCAAGGCGGCGGTGCTCAACGTGCTGTCCATCGCGGCCTCGTACGGCGTGGTCGTCGCCGTCTTCCAGTGGGGCTGGGGCGGCCCGGCACTCGGAGTGTCGGGCGACGTGCCCATCGAGAGCTATGTGCCGATGATGATGTTCGCGATCGTCTTCGGCCTGAGCATGGACTACGAGATCTTCCTGCTGACGCGCGTGCACGAGGCCTGGCTGCGCACCGGCGACGCGAAGGCGAGCGTCGCGCACGCGCTGGAGATCACCGCACGTGTGATCACCTGTGCCGCGCTGATCATGGTGAGCGTCTTCGCCGCCTTCATCATCAGCGACAACATCGTGGTGAAGATGCTGGGCCTCGGGCTCGCGGTGAGCGTGCTGATCGACGCGACCGTGGTGCGGCTGCTGCTGGTCCCGGCGGTGATGACGCTGCTCGGCAAGTCCGCCTGGTGGCTGCCGCGTTGGCTGGACAAGATCCTGCCGCACGTGGACACCGAGGGCGAACGCGAGGCTGGGACCGTGACCGGGACCGGCAAGGGCTGAACCGCCGCCCCTGCCGGTCCGGTTGGCTCAGGAGACCTGGGCCTTGTCGTACACCGCCTTCGCCTCATTGCCGAAGTACGGGCCGAACATCCGGTTCGGCAGGAAGGTGTAGCCGAAGCTGTTCACCGACGCCTGCAGCCCGGTGCCGGTGGCCTCGCTGAACGAGGTGAACCAGGGGCCGCCGCTGGACCCGCCCGTCATGTTGCAGCCGAGGCTGTGGTCCTGCGAGAAGAGCCAGTCCTTGGAGGAGTTCCCGCTGCAGTAGATCAGCTTGGTGCCGTCGTACGGAGAGGCCGCCGGGAACCCGAAGGCGTACATCGGCTTGTTGTAGCCGCCGTTGAAGGACAGGCCCTGTGCGCCGACCGTGTCGGCGAGCTTCTTGCCGCCCAGCGGCGCGACGACGGCCGCGCCGACGTCGTAGTTGATGTTCTCGCTCGCCGCCCACTGGTCGGTCGCGAAGGTCTTGGTGGCCGACCACTGGCCGTGCGGCGCCTGGCCGTTGTTGTACGCGGGCACGAAGACCCAGTTGGTGTGCCAGCTGCCCTGGTACTTCACGCAGTGGCCCGCGGTGATGACCGTGCTGCCGTTCTGGCTGGTGACCGAGTTGCCGGAGCACGATGCCGTACGGCCCTGGAAGCTGAAGAAGACCCGGCCGGAGGTGTTGACCACGGCGCCGCCGCCCGTCCACGGGCCGCCGGCCTGCGGGAAGGCCATCGGTGACGCCGCCGTTCCCGGTATGAGAGTCGGCGGTATCAGCGTCGGAGTGCCGCCGGAGGCGGGGGACTTGAGGGCTCCCAGTCCCGCCCGGTCGAGCGGGAGCAGATCGAGCGGGGTGGCGCCGTGCATCCGTTCCGCGGTCCAGAAGCCCTTCGTCTGCTGCTGCTCGAAGGCGTTCGTCGTGGGTGCCGGTGAGGGAGCGGCGCTTGCGGTGGTGGCCGACAGTGCGCCGGTGATTAAGGTGCCGACGGCGAGCAGAATCCCGGCGGCGGTGCGATGGCGTCTCACGCATGTCTCCTTCTGCCGTGCCCGCGCGTGGTGTCGCGCGGGCAGGGTGGGGGATGAGGCGGTGCGGATCGGCGTGCGTGAGGCAGAGTGCCACGGGAAACGCAGAAATGTCAGGGTCGCGACAACAGCTTGGTGAAGCAGCGGCTGTTCTCGTACTCGCGGTAGTGGCCGAATTTCTTCGTAGCCGGCGTGTAGCCGCTGGAGGTGTAGAGCTCGATGGCCTCGGGCTGCGCGGTGCCGGTCTCCAGCACCATGCGCGTACGGCCCGCGGCCCGGGCGTCGTCCTCCAGGGCGGCGAGCATCCGGCGAGCGAGCCCCAGACCCCGGGCCTCCGGGATCACATACATGCGCTTGAGCTCGGCGTCGCCGTCCTCGTAACCCTCGTCGTTCCGCTCGTGCGAACGCCAGCCGCCGGTCGCGACGGGACGGCCCTGCTTGTCGTACGCGATCAGATACCGCCCGTGCGGCGGCAGGAACATCGAGGTGTCGAGGGGCGTGACATCGCCCCCGTCCCCATAACGCTCGGCGTATTCGAGCTGAACCTCGTCATTGAGCTTGACGGCATCGGGGTGGTCGAAGGCGACGGCGCGGAACATCACGCCGCCGAGGGTACATGCATGCGAATACATCCGGCCGGTGGCCGGTCGGCACCCGGCCCATGGGCACCCGGCCCGTGGGCGGTCGGTAGGGTGCCGGGATGCTCACCGTGACGACAGTGAATGTGAACGGTCTCCGCGCCGCGGCCAAGAAGGGTTTCGTGGAGTGGCTGGCCGGTACCGCCGCCGACGCGATCTGCCTCCAGGAAGTACGGGCCGAACCGCACCAGCTCCCGGACGAGGTGCGCGAGCCCGACGGCTGGTTCACGGCACACGCACCGGCAGGCGCGAAGGGCCGCGCGGGTGTCTCCCTCTACACGCGGCGTGAGCCGGACGCGGTGCGCATCGGCTTCGGATCGAGCGAGTTCGACCTCAGCGGCCGGTACATCGAGGCGGATCTGCCGGGTGTCACGGTCGCCAGCCTGTACCTGCCGTCCGGCGAGGTGGGCACGGAGCGCCAGGACGAGAAGACCCGGTTCATGAAGGAATTCCTGGAGTATCTGCGCGAACTGAAGACGCGGGCGGCGGCGGACGGACGCGAGGTCGTGGTGTGCGGCGACTGGAACATCGCGCACCGCGAGGCGGACCTCAAGAACTGGAAGGGCAACAAGAAGAACTCCGGCTTTCTGCCGGAGGAGCGCGAGTGGCTGTCCCGCGTCCTCGACGCGGACGAGGCGGCGTACGTGGACGTGACGCGGGCGCTGCACCCGGACGAGGAGGGGCCGTACACCTGGTGGTCGTACCGCGGGCGGGCCTTCGACAATGACTCGGGATGGCGCATCGACTACCAAATCGCGACGCCCGGTCTGGCGGACCGCGCGGTGAAGGCATGGGTGGAGCGGGCGGCGACGCACGAGGAGCGCTGGAGCGACCATGCGCCGGTGACGGCGGTCTACGAGCTGTAGCGGTCACGGCACCATATTGGCGCAGCCAATCGATCCCGGGACATTTGTTCAACTCAACCGAATAGCCAGTGGACTTGAGTGATCGGCAGGCGTTCATTGCCGCAAGAATCCCGATCCCACTCGGTCAATTTCTGCTATGAGTCAACTGGCGTATACCCGTGCTGCGGCGATGTCGTACTACTGAGACAGCTGATCGACAGCAGCCTCGGGAGGTACGTCACATGGCTGGTCACGCCACACATCGCTGGATCGTGGTCCTGGACATCGAGAACTTCAGTGTGCGGACCGATCCGGTTCAGCGGTCGGTGCGCGCCGCGATGTACGAGACCCTCAAAGGCGCGATGGAGCGGTCAGGGCTGCCGGTCGGCGACATTGTGTACGAGGACCGTGGCGACGGCGTTCTGATGATCGTGCCCGGCACGGTTTCGCCGCTGCTGCTCGCCGGGCCCTTCATTCGCGAGCTGGACGACGAACTCGCCCAGAAAGGCGCGATGTTCAGCAAGGCGCATGCCCTGCGGTTCCGCGTTTCGCTGCATCAGGGGCTCGTCGCGCGGGACGCGGAGGGCTGGTCCGGTGACGCGGTCAACACCGCCTGCCGGCTGGTGGACGCGCAGCCGCTGCGCGATGTGCTGGTCGCCGCTCCCTCCGCCCGCATGGTGTTCATCGTCTCGGACGAGACCTACCGCGGCGTGATCAGGCACGGCCACCGCGGAATCGACCCGGCCGCCTATCTGCCGATGCGGTTCGCCACCAAGCACGGCGAGGTCGTCCACAGCTGGATCACCGTGCCCGGTTGTCCGGCGCCGCCCGGCCTTCCGCCGGCCGGTGAGGACGGCGGCACGGAGGACGGCACGGAGGACGGTGCGAAGGAGCAGGGCGCAGCCGGTGGGGTGGCGTCACTCGGACCTCAGGCGCCCGCGGGTTCGGTCACCTTCAACACCGGGACCGTCAAGGGTGATCAGTTCGCCGGCAACAAGACCGTCCATGTGAACACCGACGGGCCGGTGCGGCCGTGACCGTACCAGCACCAGGAGCCCCGGCCGCCGGCGCCGCAGGGGGGAGCCCGCCGGCGGCCGGTTCAGGGGGGCCGGGAGCGGGCGGGGCGCCGGACAGCGCCGTGCCGCCCGCTCCGGTCCACGGGGGCGACGCCGCGGGCAGACCCGCGTCCGGTGAACAGGGCCCGGACGGTGCGGCGGCCAAGGAGGAAGCGCCGAAGTCGGGCCCCGGAGCGGAGTCGTTCGAGGCGACCGGGCGGATGGGTCAGGGCTCGCAGCGCCACGGCCATCTGCAGAACGCGGTCGCGAACGTCGAGGGCGACATCGTCGGCGGCGACAAGTACGTACTGCTCCTGGGTGGCCGGAAGAAGCAGCTGCGCACGCTGTCGCCGCTGATCGAGGAGCGGGTGCGGTTCGCGTACTACCAGCCGTTGTGCTTCACCGCCGCGGGTGAGGCACTGCGCAAACAGAACCTGCTGATCCTGCGCGGCGCTCCCGGGTACGGCAAGTCGGCCATGGCCGTACGCCTGCTGATGGGCGCCTGCCCGGGCGGCCGCGTGTACCACCTCGACAGCGATGTGGACTTCGCCTCGCTCGCGGACCAGCTGGAGAGCGGCAACGGCGGGATCGAGCGCGGCGTCGGCTTTCTGCTCGACCAGCCGGCCGACATCGGCAATCTGGACCGGGAGGTCTTCGAGAAGGTCCAGGGGGCGCTGTCCCAGGCCGGTGCCTGGATGGTGCTGACCGTGTCCAGCACCGAAGTGTCCGACAGTGAACTGCTCAGCGGCGTACTGGATGTGGGCGAGGAACCCGACCAGCACGCCGTCGTCCGCGCCCATGTCCGCTGGCGGCTCGGCGAGCGCGTCGGGGACCGGCTGCTGGCCAGGCCCGATGTGTACGACCTGCTCGCGGAGCTGCTCGCGGGCGACCCCGCGTGCCAGCAGGCCGGTGAACTCGCCGCGGCGCTCTGCGAGGAGTACGAGTCGGGGGAGGTCAGCGCGGACCGGCTCAGGGAGCGCCGGGCGCGTGTGGAGGCCGAGGACTTCGAGATCTGGGCGGAGAACCTGCCTGACACGGCGGCCCGCAGTTTCGCGCTGGCGCTCGCCGTGCTGAACGGCCTGCCGCAGGAGAACGTCGCGCGGGCGGCGCGCGCCCTGCGCGACCGGCTCGAGGACGACTCCCCGTACATCAGGGCTGCGGGGCCCGACGGCCGGTACCCGCAGCCCCGGGAGCTGTTCGCGGTGCCGAGACGCAGACAGCTCACCCGGCTGCGGGCCCGTGTGGTGACCAAGTCCGACGGTGAGCCGGGCGAGGCGCTGGAGTACAAGGACCCGGACTATCCGCGGATGGTGATCCGGCACGCCTGGACGCAGTACGAGATCCAGGAGGAACTGCTCGACTGGCTGGGCGAGTTGGTGATGGACGCGTCCGAAGAGGTGCGGGTGTACGCGGCCGCCGGTCTCGGCGTTCTCGCCGCCGACGCTTTCGGCCATGTGTCGGCGCGGATTCTCCAGCCCTGGGCGCACAGCGAGAGCGCGTACCGCCGAGCGGCCGTGGCGTACGCACTGTCCGTCGGCTGCCGCGACCCATGGATCCGGGAACAGGCCGAAGCCATGGTCGAGTCCTGGCTCGGCGACCGCAGCCGCCCGCTGGGCCAGGCGACGGCCGCACGCGTGCACGGTCTCGGCGCGGTGACCGACCGTGCGGTGGAGGAGATCGGGCGGCTGGCCGTCGTCGACAACGTGACCGTCGCGGTGGCGGTCGGGTGCAGCCTGGCCGACCTGCTGGCGGACGACTTCGACCTCACGGCGTCCGTGCTGTACATGCTCCACCAGCAGTCGGACGACTACCGCGCCAGGCCCACCGCACTGCTGTCCTTCCTGATCCTCGCTGCCCAGCTCGTCATCGACACCGAGGAACGCGGCACGGCCGGGCAGTCGCCCGACCGGCCGGCGCTGCTGTATCTGGCCCACCGGAAGCCCGAGTTGCAGGAGCCGTTCATCCGGCTCTGGCGCGCGGCCTTGAACCAGGCCTTCTTCGACGAGGAGGCGGCGCAGGTGATGCGGATCTGGGCGGCGCTCGCCGAGCGCGACCCGGAGCTGCGCGAGATGTTCCGTCTGATGATCGGCGCGATCGCTTACGGGGACGAGCGCTCGGGCCGGATCCTGCGCCGGTGTGCGGACGAGTGGACGCACCCGGACAACCTGACGCCGCTGCCGCTGGCGGCCGCCACCGTTCATGCCCAGCTCGATGTGGAGAAGGTGTTGTGACCGTCTCGCTGATTCTCAATGAACGCCCGATCCCACGCAGCCAGGTGGGCGAGCTGCCGAACCTGCCGCCGAGTGTGGCGATCGTCTATCCGGTCGAAGGCGCTCCGTGGGAGGTCGAGACCATCCGTACGCGCACGCAGCGCTGGCTGGGCAAGAACCGGTCCTGCTACGCCGTCGACCTCAGCGACCACCGGCGTATCGCGAAGCTCTCCGAAACCCCGCTGACGTGCGACGACGGTGGGCATCGCTTCGAGGCGAGGATCGACGTCGGATTCCGGGCCCATGACCCGGTGCGGCTGGTGCGCGGCAACGTCCAGGACGCGCAGTCCGTGGTCTACGGCCATCTGACCCACCAGATGCGCCTGATCGCGGCAGGGTTCCCCATCACCGAAGCGCCGGCCGCTCAGACAAGGATGAACCAGGCCTTCGCCCAGGACATTCATCTTGCCGAGGGCATCACCATCTACCACTGCACCGTGCAGCTGGAACCGGACACCGCATCGCGCGAGTTCATCCGCCGGCTGCGGGAGGCGGAACGGCAGCGCAAGCTGGCCGAGCAGTCGATCGTCCTTGCCGAAGGACAGGCGTGGGGCGCCGAATCGGTCGAGGACATCAAGCACCAGGCGCGGCTCGCCCGCGAGGAGCGGGAACGCAAGGTGCTGGCCGGCGTCCAGCTCGACTTCGCGGGTCTGGTCCGAGAACACCTGACCAAGCACCCGAACGACACCCATGAGGCCATGGGTCTTTTGATGCGTCTTGAGGAGTCCCGGCTCGGCCAGGCGGAGATCCAGGAACAGCGCCATGTGGAGATGGTCAAGTACCTGATCGACAAGGGCGTGGTCAGGGACGTCGATCTGCCGGGCGTACGCAACGGAGTGCTGGGCGCGAGCGGCCCGGGGATGGCGGGTGCGCTGCCGCAGTCGGGGCGGGCGGCCGCGGCGGGCCCCGCGCCCGCGATCGGGCCCGGGCATGCGGTGCCGGCGCCCGGTCATCAGGCGGCGGCGGTGAGTCCGCAGCCCGGGCAGGCCCCCGTCCGTATGTGGAACGTTCCCGGCGCACAGCCCGCCCCGTCCGCGCCGGCCACCGGCCTGGTCCCGGTCTATGTGGTGCTCGACGCCTCGGCGGCCGCGTCGGGCTGCGCGACCGAACTGGGCAACGCTCTGCGGTCGTTGCAGACCCTGCTGGCCAACAGCCCGGACGTGTCCGCCGCCGTACGGCTCTCTGTGCTCTCGTACGCGGACACCGCCGAGGTGCTCCTGCCGCTCACCGAGGTGACCTGGCAGACGGGCATCCCGGATCTCCGCGGCGGGCCCGGCTGCCGGTACTCGCCGGCGTTCCGGAAGCTGCTGGACCTGGTGCCGCTGGAGACGGAGCGGCTCAAGCAGCAGGTGGCGCGGGTGCTGCGGCCGGTGGTCTTCCTCCTCGCCGTGGGGGACGCCGAGGACACGCCCCAATGGGGTGATGTGCGGGCGGAGCTGATGCAGCACAAGTACCACCCGCACCTGGTGGCGTGCGGCATCGGCGGGGTCGGCGACCGCACCGTCGAACGACTGGCGAGCCGGCCGGAGCTGGGCGTCGTGGCGGTTCCCGGGGCGGATCTCGCGCAGTCGGCGGTGCAGTTCTCCGTGCTGCTGCAGAACACCGTGCTGCATCTCGGACGGAGTGCGCTGGCGGGCGGGATGGAGCTTCGCCTGGACTGTCCGCAGGGCCTGATTCCCGTCAAGAACGCATCGTAGAAAGGAAACACCCATGGCCGAGACGCTCGGGCAGCTGCTGCCGGTGTATGTGCTGGCGGACGAGTCCTATTCCATGGCCTCTCATGTCGGCGACCTCAACGACGGCATGAAATCACTGCACATGGCCTTGCTCGGAGAGCCGATGGCAGCGGCCAAAGTGCGGTTCTCCGTGCTGGGATTCTCCAACAAGGTCACGGAACACCTGATTCTCGCGGACCTGAGGGGCGAGAGCGAGCTGCCCCGGCTGTCGGCAGGCGGCGGGACCAGCTACGAGGCGGCCTTCAGCGCACTGCTCCAGCGGGTGCCGCAGGATGTGCGCAGCCTGAAGAGCCAGGGCTACCGGGTGCACCGTCCCGCGGTCTTCTTCCTCAGCGACGGACAGCCCAATCCGGGTGAGAACTGGATGGAGGTGCACCGCAGACTCACCGACCGCTCGATCACGAGCGCGGCGCCCAATGTCATCGCCTTCGGCATCGGTGAGGCGGAGGCCGGAGCCATCCTCAATGTTGCCACGCAGTCGGATTTCGCCTTCATGTCCCTGCCCGGGTCGCAACTCGGGGACTCCATCGCCAAGTTCTTCACCGCGCTCACCAAGAGCGTCGTGGAGTCCGGCAATGCGATGGCGTCGGGGCAGGCGGAGCTGGTCGTGGAGAAGCCCGAGGGTTTCCGGCTCGCGATCGACGAGGTGTGACGGTGGTGTTCGGCAGAAAGAAGGAGCGCGCGGAGGACCAGAAGGAGTCCGCGCCCTCCGAGTCATCGGCACCTCCGGCGTCTGTGCCGCCGCCCGGGCCCACTCCGCCCGCGCCGCCCCCGCCCCCGCCGCCGCGCCCGCGGCAGGCGGGCGGCGGCTATGTGCAGCCGCAGTATCTGGAGCCGGGGTACGCGCAGCCTCAGTACGGGGAAGCGGGACAGGGGTACGCGCAGCCTCCGCAGCAGCGCAGGCAGGAGGCCCCGCCGCAGCAACCGCCCGCGACACGGCCGCGCACTCCGGAACCGCACCACGGACCGCGGCACGCTCCGGTACCTCAGCATGCTCTGGTGCCTCAGCATGCCCCGGTACCGCAGCGCGCTCCCGGGCCGCGGCGGCCGGGGCCCGACCGGTGGGACCGGATCGTGCTCGGCCGGGCCGCGGCCGTGCCGGAACCGAAGCCGCCGCCCACGGACCCGTACCGCCCGGACACCGTCTTCGACGGGTGGTCGACGCCGAGCCTCACGGTGAGGCTCGCTTCCGTACGCGGCGACGAGCACCGGTGCAGCGGACGCCCGCGGCAGGACGACATCGCGGTCGCCTGGCACGAGCGCACCGACACCGTCGTCTTCGCGGTGGCGGACGGGGTGTCCGCGGCCCCGCTGTCGCACATCGGCGCGGCCCTGGCCTGCCGTACCGCCGTCAGCGATGTACTCGGACAGCTCGACGAGGACCGGGCGAAGCCGGACTGGACACGTGTCGTGCAGGCCGCTGCCTATCAGCTGCTGATGCGGATCGCCCGGTCCGGCGAGCCCACCGACGAGCACCGCAAGGAGGCCCTTGCCCAGCTCGCGACCACCCTGGTGGCGGGCCGGGTCTTCGCGCTGTCCGACGGCGGCCTCCAGGCCGACCTGGTCCATGTCGGGGACACGGCGGCCTGGCATCTGGCCGACGGGCGCTACTACCCGTTGCTGGATGTGGAAGGTGACGACGACATCTCCACGTCCGCGGTACTGGCGCTGCCGCGGCTGCCTCCGACGCTGCGTCCCAGGTCGTACCGGCTGTCTTCGCAGGGCGCGCTGCTGGTGGGCACCGACGGCTTCGGAGTGCCGCTGGGCGACGGCACGGGCCTGGTCGGCGACTTGATGAACCAGGAGCTGGCCCGTCCGCCGCGCGAGCCCAGAACACTCGCGCATCTGCTGGACTTCTCCCGGGAGACCTTCGACGACGACCGCACGCTGCTCGCCGTCTGGCCGCGGCAACTCCTCGCCGAAGGGACGCCATGAGCGCCGCCGCCGCCCGCGTCCAACTGACCTCCGTCGTCAAGGGAGCTCAGCTCGGCAAGGGCGGCCAGGGCACTGTCTGGGCCGTGGAGAAGCGGCTGATCAACGGCGAATGGCCGGTCGCGTTCAAGGAGTACGACAACAAGAGCAGGGCCGAGCTGCGATCCGGCGTACTGGAGCGGATGGTCGCCTTCCTGCCCGCGCAGTCGGGCGGGACTCCCCGCTGGCTCGGCGAGCACACGGCCTGGCCGGCCGCGTTGGTCACGCAGGGGAACAACGTCCACGGGTTCCTGATGCGGCAGATCCCGGACCAGTACTTCCGGGTGCTGAAGACCGCGCCGGAGAAGAGGACGGCGGGCTTCGAGTATCTGCTGAACACGGACACCTACATTGGCAATGTCGTCGGGATCTCGTTCACGCCACGCCAGCGGTTCCAGCTGTTGCTGGATCTGGCGGAGAAGCTCAGCCGGCTCCACCGTCTCGGTGTGGTCGTGGGGGACCTGTCGCCGAAGAACCTGCTGTTCTCGCTGCAGGGCTCGCCCAGTTGCTTTCTCATCGACTGCGACGCGATGGTGCTGGGCGGCGAGTGGGCGCTCAAGCCGGTGCAGACCCCGGGATGGCGTCTGCCGGGGTCGGAGCAGCCGACGACCCCGCAGGGCGACGCGTACAAGTTCGCTCTGCTGGCCGCCCGGTTGTTCATCGGCGAACAGCACGGATCCGACGTGGGGATCCTGAAGTCGGCCGACGCCGCGGTCGGGCGGCTGGCGCAACGGAGTCTGGCCGGCCTGCCGGCGCAGCGGCCCGCGCTCTCGGAGTGGCTCGGCCCTCTTGCGAGCGCGGTCGGCACGGCTCCGGCGACGCTGACCCGGCCCGCGCAGGCCCAGTCCACCACCACGACCCAGACTGCGACTCCGACCAAGATCACGTACCAGAAACCGACTCCGAAGCAGACTCCGAAACCGACTCCGAAGCCGACTCCGACTCCGACGGTCGTGAACCGTCCCACGCCGACGCGGACCGTGCGGACCACCACTCCGGTGACGCCGCCGGTGACCACCGTGAAGGCGACCTCGTCCGGCACTCCTGCCGCGTCGCGGCCCCGGTCACCCGCGCCGCCGCCGCGCAAGAAGAACTACGGCTGCGTCATCTTCTTCGTGCTGCTGATCGTCGCGGGCCTCGCCTTCCGCGACAAGGTCGACGAGGCGATGACCGCGATCCAGGAATGGGCGACGTCGCAGGACTCCGGCTCCTCGTCCTCGGCCCCGCAGACGCGTGAGGAACAGGCGCAGAAACTGGAGAGCCTGCTGACGGACAACCACGGCACTCGCGGCAGTGTCTCGCAGTCCGTGTCGACCGTGATGGGCTGCCCGGGCGGCAGCAAACTGAGCGCGGCCAAAGTGGTCTTCGACGACGCGGCCGACAATCGCGACCGGCTGGTCGGGGTCTTGGAGGAGTCGGAGCTCGACCAGTTGCCGGACGGACTGACCGCGGATCTGCGGGCCGGCTGGGAGAGTTCGGCCGAGGCGGACAGGGCGTACTCGCGGCTGGCCGACGACATGGCCGACGGATGCACGACGAGCCGGGTGACGTCCTCTCAGGCATGGGCGGACGCGGAGCGCGCCAATGTGGCGGCGACGCGCGCCAAGCAGGACTTCGTCGGGGCGTGGAACCCACTGGCCGAGGAGTACGGATTGCAGACGCTGTCCTGGGACGAGGTGTGACCGCGCGCCGGATCCTTGTCCGAGTCCGAGTCCGAGTCCGAGTCCGAGTCCGAGTCCGAGTCCAGGTCCGTCCGGGCCGGGGTCCGGTCCGGACCTCAGGACCCCTCGCCGCACTGCTGTTTCAGTGCGTCCGGGTTCTCGACGACCAGGCGGTTGCGCCCGGTCGTCACCCAGCCGTTCGCGCGCCACTGTTCGAGGATGCGGCTGACCGTACGGCGGGAGCCGAGCACAAGGCCCGCGAAGTCGTCCTGGGAGAGCGGGAGGGCGATCAGCAGCGCGCCGGAGTCGCTGCGTCTGCCGTATCTCTCGCCGAGTTCCAGCAGCAGCGCCGCGAGGCGGGCCTGGATCGCCTCGCCGCCGGTCGCGGTGCGCTGGCTGTCGGCGTCCCGCAGCCGCGCGGAGAGCATCTGCTGCATCGCCGCGGCGATGCCCGGATGGTCGCCGGCCGCCCGTCTGAAGCCGCTCGCGGGCATGATCAGCGCCTCCACGGTGGTCAGGGCGGTGAGGGTGGCGGAGCGCGGTCCGCCGTCGAGACCGGCCTGTTCGCCGAGCAGATCGCCCGCGTTCCGTATGGCGAGGACCGCCTGATAGCCGTCGGCGGACAGCGCGGTGACCTTCACACAGCCCCGACGGACCACCAGCAGATGGTCGGTGAGCTCGTTCTCCTGGAGCAGTTGTTCCTTGGGCGCGAACGTCTCGAGATGGCCGGTGCGGCGCAGCTCGAGCCGGGCGGCGTCGTCGAGCAGGGACCAGAACGGAACCCGGTTCGACCGGTGCCGGTTCATATGCCGCTCCTCCAGGTCCGGGTGTCAGCCGAACGCGCCGACCACGGCGACCAGGGCACCGCCCGACAGGGCGCAGGCGAGCGACTGCTGCACCCTGCGCTGCTTGGTCCACAGGATCTCGCTCATGGCGACCAGCTGATGTGTCAGTGCGGGCAGGGGGTCGTGCCGGGTGAGCTGTTCGGTGAGCTGCTCGGGCGTCCAGTGGCGCAGATGCCCGTAGAAGATGAAATGCCCGGGACCGGGCGCGGACCGGCCCGCCCGGGTGTGGCGGGGGAGTACGACGAGTACCGCGAGCGCCGCGGAGAGTCCCAGCAGCAGTACGCCGGCCCACAGGCAGATCTCGGCCGCCGGCCCGGACACCGTGCTCAGTCTGCGGCCGGACCCCGACAGCGCCGCGACCCCGGCCAGCGCGGCCGACTCCATCGCCAGCGCGAACGACGCCTTGGCGTCGACGCTCCGGGTCCACTCGCCCAGCGCGGCGTGCACCTGCCACGCCGTCCTGACCGCTTCTTCCCGCGACACCGGTTCCCCCTGTGGCACGCGGCATCCTCCGCATCCTGCAAGGCCCGGTCCTGCAGGGCCTGATCCTGCGCTTGCAGGCCTGATCCTGCTCGGCACGAGCGTGGTCCATCGCACCTTAGCCATGGATGCCCGTACCGGTCATGAACTCCCGTTGCAGTAACGGACTTTGATCAGAAGTGATCAATGCGGGCCGGAATCGGGCGCCTTCCGCAGTCGGCGGTCCAGCGCCATCGACAGCTCCGCCTCCACCACGCTCTTGGCCAGCGGGCGGAGCTTGTCCAACTCGCCCTCCGCCGCGTGCTCGCGCAGCACCTCCACGAAGAGGTCCGCCAGCGCCTCCGCATGGGTGCGCACCCGGCGGCCCGTGTCCAGGACCGCCGAGAGCGGCACGCCCTGGCGTACGAGCGCCGCCGAGACGTCCAGCAGCCGTCGGCTGATGTGGACGATCTCGTCGCCGTCCGTCGCGAGATAGCCGAGCTCCAGCGCGGTCGCGAGGTTCTCCGGGGTCACCTCGCCCTCGAAGTAGTCGGCGAGTTCCTCCGGGCTGAGCCGGACCGGGGTCTCCTCGGTGGGTTCGCCGAGGCCGAGCACTTCGCCGACGTCCCGTCCGCTCTCGAAGGCGGTGGCGAGGTCGGCGATGCCGTTCAGTGTGTGCCCGCGTTCCAGCAGTGCGGCGATGGTGCGCAGCCGGGCCAGGTGGTGCTCGTCGTACCAGGCGATGCGGCCCTCGCGGCGCGGTGGCGGGATCAGTCCCCGCTCGCGGTAGAAGCGCAGGGTGCGCACCGTGATGCCGGCCTCTTCGGCCAGCTCCTCCATGCGGTACTCGCGTTCTTCTGCCACAGGGGAAGCCTATGTTGTACCGCCGGTAACTTGTCGGGTCGTACCCCTACCGCTCGGTAAGACACTGCTCTAGTCTCCCAACCGTGCCAGTGATTACTGGCGCGGTTCGGCGTTCGGGATGATGTCCAGCGAGAGGCGGCGGCATGGGCCAGCGGGAGCAGGTGCGGCACGGGCACGTACGGGTCGCGGTGATCGGATCCGGATTCGGGGGACTCGGCGCCGCCGTCCGGCTGCGCCGGGAAGGCATCACCGACTTCGTCGTCCTGGAGCGCGCGGACTCGGTCGGCGGGACCTGGCGGGACAACAGCTATCCCGGGTGCGCCTGCGACGTGCCCTCGCACCTCTACTCGTTCTCCTTCGCGCCCAACCCCGACTGGCCGCGCACCTTCTCCGGTCAGGAACACATCCGGGCGTACCTGGAGCATGTGACGGACACCTTCCGGCTCCGTCCCCATATCCGCCTCGACACCGAGGTGGAGCTGATGACCTGGGACAACGACGAGCTGCGCTGGGAGATCGAGACCTCCCGGGGCACCTACACCGCCGATGTCGTCGTCTCCGCGACCGGGCCGCTGTCCGACCCGAAGGTCCCCGAGATCCCCGGGCTCGCCGAGTTCCCCGGCAAGGTCTTCCACTCCGCCCGCTGGGACCACGACCACGACCTGCGCGGCAAGCGCGTCGCGATGATCGGAACGGGCGCGTCCGCGATCCAGATCGTGCCCGCGATCCAGCCCCAGGTCGGGCAGCTGACACTGTTCCAGCGGACCCCGCCGTGGGTGATGCAGCGGATGGACCGGCGGATCACCGGGGCCGAACGCTGGCTGCACCGGCAGCTGCCGTTCACCGGGGCCGCGCGGCGCGGATTGCTGTGGGGCATCAGGGAGTTGCAGGTCCAGGCCTTCACCAAGCGGCCGAACGAGCTCGGCCTCATCGAGTCGCTCGCCAAGGCGAATATCGCCCGTTCCATCAAGGACACGGAGCTGCGGGCCAAACTGACGCCTTCGTACCGCATCGGCTGCAAGCGCATCCTGCTGTCCAGCGAGTACTACCCGGCGCTCGCGCAGCCCAATGTGGATCTGGTCGCCTCCGGGCTCGCGGAGGTGCGCGGCTCGACACTCGTCGCGGCCGACGGCACCGAGACCGAGGCCGACGTGATCGTCTTCGGCACGGGATTCCATGTCACCGACCTGCCGATCGCCGAGCGGGTGATCGGCGCGGACGGCAGCACGCTCGCGCAGGCATGGAAGGACGGCATGCAGTCGCTGCGCGGCGCCACCGCCGCCGGCTTCCCCAACTGGATGACGATCATCGGCCCGAACACCGGGCTCGGTAACTCCTCGATGATCCTGATGATCGAGTCCCAGCTGAACTACATGGCCGACTACCTGCGGCAGCTGAACGTCCTCGGCGGGCGTGCGGCGCTGGCGGCCCGGCCGTCCGCCGTCGCCGCGTGGAACCGGCGCGTGCAGGAGCGGATGAAGCGGACCGTGTGGAACACCGGCGGCTGCACCAGCTGGTATCTGGACGCGAGCGGCCGCAACACCACGATCTGGCCCGGTACGACACGGGAGTTCCGGGTCGCGACGCGTGAGGTGGACCTCGCGGAGTACGAGGTCGTACGGGCGCCCGCGAACGATCCCGCGAAGGACGCCGCGAACGAACCCGCGAAGGGTGTCGCACGAGCGGAGGCCGCGAAGTGAAGGAAGTGAAGGAGCTCACCGCAGTCTCCGCCGACGGATCGCGGATCCACATCGAGGTGTACGGGCCGGACGGCGCGCCCGCCGTCGTACTGGCCCACGGCTGGACCTGCTCCACGCACTTCTGGGCCGCGCAGGTGCGGGAGTTGGCGACCGACCACCGGGTCGTCGTGTACGACCAGCGCGGCCACGGCCGCACTCCCGTAGGCCCGGTCGGAGTCGATGTGCTCGCCGACGACCTCGAAGCGGTGCTCGGGGCCGCGCTCGCTCCCGGCGAGAAGGCCGTGCTCGCCGGGCACTCCATGGGCGGGATGACGCTGATGGCCGCGTCCGGCCGGGCCGCCTTCGCGGAGCACGCGGCCGCCGTGCTGCTGTGCAGTACGGGCAGTTCGCGGCTGGTCGCCGAGTCGACCTTGCTGCCGATGCGCGCCGGACGGCTGCGGACCCGGCTCACCCGGCTGGTACTCGGCTCGCGCGCGCCGCTCGGGCCGGTGACACCACTGTCCAGGCGCATCCTCAAGTACGGGACGATGGGGCCGGTTTCGGCGCCGGAGCAGGTCGCGGAGTGCGCGCGCATCGTGCACGCCTGCCCACGGCGCTCCCGGGTGGCCTGGTCGAAGGTGCTCGCCGAGCTCGATCTCGACGCGGGTGTACGGGCGTTGAGCGTGCCCTCGGTCGTGGTGGCGGGCACGGTGGACCGGCTCACGCCCGTCGCCCATGCGCGACGACTCGCCGCCGCACTGCCCCAGTGCCAAGAGCTGGTGGAGCTCACCGGGGCGGGCCATATGACACCGGTGGAGGCCCCGGAGGCCGTCACCGCCAAGATCCGTGAGCTGGCCACGACTTATCTCGACGCGAAGGAGCAGGCCGCATGAGCAGGACAAGCCTGGAAGGACAGGTCGCGGTCGTCACCGGCGCGGCACGCGGCGTCGGCGAGCTGCTGGCCCGCAAGCTCTCGGCGCGCGGCGCGAAGGTGGCGCTGGTGGGCCTGGAGCCGGACGAACTGAAGAAGGTCTCGGAGCGCCTGCACACCGAGAGCGAGCACTGGTACGCGGACGTCACCGACCACGAGGCGATGGCGCAGGTCGCGCAGGAGGTCAAGGACCGGTTCGGCAAGGTCGACATCGTCATCGCGAACGCGGGCGTGGCGGCGGGCGGTCCCTTCATGGACTCGGACCCGGTCGCGTGGCGGCGGGTCATCGAGGTCAACCTGATCGGCAGCGCGGTCACGGGCCGGGCGTTTCTGCCGCTGCTGGTGGAGAGCCGCGGGTACTTCCTGCAGATCGCGTCGCTGGCGGCGATCACGCCCGCGCCGATGATGACGGCGTACTGCGCCTCGAAGTCGGGCGTCGAGGCGTTCGCGCACAGTCTGCGGGCGGAGGTCGGATACCGCGGAGTGCGGGTCGGCGTCGGCTATCTGTCCTGGACGGACACGGATTTGGTGCGCGGGGCGGACCAGGACGATGTGATGCGGGAACTTCGGCAGCGGCTGCCGTGGCCGATGAACCGGACGTATCCGCTGGGTCCGGCGGTCGACCGCATCGTGGCGGGGATCGAACGGCGGTCGGCGCATGTGTACGCGCAGTGGTGGCTGCGGGGGATGCAGTCGGTGCGGGGATATCTGCCGTCGCCGATCGGGATCGTCGGGCAGCGCGAGATGCGGCGGTTCGAGCCGCGGCTCGGTGAGGTCAGGAAGGGTCTTGTGGGGGCCGGGGGAGCGGCTGACGAGGCGGTGCGTACGGAGCGTAGTTGATCGAAATGCGCGCTGTGTCCGCGCATGCCACGCTGGTCGAGGCCCAGGGGGCGGCACGCCCCCGATCCCCTCACACCCTTCTTAGGAGTGAACCCTCATGGGCATGCAAGACCAGTTCAAGGAAAAGGCGCAGGAGCTCAAGTCGCAGGCGCAGAAGGCAGCGAGCGGCTCGCGGAAGGAAGAGCCGCCGCAGCGCGGCCGCCCGCCCCAGGAGCGCCGTCAGCCGCAGGAGCGCCGTCAGCCGCAGCAGCGTCCTGAGGAGCACTCCTCGCGCCAGTCCAGGCAGGACGAGGACAGGCTCAACCAGGACTTCGACGCCTGAGGCTTGCGCAGCGCGCGACCTTGCATGAGGCGCACCCGGGACGCCGGGTGCGCCTCAACGCGCGTCCGCGGGTGGGGAGTAAACCCCCGGCTCCCGCGGCGGGGCCAGAGGAGGGCGAGACCGCCTCAACCGAGCTGCCGTGGCGGCAACTTCGGGCGGCGGCGGTCCGGGACGTCGGCGTAGCCCGGTGGTTCCGCCGACGGGTGTTTCGCCAGCAGGTCGAGTGCCAGTCGGACCGCGTCGTCGAGTTGGACGTTGCGGCCCTCCGCCCAGTCCAGCGGAGTGCGCAGGGCGTCCAGGTCCGGGTCCACGCCGTGGTTTTCGATACCCCAGCGATACGCGTCGAACCACGCCGCGTTCATCGGGACCGTGATCACCGTGCCGTCGCCGAGGCGGTGGCGGCCCGTCATGCCCACCACCCCGCCCCAGGTGCGGCTGCCCACCACCGGGCCCAGGCCCAGGAGTTTGAACGCCGCCGTGATCATGTCGCCGTCCGAGGACGTCGCTTCGTCGGCCAGCGCGACCACCGGGCCCCGCGGCGCGTTCGAGGCGTACGAGACCGGCTGGGCGTTGCGCGTCAGGTCCCAGCCGAGGATCTTGCGGGTCAGCTTCTCCACGACCAGCTCGCTGATGTGGCCGCCCGCGTTGCCCCGTACGTCCACGATCAGCGCGGGACGGGCCATCTCCTTCCGCAGATCGCGGTTGAACTGGGCCCAGCCCGAGCCGCCCATGTCCGGGATGTGCAGGTACCCGCACTTGTCGCCGCTCAACTCCCGTACGACCTCGCGGCGTTTGGCCACCCAGTCCTGGTACCGCAGCGGCCGTTCGTCCACCAGCGGCACGATCGCCACCCGGCGCGAGCGCCCCTCACCCTCCGCCGGCTGGAACGTCAGCTCCACCGTCGTGCCGCCCGCCGCCGCCAGCATCGGGTACGGGCCCGTCACCGGATCCACCGGCCGTCCGTCGACGTGCGTGAGGATCGCGCCCTCCCGGATACCCGTGCCCGCCAGCGGCGAACGCGCCTTGGAGTCCGAGGAGTCGCCGGGCAGGATGCGCTTGACCATCCACTTCCCGTCCCGGCAGACCAGGTTCGCGCCCAGCAGCCCCATCGCCCGCTGGTAGTGCGGCGGCCCTTCGTTGCGCCGCGCGGGCGAGACATACGCGTGCGAGGTGCCCAGCTCCCCGAGCACCTCCCGCAGCAGGTCCGCGAACTCGTCCGGCGACGCGACCCGTTCGACCAGCGGACGGTACTGGTCGAGCACCGCGTCCCAGTCGATGCCGCACATGCCCGGCTCCCAGAAGTACGCGCTGGTGAGGCGGCCCGCCTCGCCGTACGCCTGGCGCCATTCGGAGGCCGGGTCCACCTCGTGCAGGATCCGCCGCAGATCGAGATAGACCGTCGAATCGCTGTCGCCGGTCTCCGTCGCGGGCACCGCGCGCAGCTCGCCGTCGTCCACGACGACCAGCCGCGTACCGTCGCCGCTGACCGCGAACCAGTCGAGATGACCGACCAGTTCGGTCTTGCGGGCCTTGGTGATGTCGAAGTGCTCCAGCGTGGGCCGGCCGGAGGTGTCGGACGGATTGGCGAAGGTCTCGCCGAGCGCGCCGGAGATCGGCCAGCGCAGCCAGACCAGTCCGCCGCCGCTGACGGGATGCAGCGCCGAGTACTTGGAGGCCGACACCGGGAACGGCGTCACCCGGCTCTCCAGACCCTCGATCTCCACCGTCACCGTGCCCGCACCCGTACTGGCGCCGGCGGCCTCGTCCCGCGCCGTGCCGGACTCCTCCAGCGGGTCGAGCCCGCCCGCCGCGGGCCGCCCGTCCGGCAGGAGAGCGAAGGGCGAGGGCGTCGCGGAGGAGAGCGGCACGAGATAGGGCCGGCAGCCGAGCGGGAAGGACAGGTCTCCGGTGTGCACGTCGTACACCGGGTCGAAGCCGCGCCAGGACAGGAACGCGAGATAGCGGCCGTCGCTGGTGAAGACCGGATTCTCGTCCTCGAAACGGCCGTTGGTGACGTCGACGATCGTACGGTCCATGATCCGGGCCATCTTGATCTGCCGCAGCGAACGGCCGATGCCCGGCTGCGACCAGGTCAGCCAGTGCCCGTCCGGCGAGAACGAGAGGTCGCGCACGGGCCCGTTGATGGACCGGATCAGCTCCGTCACCGCCCCGTTGGACTCCTCCGTCGAATCGATCAGCAGCAGCCGCCCGTCGTTCGACGCGATGGCGAGGCGCTCGCCGTCCGGGTCCGAGACCAGCTCCAGCACCCGGCCCAGCTCGCCCGAGGCCAGCCGCCGCGGTTCCCGGTCGCCGCTCGCGCGCGGCAGATACGCGATCTCGACGGCGTCCTCGCCCTCCGCGTCCGTGACATAGGCGACCTGGCCGCCGGTTCCGAGCATCTCCGGAAGCCGGACCCGTACACCCGGGGTGTCCGCGATCGTCCGCGCGGGCCCGTCGCGGTGCGTGAGCCAGTACAGGCTGCCGCGTACGGAGACGGCGCTGGCCCGGCCGGTCGCGTCGACCGAGATGGAGTCCACATGGCTGGCCGCCGGCACCTGGTACGTACGGCGTCCGGCGCGCGGCCCGCCGAGCTGCACCTCGAGCTTGCGCGCCCGCGCGTCCGCGGCGGCGAGGTCGTCGACGATCCACAGATCGCCGGCGCACTGGTACACGACCCTGCGACCGTCGCTCGAGGCGTGCCGGGCATAGAAGTCGTCATGATCGGTGTGCCGCCGGAGATCTGTCCCGTCGGGCAGACAGGAGTAGAGATTGCCGATGCCTTCGTGGTCGGAGAGGAACGCGATCCGTCCGGAGACGAACATCGGGCACTCCAGATGCCCGTTCAGATCGGCGAGCAGCCGCTCGCCGTGCAGCCACAGCCGGCCCGTCGCCCCGCCCCGGTACCGCTTCCAGGCGGCCGGCTCGTGCGGTGGCTTGCCGGTCAGCAGCAGCGTGCGGTGCTCGTCCTCGACATCGATGACCTGGATGTCGGAGGCAGGGCCCCAGGGCAGGCGCCGGCCCGGGGAGCCGTCGGTGCCGACCTTGTAGGCCCAGGAGAAGTACGAGAACGGCTGGCCGTGCGAGGAGACGGCGAGGATGTGGCCGTCCGGGGCCCAGCCGCAGACCCGGGTGTCGGTGGAGCCCCAGTAGCTGAGCCGGCGCGCGGGTCCGCCCTCGACCGGCACAAGATGGATCTCGGGGTCGAGGCTGCGCCAGGTCGTGTATGCGATGTGGTGGCCGTCGGGCGAGAAGCGCGGATGACCGACCCGCGTCCGGTCGACGGTGAGCCGCCAGGCCCGGCCGGGCCGGTGGCCTGCCGGGACGAGAGGAGCGATCCAGAGATCGTCCTCGGCGGCGAAGCACAGCAAGTCGTTGTGGAGGTGCGGGTAACGGAGATACGCCACGTCGTCGCTCACCCCCCAATGCTTTCCGTGCCCAGGAGGCGCGGCAACTTGTGGGGCAGGGGGAATCGTGTTCGTGCCCCGGACCGTGGCCCCGTCCGCGATCGCCGCCGCGGTGATTCCGTCCGCGATTCCGTCCGTGACCCAGACCACAAGCGAAACGGTTTCGTTTCGTTGCGAGCCGGGTTACGGTCTATGTGTACGAAACCGTTTCGTTCGGTTGGCGATGGGAGGCCGATCATGTCCCGCAGCCGGCTCACCGCCGAGCGTGAGGCAGAGCTGTACGAAGCCGTGCTCGATCTGCTGCGCGAAGTCGGCTACGACGCCCTGACCATGGACGCCGTCGCCGCCCGGACCCGATCGAGCAAGGCCACGCTCTACCGCCAGTGGCGGAGCAAGCCGGAGCTGGTGGCCAGAGCGCTCAGGCACGACAAGCCGGTCGATGTCGGAGACATCGACACCGGCACGTTGCGCGGCGACTTCCACGCGATGCTGCTGCGCACCGACAACTGTCAGATGGAGCGGGACTCCGCGCTGATGCGGGGTCTGGCCCAGGCCATCCATACCAATCCCGATCTCCACCAGGCGCTGCGCGAGCTGCTGATCGAGCCCGAGAAGACCGGGATGAACACGCTGCTGCGGCGGGCGGTGGAGCGGGGTGAGATCAGTGCGGACAACCCCGCGCTGAAGTTCGTCCTGCACATGGTGGTCGGCGCGTTCGTCTCCCGCCAGCTGATCGACGACCGGGACCCCGACCGGGACTTCCTCACCCAGTACCTGGACGCCGTGGTGCTCCCCGCCCTCGGCGTCTGACCTCCCCGCACCATCTCCCCGAAGCCGTACTGCACTACCTGACGCGCGCCGCTCTCGTCGTCGGGCCGGCTCCCCATGCCCTGTTCACCTCACTTACGGGAGTACGCCCTCGTGGCCACGTATCTCTACAAACTCGGGCGGTTCGCCTTCCGCCGACGCCGACTTGTCGCCCTCCTCTGGGTGGCGCTCCTGGCCGTCGCCGGATTCGGCGCGGCCACCGCGGCACCCGCCACATCGTCGTCCTTCTCCATCCCCGGCACCGAGGCCCAGAAGGCCTTCGACCTGCTCGAGGAGCGCTTCCCCGGCGGCAGCGCCGACGGCGCGACCGCCCGGGTCGTCTTCAAGGCCCCCGAGGGCCGCAAGATGACCGAGCCGGCCAACAAGGCCGAGGTGAACAAGGCGGTCACCGCGCTCAAGGAGGGCTCCGACCAGATCGCCTCCGTCTCCGACCCGTACACCGCCAACGCCGTGTCCAAGGACGGCGGGACGGCGTACGTGTCCGTCTCGTACAAGGTCAACTCGATGGAGCTGACCGACGAGACCCGTGAGGCGCTGGAGGAGACCGGCACCCAGGCCAAGGACGCCGGGCTGACGGTGGAGATCGGCGGAGACGCGCTGCAGGCCGTCCCGGAGACCGGGGCCGGGGAGATCATCGGCGTCGCGATCGCCGCGGTCGTGCTGGTCATCACCTTCGGCTCGCTGGTCGCCGCCGGACTTCCGCTGCTCACCGCGATCATTGGCGTCGGCATCGGCATCTCGACGATCACCGCGCTCGCGAACGTGCTCGACCTCGGCTCGACGACCTCCACGCTGGCGATGATGATCGGCCTCGCCGTCGGCATCGACTACGCCCTCTTCATCGTCTCGCGCTACCGCGCCGAACTCGCCGAGGGCCGAGAGCAGGAGGAGGCGGCCGGCCGGGCCGTCGGCACCGCGGGCTCCGCGGTCGTCTTCGCCGGCCTGACCGTGGTCATCGCGCTCGTCGGCCTCGCCGTGGTCAACATCCCGATGCTCACCAAGATGGGCTTCGCCGCGGCAGGCACGGTCGTGATCGCGGTCCTCATCGCGCTCACGCTCATCCCGGCACTTCTCGGCTTCGCCGGCAATCGCGTGCTCGGCCGCAAGGTCCGCAAGGGCAAGGACGTGAGCGACAAGCCGAACATGGGCACCCGCTGGTCCCGCTTCGTGCTGCGCCGCCCGGTCACCGTGCTGCTCGCCGGCGTCATAGGCCTCGGCGCCATCGCCATCCCGGCCTCGTCGCTGGAGATGGGCCTGCCCGACGACGGTTCGCAGCCGGTGAGCACCACCCAGCGCAAGGCGTACGACCTGCTGTCCGACGGCTTCGGCGCCGGCTTCAACGGTCCGCTGTTGGTGGTCGTCGACGGCGACAAGAGCGCCGCCGACCGCACGGTCGAGGACATCAAGGGCCTGGACGGCGTGGCCGCCGTGACCCCGCCGACCCTCAACAAGGCGGGCGACACCTCGACGATCACGGTCATCCCGAAGGACCGGCCCTCGTCCGCCGAGACGGAGAACCTGGTCCACTCCATCCGGGACGGCAGCGGCGACGACGTGCTGGTCACCGGCGCGACCGCGATGAACATCGACTTCTCGCAGAAGATGAACGACGCGCTGCTGCCCTATCTCGCGCTGGTCGTCGGACTCGCCTTCCTGCTGCTGATGCTCGTCTTCCGCTCGATCCTGGTGCCGCTGAAGGCGGCGCTCGGCTTCCTGCTCTCCGTCGTCGCGGCGCTCGGCGCGGTCGTCGCCGTCTTCCAGTGGGGCTGGCTGGGCTCGCTGTTCGGCGTGGAACAGACCGGCCCGATCATGTCGATGATGCCGATCTTCATGGTGGGCGTGGTCTTCGGCCTGGCGATGGACTACGAGGTCTTCCTGGTCACGCGGATGCGTGAGGCGTATGTCCACGGCGAGCGGCCGGGCGCGGCGATCGTCACCGGCTTCAACCACGGAGCCCGGGTGGTCGCGGCCGCGGCGGTGATCATGATCGCGGTGTTCTCGGGCTTCATCGGCTCCAGCGAGCAGATGATCAAAATGATCGGCTTCGGTCTCGCGATCGCGGTGTTCTTCGACGCCTTCGTGGTCCGGATGGCGATCGTGCCCGCGGTGCTCGCGCTGCTCGGCCACAAGGCGTGGTGGCTGCCGCGCTGGCTGGACCGGCTGCTGCCCAATGTGGACGTGGAGGGCGAGAAACTGCACAAGCAGCTGACCGCTGCTCCCGAGGGCGTCAGTCCGGAAGACCCGGACGAGGAGCGGAAGTTGGTACGCGTCTGATCCCGGCGCGCGCCTGATCGGGGCGCGCGCCGAAGGCGGCCGTACTCGTCAGTTCTGGGTGGATCCCTGGGTGGCGGGTGCGGCCGCTGCGTATGTGTGGCGCAGGAAGCGCATGACTACCTTTGAGTCGAACTGCACCACCGCCACGCCGTCCTGGGTATGGAACTCCACCACCATCTGGACCCGGCCGCAGGGCCAGACCTCGACGTCGCCGCTGCGGGCCGGGGCGCGCAGCCCCGTCTCCAGCAGCTCGCGCGGGAAGGTCCATTCGCGGCCGCTGGGGAAGGCGAAGCGAACGTCCTGCGGATCCGAGGGTTCGTAGAAGAGGGCTACGCGTACCGGTCGGTACTGAGGAGCATCGGTGACGATCCGTGCCCATGCATGCTCTTCCAGGGTGGGGGACATCGGCCGCTCCTCACTTTTTGCACTCTTTGTCATCTAATGTCCCATATTTCGCGCGGAAAGCTCGATTCCCTTCTGTGACAGATGCGCTCTTGCAACTCGTTTGCAAGAAGGCAATCATGGAACAGTTATCCACCTGTCCGAAGCGGAGCCCTCCATGCACGTCCCCGACGGATTCATCAACGCACCGATATCGGTGGCCGCCGGAGTCGCGGCCGCCGGTGCTGTGGCCGTCAGCCTGCGGGGAGCCCGCCGCGAACTGGGCGGCTCGCCGGTCGGGCTGGTCGGCGCGGAGCGCACCGCGCCGCTCGCCGGACTCGTCGCCGCCTTCATTTTTGCCGTACAGATGCTCAACTTCCCCGTCGCGGCCGGAACAAGCGGACATCTGCTGGGCGGTGCGCTCGCCGCGATCCTCGTCGGTCCGTACACCGGCGTGCTGTGCATCGCGGTCGTCCTGCTGATGCAGGGAGTCCTCTTCGCGGACGGCGGCCTCACCGCGCTCGGCGTGAACATCACCGTCATGGGCGTGGTCACGGTCGTCGTGGCGTACGGCCTCTTCCGTCTGCTGGTCACCGTGCTGCCGCGCGGCCGCCGCTCGGTCACCGCCGCCTCCTTCGTCGCCGCGCTGGTCTCCGTCCCGGCCGCCGCCGGTGCCTTCACGCTGATCTACTCCGTCGGCGGCACCACCGACGTGCCGATCGGCAAGGTCCTCACCGCGATGGTCGGCGTCCATGTCCTCATCGGCATCGGCGAGGCCGTGATCACCATGCTCACGGTCGGCGCGGTCCTCGCCGTCCGGCCCGACCTCGTATACGGCGCCCGCGGACTGTCCGCGCCGCTCAAGCTGCGCATCGGCGGCGAGCTGGTCGACGCCGAGCCGGTCGCGGCCCCCGCGGCGACCGGCGTCTCGCCGCGCAAGGTCTGGCTGACCGGCCTCGCCATCCCGCTCGTCCTCGCGGGCGTCGTCTCCTTCTACGCCTCCGCCAGCCCGGACGGCCTGGAGAAGGTGGCCGCCGACAAGGGCATCGACAAGAACGTCGAGGAGCACGCCGCCGCCGACTCCCCGCTCGCCGACTACGGCGTCAAGGACGTCTCGAACGCGCGCATCTCCGGCGGCCTCGCGGGCGTCATCGGCGTCGGCGCGACCGTCGTCGTGGGCAGCGGGGTCTTCCTGGTCGTCCGCCGCCGTCGCCCGGCCGCCGACGAGGCCACCCGCGTCCCGGAGTCCGTCTGACATGGGCGCGGGCCACAGTCACAAGCTCTACCGGCACGGTCACTCGCCCGTCCACGACCTGCCGCCGCACTGCAAGCTCGTCGCCGTCTTCTGCTTCGTCCTCGTCGTGGTCTCCACGCCGCGCGAGGCCGTGTGGGCCTTCGGCCTCTACGCGGCGCTGCTTGTGGCTGTCGCGGCCGTGGCCCGTATCCCCGCCGCGTTTCTGCTGCGCAGGCTCCTCATCGAGATCCCGTTCGTGGCCTTCGCGCTGCTGATGCCGTTCGTCGTGCCCGGTGAGCAGGTGTCCGTCCTCGGCATCTCGCTGAGCGTGCCGGGCCTGTGGGGCGCTTGGAACATCCTGGCCAAGGGGACGCTCGGCGTCGCCGCGTCCGTGATCCTCGCCTCGACGACCGAGCTGCGCTCGCTGCTGCTCGGACTTCAGCGCCTCAGGCTGCCGCCGCTGCTGGTGCAGATCGCCTCCTTCATGATCCGCTACGGCGATGTGATCACCGACGAGATGCGCCGGATGTCGATCGCCCGCCGCTCCCGCGGCTTCGAGGCGAAGGGCGTACGGCACTGGGGCGTGCTCGCCAAGTCCGCCGGCGCGCTCTTCATCCGCTCCTACGAACGCGGTGAGCGGGTGCATCTCGCGATGGTGAGCCGCGGCTACACCGGCTCCATGCCGGTGATCGACGAGGTGACCGCGTCCCGGGCCCAGTGGTCGTACGCCGCTGCCCTCCCGGTGACGGCGCTCGCCGTCTGTCTGCTGGGATGGACCCTATGACTGCTTCTCTCGAGGTGAAGGGCCTGGCCTACGCCTACCCGGACGGCCACCAGGCCCTCTTCGGCGTCGACCTCACCGTGGCACGCGGCGAACGGGTCGCGCTGCTCGGCCCCAACGGCGCGGGCAAGACCACTCTCGTCCTGCACCTCAACGGCATCCTCGCCGGCGGCGCGGGCTCCGTGTCGGTCGCGGGCCTGCCGGTCGCCAGGCGGCATCTCGCGGAGATCCGCCGTCGCGTCGGCATCGTCTTCCAGGACCCGGACGACCAGCTGTTCATGCCCACCGTCCGCGAGGACGTGGCCTTCGGGCCCGCGGCCGCCGGGCTGCGCGGCGCCGAGCTCGAAGCACGCGTCGTTGCGGCGCTGACCCAGGTCGGCATGGAGAGCTACGCGGACCGGCCGCCGCACCATCTCTCCTTCGGACAGCGACGGCGGGTCGCGGTCGCCACCGTGCTCGCGATGGAGCCGGAGATCCTGGTGCTCGACGAGCCGTCGTCCAATCTCGACCCTGCCTCGCGGCGTGAACTCGCCGACATCCTGCGGTCGTTGGACGTCACCGTGCTCATGGTCACGCACGACCTGCCGTACGCGCTCGAACTGTGCCCCCGCGCGGTGATCCTCAGCGAGGGCGTGATCGCGGCGGACGGACGTACGCAGGACCTGCTCGGCGACGAGGAGCTGATGCGGGCGCACCGGCTGGAGCTGCCGTTCGGCTTCGACCCGAAGACCGTGTCTCTCTGAACCCCAGGCACCATGGAGGGATGAGCGGAACGGGGAGAACAGGCGCAGTGGACGTCAGGGGCACGGTCGCGGACGGCTTCGAGCCGGTCCACGATGCCTTTGTCCGCAACTTCGAGCAGCGTGGCGAGCGGGGCGCGGCCGTGGCCGTCTACCGGGACGGGCGCAAGGTCGTCGACCTGTGGGCAGGCACCCGGGACGTCGACGGACCCGAGCCGTGGGCCGTGGACACCGCGCAGATCGTCCGCTCGGTGACCAAGGGCGTCGCCGCGGCCGTCGTCCTGCTGCTGCACCAGCGCGGCCAGATCGACCTGGACGCGCCGGTGGGCACGTACTGGCCGGAGTTCAAGGCGGCGGGCAAGGACCGGATCGCCGTACGGCAGCTGCTCTCGCACCGCGCCGGGCTGCCGGTGCTCGACCGGCCCCTCAGTCCGGCCCAGGCGGCCGACGGCATCAGCGGCCCGGCGGCGCTCGCCGCGCAGCGCCCGGCCTGGGAGCCCGGCACCGACCACGGCTACCACGCGATGACCTACAGCTGGCTGATCGCCGAACTGGTGCGCCGGGTCACCGGCCGGACCATCGGCCGCTGGGTCGCCGAGGAGATCGCCCGCCCGCTCGGCCTGGACTTCTGGATAGGGCTGCCGCCGGAGGAAGCTCACCGGGTCGGCCGGATCGGGCCCGTCGACGAACCGGCGACGGCCGCCGGAGGAGGGCTCAAACTGCGGCCCAAGCGCGCCGTCTCCGACGCCTACCACGACCCCGAGTCCCTCACCCGCCGCGCCTTCCGCGTGATCGACCCGGCACCCGACGAGAACGACCCCACCTACCGCGCCGCCGAACTCCCCGCATCCGGCGGCATCTCCACTGCCCGCGCGCTCGCCCGCTTCTACGCGGCGACGATCGGCGACGTCGACGGCGGCACCCGGCTGTTCGCGCCGGCCACGGTCACGCTGGCCCGCACCGAGGAGTCGGCGGGCCCGGACCGTGTGCTGGTCGTGAACACCCGCTTCGGCCTCGGCTACATGCTGCACGGCCCCGCGGCCCCGCTCCTCGGCCCCGGCTCCTTCGGCCACCCCGGCCGCGGCGGCTCGCTCGGCTTCGCCGATCCCGAGTCGGGCATCGCGCTCGGCTATGTGACCAACGGGCTGCGCAAGGGAGTTACGGCGGATCCCCGCGCCCAGGCGCTGATCAGGGCGGTGCGTTCGGCCGTATGACAAACGGTCTTGGACGTTTCGAGGGATACGGCGTACTGATCACGGGCGCGGCCCGCGGCATCGGCGAGGCGACCGCGCGACGGCTCGCCTCGGAAGGCGCTCCCGTCCTCATCACCGACGTGGACGGCGAGCAAGCCGCGCTGACCGCGGCGGACATACCGGGCGCGGACTCGTTCCGCTGCGACGTGGCCGACCGCACGTCGGTCCATGCGGCAGTGGCGTACGCCGTCGAACGCGTCGGGGCGCTGGACGTCCTGGTCAACAGCGCCTCCTCGTGCACCCCCGACACACCGCTCGTGGAGGACCTGCCGGACGACGCCTGGCTGCGTGACCTGGACATCACACTCACAGGCGCGTTCCGCTGCGCCCGCGCCGCCATGCCGCACCTGGAAGCCTCGGGCCGGGGCGCGATCGTCAACATCGGCTCCGTCAACGCCGAGCAGGACTTCGGGAACCACGCCTAATCCCCATGTACGGACGGAACGGGCCAGTGCAGAACCCCGGACTGTTCGAACAGCAGGGCCGCCATGCCTTCTGACTTCCGGACACGCGATGTCTCTCCACAGAGCGGCGGACAGTCCTGCTGCTTGTGGTGACGGCCTGGCAGGTGCCGAGCGGATGCCTGAATCACGCCGGGCTTCGACGCCTCGCTGTAGACCGCGCGGCGTTCGGCGCCGCCTGAGCCGTCACCACAATGCCGATGTTGATGTTCGTCGGCACTGGGCGGATGCCTGTTGCGATCCGGGCTCTGGTGCCTCAGCGCAGAGCGGCGCTGCCCAGGGCCGTCGAGCGTCAACACTCGCACCTTGATCACTCGTTGGTGTTGGTGGTGCGAGCCCACTACACGGTGACCTCTTGTGAAGCCCGAGCCGTCTGAGCTCCCGCATAGACCGAGGCCCGTGGGGTGAGCTGGTGCCACGAACGGCTACTGAGGTGGCGGACCGGCCCTCGTGCCGAGTCCTGGGATTAGGTCGCCGCGTGGTTCCGCACGAGCTCGTGACCAGCGCAAACAGCCCGATGGGGAGGAACACCTTGATCTACTGCGGCATCGACTGGGCCGAGCGCACACATGACGTCGCCCTGGTCGACGGCAGCGGCCAGTTACTGGCCAAACGGCACATCACCGACGACGCGGCGGGCTACAAAATCCTGCTGGATCTGCTCGTCGAGCACGGCGACAGCGAGGAGAGCCCGATCCCTGTCGCAATCGAAACCTCCCGCGGCCTGCTTGTCGCGGTGCTGCGGACGGGCAAGCGGCAGGTGTTCGCGATCAACCCGATGGCCGCCGCCCGCTATCGCGACCGGCACTCGGTCTCGCGCAAGAAGTCCGACCCTGGCGACGCCCTGGTGCTCGCGAACATCCTGCGCACCGACATGCACGCCCACCGGCCACTGCCCAACGACAGCGACCTCGGCCGGGCAGTCTCCGTCCTGGCCCGTGCTCAGCAGGACTCGCTCTGGAACCGGCAGCAGCTGTCCAACCAGCTTCGTTCGCTGCTGCGGGAGTACTACCCGGCCGCCTTGGCAGCCTTCGAGCCCTGGCGCAACGGTCTGTGTCGGCCGGAGGCCAGGGAGCTTCTGAAGGCGGCCCCGACGCCGACCCGGGCCGCGCGGTTGACCCGTACGCAGCTGGAGGCCGCGCTCAAGCGGGCCGGCCGCAAGCGGGGCATCGCGGCCGAGGCCGAGCGGCTCCGGGACATGTTCCGCCACGACTACGCTCACCAGCCGCCGCTGGTCGAGGACGCACTGGGCAAGCAAATGCTCGCCCTCCTGGTCCAGTTGGAGGCCGCCTGCACCGCCGCCGACGACCTCGCCGAGGCGGTCGAAGAGGCTTTCCCTCAGCACCCGGACGCTGAGATCATCCTCAGCTTCCCCGGCCTCGGCGTCCAGCTCGGCGCCCGGGTGCTCGCCGAGATCGGAGACGACAAGGCCCGCTTCGCGGACGCCCGCGGTCTGAAGGCATACGCCGGTGCCTCGCCCATCACCAGGGCCTCCGGCAAGAAGTCCAGCATCACCCGGCGGTGGGTGAAGAACGACCGGCTCAACCACGCCGGCTACCTCTGGGCCTTCGCCTCCATCACCGCGTCACCCGGCGCCAAGACCCACTACCGGCGTCGCCGCGACGACCACGGCGACTGGCACGCCGCCGCACAGCGCAACCTCTTCAACCGCATGCTCGGCCAGCTCTACCACTGCCTCCAGCAGAGTCAGCGATATGACGAGGCATTGGCCTTCCCAGCTCCACCCGACGAAGTGGTCACAGCGGCCGCGTAATCAGAGGCCACATCGCACGTGCAGCGATCAGGAGGACGCCTATCGGGGCAGGCGACCCACCACGGCACGGAGCCTCTCTCGCCCTGCCGTGACGCTCGCGTCCCACAGACCTGCGGCGTCACCGCTCAGCGAGAGGGACTGGAGCCGTTGTTCGTCGGCCAGAAGGCTGGCACCTGCCACATTCTGGTCCAGCATGCCCATCGCGGTGAGTGCCGCATGGCCGCAGGACACCGCGTCATCAGCGTTGCCCGAGTTGTGGGCCAGCAGGGCATAGCGCAGGCAGAGGGCGGCGAAGAACGCGTAGGTGTCGGCGACACCGGTGACCCCCTCGTCGTCCGGCTGGAGCTCCGGAAACCGCTCCAGCCAGCGCACTCGCTCGGCGGCGTCGGCGAGTGGCTTGTCGGCAAGCCAAAGACCGCTCACGGACTCCACATAGAGGTCCAGGTCGGCTTCCCGCCCCGGTACGCCCGCCCGCAGGCCGACGAACAGGGGCGCCATGCGTTCCGCACAGGCGGCGACATACAGGCGGACCGCTTCGCCGCGCCCGTCGCGAAGCGCCTCCTTGACGGCCCCCTCCACCAGCGTCTCCACGTCTCACCCTCATCCCGTTCGAACAGATCGACAGGCTACACAGCGGGCTGAGGGCCGCAGCTTGACGCGTTGACTGCCTGAGGTGTCTACAGCGCGGCCAAGGCGGGCCTGACCTAACAGACAGGCCCTAGCTCACCCGCACGCTGGCGGGCGACGGGGCCCCGCGCGGCGTCCGTGTCAACCAGATCAACCCGGGCACGGTCTGCACGCCCACCTGGTCGGGCCGCGAGAAGAGTCTGGAGGCCGTGAGCGACGTCTACCCGCTCGGCCGGGTCGGCGAGCCGGCGGACATCGCGGCGGCGGTGGCGTTCCTCGCGTCGTTGGACGCGGCCTGGATCACGGGCACGACGCTGCGGGTGGACGGAGGACTGCTGGCGGTGAACGGGGCGTTCGAAGCGGTCATGGCGGAGGAACGCCGCAGGGATGCCAGGCGTCATGGCGTCGACGCCATCGCCCGCCTCTGACAGTCCGGCCGCTGCCGGGCCGCCAGCACAAACGTCACGGTGATCAGCAGCGCCCACGCACCGAACTTCGCCACCGACACCGGCTGCCAGCCGCCGAGTTGGTCGGGATAGCTCCAGGCCCCGGCGTACGTCGCGATGTTCTCCGCGACCCAGAGGAAGAAGCCGATGAGCACAAAGGCCAGCGCGAGCGGCATCCGGTGCTCACGCGCGCCGACGCGGAAGCGCACCCACGTGCCGGCGGTCGCGCACACCAGCGCCGCGGCGAGCACCCAGCGCAGGTCCGGCAGCCAGTGGTGGGTGAAGAAGTTCAGATAGACCCCGGCCGCCAGCACCGCCATGATCCGCGGCCGGTACCCGTACACCCGCAGGTCGAAGAGGTGCCAGGCCCGGCACACATAACTGCCCACCGCCGCATAGAGAAAGCCGCCGTACAGCGGCACGCCCGCGACCTTCGTCAGCGCGTCCTCGGGATAGCTCCACGATCCCATCCGCACCTTGACCAGCTCGAAGAGCAGCCCGATGAGATGGCATCCGGCGATCACCCAGGTGTCCCGCGCACTGTCCCAGCCGAGCCTCCTGGCCAGTACCGCCAGGCCGATCCCGTACAGCAGCACCAGGTCGTAGCGCGCGACCGGCAGCTCGGGCAGCAGACGCGAGGCCGCGATGCCGCCGACGAGCGCGAACGCGAAGGCGCAGCTGCGGGCCTGCAGCCAGCCGAAGCGGAGCAGCTGATGAGTCCAGTGCGTGATCGTCACCATGACGGGAAGGACGTCAGAAGGCGGCCATCGGTTCGATCAAGGGTTCGGGACGAGGCCGGACCAGAAGGGCCCGCGCCTCAACTCGCGCGCAGCATCAGCCCGATGCCCACCACCATCAGTCCCGCCGCCGCGATCCGCGGTCCGCCGAACCTTTCCTTGAAGAACAGCGCCCCGATCGCCGCGCCCACGATGATCGACGACTCGCGCAGCGCCGCGACCGGCGCCAGCGGCGCGCGGGTCTGCGCCCACAGGATCAGCCCGTACGCCGAGATCGACAGCACCGCGCCGACCGCGCCCCGTGCCGCGTACGGCCGCAGCTTCCGCAGCAGCTCGCCGCGGTGCACACGGAACGCGTACCACGGCACCAGGATCCCCTCCAGGACCATCAGCCAGGCGATATAGCCGACCGGCGTGCCGGAGGCGCGTACGCCGACGCCGTCCACGACCGTGTACGCGGCGATCGACAGTCCGGTCGCCAGCGCCGCCAGCAGCGCGGGCCAGTGCGGCACCGAGCCCGAGCCCCTGATGCCCCACAGCGCCACGCCGACGAGACCCACCGAGGCCAGCGCGACGCCCGCCAGCTGCCAGCGGTTGAGCGTCTCGCCGACGAACACCGCCGCCAGCGCGGTCACCACCATCGGCGCCGTGCCGCGCGCGATCGGATACATCTGACCGAAGTCGCCGAGGCTGAAGGACCGCATCAGCAGCGCCTGGTAGCCGACGTGCAGCAGCGCGGACGCGACCAGATACGGCCACGCCCCGGCCTTGGGCAGCGGCGCGAAACACGCTGCCACCGCGCCGATCACGGCCGCGCCGCCGACGATCAGGGTGAAGGCGACCAGCTGGTCCTTGATGGTGTGTGCGAGCGCGTTCCAACTGGCGTGCGTGACCGCGGCGATCAGCACCGCCGCCGCGACCAGTACGGTCACGCGGTGCGCTCGCGGACGTCCACCAGCGTGCCGCCCGCGTGCGCGATCAGCGTCTTCGGGTCGAGCGGAAAGACCGTGTGCGGGGTCCCGGCCGCCGCCCACACCACGGCGTGGTCCAGCAGCGCACGGTCGGCCAGCACCCGGGTCCTGGTTGCGTGGCCGAAGGGCGGGACACCGCCGATCGCGTAGCCGGTGGTCTCCCGGACCAGATCGGCGTTCGCGCGCTTCACGGACGCGGCGCCGAGCTCCTGCCGTACGCGCTCCACGTCGACCCGCGACGAACCGTCCATCAGCACGAGCACCGGCTCCCCGTCCGCCTCGAAGATCAGCGACTTGACGATCTCGCTGACGTCGCAGCCGATCGCGGCAGCCGCTTCGGCGGCGGTACGGGTGGCGTCCGGGAAGCGGCGGACCGGGACTTCGAGGCCCAGTTCACGCAGCGCCGCCGCGAAGCGGGGATGGGCGTCGGTGTCGTGAGTGCTCATGCACGGCACGCTAGCGGTAGCTGTACGGGCCACGCGAGCGGCTTTCACACGGCCTGGCCGGTTACAGAACCGTCGCGCCGGCCGCCGGAGACGTGGCCACCCTCGCCGTCCTGCACACCGACGAGGACCGCAGCACCTCGGCGACCTCCTCCGCCGCGTCCGCGTCCTTCGTCAGGAAGGCCGTCGTCGGGCCGGAGCCCGAGACCAGCGCCGCGAGCGCGCCCGCCGCCGTGCCCGCCGCGAGCGTCTGCGCGAGGGACGGTCGCAGCGAAAGGGCCGCGGGCTGGAGGTCGTTGGCGACCGCGCCCGCGAGGGCCGTCGCGTCGCCCGTACGCAGGGCGTCGAGCAGCTCCGGCGAGGCGGCAGGGTCCGGGACCTCGACGCCTTCGTTGAGGCGGTCGAACTCGCCGTACACCGCCGGCGTCGACAGACCGCCGTCCGCCACCGCGAACACCCAGTGGAACTCGCCGCCGACCGCCAGCTCGGTCAGCCGCTCACCGCGCCCGGTGCCCAGCGCCGCCCCGCCCACCAGGCTGAACGGCACATCGCTGCCCAACTCCGCGCAGATGGCGAGCAGTTCGGAGCGGGACGAGCCGAGGTCCCACAGTGCGTCGCACGCCAGCAGCGCTCCCGCGCCGTCCGCGCTGCCGCCGGCCATGCCGCCCGCGACCGGGATGTCCTTGGCGATATGGATATGGACGTCGGGCGACAGTCCATGGCGGGCCGCGAGCAGTTCGGCCGCGCGCGCCGCCAGGTTCGTACGGTCCAGGGGCACTTGGTGCGCGTCCGGACCCTCGCAGGTGATCGTCAGCGACGCCGCGGGGCGCACGGTCACCTCGTCGTACAGGGACACGGCGAGAAAGACATTGGCCAGGTCGTGGAAGCCGTCCGGCCGGGCGCCGCCCACCGCCAGCCGGACATTGACCTTGGCGGGGACTCGTACCGTGACGCTCACGCCTTCGCCTCCGCGATCCGTGCGAACTCCTCGACCGTCAGAGCCTCTCCGCGGGCCTGCGGCGAAATCCCGGCCGCCACCAGCGCCTTCTCGGCCGCCGCCGGCGAACCGGCCCAGCCCGCCAGCGCCGCGCGCAGCGTCTTGCGCCGTTGCGCGAAGGCCGCGTCGACCACCGCGAAGACCTCCGCCTTGGTGGCGGTGGTGTCCACGGGCCTGGACCGGCGCACCAGGGACACCAGGCCGCTGTCCACGTTGGGTGCGGGCCAGAAGACATTGCGGCCGATCGATCCGGCGCGCTTCACCTCGGCGTACCAGTTCGCCTTCACCGACGGGACGCCGTAGACCTTGTTGCCCGGCGAGGCCGCGAGCCGGTCGGCGACCTCCGCCTGGACCATCACCAGCGTCCGCTCGATCGTCGGGAAGCGGTCCAGCATATGGAGGAGCACCGGCACGGCGACGTTGTACGGAAGGTTCGCGACGAGCGCGGTCGGCTCCACGCCCGGCAGCTCGTCGACGAGCATCGCGTCGGAGTGGACCAGCGAGAAGCGCATCGCGCGCTTCGGCATCCGCGCCACGATCGTCGACGGCAACGCGCCCGCCAGCACATCGTCGATCTCGACGGCGACGACCCGGTCGGCGGCCTCCAGCAGCGCGAGGGTCAGCGAACCGAGCCCGGGGCCGACCTCGACGACGACATCGTCCTCGCGCACTTCGGCGGTGCGGACGATCCGCCGGACGGTGTTGGCGTCGATGACGAAGTTCTGGCCGCGCTGCTTGGTGGGGCGTACGCCCAGCGCTGCGGCCAGTTCACGGATGTCGGCGGGGCCGAGGAGTGCGTCGGGCTCAGTGGTGCTCACCGATACAGCCTACGGCCGCAGTGCGGCCACGGACTCGCCCCCCGCTGCACGTAGAGCTTCTTCGCCCGGTACGTCTGCTCCGAGGCGGGCGCGTCCTGCGGGCGCCCGCTGCCGCCGAGCGCGCGCCAGGTCCCGGTGTCGAACTGATAGAGACCGCCGTACGTCCCCGACGGGTCGACCGCGCCCACCCGGCCGCCGGACTCGCAGTGCGCGAGCGCGCCCCAGTCCAGCCCGTCCGCACCCGCCACGGAGTGCGGCAGCGGCTTGGTGCCCACCTTCACCCGCTGGGTGACCGGCGCGCGCACCACCTCCTCGGCGATCTTCCGCGGCTTCTGCCGTACGCCGTTAACCGTCCGCAGCTGGTAGGTGACCCGGCGCGCGCCCGGCCGCCCCTGCCGTACGACGACCTCCGTGCCCGCGAACAGCGACGGATCCTCGGTCCTCACGACGTCGAAGCCGATCGGCTCCTCGCGGACCTGCTTGCTGCCGGTGATCCGCATGACGGTGACGGTCTGGCCGTCGCGCGGAAAGCTCTCCTGCGGCACCGACGTGGTGTCCTGGCCGCTGAGCGCGATGCCCGCCTCGGCCAGCGCCTCGTGCACGGTCGCCGCGTTCGTGCGGATGGTCCGCGCGCGCCCGTCGGCCATGAAGGTCACCGTCCGCTCGGTCCGCACGTCGAGCGCGAGGCCCGTGCGCGAGATCACCGACGAGCGGGACGCGGACAGGAACGCGCCCTCGGCCCGCACGCCGAGCTGGCGCAGCGCTTCGTCGACGGTGCGCGCGGTGGTCCACACGCGGCGTCGCTGCCCGTCGAGCGTGAGTGTCACGGGCCGGCCGTAGCGGACGACGACGTCGTCCCCGTCGGCAAGGGCGGCGCCGGGAGCCGGGGCGATGATGTCGTGCGCGCCGACGCCGAGCCCTTCGTCCTCCAGCAGCTCCGCCACGTCGTCGGCGAAGGTGTGCATGGTGCGCGGCACTCCGTCGACGGTGAGGCGGACGGCCTTGTCGCTGGCGACGAACGCCGATGTGCCGCCGGCGAGGAAGGCGACGACCAGGGCCTGCGGGACGAGCCGGCGCAGTGTGTCGGGCTTCTCGGCGCTCTTGCGGCGGCGGCCGGCCCGGCGTGCCTCGGAGCGTGGGACGGAAGCGGAGGGCGGCGGTGCCTGACGCGGCAGCGCGGGCACGGTGGGTGCGGCGGCGGTGGGCCATGCGTCGTACGAGGAATCGGCGTCGGCCGCCGGATCGGGCGGCTCCGGTGTCCTGGTGGCGGCGCGGCGGGCGCTGCGTCCGGCTCGGTGACTGCCCTGCGAATTGCTCACGACGCTCCGTAAGGTCCGGTTCCGGTCCGCCCGATGGCGTTGCGATGGCGCTGCGGGCCGGGACGATAGCGGAGCGTCGGTCACTCTCCAAAGCCATTCGGCTACACGGAGTTGTGGCGCCGGTCGTGCGCGCCGTCGCCGCTCGTTATCCCTCAGTAATCAAAGGCGGCGGCGGTGTTCGCCGAGATCGCCGCGGCCAGCGTGTCCTCGTCGAGCCCCAGCACCTGGGCCATCGCCCGCAGCGTGACCGGAATGAGATACGGCGCATTAGGCCGTCCGCGGTACGGCGCGGGCGTGAGAAAGGGCGCGTCGGTCTCGACGAGCACCAGTTCGCGCGGAGCGACGGCGAGTGCGTCGCGCAGCGGCTGCGCGTTCTTGAAGGTCACATTGCCCGCGAAGGACATGAAGTAGCCGTTGGCCGCGCACACTTGAGCCATTTCAGCGTCACCGGAATAGCAGTGGAAGACGGTCCGCTCGGGCGCGCCTTCCTCGGCGAGAATCCGCAGCACATCGGCGTGCGCCTCGCGATCGTGGATGACGAGCGCCTTGCCGTGCCGCTTGGCGATCTCGATGTGGGCGCGGAAGGAGCGTTCCTGGGCGGCGATCCCGTCCGGTCCCGTACGGAAGTAGTCCAGGCCGGTCTCGCCGACGGCCTTCACCTGGCCGAGCGCGGCCAGCCGGTCGATCTCGCCGAGCGCGTCGTCGAGAGCGCTGTCGCCCCCGGCCTCGCGCGCACCCTGCCGCGACCAGCCGTCAGGGTCGCCGAGCACGATGCGCGGAGCCTCGTTCGGATGCAGCGCCACGGCGGCGTGCACACTCCCGTGCGCCGCGGCCGTCTCCGCCGCCCAGCGCGAACCCTTGATGTCGCAGCCCACCTGCACCACGGTTTCCACACCCACCGCGGCCGCCCTGGCCAGGGCCTCCTCGACGGTGCCCTCCTGCATGTCCAGGTGGGTGTGCGAATCGGCGACCGCCACCCTGAGCGGTTCTGGCAGTGGCGGCGGCGCGGACTTCGAACTCATGGGCGCGATCCTACGAGGCCCGCGCCCACGGCCTCACTTGCGGTGGAAGAGGTCCGAGAGATGCCAGTGCCGCGGCTCGGCCGATTCGGGCTGCGAGGTCTGCGAGGTCTGCGAGGTCTGCGCGGGCGACCCCTCCGGCGGCCCGCTCTCCACCAGTCCGGCGGCCGTCGCCGGCTTCACATACGGCTCCATCAGGTTGTGCTCGTGCACCGAGGACACCTGGCCGGCCCGCATGATCCGTACGACATGGCTTTCGCAGTTCTGACACGTCGGGCTCGACAGCGGCGAAGGCACCCGCACGCCGTCGGTCTTGTAGACGATGAATTCCTGCCCCGAAGCGTCGTGGTGGTGCTCGATGTCGTACGACTGCTCCCAGCCGTGTCCGCAGCGCATGCAGGCGAAGGCGTATGCCTCGTGGACCTTGGCGGTGCCTGTGATCTCACTCATGCCAGCTCCTTTCCACTGACCCAGTGGACGCCCATTCCGGCGGGAGCGCATCAGCGCCTGTCGAGTATTGGTTCGGTCTTTGGCCTACCCATGCACAAACGGCCAGGACACGGTCTGCGCTTTGCTTTTCACGATAGACCTTTACCGTCCGCAGGGACCGTTCGAGCCGCATTCTTTGCCGCCACCACGGCATCGAAGACCTCGCGTTTGGGCAGGCCGGCCTCGGTGGCCACCGCGGCGATGGCCTCCTTGCGGCGCTCGCCCGCCTCCTCGCGCACCTGCACCCTGCGCACCAGCTCAGCGGCGTCCAGATCGGCGGGACCGGACTCCGGCGCTCCCTCCACGACGACGGTGATCTCGCCGCGTACGCCCTCGGCGGCCCAGGCCGCCAGTTCGCCGAGACCGCCGCGCTTGACCTCCTCGTATGTCTTGGTCAGCTCACGGCACACCGCGGCGCGCCGCATCGGTCCAAAAACTTCGGCCATTGCGGTGAGGGTGTCGTCGAGCCGGTGCGGCGCCTCGAAGTAGACGAGCGTGCGGCGCTCGGCCGCGACCTCGCGGAGCCGGGAGAGCCGTTCGCCCGCCTTGCGCGGCAGAAAGCCCTCGAAGCAGAAGCGGTCCACCGGCAGGCCCGACAGCGCGAGCGCGGTGAGCACGGCGGACGGCCCCGGCACGGCCGTGACCTTGATGTCCTTCTCGACGGCCGCGGCGACGAGGCGGTAGCCGGGGTCGGAGACGGACGGCATCCCGGCGTCGGTGACCAGCAGCACCCGCGCACCGCCCGCCAGCGCCTCGACCAGCTCCGGCGTACGGGCCGCCTCGTTGCCCTCGAAGTACGACACGACGCGCCCGCGGGTCTGCACACCGAGCGCCTGGGTGAGCCGGCGCAGCCGCCGGGTGTCCTCGGCGGCCACGATGTCGGCGCCCTCCAGTTCGGCGGCGAGCCGGGGCGGCGCGTCCGCCGTATCGCCGATGGGGGTCCCTGCGAGTACCAGCGTTCCTGTCACACACACCATCCTCGCAGGACCCGCACGCACGACTCGCACAGTCGCGTTCCCTACGATGGCGCGGTGACCAGTACCGCGCCTCAGACCTTGCAGGGCAAGGACGCCGATCAGCAGCCGCCCGGCTGGCAGCAGCGGCTGCGCAGATTCGGCTACGTGCCCCGGCCCGTGATCGGGCTGCGCGAACGCCTGGTGCCGCCCTACACCCGGCCGTCCGAACGGATCTGGCCGGTGTTCGGCATCCCGCCGACCATCGTGAACCCGCTGCTGCGGGCGGCCTCCTGGGGCGGTCCGCTGCTGGTCGCGCTGGTCGCGGGCGTGCTCCGGTTCGTGAATCTGGGCAAGCCGGATGCGGTGATATTCGACGAGACGTACTACGCCAAGGACGCCTGGGCGCTGATCAACCAGGGGTACGAGGGCAGCTGGCCCAAGGACATCGACAAGCAGATCCTGAAGGATCCGTCGTCCGTCCCGATCCCGACCGACCCCGGCTATGTGGTGCATCCGCCGGTCGGCAAGTGGGTCATCGGCCTCGGCGAGCAGCTCTTCGGCTTCACGCCGTTCGGCTGGCGCTTCATGGTCTTTGTGCTCGGCACGCTGTCGGTGCTGATGCTCTGCCGGATCGGCCGCCGGCTGTTCCGCTCGACGTTCCTGGGCTGCCTGGCGGGCGCCCTGCTCGCGGTGGACGGCCTGCACTTCGTGATGAGCCGCACGGCGCTGCTCGACCAGGTGCTGATGTTCTTCGTGCTGGCCGCGTTCGGCGCGCTGCTCATCGACCGGGACTGGGCCAGGCGCAGACTCGCGGCGGCGCTGCCGGAGGACGCGGACGGCGTGCTCCGGCCGGACGCGACGGTCGCGGAAACGGTGCGCCTGGGCTGGCGGCCGTGGCGGCTGACGGCGGGCGTGATGCTGGGCCTGGCGGCAGGCACGAAATGGAACGGCCTCTACGTGTTGGTCGCCTTCGGTCTGCTGACCGTGCTCTGGGACGTCGGCGCCCGCCGCACGGCCGGCGCGGTCCAGCCGTACAAGGCGGCCTTGAAGAAGGACGTCGTACCGGCCTTCGTCTCCACCGTCCCGGTCGCGATCGCCACCTACATCGCCTCCTGGACCGGCTGGATCGTCACGGACAAGGGCTACTTCAGGAACTGGGCCACCACGGCCGGCGAAGGCGGCAGCTTCACCTGGCTGCCCGACTGGCTGCGGAGCCTTTGGCACTACGAGACCGAGGTCTACGAGTTCCACGTCAATCTGACCTCCGGCCACACCTACCAGTCCAACCCCTGGAGCTGGATCGTCCTGGGCCGCCCGGTCTCGTACTACTACGAGGACCCGAAGGCGGGCACCGGCGGCTGCCCCGCGGACGCGGGCGACAAGTGCGCGAGCGAGGTGCTGGCGCTGGGCACCCCGATGCTCTGGTGGGCGGCCGTCTTCGCGATCTGCTACATCCTGTGGCGCTGGGCCTTCCGCCGCGACTGGCGCGCGGGCGCGATCGCCTGCGCGATCGCGGCGGGCTGGGTGCCGTGGTTCTTCTACCAGGAACGCACGATCTTCCTGTTCTACGCGGTCGTGTTCGTGCCGTTCCTGTGCCTGGCGGTGGCGATGATGATCGGCGCGATCCTGGGGCCACCGGGCTCGGACGAACGGCGGAGAGCGATCGGGGCGATCGGCGCGGGTGTGCTGGTCCTGCTGATCATCTGGAACTTCATCTACTTCTATCCGCTGTACACGGGAGCGGTGATCCCGCTGGACGACTGGCGGAACAGGATGTGGCTGGACACCTGGGTCTAGAGCCTTTCGTCTGGATCAGGCGAAAGGCCCTACAGCGGTGTGTCCGTGTCGATCGCCGCGACCCGCAGGGCGTCGGCGACCCGGGCGACGGGCTCGGTCGGCGGGGCCGGGAGCCGGGCGAGGAGCAGCCGCCGCTGCTCCTGCGGGCCGCCGCGCACCGGCAGGATGCGTACGCCGGGAGGTGCGGCGGGGGCGAGTGAGGCGGCCACGGTGGTGATGCCGCAGCCCGCGGCGACGAGATGGAGTTTGGCCAGCCAGTCGCGCGCGGTGTGCGCGATCTCGGGCCGCTCGTCCAGGCCGGGCCACACGCCCATCAGCCGGTCCTCACCGGACATGGGACCGGCGATCCAGCGCCGGCCGCGCAGATCGGCGACGTCGACGAAATCACCGCGGGCGAGCGGATGGGCGGCGGGCACCGCGAGGCGCAGAGCGCGTTCGGTGAGCGTCTGCACGGCCAGCGGCGGCGACTCGTCGTCCGGCGACCGGAACGGCGGCGCCGACCCCAGGAGCGCCAGGTCCACGCTGCCCGCCCGCAGGGCCCGGACCAGAGACGGAGTGCCGCCTTCGCGTGTGACGACCGTGATGGCGGGGTCCGTGCGGGCCAGTGCGGCAAGCGCCCGCGGCAGCAGCACGGGGCCCGCGCTGGGGACCCAGCCCACCCGTACCGTCGCGCCCTGGGCGGGCAGGCCGGACAACTCCCGTGCGGTGGCGTCGATCTGGTCGAGCACGACGGTGGCCCGGCGCAGCACGACCCGGCCGGCGGCCGTCAGCCGTACGCCGTCGCGACGCCGCTCCAGCAGCTCCGCACCCGCCGCCCGCTCGATGGAGGCGATCTGCCGTGACACCGCCGACTGCGTGTAGCCCAGCGCGGTCGCGGCGGCGGTGAAGGTGCGCTGCTCGGCGACCGTACGGAAGACCCGCAGCGCGGTGAGCGAGACATCGGTGAAGTCCATGAGGATTACGCATACCAGGTGTGCGTAACTTTCGTTGGACGCATGCTCGTTGTGTTCCTAGCGTGGCAGGCATGAACACACCGCACAGTGGTTCACGTGCCGCCCCGCGCATCGCCCTCGTCACCGGGGCGAACCAGGGACTCGGGCGGGCGCTCGTCGAGGGCCTGGCGGCCCGGATGGGCCCGGACGACCTGGTTCTGCTCACCGGCCGCAACGCCCGGCGGGTCATGGGCGCCGCCGCCCGGACGGCACAGGCGCCCGGCACCCGCAGCCGGGTGGAAGGCCGGGTCCTCGATGTCGCCGACGCCGACGCCGTGGCCGCGCTGGCCCGTGAACTCGCCCAGCGCCACGGCGGGGTGGACATCGTGATCTCCAACGCCGTCGCCCGGCTCAGCCCGGACCTGCCGCAGTCCGAGCAGGCGGACGAGGCCATCGACGTTTCCAACGTGGCCACGCACTCGGTCCTGCGCTCCTTCGGCCCGGTGCTGAATCCCGGCGGCCGGCTGATCGTCGTCGCCAGCACTCTGGGCACCCTCGGCCACCTCGACCCGCGGCTGCACCCTCTCTTCGACGGCGCGACGCTGGACCAGGTCGAGTACGCCGTCGAGTCCTGGCGCAGCGCCATCCATTCCAGGACGGCGGAGGAGTCGGGCTGGCCGCGCTGGCTCAATGTGCCCTCCAAGGTGGCCCAGGTCGCGGCCGTGCGCGCGGTCGCCGCGGAACGCCGCGACCGCGACCTCGCCACCGGCACGCTGATTGCCTCCGTCTGCCCCGGCATGGTCGACACCGCGACCTCCCGCCCCTGGTTCAGCGACTACAGCCACGCCCGGTCACCTTCCGACGCGGCCCGGCCGGTCATCGACCTGGTCCTGTCCGAGGGCGTCGACCCGGCCCAGTACGGCGAACTCGTCCGCTTCGGCAAGGTCCTGCCCTGGCACGACGGAACGCCGCCCACCGAGCAGGACCAGCTGCTCACCCCCTGACCACCTCAGCAAGGAGTTCCGCATGACTGCCATCACGACCGACTTCGGCTTCGCCAGCACCGCCGCCGAAGTGGCCTCGGGCATCGACCTCACCGGCCGCCGTGCCGTCGTCACCGGCGCCTCCTCCGGCATCGGCGTGGAGACCGCACGGGCCCTGGCAGGAACCGGCGCCGAAGTCACCCTGGCGGTACGCGACATCGCCGCGGGCGAGCGCACCGCCAAGGACATCGCCGCGACCACCGGCAACCAGGCGCTGCACGTCGTCCACCTGGACCTGACGGACCCGGCGTCCGTCGCGGACTTCGCGGCCGGCTGGCAGGGTCCGCTGCACGTGCTGGTGAACAACGCCGGAGTGATGGCCTGTCCCGAGCAGTACACCGCACAGGGCTGGGAGCTGCAGTTCGCCACCAACCACCTCGGCCACTTCGCTCTCGCCAACGGCCTGCACGACGCGCTGGCCGCCGACGGAGCCGCCCGGATCGTGGTCGTCAGCTCCACCGGCCACCAGCTCTCGCCCGTCGTCTTCGACGACGTCAACTTCGCCTTCCGCGCGTACGACCCGTGGCTCGCCTACGGCCAGTCCAAGACGGCGAACGTGCTCTTCGCGGTCGAAGCGACCCGCCGCTGGGCGGACGACAACATCACCGCCAACGCCCTCACGCCTGGCGTCATCCAGACCAACCTCCAGCGCCACCTGGACGACGGCAGCATGGACACGGTCCCCGCCGAAGTGATCAAGTCGGTGGAACAGGGAGCGGCGAACTCCGTACTGCTCGCCACCTCACCGCTGCTCGACGGAATCGGCGGCCGCTACTTCGACGACTGCAAGGAGGCGGAGACCGTCGACCGCCTCACCTATTTCCGTGGAGTCGCCCCCTTCGCGTTCGACCCGGAGGGTGCGCAGCGCCTGTGGACCCTCTCCGAAAGCCTTCTGGCGAACACCCGTTGACGCCGGGCCCTGCTGAGCCGGTGGAGCCCTGCACTAGGGTCCTGTGCCATGACCGCCTCGGAGCCCACCATCCTCGCCACTTCCGGCGGACACCGGGTGGGCGGCCGCACCATGGTGGCGTTCGACGCCCTGGTGCATCACGCGGTCGAGCTGTCAGGGGTGCAGGGCCGCAGGCCACGGATCATGTACGTCGGCACGGCGATAGGCGATGCCGAGCACTTCACCGCGCGCATGACCGAGGCCGCCCGGGTGGCCGGCTTCGACCTCACTCCGCTCCATCTCTTTCCCATGCCCAACCTCGACGACGTGGAGGGCACCGTTCTCGAGCAGGACGTCGTGTGGGTGATGGGCGGCTCGGTCGCCAATCTGCTGGCCGTGTGGCGGGTCCACGGGCTCGACGGCGTCTTCCGCCGGGCCTGGGAGGCGGGTGTCGTGCTCAGCGGGGTCAGCGCCGGATCGATCTGCTGGTTCCGGGGAGGCACCACCGACTCCTTCGGCCCCGAGCTGCGGCCGCTGACCAATGCGCTCGGCTTCCTCCCGTACGGCAACGGAGTGCACTACGACTCCGACGCCGGCCGGCGCCCACTGGTCCACCGGCTCGTCGCGGACGGCACGTTGCCGCAGACGCACTGCACGGACGACGGGGTGGGCCTGGTCTACCGCGGTACGGAGCTGGTGGAGGCGGTGGCGGAGGTGCCGGGGAAGGGCGCGTATGCGGTCGTGCGCGAGGGCGACACTGCGGTCGAGGAACGCATCGAACCGCGCAGGCTGCGTGTGCGGTCGTGAGCGATTCTGGTGGTGTGCCTGATGGTGCCTGATCGTCGCGGTCCGATAACGACCAACCCTTCCGTCACTGCTGTCCCGTAGAGTGCACGCGATGCATCTCCTTGAACACGTTCAAGGAGTAGTGCTCCTGGGGAGGGGACTGCACCGATGCGCAGTGGAGCAAAGGTCGCCATCGTCGGCGGCGTCTTTGTCGTGGTCGCCAGTGGCGTGGGCTACGGCGGATACAACTTGTACAACGGGCTGACCGGCAGCGGCACCGGCACCGGCACCAAGTCCGGTGCCGCGACCAAGAAGTCCGGGCCGCCGAGCGCCGACGAGATCGACCAGGCCGCCAAGGACTTCCTCGCCGCCTGGGCGAACGGCAAGGCCGCGGAAGCCGCGCAGCTCACCAACAACGCCGCGGAGGCCGAGCCGTTGCTCGCCGGGTACCGCGACCAGGCGCATGTCTCCGAGGCCGTGATCACGCCCGGCACCGCCGTAGGCGCGAAGGTGCCGTTCACCGTCAAGGCGACCGTGTCGTACGAGGGACAGGCCAAGCCCTGGTCGTACACCTCCGAACTGACCGTCGTACGCGGGCTTTCCACCGGCCGGGCGCTGGTGGACTGGATGCCCGCCGTCGTGCACCCGAAGCTGACGAAGAACACCATGCTCAAGACCGACCAGGCGTCCGCGCCGCCGATCAAGGCGGTGGACCGCAAGGGGCGCGAGCTGACGAAGGAGAAGTACCCCTCACTCGGGCCCATCCTGGATTCGCTGCGCAAGAAGTACGGCGAGGACGCGGGCGGCACGGCCGGTGTCGAACTCGTCGTCGCCGCCACCGACCAGGCCGGCGACCAGGCCGCCGCCGACCAGACCCTGCTGACCCTGAGCAAGGGCGAGGAGGGCCGGCTGGACACCACGCTGGACGCCGACGTCCAGGCCGCGGCCGAGACGGCCGTGAAGAAGTACGGGCAGGCGTCGGTGGTGGCGATCAAGCCCAGTACGGGCGAGATCCGGGCCGTCGCCAACAGCCCGGCCGACGGCTACAACACGGCGATGATGGGCGCCCAGGCGCCCGGCTCCACGATGAAGATCGTGACCGCCGCGATGATGATGGACAACGGTGTCGTGCACGGGCCCGGCGCGAAGGTGGAGTGCCCGTCGACGGTGATGTGGGACGGCGTCCCGTTCCAGAACCTCGAGAAGTTCGAGATCAAGAACGGCACGTTCAAGGACAGCTTCCGCCGCTCCTGCAACACGGCCTTCATCAAGGCGATCACGCCGTTGAACAAGAAGAAGACCGCCGGCACGGCGCTCGGCGAGACGGCCCGCAAGTACTTCGGCATAGGCCTCGACTGGCAGACCGGCATCGTCAGCGTCGACGGCAGTGTGCCCGAGTCGTCGGGCGCGGAGACCGCCGCCTCGTACATCGGCCAGGGCAAGATCACGATGAACGTGCTCAACATGGCGTCCATCACCGCCACCGCCAAGAGCGGCGGCTTCAAGCAGCCGGTGATCGTCCCGCAAGGCCTCGACGACCGCGAACTGGCCACCGCACAGCGGCTGCCGGGCTCCATCGCGCAGGCGCTTCGCGAGATGATGCGCGCGACCGCCGCTTACGGAACCGGCCAGTCCGCGATGTCCGGCGTCGGCGGCGACAAGGGCGCGAAGACGGGTTCGGCGGAGGTCGACGGCCAGGGCAAGTCCAACAGCTGGTTCACCGGCTTCGCCGACGACCTGGCGGCAGCGGCGGTCGTCCAGTCCGGCGGCCACGGCGGCGACGCGGCCGGGCCGGTGGTCGCGCAGATACTGAAGGCGGGCTGAGGCGGGCCCTTGGGTGGAGGACGTACTCAGACCGAGTTGAGTACGAACGCGCTCACCCCGGGGCCGGCCGCGACGGCACCGTACTCCTATGGGATCAAGCGTTCGTGAGCTCGTCGCCGCCACTCCGGGGACGCGGGACCGGTATGTCGACCTCCTCAGGGTCGCCTCGCTCGGGACCGTCGTCCTCGGGCACTGGCTGATGGCCGTCGTCACCGCCGACGGCGTCGGCAATCTGCTCGCCGTCGTGCCCGAGCTGCAACTGCTCACCTGGGTACTGCAGATCATGCCGGTGTTCTTCTTCGTCGGCGGCTTCTCGCACGCGCTCTCCTACCGCTCCCTGCGCCGCAAGCACCCCGAAGGCTCCGTCTACTCCGCCTTCCTGCGGGCCCGTCTGCAACGGCTGCTGCGGCCGACCATGGTGTTCATCCTGGTCTGGGGCGTCGCCGCGCTCATCGTGCAACTGCTGGGCGGAGGCGGCGGATTGACCGGCGTCGCGCTCAGGCTGGTGGCGCAGCCGCTGTGGTTCATCGGGATCTATCTGGCGATGGTCGCGTTCACGCCGCCGCTGCTGAAGCTGCACGAGCGGTACGGCTGGGGCGCGTTCGGCGGACTCGTGGCCGCGGCGGTCGCCGTGGATGTGGCACGGTTCGCGTTCGGCGTGCCGTTCGTCGAGTTCCTCAACTTCGCGTTCGTCTGGCTCGCCGTGCACCAGCTCGGCTTCCTGCGCGCCGACGGCCGCATACCTCGCCCCGCGGTGCTCGCCGCCGCCGGCCTCGCGGGCGCCGTCGCCCTCGTCGCGTACGGCCCGTATCCCCTCTCCATGGTCGGCATGCCCGGCGAGAAGGTCTCCAACATGGCCCCGCCCACGCTCGCCCTCCTCTGCCACGGGCTGTGGCTGGTGGGAGCGGTGGAACTGCTCAGGACCGCGGGCACCCGCTTCGTCCGGCGCGAGCGTGTGTGGCGCGGCGTCGTCGCCGCCAACGGCATCGCGATGACCGCCTTCCTCTGGCACCTCACCGCCATGCTCGGCGTCTACGGCGCGCTGCTCGCCCTCGACGTACGCCTGCCGGCTCCCGCCACCGCCGCCTGGTGGACCCAGGTCCCGCTCCGCGTCGCGGCCGCCCTCGTCCTCACGGCGCTCCTGGTCGCCGCCTTCCGCACCTTCGAACGCCCCGCACCCGCTGCCCCCGGCTCCGGCACGGGAGGACCGGCCGCGGCGCTCGGGATCACGCTCTGCCTGCTCGGCGTCCTCGGGTTGTCGATGGTCGGCTTCGGCGGGCTACTGGAGGGTCGTTCCGCGATGCTGATCGCGATCCGCGTCACCGCCCCGGCCGCGGTGGCGATGGCCCTGGCGGGCTGGCTCCTGGTCGAACGCGCGGGCCGCCGCGCCTAGGCCTGGGGTCAGGCCTGCGGCTTCTCGCAGCCGTGCCGCGCGGCCGAACGGTCCGCGAACCGCTGGAGCGCCGCCCGCAGACCCTTGTGGTCCAGCGTCATCGCGCCGAAGCGGCTCCGGTCTCCCTTCGGGAGCGTCCGCACCTGATACGCCCCGGTGCTCTGCCCGCCGGGGCACTCCGCGATCAGCGAGTACGCGCCGCTGGGAGAGTCGCCGTTCCCACGCTCGTCGTAGTCGGACTCCCTGCTCGCCCGGATCCCGAACGGGCCGTAGCGCGCGCTGAATTCATACAGCGGCACCGCCTGGTAGCCGCCGAGCGTGCAGCTTTCGATCGGCGCGGGCGCGGCCGCCGTCTCGACCGCCGTACGAACTCCCCACCGGCGTGCGGCAGTCGGGTCGAGGACTCCCGCGCACGTCCCGGACGCCGCGGACACCGGCTTGTAGTCCCAGGTGGTCGTCGAGACTCCGACGTCCTTCACCGGCTTGCCCGGCCACGTCTCGCAACCGGTGCGCCGCGCGTACGCCGTCGCCGTCTCCGTGAGCACGGCGGTGAGCCGGGTCCGGGCCGCCGGGTCTTCGAAGGTGCCCCGCCCGAGCCGGGCGTTGACTGTCGCCATCAGCCCGTCGTCCGGCTGTTTGCCGCAGTCCAGCAGCAGGCTCGCCCTGGCCTCTTCGCGGTCATTTCCTCTTGAGTCCGGATCGAAGCTGAACGACCCGGTCCAGCCGCCGCCGAACGGGGCCGACCACTCGCCGGGACCGAAGACAGTGGCGGAGTCGGTCACGGGCCGGAAGCTCAGCGTGAGTTCGGCGGTCCCGTCCTCGTCGGCGGCATCGACATAGCAGTACGTGCGGTCCTCCTGCGCACTGTCGGAGGACTCCAGCTCGATGTCCGGGAACAGGGCCCGAACGCGGTCCGCGGCCAGATCACCGTCGCAGACGGTGTCCAGCGCCATGTCGTTGCGCCAGGCGTCGTAGCCACCGGACAGCCAGAAGAACCCGCCCGCGACTATGACGGCCGCCGCTGTCCAGATGACGGTCAGGCGCACCTTGCGCCGACGCCAGAAGCCCTTGAGGGCGCCGACCGCGCTCACAGCCACACCTTCCCGAGGACCTGGGCGTCCTTGCACCCGGCGGAGTCGAGGTAGTTGTCGAGCAGCTTGTCGAGGCGGCTCTCGGTCAGCTCGCGCGACGGGGTGCTCACCGAAAGACGGTGCATCGCCTTCCCGTCCGCGCAGATCCCCTCGGCCCAGACGGCCATCGTGTAACTGTCCGCTGCCACGCGGCTGTACGGATTCTTCGGCGGCTGTCCGCCGTCGCCGGTCAGCGCGGCGAGCTCGGCCCCGTACTCGATCCGCAGCTCGGGCAGCACCACACCCCACCAGCCGGCTGCCGTGACGGCCGCGGACCGGTCCTGTTCGCCGGCCGGATCGGGCTGCTGGAGGCGGACGGAGCACGCACGGGCCCACGGCACGCTGCCGCTCGACATGCCGTTCCCGGCCGGGCGCCAGCCCTTGCCGAGGTCCGACGGGCGGAACCACCGGCAGGCCGCGGGGACCTCGTCCGAGTCCTCGTCGGAGCTCTCATCGTCCTCGCGCTCGGGCACCCGCTCGGCGTCCGCGGGCTTCACGTCCGGCCCGCCGCAGCCGCTCTTCTCCCGAATCCGGTTCGCGACCGCCGCCACTGCCTCCCCGAGCGGACCCTCGGCATCGTCGTCACCGCTGTGCAGCGAGGCGTGGACGCGGAAGCCGGTCACCGGCCTCGGATAGCCGGGCAGCCCTTCGGGACACGGGACCAGGACCTGTGTGTCGGCCTCTTCGTGATCGGCGGCCCACTCCGGGGCATCCTCATACGGGTCGCCGGCCAGAACGTCGCCGAGCTGAACGCCCTTGAGCGGCGCGTCCAGCACCGGCACAGCGGTCAGTTCGAAGCCGACGTGGTCCTCGTCGTCCCAGCCGATCGCGCAGGACACGAGCGGCCGTGCGCCCGGCCGGCCGATGGTGTCGAAATCGGCGGTCAGCTGCCACCACTCGTTCTCGGGCAGCACGCTCCGTACCGCGCCCGCGGGCAGCGCACCGCCGCACGCACTCGTCAGCACCTCGGCATTGTCGTCGTCGCGCCATTCGTTCCATACGAGGATGAATCCCGCGAACAGTGCCACGGCCAGCGCGGTGCCGGTCACCTGCGGCAGCCACCGATGCCGTGCGAACCGCGCCCACACCGAGCCCGCCATGCTCCGCCCCCGTCGCCTGATCGATCACCGGAAGCTATCGCACCCCCCGGGCCGACTAGGCTGGTAAGCCGATCGATCCCCTCATCTGGAGTGTTAATGGCCGTCAACCTGGTCAATGTCGAGGCAGTCAGCAAGGTGTACGGAACACGTGCCCTGCTCGACGGAGTCTCCCTCGGCGTTTCCGAGGGGGACCGCATCGGTGTCGTCGGGCGGAACGGCGATGGAAAGACCACCCTCATCCGCCTCCTCGCCAAGCTGGAGGACCCTGACACCGGGCGCGTCACCCAGAGCGGTGGGCTGCGGCTCGGGGTGCTCACGCAGCACGACTCGCTCGATCCCGCCGCGACCGTGCGGCACGAGGTCATCGGCGACATGGCCGACCACGAGTGGGCCGGGGACGCACGGGTCCGGGACATTCTCACCGGACTTTTCGGGGATCTGCATCTGCCGGGGTTCGAGCAGGGCCTCGACACCGTCATCGGGCCGCTCTCCGGCGGTGAGCGGCGGCGGATCGCGCTCGCCAAACTGCTCATCGCCGAGCAGGACCTGATCGTTCTCGACGAGCCCACCAACCACCTCGACGTCGAGGGCATCGCCTGGCTGGCGAAGCATCTTCAGGCGCGCCGTTCGGCGCTCGTCTGCGTCACGCACGACCGCTGGTTCCTCGACCAGGTCTGCACCCGCATGTGGGACGTGCAGCGCGGTTCGGTGTACGAGTACGAGGGCGGCTACAGCGACTATGTGTTCGCCCGGGCCGAGCGGGAGCGGATCGCCGCCACCGAGGAGACCAAGCGGCAGAACCTGATGCGCAAGGAGCTGGCCTGGCTGCGGCGCGGAGCACCCGCCCGTACGTCCAAGCCGCGTTACCGCATCGAGGCCGCCAACGAGCTCATCGCCGATGTGCCGCCGCCGCGTGACACCAGCGAGCTGATGAAGTTCGCCAACGCCCGGCTCGGCAAGACCGTCTTCGAGCTGGAGGACGTGACCGTGCAGGCCGGGCCCAAGGTGCTGCTGAAGCATCTGACCTGGCAGCTCGGCCCCGGCGACCGGATCGGCCTGGTCGGGGTGAACGGCGCGGGCAAGACCTCGCTGCTGAGGGCACTCTCCGAGGCCGCCCGTACGCAGGGCGAGCAGCAGCCCGCGGCCGGGAAGATCGTCGTCGGCCGGACGGTGAAGCTGGCGTACCTCTCCCAGGAGGTCGGCGAACTCAACCCCGCCCTGCGGGTGTTGGAGGCCGTGCAGCAGGTACGGGACCGGGTCGACCTCGGCAAGGGCCGGGAGATGACCGCGGGCCAGCTGTGCGAGCAGTTCGGCTTCTCCAAGGAGAAGCAGTGGACGCCCGTCGGCGACCTGTCCGGCGGTGAGCGCCGCCGGCTCCAGATCCTGCGGCTGCTGATGGACGAGCCGAACGTTCTCTTCCTCGACGAGCCCACCAACGACCTCGACATCGAGACGCTGACCCAGCTGGAGGACCTGCTCGACGGCTGGCCCGGCTCGATGGTCGTCATCTCGCACGACCGGTTCTTCATCGAGCGGACGACGGACCGGACGTTCGCGCTGCTCGGCGACGCGACGCTGCGAATGTTGCCGCGCGGCATCGACGAATACCTGGAGCGGCGGGCGCGGATGATCGAGGCGGCCGCTCCGGTCGCGCCGCCGGCGCCGGTCGGCAAGGAGAAGACGGCGGGTGACTCCCGTGCCACGAAGAAGGAGTTGCAGCGGATCGAGCGGCGGCTCGACAAGATCTCCGACCGGGAGCGCAATCTGCACGCCGAAATCGCCGAAAACGCCACGGACTTCGGGAAGGTGGCGAAACTGGACGTGGAGCTGCGGGAACTGATCGGCGAGCGCGACGAGTTGGAGCTGCGCTGGCTCGAGCTCGCCGAAGAGGCGTAGTTCCTACCCTTCGCACGGCCTCCCGGCCGGTCGCCGGCTGGTACGCGTAGAGAGCGCGTGCAGGTCTCGTAACGAGGGCATCACGGCGTGGTCCTCCCTTGGGAACAGGGGTGCACCGGACCCTAGTTTGAGCGTGCCCGGGTGATAGAAAGAAGCCCCGCTCGACTGTCGCAAAACCGCGGGATCCATGTCCGAAACGCTCCTTTCCGCCGCGCGTAGCTGTCCGTACGCGCGGCGGAAAAGCGGGGGAGGCCGGTCGGGCATCGGACCGTATGAAGGGGGAAGCGCTGATGAGTCAGCCGCCCAGCCAGCAACCGCCGGGAGGCTTCGGGGCTCCTCAGGACCCGCAGCAGGGGGCCCAGGGGGTCCCTCAGTCGCCTCCCCAACCGCCCGCGCAGCCGCCGCAGATGCCGCCCACGCCGCCTGCCGGCGCGCCTGGCTACGGCTATCCGCAGCAGCCCCCGGCCCAGCCCGGTTACGGCTATCCGCAGCAGCCGCCCGGCCAGCCCGGCCCGTACAGCCAGCCGGCGGGCCCCTACGGCCAGCAGCCCGGTCCGTACGGCCAGCAGCCGGGGCCCTACACCGGCTACCCGACCCAGCCGCAGTACCCGGGCGCGCCGACGCCGCCCGGTGGCGGTGGTGGCAACTTCTTCAAGGGCAAGCCCGGAGTCATCATCGGGGCGGCCGTCGCCGCGCTGCTGGTGATCGGCGGCGGCACCTACCTCGCCCTGAGCGGTGGCGAGGACAAGAAGGACGGCAAGAACATCAGCAAGAGCAAGGAGCCGACGCCGACCGGCTCCGAGTCCGTCGACCAGGGCGACGGCAGCGGCACCGGCCGTGAGGACGGCGACGACCTCAACGCCGGGCGCAAGGACGGCGAGGCCAAGGTCCTGTTCCTGACGAAGAACGACGTCGACCTGCCGCGCAACGGCGCCGAGGTCTTCGGCCCGTGGGTCGCGGGCGACACCATCGTCAAGGCCATGTACAAGTCGGTCGTGGGCTACTCGGTCGCCGACGGCTCGAAGAAGTGGACCCTGCCGCTCAACACCGAGGTGTGCTCGGCCCCGGCGCAGACGTCGGCCGACGGCAAGATCGTCATCGGCGTCAAGGACGGCCTCACCGAGAAGGCCAAGTGCATGGAGCTCCAGCAGATCGACCTCAAGACCGGCAAGGCCGGCTGGAAGAAGCCGATCCCGAAGTCCACGGGCTTCTTCGCGCTCTCCGACTTCACGCTGGCCATCAGCGGCAACACGCTCGCGGTCGCCGGCACCGGATCCTCGTACGGCTTCTCGATGGCCGACGGCAGCCAGCTCTTCAAGGGCCCGTCCAGCGGCTGCAAGCCGTTCGCGTACGCCGGCGGCCCCAAGCTCCTCGCCGCCTCCAGCTGCCCGGTCTCGGACTACAACAAGCCGAAGCAGCAGCTGAGCGAGGTCGACCCGGCCACCGGCAAGGCGAAGTGGACGTACAGCGCGCCCGTCGGCTGGGAGATCGACAAGGTCTACTCCGCCAGCCCGCTGGTCATTTCCGTGACACAGCGCGAGCCGAAGAAGTGGTCGATCATCGCGCTCAGGGACAACGGCACGCCGCGTTCGACGATCGACGGCGGCAAGGACAAGTACGCGCCGCGCTGCGGCGGCGCCTTCGTGGTCTTCGGTGAGAACCTCGAGGGCTGCACCGGCATGGCCGCCGACGCGTCCACGTTCTACATGTCGACCGAGACGGCGTACGGAACTCCCAACGAGGTCGTGGCCTTCAGCCTCGACACCGGCAAGGAGAAGTGGCGTTCCAAGGCGGGTGGCGAGGGCAAGATGACGCCGCTGCGCATGGAGGGCGGCAACGTCCTCGTCTACACGGCCGCGCGATACGACGCGGGCGGTTCGGTCGCCACGATCGCGCCGACCGGTGGCGCGCCGAAGGTGCTGCTCCAGCACCCGGCCTCCACCGCGGAGATCGAGAACTCCTTCTACTCGGCGGAGACGGTCTACGCGGACGGGCGGTTCTTCATCGCCAGCGGCCGTGTGAGCGCCTCGAACGACACCGAGGAGAAGGAGACGAAGACGATGATGGCCTTCGGCAAGTGACCGCGTCCCGATCGCCTCTGAGTCCTTCGAACCCAACTCTTTTCTCAACCGAGGTAAGTACGCCATGACGCAGCCGCCTCCGCCGCCGCCGAACCAGCCCCCGCAGGGGGGCGGTTTCGGCGCGCCCCAGGACCCTCCACCGGGAGGCTTCGGAGCACCGACGCCGCCCCCGCAGGACCCGTCGTACGGCTATCCGCAGGCTCCGGGAACCGCCCCGGGGACCCCGCCGCCCGCGCAGCCGCCGCAGGCCCCGCCCGGCTACGGCTATCCGCAGCAGCAGCAGCAGCCGGCCCAGCCCGGTTACGGCTACCCGGGACAGCCGCCGGCCCAGCCCGGCTACGGCTACCCGGGACAGCCCCCGACGCAGCAGTACATGCCGCAGCCGCCGCAGCCCGGCGGCAGCGGCAAGAAGCTCAGCACCCAGATGCAGATCATCATCGCGGCGTCCCTCGCCGTGGTGCTGATCGTCGGCGGCGGCATCTGGTACTCCTCGTCGAAGGGTGACGACGGAGGCAAGAAGGAAGAGGCCAAGAACAGCTCGGGCGGCACGTCCAAGGGCTCCGACGGCGGCGGCACGGGCGGCAACGCCGCCGACGGCCCCGGCAAGGAGAAGGCGCCGTCCGACGTCAACTCCAAGGTCGCCTTCCAGCTCCCGGAGCCCACGCGCACCGACGTGACGAGCGTCAAGGGCTCCTGGGTCACCGACAAGGCGTACGTCAAGCCGGGCATCAACTCGGTGGTCGGCTACGACGCGTCCAAGGGCAGCCCGCTGTGGACGCTGCCGCTGCCGGGCCAGGTCTGCGCCGCGTCGCGCCATGTGTCGGAGGACAACAAGGCCGCGATCGTCTTCGAGGCGGCCAAGCGCGTTCCGCCGAAGAACTACCAGCCGTGCACCGAGGTCGGCGTCGTCGACCTCAACTCCGGCAAGCTGCTGTGGAGCAAGTCCATCACGGGTGGCACCAGCGGTGACGGCAAGGCCAAGTTCACCGAGGTCACCCAGAGCGGCACCACGGTCGCCGCGGGCGGCACCGACGGCGGCGCGGCCTTCGACCTCAACAGCGGCGCGGTCCGCTGGAAGCCGACGACCAACGCCGAGGGCTGCTACGACATGGGCTACGGCGGCGGACCGGCGCTCGTCGCGGTCCGCAAGTGCGGTACGTACGACAACCCGCAGGTCCTCATCCAGGCCGTCAACCCGGCCAGCGGCGCGCCCCTGTTCACGTACAAGATGCCGGCCGGCGTCGAGTATTCGAGCATCGTCTCCAGCAAGCCGCTGGTCGTGGCCGCCGACGTCGGTGACACCGGCACGTTCGGCATCTCGGACTTCTTCTCGCTCGACGAGAAGGGCACGCTGAAGGCCAAGATCCCGGCGGTCGACAAGTTCCAGGCGCGCTGCGGTTCGACCGAGGTCGAGAGCTGCCAGAAGGTCGTCGTCGGCAACGGCAAGATCTATCTGCCGACCGAGGACCACGAGGGCACCGGGGAGTACGGCGACACCAACGAGATCGTCTCCTTCGACCTCGCCACCGGAAAGCCCACCAGCGACCGGGCCGACGCGGGCGACAAGTACTCGATGTTCCCGGTGCGCATGGACGGCGGAAACCTCATCGCGTACAAGTCGCCGCCGTACGACAAGGGCGGTCAGGTCGTCAGCATCGACGGCGCCACTTTCAAGCCCACGGTGCTGATGGAGAATCCGGCCGACAAGGCGGTGCGTGACGCGGAGGGCAGCTTCACCTCGGACTACGCCGAGTTCCGCTACACGAACGGGCGGCTGTATATCGGCGCGGTGCTGTTGAGCAAGCCGTCTTCGACCTCGTCGTCTTTCGGAAAGAAGTATCTGGCCATCGCCTTCAGCACGGGCGACTGATTGGCCCGACTCATCTGAATCACCGACTCGTTCACGGGCCCGGCACATCGCAGAAGCGATGTGCCGGGCCACGGTCATAAGTAGCCCTGTTTGGCGAAGAATTCGGCACTCTGTGGGGCTTCTGCAGAGTTAGGGGCGCGCAAAGTCGAACAAGCGTGTAGCTTGCCGGGTCAGAGGCCGGGGGGCCGGCGGCAGCGGGGGATGGGGGTTGCTCGATGAGCGTGCGGCTCATGGTGGTCGACGATCACCGACTGCTCGCCGAGGCACTCGCCTCGGCCTTGAAACTGCGGGGGCATCGGGTGCTCGCCGCGGCGGCGCCTGCTGCCGGTGCGGCCGAGCTGGTGGTCAGCAGGGCGCCGGAGGTGTGTCTGCTGGGCACGGCGACGCCTGCCGAACCCGGCGCGTTCGACCCGATCGTGAAGATCAAGCGGGAGCGGCCCCAGGTCGCCGTGGTGGTGCTCGGGCCGGTGCCTTCGCCGCGCGGGATCGCCGCGGCCTTCGCGGCCGGCGCGTCCGGATACGTACGTCACGACGAGCGCATCGAGGGCGTCGAGCGCGCCATGATCAAGGCCCGGGCCGGCGAGGCCGTGGTGGCGCCGCAGTTGCTGCAGGGCGCGTTCGCCGAGCTGCTCAATCCGGCCGCGCAGCCGGACGACGAGGGACAGCGGCTGCTTCAGCTGCTCACTCCGCGCGAGGTCGAGGTGCTGGTCAGGGTCGCGGAGGGCGAGGACACCCGGCTGATCGCCGCCGGCATGGGCATCGCGCCGAGCACGGCGCGTACGCATGTGCAGCGGGTGCTGATGAAGCTGGGCGTGGGGTCGCGGCTGGAGGCGGCCGCGCTGGCGGCGCGCACCGGATTGCTGGACCGGGCGGCGACCGTCTCGCCGCTGCCGCAGTCGCCGCTGATACCCGGCCCGGTGCCCGGGCAGTAGTTCAGTCCTCGGCAGTAGCTCAGTCCTCCGAGGACTCGAGCCCGGTCTCGCGCCCGGATCTTGTGCCGGGATCTTGCTCCCGATGCCGCCCGATCCCGCCTGATGCGTTGTGATCGGCATCTTCCGTGTGCCCGCGACGCCTGCGGTGCTCCATGTTCCTGGCGGTCGGCACGGTCTCCGATGTGCTCATTCATCTGAAGGTGTCCGCGCCCGTGCGCATCCATTGACTGGACTGTTGGCTTGTGGTTTGTTGTGTTCGGTTCTGTTTGTTGGGAGGCTGAGGAGCCCCATAGTGAAGAAGACGTCGACCCGGCTCGCCGACGGTCGTGAACTGCTCTACTACGACTCCCGCGACGACGCCGTACGCGACGCTGTCGACCGGCGCCCGCTCGATCCCATCTCCACGACCTCCGAGGTTCGCCGCGATGTGCTGCTCGGCGACTCGGTTGCCATCGCCTCGCACCGCCAGGGCCGTACCTACCACCCGCCGGCCGACGAATGCCCGCTCTGCCCGTCCCGCGACGGCCGCCTCAGCGAGATCCCTGCCGCGGACTACGACGTCGTCGTCTTCGAGAACCGTTTTCCCTCCCTGGCCGGTGACTCTGGCCGCTGCGAGGTCGTCTGCTTCACCTCCGACCACGACGCCTCCTTCGCCGGCCTCGGCGAGGAGCGGGCCGCTCTGGTGCTGGACGCCTGGACCGACAGGACCGCCGAGCTCGCCGAACTGCCGCAGGTGGAGCAGGTCTTCTGCTTCGAGAACCGGGGTGCCGAGATCGGTGTGACGCTCGGGCATCCGCACGGCCAGATCTACGCGTATCCCTTCGTCACCCCGCGCACCGAGCTGATGCTGCGCTCCGCCGCCGAGCACCGGGAGCGCACCGGCCGCAACCTCTTCGACGATCTTGTCGAGCGCGAGCTGTCCGACGGCGAGCGCGTGGTCCTCTCCGGCGAGCACTGGGTCGCCTTTGTGCCGTACGCCGCGCACTGGCCGTACGAGGTGCACCTCTATCCGCGGCGGCGCGTGGCGGACCTGCGGGCGCTCGGCGACGCGGCGCGCACAGAGTTCCCACAGATCTATCTGGAACTCTTGAGACGCTTCGACCGGATCTTCGGCGACGGCGAACCGCCCACGCCGTACATCGCGGCCTGGCACCAGGCGCCGTTCCGTGCGGTCCAAAGTGACTTCGGGCTCCATCTCGAGCTTTTCACCATCCGCCGCACTTCCGGCAAGCTGAAGTTCCTCGCGGGTTCCGAGTCCGGTATGAGCGTGTTCATCAACGATGTGCCGCCGGAAACCGCGGCCGAGCGACTGCGAGAGGTAGCGACCCAGTGAACAAGTACCTGGTGACGGGCGGAGCCGGATACGTCGGCAGCGTGGTGGCGCAGCACCTGCTGGAGGCCGGGTACGAGGTGACCGTCCTCGACAACCTCTCCACCGGCTTCCGCGAAGGCGTGCCCGCGGGCGCGGCCTTCATCGAGGGCGACATCCGCGACGCCGCCAAGTGGCTGGACCCTTCCTACGACGCGGTGCTGCATTTCGCCGCCTTCTCGCAGGTCGGCGAATCCGTGGTGAAGCCCGAGAAGTACTGGGCCAACAACGTCGGCGGGACGATGGAACTGCTCGCCGCCATGCGCGCCGCCCGCGTCCGTAAGCTCGTGTTCTCGTCGACCGCGGCGACGTACGGCGAGCCCGTCTCGACGCCGATCACCGAGTCCGACCCGACCGCGCCGACCAGTCCGTACGGTGCGTCCAAGCTGGCCGTCGACCACATGATCACCGGCGAGGCCGCGGCGCACGGGCTCGCGGCCGTCTCCCTCCGCTACTTCAACGTGGCCGGGGCGTACGGATCCTGCGGCGAGCGCCACGAACCCGAGTCCCATCTCATCCCGCTGGTGCTCCAGGTCGCGCTCGGCAGGCGCGAGTCGATCTCGGTGTTCGGCGACGACTACCCGACGCCCGACGGCACCTGCGTACGCGACTACATCCATGTCGCCGACCTCGCCGAGGCGCATCTGCTCGCGCTGGACGCGGCGAGCGCCGGCGAGCATCTGATCTGCAACCTCGGCAACGGCAACGGCTTTTCGGTGCGCGAGGTCATCGAGACCGTGCGCCAGGTCACCGGACATCCGGTGCCGGAGATCGTGGCCGCGCGCCGCGGCGGCGACCCGGCGGTGCTGGTGGCCTCGGCCGAGGCGGCGCGGGACCGGCTCGGCTGGCGGCCGAGCCGTGCCGACCTGGCGGGAATCGTGGCGGACGCCTGGGCTTTCGCCCGGGCGAGGGAGAACACGGCATGAGGGAGACCGAGGCATGAGCGAAGGCGTGTGGGCGGCGCCCGGCAGGGTGAATCTGATCGGTGAACACACCGACTACAACGACGGTTTCGTGATGCCTTTCGCGCTGCCGCACACCACGGTCGCCACCGCGGCCCGCCGGGACGACGGCCTGCTGCGGCTGCACTCGGCGAGCGTCGGGGGCGGCGCCGTCGAACTGCGCGTCGCCGACCTGACGCCGGGCCACGGCACGCGCAGCTGGACCGACTATCCCGCCGGGGTGGTCTGGGCGCTGCGGGACGCGGGCCACGAAGTGGGCGGCGCGGACTTCCACTTCGAGTCGACCGTGCCGACGGGCGCGGGGCTCTCGTCCTCCGCCGCGCTGGAGGTCGTCACCGCGCTGGCCCTGAACGACCTGTACGAACTGGGCCTGGAGCGATGGCGGATGGCCCGGCTGTGCCAGCGCGCCGAGAACGTCTACGTCGGCGCGCCCACCGGGATCATGGACCAGACGGCCTCGGCCTGCTGCACCGCGGGCCACGCGCTGCACCTGGACACCCGGGACCTGTCCCAGCGCCAGATCCCGTTCGACCTGGCGGCACTCGGCCTCGAACTGCTGGTGGTCGACACCCGCGTCAAACACGCCCACAGCGACGGCGAGTACGGCAAGCGCCGCGCGGGCTGCGAGGCCGCGGCGGCACAACTCGGCGTCGCAGCGCTGCGGGACATCTCGTACGAGGCACTGCCACAAGCACTCGGGCGCCTCACCGACCCGGAGATCCGGGCCCTGGCCAAGCACATCGTGACGGAGAACCACCGGGTCGAACGCGTGGTGTCCCACCTGGAGTCGGGCGAGGTCCACGCGATCGGCCCGATCCTCAACGAGGGCCACGCCTCCCTGCGGGACGACTTCCGTATCTCCTGCCCCGAACTGGACCTGGTGGTGGACTCCTCGCTGGCGGCGGGCGCGCTGGGAGCGCGGATGACCGGCGGCGGCTTCGGCGGATCGGCGATCGTCCTCACCGACGTGTCGACGAAACCGACGGTGACGAAGTCCGTCCTGGAAGCCTTTGCCGCCGCGTCCTACCGCGTCCCGCGGATCTTCTCGGCGACTCCGGCACCCGGCGCGACCCGGCTCTCCTGAGCACAACCGGCGCGTATCTTTGTCGACTTCCGCCTCAATACGAAACTTCTGGCACACCGTGCACAGCCTGGACAATCAGTTCTGCAAATAGCCTTCCGCTGCCGTCCCCCAGCCGTACGCTGATGCTCAGCACCGGTGGGGGCCGGTGTCGATCAGGGGGCGAGACAGTCGGGTACGACGCCCGGGGTGGGGTATCAGTCACAGCACGGCGGCGGCCGTAGCGACCGCTGAACTCCCTTCTCTCCGGGCGCCGTACCCGCGACGGCCCGTCCTCCGACACTGTGGGGGTGTCTGTGGTTCGTATCCGGGTCCTGGTGGTGGACGACCACCGAATCTTCGCCGAGTCACTCGCTGCCGCCCTCGCGGCCGAGCCCGATGTCGATGTCGCCGCGGCCGGCAGCGGCCCCGCAGCGCTGCGCTGCCTGGAGCGGGCGGCGGCCGAGGGGCGCAGATTCGATGTCATGCTCGTCGACGCCGACCTCGGCACATGCGTGGTGCCCGGCGCGAACGGCGTGGCGAACGGCGCCCGCGCGATGGTCGCCAGAGCGGTCCCGGACGACGGCGAGGACGGCCTCGTCGACGGTATTTCGCTGGTCGTCGGCGTCCGCACCGGCCAGCCGTCGGTCCGTACGGTCGTGCTCGCCGAGAAGGACGACCCGCGCCGCGCGGCCCTCGCCCTCCAGGCCGGCGCGTCCGGCTGGGTCGCCAAGGACTGCTCGTTGCAGCGGCTGCTCGCGGTGATCCGCGGAGTGCTCAGGGACGAGACCCATCTGCCGCCGGCGCTGCTCACCGGCGTCCTGCGCGAGTTGACCGCGGCCCGCAAGCACCGCACCGAAAGCGAGCGGCTCGTGGAGTCGCTCACGCCGCGCGAGCGGGAGGTACTGCGCTGCATGGTCGCGGGCCTGGGGCGCAAAGCCGTGGCCGAGCGCCTGTTCCTTTCACCGCACACCGTCCGTACGCATATGCAGAATGTGCTGGGAAAACTTGGAGTGCACTCCACGCTCGCCGCGGTCGCTCTCGCCCGCCGGGCCGGCGTCGGCCCGGTCGACCTAGCCGGGGATGTTGTCGAACGGGGCGGTCAACTGGCGTAGCAGCGCCGCCAGTTCCCCCCGCTGGGCCCGCGACAGCTCGGCGAGGATCGCGCGCTCCTGAGCGAGCAGTCCGGCCAGCGCCTGGTCCGCGCGGTCTCGGCCCTCCGGGGTCAGCCGCACCAGCACGCCGCGCCGGTCGCTGGGGTCGGGCAGCCGCTCGACCAGGTCCTTCTTGGCGAGCCTGTCGATGCGGTTGGTCATCGTGCCGGACGTGACCAGGGTCTGGGTGAGCAACTGGCCCGGTGAGAGCTGATACGGGGCGCCGGCGCGCCGCAGCGACGTCAGTACGTCGAATTCCCACGGCTCAAGATTGTGCTCGGAGAACGCGATCCGGCGTGCCCGGTCGAGATGCCGGGCGAGCCGAGAGACGCGGCTGAGCACCTCGAGCGGTTCCACGTCGAGGTCAGGGCGCTCCCGGCGCCATGCTGCGACCAGTCGATCGACCTCGTCCTCCATGTCGATCAGTCTAGATGATCCCTCGACATGAAGTCTCTTGACGTCGAGATATATTCTGCCGGACGATTGGGCATGGTCGGGCCGGAACCTCGTTCCGTTTCGGCACACCGTTCCAGCAAAGGGGGCTCGAACATGCATTCCGCGCCAACCTGGGATCCACACCAGTATCTGCGCCACGCCGGGCATCGCACCCGCCCGTTTCTCGATCTTCTCGCGCGCATTCCGGAACTGCCCGGGCGAGGCGGCAGGCCCGCCCGGATCGCGGACATCGGCTGTGGTCCCGGCAATGTCACCAAACTGCTCGCCGACCGATGGCCCGACGCACATATCACCGGTTTCGATCTCTCGCCCGAGATGCTCACGCTCGCCGAGAAGGACTACGCCGGGACCACATCGGGCGGCGGCTGGCTGGACTTCAGGCCGGGCGACGCCGCGCACTGGACACCCGACGAACCGTACGACCTGATCGTCTCCAACGCCGCGCTGCAGTGGGTGCCCAACCATCCCGAGTCGTTCCCGCACTGGGTCGACGGCCTCAACCCCGGCGGCACCCTGGCTTTCCAGGTCCCCGGCAATTTCACCTCGCCCAGCCACGCGCTCCTCGGCGAACTCTGCGACACCCCGCAGTGGCGCACCCGCCTCGGCGACCAAGGACGCCGGTTCATCCACATCCTGGAACCGGCGGACTATCTCATCCGGCTCGCGGACCTCGGCTGCGAGACGGACGCATGGGAGACCACATATCTCCAACTCCTCACCGGCGAAGACCCGGTACTGGACTGGGTGAAGGGCACGGCACTGCGCCCGGTCCTCACCGAACTCGCCGACGATCCGGACGTCGCGCACGAATTTTTGGCCCAGTACCGCGATCTGCTCCGCAAGGCATATCCACCGGGCCCGCACGGCACGGTGTTTCCCTTCCGCCGAATATTTGCCGTCGCCCGAAAGGCGTTCTGATGCTCTTAGCCGTCCACCACGTCCAGCTTGCCGCGCCTCCCGGATCGGAGGACGCGCTGCGCGCCTATTACACGGACGTCCTGGGCATGACGGAGATCCCCAAGCCCCCGGCCCTCGCGGCCCGCGGCGCGAAGGTGACATGGGACGGCGAACTTCCCGGCCATCGGCGCTTCTACTCGCAGGACCCGGTGGGCAACCGGCTGGAGTTCCTGGAACCGGCGGATTGAAGGGCTGGCGCCGTGAGCAACGGCAGCGCCCCGCCGCCGGGTGACCGGTGACGGGGCGCTGTCCGTAGGCCGTTGCTCAGTGCAGGGTGGCGTACGTGTTCCAGCCGTTGCCGACCTTGGCCTTCGCCTTGAAGGCGCCGAAACCGTTGGCGTCGTAGCGGTACAGCTCGCCGGCGGCGTTGACGCCGACGATGTCCGCGAGACCGTCGCCGGTCAGATCGCCGGGGGCCGCCAGCTTGTTGTAGGTGTTCCAGCCGGAGCCGATCAGCGTGCGCGCCTTGAAGGGCGCGGTGGCCGAGCCCGTACCGGCGTACAGGTAGAGCTTGCCGTCGGTGCCGCGGGCGATCAGATCCGCGCGGCCGTCGCCGTTGACATCACCGGCGCCGAGCAGCTTGTTGAACGCGTTCCAGCCGGAGCCGAGCCTGATGCGGGGCGAGAACGTCGTGCCGGAGCCGTCGCCGCGGTACAGCCACAGCACACCGGAACTGTCGCGCGCCAGCAGGTCGCCCTTGCCGTCGCCGCTCAGGTCGCCGACGCCGACGAGGTGGGTGTAGATGCCCCAGCCGCTGCCGATGTGCCAGGCCGACTGGGTGTAGTGGCTCAGGTTGTACAGCGAGCCGTTGTAGAGCTCGAGCAGCTCGCCGAAGCCGTCGGCGTCCAGCGCGGAGCTGAAGGTGATCTTCGCTCCCTGGAACCCGCCGATGTCGCTGGCCTGATTGCGCGCGCTCAGCAGGCCGTTGTTCATGGCGTAGTACGCCCAGAGCGTGCCCTTGGTGTCGATGCCGACGAGCTCGTTCTTCCCGAAGTGCGGGTTGTTGCCCGCCCCGACGAACTGGGACGCCGCGTTCCAGCCCGAGCCGCCCTGCTGACGGGCCTCGAACGCGCCCGTTCCGGTGGAGATGTAGCTGTAGAGCACGCCGGCCGGCGTACGCGCGAGGACCTCCGCGTACCCGTCGCCGTTCAGATCGTCGATGCCGAAGATCTGGTTGTAGCCGTTCCAGCCGTTGCCGACCTTGACGCGGCCCTTGAACGGGCTGCTGACGTCGGGGTTGCCGGAGTAGAAGTACAGCTCACCCGCAGGGTTGCGGGCGAACAGGTCGGCGATGGCGTCGCCGTTGACGTCGTTCACGCCGATGAGCTGGTCGTAGCCCTGCCAGCCGGAGCCGATCTTGATCCGCGGACCCATGGGCGCGGCTGCACCGGGCGTCGTCGGGTAGAGGTACAGATCGCCCGTCGGCGTACGCGCCAGGATGTCGCCGCTGCCGTCACCGGTCAGATCGCCGGGCGAGAACACCTTGTTGTAGATCTGCCAGCCGGTGCCGAACCAGATGTTCAGGCCGCCGGAGCCGTTGCGGTGCGCGGCGAGGCGGCCGCTCGACAGCAGGGTGAAGTGGACGGGGCCGGTGGCCTCGAGCCCTGCGACCGTGAAGACGTCCTTGTAGCGCTCGTTCTCCGCCTCGCTGGACGCGAAGTTGTACACGTAGTCCGGATCGCCGTTGGACGGCGTCACCCAGATCTGGTTGTCGATCCCGCGGTAGATGAGCTCGCTGTAGCCGTCGCCGTCGATGTCCGCGCGCGGCTTCGCGACCGGTACGTCGTCCTGCGCCTCCACCGTGACCCGGCTGTCGCCGGTCCCGGTGGCCTTCGGCGCGGACTTGGGCAGCGTCAGAGTCGGGTGCTGAAAGACCGGCTTGGTCTGCTCGACCGGCGCCGGCGGGGTGTCGTCCGCCGCGGCCGGGACGGCGAGCAGCATGCCGGCCGAGACGGCCAGCGCCGTGCAGGCCGCAATTCTGCGCGCACGTCTGAAGGGCGCGCTGAAGCGGCCGGGTTCCACTGAAGACAAAGGTCCCCCCCTGGGGAAAATGGTGGAACCGGGTTGAAGACGTTCGCAGTTGCTCGATCTGAGTCGATCTGAGTGCGAACCGATCCCCGGAATAGGCAGAACTCTACAGCCGTCGATTCGGAGCCGGAAGAGACTAAATGCAGAGTGCAGCGGTCAGTTTTTCCGGTGCCCTATCAGCCGCGGCTTCTGCTCGAGACCGTCCAGGCCGTGCCACGCCAGATTCACCAGATGCGCGGCGACCTCGGCCTTCTTCGGGCGGCGGGCGTCCAGCCACCACTGGCCCGTCAGCGCGACCATGCCGACCAGCGCCTGCGCGTACAGCGGCGCCAGCTTCGGGTCGAAGCCGCGGTTCTTGAACTCCATGCCGAGGATGTCCTCGACCTGCGTGGCGATGTCGCTGATCAGCGAGGCGAACGTACCCGTCGACTGGGCCACGGGGGAGTCCCGGACGAGAATGCGGAAACCGTCGCGGTAGGTCTCGATGTAGTCGAGCAGCGCGAAAGCCGCCTGCTCCAGCAGCTCACGCGGATGTCCGGCGGTCAGCGCGCTGGTCACCATGTCGAGCAGCTGGCGCATCTCGCGGTCCACCACGACGGCGTAGAGCCCCTCCTTGCCGCCGAAGTGCTCGTACACCACCGGCTTGGAGACCCCGGCCTTGGCCGCGATCTCCTCGACCGACGTCCCTTCGAAACCCTTCTCCGCGAAGAGCGTGCGACCGATGTCGAGCAGTTGCTGGCGGCGTTCCGCCCCGGTCATCCGGACTCTGCGCCCGCGCCTGGGCTTGTCGCTGCTGGTACTGCCGTCGATCGCCACGTCATCAATCATGCCGCTTCGGCGGCCTCGCTCTTGCGCCGGGCTTCGATCCGCTCGGAGTCGGGCCAGCGCACGTCATGGGCCCAGCCGAGCATCTCGAACCAGCGGATGATCCGGGCGCTGGAGTCGACCTGGCCGCGCAGCACGCCGTGCCGGGCGCTCGTCGGGTCGGCGTGGTGGAGGTTGTGCCAGGACTCGCCGCAGGAGAGCACCGCGAGCCACCACACGTTGCCCGAGCGGTCACGCGACTTGAACGGCCGCTTGCCCACCGCGTGGCAGATCGAGTTGATCGACCAGGTGACATGGTGCAGCAGCGCCACACGGACCAGCGAGCCCCAGAAGAAGGCGGTGAACGCGCCCCACCACGACATCGTGACCAGGCCGCCGACCAGCGGCGGAATGGCGAGCGAGAGCATCGTCCAGTAGATGAAGTCGCGGGAGATCCGGCGCAGCGCCGGGTCCTTGATCAGATCCGGTGCGTACTTGTGCTGCGGCGTGCGCTCCTCGTCGAACATCCAGCCGATGTGCGCCCACCACAGGCCCTTCATCAGCGCGGGCACACTCTCGCCGAAGCGCCACGGCGAGTGCGGGTCGCCCTCGGCGTCGGAGAACTTGTGGTGCTTGCGGTGGTCGGCCACCCAGCGCACCAGCGGGCCCTCGACCGCGAGCGAGCCCGCGACGGCGAGCGCGATCTTCAGCGGGCGCTTCGCCTTGAAGGAGCCGTGCGTGAAGTGGCGGTGGAAGCCGATCGTGATGCCGTGGCAGCCGATGTAGTACATCGCCACGAGCAGGCCCAGATCGAGCCAGCTCACCCCCCAGCCCCAGGCCAGCGGCACGGCCGCGAGCAGGGCGACGAAGGGCACCGTGATGAACAGCAGCAGGGCGATCTGCTCGACCGACCGCTTGCTGTCCCCGCTGAGAGTGGCATAGGGGAGCTCGGCCGAGGGCGTCTCGGGGGCGTCGTCGAGCAGATCGGGGCTTGTCGTCATTGGGGGTCCCCTGTGGGGTGAGAGATACCGGTGACCGCGTTACGCATGCGTAACCTACGGCATCGTAAGTATGGCAGTGCCTGGCCTCGCGGCAAGAGACCTGTGGATAACGTCAGGGAAATGGACACCTATCCTGGGTGTCGTCGGACAGCGCGGTCCGCAAGCCTCCAGTACCCCTCCAGACGTGCTCAAACACTGCAAGGAGCCGCACCTGTGAGCAGTGCCGACCAGACCTCCACCGCCAGCGCCGAATTGCGGGCCGACATCCGCCGACTGGGCGACCTGCTGGGCGAGACGCTCGTCCGCCAGGAAGGCCCCGAGCTTCTGGACCTCGTCGAGCGGGTCCGCCGCCTGACGCGCAGCGACGGTGAGGCCGCAGCCGAGCTGCTCGGCGACACCGACCTGGAGACCGCCGCCAAGTTGGTACGCGCGTTCTCCACCTACTTCCATCTGGCGAACGTCACCGAGCAGGTGCACCGCGGCCACGAGATGCGCGAGCGGCGGGCCGCCGAGGGCGGGCTGCTTGCCCGCACGGCGGACCGGCTCAAGGACGCCGACCCCGAGCATCTGCGCGAGACCGTCAAGAACCTGAACGTACGGCCCGTGTTCACCGCGCACCCGACCGAGGCCGCGCGCCGTTCCGTACTGAACAAGCTGCGCCGCATCGCCGCACTGCTGGAGTCGCCGGTCAGCCCCGCCGACCGGCGCCGGCACGATCTGCGGCTCGCCGAGAGCATCGACCTCATCTGGCAGACCGACGAACTGCGGGTCGTCCGGCCCGAGCCCGCCGACGAGGCCCGCAACGCGATCTACTACCTCGACGAACTCCACGCCGGCGCCGTCGGCGACGTCCTGGAGGACCTGGCCGCCGAACTGGAGCGCGTCGGAGTCGAACTGCCCGCCGGCACCCGCCCGTTGACCTTCGGCACCTGGATCGGCGGCGACCGCGACGGCAACCCGAATGTCACCCCCGCCGTGACCTGGGAAGTCCTGATCCTCCAGCACGAGCACGGCATCACCGACGCGCTCGAGGCCATCGACGGCCTGCGCGGACTGCTCTCCAACTCCATCCGCTACACCGGCGCGACCGAAGAGCTGCTCACCTCGCTCCAGACCGACCTGGAGCGGCTGCCCGAGATCAGCCCCCGCTACAAGCGGCTCAACGCCGAAGAGCCGTACCGCCTCAAGGCCACCTGCATCCGGCAGAAGCTCGCCAACACCCGCGAGCGCCTCGCCAAGGGCACTCCGCACGACCCCGGCCGCGACTACCTCGGCACCGCGCAGCTGGTGCACGACCTCACCTTGATCCAGACCTCGCTGCGCGCACACCGCGGCGGGCTCTTCGCCGACGGCCGCCTGGACCGTACGATCCGCACGCTCGCCGCCTTCGGCCTCCAGCTGGCGACGATGGACGTACGCGAGCACGCCGACGCGCACCACCATGCGCTCGGGCAGCTCTTCGACCGGCTCGGCGAGGAGTCCTGGCGGTACGCGGACATGCCGCGCGACTACCGGCAGAAGCTGCTCGCCAAGGAACTCAGGTCGCGCAGGCCGCTCGCCCCGACGCCCGCGCCGCTCGACGCCGCCGGGGAGAAGACCCTCGGTGTGTTCCACACCGTCAAGGAAGCCTTCGAGCGCTTCGGGCCCGAGGTCATCGAGTCGTACATCATCTCCATGTGCCAGGGCGCGGACGACGTCTTCGCGGCGGCTGTGCTGGCGCGCGAGGCCGGTCTGATCGATCTGCACGGCGGCTGGGCGAAGATCGGCATCGTGCCGCTGCTGGAGACCACGGACGAGCTGAAGGCCGCGGACGTGATCCTCGAGGGGATGCTCGCCGACCCCTCGTACCGCCGGCTCGTCTCGCTCCGCGGCGACGTCCAGGAGGTCATGCTCGGCTACTCGGACTCGTCGAAGTTTGGCGGCATCACCACCTCGCAGTGGGAGATCCACCGGGCCCAGCGCAGGCTCCGTGACGTCGCCCATCGCCATGGCGTACGGCTGCGGCTCTTCCACGGCCGTGGCGGCACCGTCGGCCGCGGCGGCGGCCCCTCGCACGACGCGATCCTCGCGCAGCCGTGGGGCACGCTCGAAGGCGAGATCAAGGTGACCGAGCAGGGCGAGGTCATCTCCGACAAGTATCTGATCCCCTCCCTGGCCAGGGAGAACCTGGAGCTCACGGTCGCCGCCACGCTCCAGGCGTCCGCCCTGCACACCGCGCCCCGCCAGTCCGACGAGGCGCTGGCCCGCTGGGACGCGGCCATGGACACGGTCTCCGACGCGGCCCACGCGGCCTACCGCCGGCTGGTCGAGGACCCGGACCTGCCCGCGTACTTCTTCGCCTCCACGCCGGTCGACCAGCTGGCGGACCTGCACCTCGGCTCGCGGCCGTCCCGCCGGCCGGACAGCGGGGCCGGCCTCGACGGACTGCGGGCGATCCCGTGGGTGTTCGGCTGGACGCAGTCACGGCAGATCGTGCCGGGCTGGTTCGGCGTCGGCTCGGGCCTGAAGGCGCTGCGTGAATCGGGCCTGGACACGGTCCTGGACGAGATGCACGAGCAGTGGCACTTCTTCCGCAACTTCGTCGCCAACGTCGAGATGACGCTGGCGAAGACGGATCTGCGGATCGCCCGTCACTATGTCGACACGCTCGTGCCCGAGGACCTCAAGCATGTCTACGCGGTGATCGAGGCCGAGCACGCGCTGACGGTCAGCGAGGTCCTGAAGGTCACCGGCGGCGAGCGGCTGCTCGACTCGAACCCGGTGCTCCAGCAGACGTTCGCGATCCGGGACGCGTACCTGGACCCGATCTCCTATCTGCAGGTCTCGCTGCTCGCGCGGCAGCGACAGGCGGCGGAACGCGGCGAGGACGCGGACCCGCTGCTGTCGCGGGCGCTGCTGCTGACGGTGAACGGCGTCGCGGCGGGCCTGCGGAACACGGGCTGACGGCACTCCGCCAGGACATACGAGAAGCGGCCCCCTTCCCGTCCGGGGAGGGGGCCGCTTCTCTTTGTGTCTTTACACGCCTCAGTGCTGGCGTGCCGTGCGGCGGCGGGCCACCAGGTAGCCGCCACCGGCGACCAGCGCGGCCGCGACGGCCGCCAGCACGCCGACGGGCGCGCCGTTGCCGGTCTCCGCGAGGTCACCGTCGCCGTTCGGCGACGGGGACGGCGCGGACGTCGGCGCCGTGGAGTCGGACGTCGAGGGGCTGGGCTCGTCCGTCGGCTTGTCCGAGGGCTTGTCGGACGGCTTGTCCGAAGGCTTCTCGCTCGGCTTGTCGTCGTCCTCGCAGTCGGTCCAGAAGACCTTGTGCTTGGCCTCGCCGTGCTCGCCGTCGAAGTTCCAGATGAGCTTGTAGTGCCCGTCGGGCAGGGTCTTGTCGTCCGTACGGCCGTGACCCTCGCCGTCCAGCGTCAGCGAACCACTGTCCGCCAGCTCGCCCTTGGTGCCGGTGGGCGGCATCTCGACGATCTTCCAGTCGACCTTCTGCTCGCCGTCGAACCCGAAGGCGTCGAGGTAGAAGGAGCAGACGTGCGGCTCGTTCTTGCGGAGTTCCTCGCCGGTCTTGGCGTCGTGAATCTTCACGGTGCCGTTGTCGCCGGGCGGGGTGGCATACGCGGCGGGTGCGGCCAGCAGCGAGAGCGCCGCCGCAGTCATCAGTACGCCGGTGGAAGTGAGCGTGCGCATGGGCAATCCAACGTGAGAGTGAGGACGGTGGCCATGGGGGGCGGCTCAGCGTCCTGTGAACTAGAGCGCCGGTCAAGACACTTGATGTCGCATCCGCACCAAGAGTCGATGATTGCCCCAATAGTCCCGTATAACGATCAGGTGAATACGCCCTTCCGGTAAGGCGATTGAGCCTCGGAAGTACTGGCCGGAGGTGCCGGCAGCTCTGCTCAGAGCGCGAAGAACGCTCCGAGCAGCAGTGCCCCGCCCGCCGCTCCGATCGCCCACGCCGTACGCGTCAGCCGCAGCCCGCCGCCGATGACCAGCGAGGCGAGGATCAGTGCGCCGCCCATGGGCAGCCAGGCGTGCAGCGCGCCCGCCGGGCCCGTTCGGACGACCTCCTTCGTGCCCGGCTTCACGACCACCGCGAGCGTCGCGCCCTTCTTCACCGCGACCGACTTCTCGATCTTCATTCCGGTGCGCGGCGCGGGTGTGCCCTCGGGGTCGAAGGGGCCCGTGCAGGTGTCCGTGCCGCAGCCGGTGACCGCGATCGTGCCGTGTTCCCGGCCCTTGGAGAGCAGTACGTGCTGCGCCGTCTCCCACGACGACCAGAATCCGGCCGCGAGCAGTACGAGGGCGACAAGCGCCATCGCGGCCCGCTGGCCGTTGAGGAGCATCCGGGTCCGGTTCAGCTGCATGGTGCGCGATCCTTGGCCATACGACCGCGCTCGGTCAACCTATGGCCTGGCCTTATCAGGAGTTATACGCACTTTGGGCCCGCTCCAGGCCCTCCGTCACCAGACACTCCACCGCGTCCGCCGAGCGGTCCACCATGTAGTCCAGCTCCTTGCGCTCGGCCGACGAGAAGTCCTTCAGGACGAAGTCCGCGACCTGCATCCGGCCCGGCGGGCGGCCGATCCCGAAGCGCAGCCGGTGGTAGTCGGGGCCCATCGCCTTGGTCATGGACTTCAGGCCGTTGTGGCCGTTGTCGCCGCCGCCGAGCTTGAGCCGCAGCATGCCGTAGTCGATGTCCAGCTCGTCGTGGATGGCGACGATGTTCGCCGTCGGCACCTTGTAGAAGTCCCGCAGCGACGTCACCGGACCGCCGGACAGATTCATGTACGACATGGGCTTGGCGAGGATCACGCGCCGGTTCGACGGACCGGGAGACCCGATCCGGCCCTCGACGACCTGCGCCTGCGCCTTCTGCGCACGCTTGAACTTCCCGCCGATGCGCTCCGCGAGCAGGTCGGCGACCATGAACCCGACGTTGTGCCGGTTCGCGGCGTACTCGGGCCCGGGGTTGCCGAGACCCACGACGAGCCATGGGGCGTTCGCGTCGTCGGACATCTGGACTGCGTCTCCTCGCGTGCGGGTGCGTACAGACAGGGAAACGGGGTGGCGGGCCGCAGCCCGCCACCCCGTCAAGCCAAGCTCAGGCAGAGCTTACGGCTCAGGCCTCCGCGGGCTCCTCGCCCTCGGCGCCCTCACCCTCGGCCGCCGGCTCCTCCGCCTGCGCGGCCAGAACCTGCAGGACCACGGTGTCGTCCTCGACGGCCAGCGTCGTGCCGGACGGCAGCGGGACATTCTTCGCCAGGATCGAGTCGCCGGCCGCCAGGCCCGCGATGGAAACCGTCACGGACTCCGGGATGTGCGTGGCCTCGGCCTCGACCGGCAGCGCGTTCAGCACGTGCTCGACCAGGTACGCACCCGGGGCCAGCTCGCCCTCGGTGTGGACCGGGATCTCGACGTTGACCTTCTCGCCGCGCTTCACGATCAGCAGGTCGACGTGCTCGATGTAGCCCTTGATGGCGTCGCGCTGCACGGCCTTCGGGATCGCCAGCTCGGTCTTGCCCTCGATGTCCAGGGAGATCAGGACGTTAGAGGTACGCAGGGCGAGCAGCAGCTCGTGACCCGGAAGCGTGATGTGGACCGGGTCGGCACCGTGACCGTACAGAACACCGGGGACCCGGTTGTTGCGGCGGACGCGACGGGCAGCGCCCTTGCCGAACTCGGAACGGATCTCGGTGGCGAGCTTCACCTCGGACATGTGCACTCCTCGTATTGCAGAAAGAACTCTGGTGGCGGTCACCCGGCCACGACAGGCCTGCTACGAAGAGCGCGTCGATAACGGACCGCCGCACAGAAGTGCGGCCTCCCTCGCCGAGCAACTCGATGAGTCTACCCGGCGGGGAGGCCGCCTCAGAAATCGATCACCAGCGGCCGTCGGCCACCGTGATCCCTACGCCGACTCCTCGAAGAGGCTCGTCACCGAGCCGTCCTCGAACACCTCACGCACCGCCCGCGCGATCGTCGGCGCGATCGACAGCACCGTGATCTTGTCCAGCTCCAGATCCGACGGGTCCGGCAGCGTGTTCGTGAAGACGAACTCACTGACCTTCGAGTTCTTCAGACGGTCGGCCGCCGGGCCGGACAGGATGCCGTGCGTGGCCGTCACGATGACATCCTCCGCACCGTGCGCGAAGAGCGCGTCCGCCGCGGCGCAGATCGTGCCGCCGGTGTCGATCATGTCGTCGACCAGGACACACACCCGGCCCTCGACCTCACCGACGACCTCGTGCACCGTCACCTGGTTCGCGACGTCCTTGTCACGGCGCTTGTGGACGATCGCCAGCGGCGCGTCCAGCCGGTCGCACCAGCGGTCCGCGACCCGGACACGGCCGGCGTCCGGCGAGACCACCGTCAGCTTCGCGCTGTCCACCTTCGCGCCGACATAGTCGGCGAGCACCGGCAGCGCGGACAGATGATCGACGGGGCCGTCGAAGAAACCCTGGATCTGGTCCGTGTGCAGGTCGACCGTGAGGATGCGGTCCGCGCCCGCGGTCTTCAGCAGATCCGCGATCAGCCGGGCCGAGATCGGCTCACGGCCGCGGTGCTTCTTGTCCTGACGGGCATAGCCGTACGACGGGACGATCACGGTGATGCTCCGGGCGGAAGCCCGCTTCAGAGCATCGATCATGATCAGCTGCTCCATGATCCACTTGTTGATGGGGGCGGTGTGGCTCTGCATCAGGAAGCAGTCCGCGCCACGGGCCGACTCCTGGAAACGGACGTAGATCTCGCCGTTCGCGAAGTCGAAGGCCTTCGTCGGCACCAGGCCGACACCCAACTGGTGCGCGACCTCCTCGGCCAGCTCGGGGTGGGCGCGGCCGGAGAAGAGCATCAGCTTCTTCTCGCCGGTCGTCTTGATCCCGGTCACAGCACTGTCTCCTCAGAGGGTTTCTCTGGCCGCGGCAGCACTCAACGCGAACCAGCCGAATTTGTGTGCACGTATCACGGTACGCCGAGTCCGACGCACCTGTTTCCGGTCAGTTCCCTTCGGCGACCTGTTCCGTTGCCACCACGGCTGCCTGGGCGGCAGCGCTTCCCGGGCGCTTACGAGCGACCCAGCCCTCGATATTCCGCTGCTGGCCGCGGGCGACAGCCAGCGAACCCGCGGGCACGTCCTTGGTGATGACCGAGCCGGCCGCGGTGTACGCGCCGTCCCCGACCGTGACGGGAGCCACAAACATGTTGTCCGAACCGGTCTTGCAGTGCGAGCCGATCGTGGTGTGGTGCTTCGCCTCGCCGTCGTAGTTCACGAAGACGCTCGCCGCGCCGATGTTCGTGTACTCGCCGATCGTCGCGTCGCCGACGTACGACAGATGCGGCACCTTCGTGCCCTCGCCGATCGTCGCGTTCTTCATCTCCACGTATGTACCGGCCTTGGCCTTCAGGCCCAGCCTCGTACCCGGACGGAGATAGGCGTACGGACCGACCGACGCCGACTCCCCGATCTCCGCGGAATCCGCGACCGTGTTGTCCACGCGCGCGCCCGCGCCGACGGTGGTGTCCTTCAGCCGGGAGTTCGGGCCGACTTCGGCGCCCTCGGAGAGATGCGTCGTCCCCAGCAGCTGGGTGTACGGGTGGATGACCGAATCACGCTCGAAGGTCACCATGACGTCCACGAGCACCGACGCCGGGTCGACGACCGTGACACCGGCCATCATCGCCCGCTCCAGCAGCCGCTCATTGAGCAGCTTGCGCGCCTCGGCCAGCTGTACGCGGTTGTTGATGCCGAGGATCTCCCGGTGATCGCCCGCGACGGAGGCGCCCACCCGGTGACCGGCTTCGCGCAGAATCCCGAGCACGTCGGTGAGGTACTCCTCGCCCTGGCTGTTGTCGGTGCGCACCTTGCCGAGCGCGTCCGCGAGCAGCTGACCGTCGAACGCGAAGACCCCGGAGTTGATCTCCTTGATCGCCCGCTCGGTCTCGGTCGCGTCCTTGTGCTCGACGATCGCGGTGACGGTGCCGGTGGCGCTGTCGCGCACGATGCGGCCGTACCCGGTCGAATCCGGGACCTCGGCGGTCAGCACGGTCACGGCGTTGCCGTCGGCGGCGTGGGTGGCGGCGAGTGCGGTCAGCGTCTCGCCGGAGAGGAGGGGAGTGTCACCGCACACGACGACGACGGTGCCCTCGGGCGTCCGGCCGAGCTCTTCGAGCGCCATCCGGACGGCGTGCCCGGTGCCGTTCTGCTCGGCCTGAAAAGCGGTGCGGGTGCCGGCGTACTGCTCGGCGAGATGCCCCTTGACCTGCTCACTCGCATGACCGACCACGACGACGAGATGCTCGGGGTCCAGCTCGCGCGCGGCGGCGACGACATGTCCGACGAGGGATCGCCCGCAGATTTCATGCAGGACCTTGGGGGTCTTCGACTTCATGCGGGTGCCCTCACCCGCTGCGAGGACGACGACGGCTGCCGGGCGGTTGGCGCTCACGGGAATGCCCTTCGGCTTCGAGTGGTGGACACCCGAAGGATACCGGGGGCCATCAGGCCGGAAATGCGAGCGGGTCCTGGCCGTGGAGGTCAGGACCCGGACGAAGAGCTCCCCCGCCAGGACTCGAACCCGGACATAAGGCACCAAAAGCCTCAGTGCTGCCAATTACACCACGGGGGATGGCTGAGCCGGGCGGTCCGGGCATCGCTGCCGGGCCGCCGACTGGGCACCCCACACTATGCCGTACCACCTGCCTTCGACGCGACGGGACTTGTCCGGGGCCCGTCACCGCACCGCACGACGCGCAGGGTGCCCGCACCCCAGGAAAATGACTCGCGCCCGCCCGTACGCTGGAAGACATGACCACAACGGGGGCACACCAGGACTCCACGGGCAGGCCCGCCCGTTCCTGGCTGTGGTGGGGACGGCGGCGCAGTATCGCGTTGGACGTGGGGCTTGCGCTGGCCTCCTCTTTCGAGTGCGCGCTGGAGGGCGTGGGGTTCGCGGAGAAAGCCGCGATTCCCGTGCCGATCGGGGTGCTGTTCGGTCTTGTCGTCGGGTCGGTGCTGGTACTGCGGCGGCGCTGGCCGATCGCCGTGGTGCTGGTGTCGATCGCGACCACACCGGCCGAGATGGGCTTTCTGATGGGCGTCGTCGGGCTGTACACGCTCGCCGCGTCCGACATTCCGCGCCGGATCACCGCGACGCTCGCGGGGATGTCGCTGGCCGCGACGCTGATCGTGTCGTTTGTACGGGTCGGCCAGGACGTACAGTCCGCGGACTTCAGTCCGGAGCCCGGCGCCTGGTACGTGCCGACGATGGCCGGCTTCATGTCGCTCGCTCTGACCGCGCCGCCGGTGCTCTTCGGCCTCTACATAGGGGCCAGGCGGCGGCTGATGGAGAGCCTGCGCGAGCGCGCGGACAGCTTGGAGCAGGAGCTGTCGCTGCTGGCCGACCGTGCCGAGCAGCGGGCGCAGTGGGCGCGTACGGAGGAGCGGACGCGGATCGCGCGGGAGATGCACGATGTCGTGGCGCACCGGGTCAGTCTGATGGTGGTCCACGCGGCCGCACTTCAGGCCGTGGCCCTGAAGGATCCGCAGAAGGCCGTGAAGAACGCGGCGCTGGTCGGCGACATGGGCCGGCAGGCGCTGACCGAGCTGCGGGAGATGCTCGGAGTGCTGCGGGCCGGTGACAGCGACAAGCGGCACAAGGCGCCGGTACCGCTCGCGGCGGTCGCCGCGGCGGCAGCCGCGGCAGCGGCCGCGGCGGACGACGACGGACCGTGCATCGCCGATCTGGAGGGCCTGGTCGGGCAGTCCCGGCAGGCCGGCATGGTGGTGGAGCTGTCGGTCCAGGGCGAGGTCCGGGAGTATCCGCCGGAGGTCGAGCAGACCGCCTACCGCGTGGTTCAGGAGGCGCTGACCAATGTCCACAAGCACGCGGTGGGCGCGAAGGTGATGGTGCGGCTCGCGCACCGCGGCTCCGAGGTCGCCATGCAGGTGGAGAACGGCGCCCCGGACGCCGCCGGCGGAGCCGCCGACGCGGATCTGCCCAGTGGCGGCAACGGGCTGGTCGGGATGCGGGAGCGGGTGCTGGGGCTGGGCGGGGTGTTCGTGTCCGGTCCGACGGACGCGGGCGGTTTCCGGGTGTCGGCGGTACTGCCGGACCGCGAGGTCTCCGTCGAGACCGCCCAGCAGCTCTGAGGCGATCAGCCGAACGTCAGGCGCGTCGGCTGGATGCCGGTGACCAGCGTGGTGAGCGCCGCGTCGATGTCCCGGCCGAGATACCAGTCGCCGGTGTGGTCGAGGCTGTAGACCCGGCCTTCGGTGTCGATGGCCAGTACGGCCTGGCTGTCGCCCTCCTCGCCGAGCGGTGACACCTCGGTGTCCAGCGCCCGCCCGAGGTCGGCGAGTGTGCGGGCGAGATGCAGTCCGGCGAGCGGGTCCACCCGCACCGGTGTCGGCGCTGTCTGGCGGCCGGGGCCGGGAGCGGTGATCCGCAGTCCGCCGAATTCCGCCCAGGCTTCGACGGCCGAGGGAAACACGGAGTGCCGGTGGCCCGCGGGGGACGCGTACGAGCGCAGGCTGTCGGCCCAGTGCTCCGCGAGTTTGATGTCCCAGCGGCCCGGCTGCCAGCCCGCCTCGCGCAGCGCGGCGTCGACGGCGACCGGGAACCGGGTGGTGCTGAGGTGGTCGGCGGGCATCGGTGCGGGTTCAGCCGTTCTCGGTCGCGGTCGGGTCGACGGCTCGTACGCCGAAGTGGTCGAGCATCGCCGTACAGGAGCGGCAGGGCGGCGCGTAGCTGCCGTGCAGCGGGTCGCCGGCCTCTCTGATCCTACGTGCCGTCAACTTGGCCTGCTTGAGCGTGCGTTTGGCTTCGCTGTGGGTCAGTGGCTTGCGCTGGGCCCGCTTGGAGCGCTGGCCGTCCGCGGCGGTGAGATGGCGCGACACCAGAATCGCCTCCGGGCAGCGGCCGGTGAAGCGTTCGCGCTGGCCGCTGGTGAGGGTGTCGAGGAAGTCCTGTACGAGAGGGTGGAGTACGGGCGGCTGGTCACCCTTTCCGGCGGTGCTCGTGAGGGTTTCGCCGCGTACGGACAGGGCGGCGGCGACCGTGGGCAGGATGCCGTCGCGGCGGTGGCCCAGTGACGGCGGGCGGATGGCTTCGGTGCTGCTCCAGCTGAGACGAGGATCACCCGAGGTGTCCGATGTGCTTGGTTGCGCTGTGTGCATGGTGCTGTCGTCCCCTCCCGTGCACGCCCCCGAGTTGCGGACAGCCTGCCAAATGGGGTGGGTGGTGCGGAAGCTGGGGCACTGAAACGTGTCGTGTCGTCGGCGATTGGTCACTCGGTTGTGACACTTGGTGACCGAACCGGAGCGTCCGCACTCCCTGTTGCGGCACCGCATAGGCTGTCCTGAACCAGCCAGATGCAGCAGGGGGCAGATCGCCATGACGACAGGTCGGCAAGGGCTGGGGGCACCTCCCGGCCCCCAGGCCGGGGGACACGTCGCGCCACCTAACGCGGCCTACGCCGGTCAGGTCGTGACCTTCCCGGATCCCGTACGGGCCTCGCGCCACCCCAGAGGTGTGCGGGTGGACTCGCACGGCTACCCGGACTTCTCGGCGTACGCGCGTGCCGCCGCCGAGATCGCCGAGCCCCCGGAGGGCTTCGGCGTCGACGAGCTGCGGCTCACCGACTACGTGTCGGCGAACGCGGCGCTGCACGCCGAGGGCCATGAGCTGTGGGACACGATTCCGGCGGTGGCCACTCCGCACGGCTGGACCTGGCACCACGTGCCGGGCACGCGCCGTGTCGAGCTGGTCCCGGTCGAGGTCAAGGCGCTGCTGCGGCACCACGGCGGCCTCGCGACGACCCGCGTGGACCAGAGCAAGCGGGGCACGCGGCCGCTCCAGGAGACCCGGCCCGCACACTTCGGTCTGCCGAAGGGTGTGGTGTCGGTGACCGAGCAGCAGCTGCTGGGCGTCGAGGAGGACCTGGGTTACCGGCTTCCCGGCGCGTACCGCTCCTTCCTGAAGGCGGCGGGCGGCTGCGCGCCGGTCGGCGCGGCGCTCGACGCCGAGCTGGGACTGCTGGTGGACCAGCCGTTCTTCACGGTGCGGGACGAGGCGGCGGTCAACGACCTGGTGTACATCAACAAGTGTCTGCGGGACCACCTGACGAAGTACTACCTGGGTGTGGCCTTTGTGCAGGGCGGGATCCTGGCGGTGAAGGTCAAGGGCTCCGGCATCGGCACGGTCTGGTTCTGCGCCTATGACGACGCGCGTGACCAGGACGGCTGGAACGTACAGGAGCGCGTGGAACGGCTGCTGCTGCCGTGCGGCGACGACTTCGACGCCTTTCTGCAGCGTCTCGCGGGCAATCCGCCGGAGCTGGAGACCGTGGCGAATCTGATGGTGGACGGCGGCTTCGCGCGCGCCGTCCCGGTCTCGGACGAGGGGTGACGGTCCGGTGGTGACGTTCGCGCAGGCGCAGGAGCGCGCGGAGGAATGGGTCAACGGCGATGTTCCCGCGTATCAGCACCGTGAGGTGCGGGTGCGGGAGTTCGAGCTGGGGTTCGTGGTGTGGGCGGAGGACCGCGAGGGCGGTGCTCGGACCGGCGGCGGGCAGCAGCGGCTGGTGATCGCGCGGGACAGCGGGGAGGCGACGCTGTGGCCCGGGCTGCCGGTGGGTGAGGTGATCCGCCGGTACGAGGAGGAGTACGGGATCCAGGACGAGGCGCCGGCGACGCCGGAGCCGCCGCAGCGGATCGACCTGAATCAGACGTCGTTCCTGTTGAGCCCGCCGGAGTGGCTCCAGGACGCGGCGGACAAGTTGGGGATTCCGGACCGGAGGAGGCCGGCGGCTGCGGGTTCGGGTGCGGCTTCGGCTTCGCCTTCGGCGAGTGGTGAGGGTGCGCCGTCTCCTTCGCCTGCGAGCGCGAGCGCGGGTGCGGGAGCGGCTGCGCCGGCCGGTGCGGGTGCCGGTGCTCCCGCGGCCGGTGCCGACTGGTCCGCGGCCGGGCCCGGCGGGGCCAACGCCTCGCAGGCGGGCGGGAGTTCGTCCGCGGGTGGGTCCGCGTGGCCCGAGGCCGGGGCGTCCGGGGCCGTATGGCCGAGCGCGGGCGGCCGCGAGCACGAGCCGACCGCCAAGGACGGTGTGCCCGCCACGCCGCCCGGTGCCACGCCGTGGACGGACACCAGCGGTGGGGCACCGGACGACGCGTCTGTGCCGCTGCCCGAGACGGTCTTCGCGCCGCCGATCTCCGGCGCCGACGACGAAGACACTCCGCCGCCGGTCGTGGGCGCGGAGGCGCCGACCGCGCTGATGTCCGGCGGCAGCGGGCTGCCGCGGACCACGGTCGCTCCGGCGCTGAACGAGCCGTCGCAGGGCGGCGGGGCCGGTGACATCGCGGATGCGGCAACGAGCAAGGCGGCCGTGCCGCCACGGGGTTCGCGCGGCAGCGGCTCCACGACTCCGCCGCCGCCCGGCGCTCCCGGCACTCCAGGGGCTCGCCCCGGTGCGACTCCGCCGCCGTCGGGTCCGGGCGCGCCCGGTGCTCCCGCGGGCGGCTACCTGCCGACACAACTGGTTCCGCAGCGAGGGCCGGAGGGTCCGCAGCCTCCTGGTCCGCCTGGGCCTCCTGGTCCTCCGGGTGGGACGCCTCCGCCTGGTGGCGGTGTTCACCATGCGGCGACGATGCTGGCGGATCCGAGCCAGATGGGTCCGGCCGGTCCCGGCGCTCCCCAGCCTCCTGGTCCGCCCGGAGCTCCTGGGGCCCCCGGGGCTCCCCAGCCTCCTGGTCCGCCTGGGCCGCCTGGTCCTCCCGGTGGGACGCCTCCGCCCGGTGGCGGCGGTGTTCATCATGCGGCGACGATGCTGGCCGACCCGAGCCAGATGGGTCCGGCCGGTCCCGGTGCTCCGCAGCCTCCGGGCCCGCCCGGTGCTCCTGGTGCTCCCGGGGCTCCGCAGCCTCCCGGTCCTCCCGGTGGTGGCGTACACCATGCCGCGACGATGCTCGCCGGTCCCGCTCAGATGGGCCCCGGCGGTCCCGGCGCGCCTCAGCCTCCCGGTCCGCCCGGTGCGCCTCAGAGCCCGCCGCCCGGCGTCGTACCTCCCGGTCCGCCCGTCGGTCAGCCGCCCGCGTACGGCTATCCGCCGCAGCCCGGCGGCGTGCCGACCGTCGGCCCCGGCTATCAGGCCGTACTGCGCTACCGCGCGCCGGACGGCTCCGAGGCCCAGCTGATCCGCCGTTCGGCGCCCGGCACTCCGCACCCGGAGTGGCAGATCCTGCATGAGCTGCGCGCGATGAACGTGCCGCCGCAGCAGGTGCTCGAGCTGCACACCGAGCTGGAGTCGTGCGAGCTGCCCGGCGGCTACTGCGCCCGGATGATCCGGGAGACCTGGCCGCAGGTGCGGATCACGTCCGTGGCCCCGTACGGCAAGGATCACGCCAGCCGGCAACAGGGCATGCAGCATCTGATCACGCACCAGGGCGAGTTGCACCAGGTCGCGGACGGTCCGGCACGCCCCGCGCCGGTTCGCGCGCCGCTGCCGCCGGTGCAGCCCGCGCCGCCGGTCCCGCCGCAGGCGATCGCACAGGAGCTGGTGGCCGCGTTCGGGCCGCAGGGCATCTGCCGGTTCGACCAGCGCGCGGTGTCGCGGCAGGGCGTGCCGGAGATCGTTGCGGCGACGCTGGTGTGGGCGGGTCTGCCGGGCGACTTCAACCCGTTCTTCTGGGCGCAGCCCGCGCAGCCGGTGGTCCCGACGCTGGCGGAACTGGCGGCGCAGCGGCAGGTGCAGCCCGCGGTGGACGCGGGCTCTTATCTGGTGGTCGGCAGCGACTTCGGTCGCGCGATCTGCGTCCAGTACGGCACGGCGCACATCGTGGCGGTGCCGGTGGAGGCGGGTCCCGGCGGTCAGCCGGTGGCGCCGCAGTTCGTGAACAGCGGGCTGCCGGAGTTCACCCGCTCCCTGGCGCTGCTCGGCCGGATGTGGCGGCTGCGCTTCGGGCTCAACCCGGAGCAGGCAGGCCGTTGGACGGTCGACTTCCAGGCGCAGCTGGCCGTGATCGACCCGGCGGCGCTGGCGTCGCCGGAGAGCTGGTGGTCGGTGCTGCTCGAGCAGATGTGGGACGGACTGCTCTAGGTCGTGTCCGTACGGAGCGCCCGGTCTGCCACGGCAGGCCGGGCGCTCCGGCCGTTTGAGGCTCATCCTTGACCGTTATGCACGCGGGGAGTGTCGCGTTATGAGCGCTTCACTTCGATCCAGCAGGATGTCGGCAATGTCGCATTGTGGGTCGGAGAGGGGCTTGAAGGATGAGTGCTGCAGCGGTGTCACCTCACGGCTTCGCCGCCGTACGTGGCCGTGGCTACCCGGTGGACGAGACCGACGCCTACGTCACCGCCCTGTCCCAGGACCGCGACGACGCCTGGGAACGGGCCGCCCGGCTCACCGTCCTCGCCAAGGACATGGAGGCGGATGCGGCCGAGCTGCGTGAGGTGGTGGCGACGCTCGCCCCGCAGACGTACGAGACGGTCGGCCGGCGCGCCGCGTACATCATGGCGCTGGCGGAGGAGGAGGCCGAGGAGGTCCGTACGACCGCGGTGGCCGAGACGTACGCGGCGATCGAGGCGGCCGAGACCGCGGCCCGGCAGACGCGCGACACCGCTCGCGAACAGGCCGACACGGTACGGGCGGAGGCCGAGGCCCGCGCGCAGCAGATCCTCCTCGCGGCGCAGGCCGAGGCGGACGAGGCGCGGATGGAGGCCCGCCTGGAGATCAAGGAACAGCGCGGCGAGGCAATCTCCGCCTGGAAGGAGATGCGCCGGAGGGCCGACGCGCTGCTGGCCGAACTGGCGGCGGAGCAGGCCGAGCGCCGCGATGCGCTGGAGCGCGAACTGGCCGACCGCCAGGCGGCGTTGGACACATACCACGCCGAACTCACCGCCCACGCCGAAGCCACGCTCTCGGAGGCCAAGCGCACCTTCGCGGAGGCGGAGGAGTACACCCGCCACGGCCAGGAGGACGCGGAGGCCCGGGCGGCCGAGCTGCTCGCGGAAGCGCGTCTACGGGAGGAGCGGATCGAGCGCGAGACGGAGGGGGTGCTGCGGGAACACGACGAGTCCCGCGAGGAGATGCAGGCGCACATGACCCACGTCGAGAGCAGCCTGACGACCCTGACGGGCCGTGCGGCGGCGGAGGGCTGAGGAGCCTCCGCCGCCGGAGTCACGTCACGGAGGCGGGCGGCTCAGCCGGGACGACCGGCTTGTTCTGGCAGTCGAAGGCGTCGGCCATCACCTTGGCGGAGTGCAGCAGGTGGGTGAAGTGGGAGCGGTCGCCGGTGTCGCCCGGTCCTCTTCAGCAGCCTTTTACCCTCCGCGGAACCGCCACCATGGCCAGAACCATCTATCAGGTGGGTGCCGGTTATGGTGTCGGCTCCATGACAGGTAGGCGGTAGAGGGGCGCGTGGTGTCGGCGGAGCAAGGGCGGCAGGTTGCCGGGAGATATCGGCTCCTGGAGCGCATCGGCCATGGCGGCATGGGCACCGTGTGGCGGGCCGAGGACGAGCTCCTGGGGCGGCAGGTCGCGGTCAAGAGACTGCACGCTTCGCCGCATCTGGCCGATGACGAGCTCGCCACGCTTTACGAACGCACCCGGCGAGAGGCCCGTAGCGCCGCCCGTATCAGCCATCCCAATGTGGTCGTGGTGCACGACGTCGTCGACGACGAGGGGCTGCCCTGTGTCGTCATGGAGTACGTGCCCTCGCTGACGCTCGGCGATGTGCTCAAGGAGAGCGGACCGGTGTCGCCGCAGGAGGCGGCGCGGATCGGGCGCGGCATGGTCGGGGCGCTGCGGGCCGCGCATGCGGCCGGTGTGCTGCACCGGGACGTCAAGCCGGGGAACGTGCTGCTCGGCGACGACGGCCGTGTGGTGCTGACGGACTTCGGCATAGCCGTCGCCACCGGCACCTCCACCCTGACCAAGACGGGCGAGATGGTCGGGTCCATCGACTATGTGGCGCCGGAGCGGGTCAGGGGCGGGACGCCGGGGCCCGCGTCCGATCTGTGGGCGCTGGGCGCGACGCTCTACCAGGCGGTGGAGGGCAGGCCGCCGTTCCGCCGGGCCACCGCGCTCGAGACGGCGTATGCGATCGCCGTCGACGAACTGCAACCGCCGCAGCGGGCCGCGTCGCTCGCTCCGTTGATCGAGGCGCTGCTGGTGAAGGACCCGGAGCAGCGGCCGTCGGCGGAGGCCGCGGAGCGCGCGTTGCGGGAGTCCGGGGCGGAAGCGGAGACGGCGCCGGTGGACCGCGCGAAGCTGCTGTTCCCCGACGAATCGCCCAGGTCACCGAGCCCCGCGCCGACCCGCGGCTCCACAGCGGTGCTGCCTCCCGCGGCCGCTGCTCCGCCGCGGCGTCGCCGCGCGCGTGTATGGGTGGCCGCTGCGGTGGTCGTCGCGGTCGCCGGAGGTACGACGGCGGTGGCCCTGAACCTGAGCGGCGGCGGTGACAACAAGGGTTCGAACCATTCGGCGAGCGGAAAGCCGACGCCCTCGACCTCACCCTCACCCTCGACCTCGCCCTCCGCTTCGCCCTCGCCCTCGGCGAGTTCGTCCCCGTCACCGGTCCCCGAGGGCTACCACCTCGTGAAGGAGGACGAGCTCGGCGTCTCCTTCCCCGTACCGGACGGGTGGACCCGCACGCTGCCGTCCGGTGCGGAGGAGCGGAACGAGGTCGCCTACGTCTCCCCGAACGGACTGGTCGGAATACGGGTCTCCGTGCTCGACTTCGGGAGCTCCGATCCTCTTCAGCACATGAAGGACGACGAGGCCAGCTCCGTGGAGGAGGGGAAGGTGCCCGACTACCGGAAGCTGCGAATGCAGAGCACGAGCTTCCGGGACCTGCCGGCCGCGATCTGGGAGTTCACCTGGCAGGGCTCGGCGCGCGAGTGGCGCGGGTACGACCTCGCGTTCGGACGACCCGGCGGGAACGAGTACTCGATCTACCTGTCGGCCCCCAAGGCCGAGTGGCAGCAGCACAAGCACGTCTTCGACGACGTCAATGAGGGCTTCCGACTGCCCGAGGACGACGGGTAGGGCCGGAGTCGGGTTCTGGTCCGGTCCGACGGACACTCCGGTCCGCGGTCCGTCCTGACTGCTCCGGTCCGTCGGACTGCTCCGGGCCGTCGGACTACTCCTGCCTGTCGTCGAGCACCGGGAAGCGCCGCGGCGCCACGAACACCAGAACCAGCAGCGACAGCAACGCCGCCACCGCCGCGCCCACGTAGACATGGTCGACCGCCGCCGCGACCGCCCGGCGGAGGTGGTCCGCGGCCTCCGACGTCATTGAGGACGGGTCCGCCAGAGCGTGGGCGATCGAGTCCAGGTCGCCCGCGTCGCCGAGGCGGGACGCGAGCACGCTGTTGGCGATCGCGCCGAAGAGCGCCGCGCCGATGCTCTGGCCGACCTGGCGGCAGAAGAGGACGGACGCCGTCGTCGTGCCCCGTTCCGCCCAGCCCACCGTCGACTGGACGCCGACGATCAAGGGGAGTTGGAACAGGCCGAGTGCCGCGCCGAGCAGGAGCATCAGGAGGGCGGGCTGCCAGGGAGCGCCGGGGTAGGGGAGGAGAGGGAAGGCCGCGAGGATCAGGCCCGCCAGGGTGATGCCGACCATCGCCGTGCGGCGGAAGCCGATGCGGGTGTAGACGTGCTGCGACAGGGCCGCGCTGACCGGCCAGCTCAGCGTCATCACGGACAGCACGAAGCCCGCGGCGATCGGTCCGAGGCCGAGTACCGACTGGGCGTAGGTGGGGAGGAAGACCGTCGGGGCGACCATGAGGAGGCCGAGCGCGCCGAGTGCCAGATTCACCGCGGCGATGGTGCGGCGGCGCCAGACCCAGCCCGGGATGATCGGTTCCGCGGCCCGTCGTTCGATCAGTACGGTCACGACCGCACCGGCCGCGCTGCCCGCGAAGAGCCCGAGGGAAGGCGCGGACAGCCAGGGCCAGGCCACCCCGCCCTGGACCAGGGCGGTCAGCAGCAGCGTTCCGGTGAGGAAGACGGCGAGCGCGCCGGGCCAGTCGATGCGCGGGCGCGGGCCCTTCTCCCGTACCGGCTCCACCAGATGGCGCGCGACCAGCCAGAGTGCGACCGCGCCCACGGGGAGGTTGATGAGGAAGATCCAGCGCCAGTCCGCGTAGCTGGCGAGCAGTCCGCCGATGGCGGGGCCGGCCACCGCGGACACCGCCCACACCGTGGAGAGCCTGGCCTGGATCTTGGGCCGTTCCTTGAGCGGGTACAGATCGGCGGCGATGGTCTGCACCGTGCCCTGCAGTGCGCCGCCGCCGAAGCCCTGGACGACCCGGAACGCGATGAGCGAGGCCATGTTCCAGGCCCCGGCGCACAGCAGTGAGCCGAGCAGGAAGAGGATGATGCCGGCGATCAGGACCGGCTTGCGGCCGAAGGTGTCGGAGAGCTTTCCGTACACCGGCAGCGTGACCGTGACGGCGAGCAGATAGCCGGAGAAGAGCCAGGAGAAGACGGAGAAGCCGCCGAGGTCGCCGACGATCTGCGGTACGGCGGTGGAGACGACGGTCCCGTCGAGCGCGGCGAGCGCCATCCCGAGCATGAGCGCGGCGACGACGGCCCGCCGGCCCCGGGCCCCCGCTCCGTCCCGGTGCTCCCGCGCGGGCGGCCCGGCCGCTGCCCCGCCTCCGGACTGGACCGACCCCGGCGGCCGTTGCGCCGCCCCCGGCTCCCGCGCCCCGTGCCCGCGAGCCGCTGGCCCGGGTATGCCGTCGTCGGCGCTCACCCCAAGGTCCTTTCCCTATGCATGCATCTCGCCCGGGACACCTTCTCACTTGAGCCTCACGCAACGGCAGGGCGCAGTCTCTGACCGCGGGCATCCACCCGAAGGTCTCCACCCGCGGGTGGAGGCCCCTAGGGGCTCCTCCCTACTTCTGGCCAGGGGACGTTCGTACTTGGCGACGACGAAGCGGCGGGTGCGGACTCCTTAGGTTGTTCTTACGGCCGCACCGGACCGCGCCGGTGGCCGCAGCACCAGGCCGGGGGTGGGGAAAACCCCCGGATCAAGACTGCGCCCCGCACCATCGCGCCGGACCGCCTCCGCCGAAAGACTCGAACCGTACGCGGCGACACTCACTCATCAGCGATTTAGGAGACATACCGTGACAACGGCTGTGACCATTCCCCAGCACGGGGGCACGGAAGGGCGTACGGCCGTCGCCGCGCGTGGGCGGCAGGTCGTCAAGGCGTACGGCGCCGGGGAGACCCGGGTCGTCGCGCTCGACGGAGTCGATGTCGACATCGCCCGCGGGCAGTTCACCGCGATCATGGGCCCGTCCGGCTCCGGCAAGTCGACGCTGATGCACTGCCTGGCCGGCCTCGACACCGTCACCTCGGGCGAGATCTACCTCGACGAAACCGAGATCACCCGGCTCAAGGACAAGAAGCTCACCCAGCTGCGCCGGGACCGCATCGGCTTCATCTTCCAGGCGTTCAACCTGCTGCCGACGCTCAACGCGCTGGAGAACATCACGCTCCCCATGGACATCGCCGGCCGCAAGCCGGACGCCGCGTGGCTGAACCGCGTCGTCGAGACGGTGGGCCTGTCCGACCGCCTCAAGCACCGGCCCACCCAGCTCTCCGGCGGCCAGCAGCAGCGTGTCGCGGTGGCCCGCGCGCTCGCCGCCCGGCCCGAGATCATCTTCGGCGACGAGCCGACCGGAAACCTCGACTCCCGTGCGGGAGCGGAGGTGCTGGGCTTCCTCCGGAGGTCCGTGGACGAACTGGGCCAGACCATCGTCATGGTCACCCATGACCCGGTCGCGGCCAGTTACGCCGACCGCGTCCTCTACCTCGCCGACGGCCGGATCGTCGACGAGATGTTCCGGCCCACCGCCGACGCCGTACTCGACCGCATGAAGGACTTCGACGCGCGGGGGCGGACGTCGTGACCGTATTCAAGACGTCCAGGCGCAACTTCCTTGCGCACAAGGGCCGGATGGCGCTCTCGGCGATTGCCGTGCTGCTGTCGGTGGCCTTCGTGTCGGGCACGCTCGTGTTCACCGACACCATGAACACCACCTTCGACAAGCTTTTCGCCGCGACCGCGTCCGATGTCACCGTCAGCCCCAAGGGCTCGGACGACGAGGAGAACCCGCAGACCGGCAAGCCCGAGTCGCTGCCCGCCTCGCTCGTCGACAAGGTGGGCTCCGCCGACGGCGTGAAGTCCGCCCAGGGCGCGGTCTCCAGCATGAGCGTGACCGTCGTCAACTCCAAGAACAAGGACATGGGTTCCAGCACCGGCGCCCCGACGATCGCCGGCAACTGGACCGGCAACGACCTCAAGGCCATGGAGATCACCTCCGGTCACGCCCCGCGCGGGCCCACCGAGGTCATGGTCGACGGTGACACCGCCGACAAGCACAACCTCAAGCTCGGCGACGAACTGCGCACCATCGCCGTCACCGGCGACTTCACTGCCAAGATCTCCGGCATCGCCTCGTTCAAGGTCACCAACCCCGGCGCGGCCGTCGTCTACTTCGACACCGCCACCGCACAGCGCGAACTGCTGGGCAAGGAAGGCCTGTTCACCCATATCCTCGTCACCGCGGCCGCGGGCGTCAGCGACGACCAGCTCAAGAAGAACGTCGCCACCGTGCTGGACACCCCGCTGAAGCTGCAGACCGCGAAGGAGTCCGCGGACGCCAACCGCGCGGACGTCGGCTCGTTCCTCGACGTGATGAAGTACGCGATGCTCGGCTTCGCCGGGATCGCCCTCCTCGTCGGCATCTTCCTGATCGTCAACACCTTCTCGATGCTGGTGGCCCAGCGCACCCGCGAGATCGGCCTGATGCGGGCCATCGGCTCGAGCCGCCGCCAGGTCAACGCGTCCGTACTGATCGAGGCGCTGTTCCTCGGCATCGTCGGCTCCATCGCGGGCGTCGCGGCCGGAGTCGGCCTCGCCGTCGGGCTGATGAAACTGATGGGCTCCATGGGCATGGAGCTGTCCACCGACGATCTGACCGTGAAGTGGACGACTCCGGTCGTCGGACTCGCGCTCGGCATCATCGTCACCGTCTTCGCCGCGTACGTCCCGGCCCGGCGGGCCGGCAAGGTCTCGCCGATGGCCGCACTGCGCGACGCCGGCACCCCGGCGGACGGCCGGGCCGGATGGGTACGGGCCGGTATCGGCCTGCTGCTCACCGGCGGTGGCGCGGCCGCGCTGCTCGCCGCCACCCAGGCCGACAAGGCCGCCGAGGGCTCGATGTTCCTCGGCCTCGGCGTGGTCCTCTCGCTCATCGGCTTCGTGGTGATCGGCCCGCTGCTCGCGAGTGTGGTGGTCCGGGTGATCAGCGCTCTCGTGCTGCGGATGTTCGGTCCGGTCGGCCGGATGGCCGAGCGCAACGCGCTGCGCAACCCGCGCCGTACGGGAGCGACCGGCGCGGCCCTGATGATCGGCCTCGCGCTGGTGGCCTGCCTGTCGGTGGTCGGCTCCTCGATGGTCGCGTCGGCGACGGACGAGCTCGACAAGTCGGTCGGCGCGGACTTCATCATCCAGTCCTCCAAGGGCCAGCCGATCATTCCGCAGGTCGAGGAGGCGCTGAAGAAGTCGCCGGACATTGAGCACGTCACCGAGTACAAGGGTGTCGAGGCGAAGGTCACCTCGCCGGACGGCAGGACGCAGGACGACGAACTCGTCGCCGCCGACCCGACGTACGCGCAGGACCTGCGCCGTGAGACCGTCGCCGGCGACCTGTCCGCCGCGTACGGCAAGAACGCGATGTCCGTGGGCAAGGGCTACGCCGACGAGCATGCCGTGAAGGTGGGCGACACCCTCACGGTCGCCTTCAAGAACGGCGAGACCGCGAAGCTGAAGGTCGCGGCCATCACCTCGGACGACGGCAGCATCGACAAGGGCGCGAAGTACATGAGCACGGCAACGGCCGCGCAGTACATCCCGGCCGACAAGCTGCCGCAGAACATGATCATGTTCGCGAAGGCGGCGGACGGCAAGGAGAAGGAGGCGTACACCGCGCTCAAGGCGTCGATCGCCGACTACCCGCAGTACAAGGTGCAGAACCAGACCGACTTCAAGCAGGACCTGAAGGACCAGATCGGTCAGCTGCTGAACATCGTCTACGGCCTGCTCGCGCTCGCGATCATCGTCGCGGTGCTCGGTGTGGTGAACACGCTGGCCCTGTCGGTGGTCGAGCGGACCCGCGAGATCGGCCTGCTGCGGGCGATCGGCCTCTCCCGCCGCCAGCTGCGCCGCATGATCCGCCTGGAATCGGTGGTCATCGCCCTCTTCGGCGCCCTGCTGGGCCTCGGCCTGGGCATGGGCTGGGGCACGGCGGCCCAGAAGCTGCTGGCGCTGGAGGGACTGGGGGTCCTGGAGATCCCGTGGCCGACGATCATGACGGTCTTCGTGGCCTCGGCCTTCGTGGGCCTGTTCGCAGCGCTGGTGCCGGCGTTCAGGGCGGGGCGGATGAACGTCCTGAACGCGATCGCCACGGAATAGGGGGCGTGGCGGTCACGGGGGAACGGGGGAAGAACGGGGGAACGGGGGCTCGGGCCCAGGGGTGCTTCTGCCTCTGGGCCCGAGCCATGTCCGGTCGGGCCGCCCGCTCCCGGAGGCCGCCGGCCGCAGGAGACCGTTGGGACCGCGTCCCCGCCCGGCGCGTCGTACGCTGGAGACCCCCGGCCCGTCACACGTGTCGGGCCCTTCGCGTTGCCCACTCCCCGGGATGGATCCCTTCATGAGCCTGCACGGTCTGCTCGACGCCGTCGCCAAGGACGCCGCACTCGCCGAAGCGGTGCAGGCTGCCCGCGAAGCGAACCGGATGCATGTCGACCTGGTCGGGCCCCCCGCGGCCCGGCCTTTCGCCGTGGCGGCGCTGGCGCGCGAGGCGGGACGGCCGGTGCTCGCCGTGACCGCGACCGGGCGGGAGGCGGAGGATCTGGCGGCGGCGCTGCGTTCGCTGCTGCCCGAGGAAGGCATCGCCGAGTACCCGTCCTGGGAGACGCTGCCGCACGAGCGGCTCTCGCCCCGTTCGGACACCGTCGGCCGCCGGCTCGCCGTGCTGCGCCGCCTCGCCCACCCGACGAAGGACGATCCGGCGACCGGCCCGGTCTCCGTCGTCGTCGCGCCGATCCGTTCCGTGCTGCAGCCGCAGGTCAAGGGCCTCGGCGACCTGGAGCCGGTGGCCCTGCGCAGCGGGCAGCAGGCCGATCTGAACGCGATCGTCGACGGTCTCGCGGCAGCGGCGTACTCCCGGGTCGAGCTGGTCGAGAAGCGCGGCGAGTTCGCGGTGCGCGGCGGCATCCTGGACGTCTTCCCGCCGACCGAGGAGCACCCCCTGCGGGTGGAGTTCTGGGGCGACGACGTCGAGGAGATCCGGTACTTCAAGGTCGCCGACCAGCGCTCGCTGGAGATCGCGGAGCACGGCCTGTGGGCCCCGCCCTGCCGCGAGCTGCTGCTGACCGATGACGTACGGCAGCGGGCCGCGGCCCTCGCGGAGGAGCACCCGCAGCTCGGCGAACTGCTCGGCAAGATCGCCGAAGGGATCGCGGTCGAGGGCATGGAGTCCCTCGCGCCGGTCCTCGTCGACGACATGGAGCTGCTGCTCGACGTGCTGCCGGCCGGTTCCATGGCCGTGGTCTGCGACCCGGAGCGGGTGCGTACGCGCGCCGCGGACCTGGTCGCGACCTCGCAGGAGTTCCTCCAGGCGTCGTGGGCCGCGACCGCCGGCGGCGGCCATGCGCCGATCGACGTCGGCGCGGCCTCGCTGTGGGGCATCGCGGACGTACGGGAGCGGGCGCGCGAACTCGGCATGATGTGGTGGTCGGTCTCGCCGTTCGCCGCCGACGAGGAGCTGTCCGCCGACACCCTGAAGCTCGGCATGCACGCCCCGGAGAGCTACCGCGGCGACACCGCCCGCGCGCTCGCCGACACCAAGGGCTGGCTGGCGGACGGCTGGCGCACGGTGTTCGTCACCGAGGCCCACGGCCCCGCGGCCCGTACCGTCGAAGTCCTGGGCGGCGAAGGCATCGCGGCCCGCCTCGACGCCGACCTCGAGGAGATCTCCCCGTCCGTCGTCCATGTCACCTGCAGCTCGATCGACTACGGCTTCGTCGACCCCGCCCTGCGGCTCGCCGTCCTCACCGAGACCGACCTCTCCGGCCAGAAGGCGGCCGGCAAGGACGGCCAGCGGATGCCGACCCGGCGCCGCAAGACGATCGACCCGCTGACGCTGGAGGCGGGCGACTACATCGTCCACGAGCAGCACGGCGTGGGCCGCTACATCGAGATGGTGCAGCGCACGGTGCAGAACGCGACCCGCGAGTATCTGCTCGTCGAGTACGCCCCGGCCAAGCGCGGCCAGCCCGGCGACCGGCTCTACATCCCCACCGACCAGCTGGAGCAGGTCACCAAGTACGTCGGCGGCGAGGCGCCCACGCTGCACCGGCTCGGCGGCGCGGACTGGACGAAGACGAAGGCGCGCGCGAAGAAGGCGGTCAAGGAGATCGCGGCCGACCTCATCAAGCTCTACTCCGCCCGCATGGCGGCGCCCGGCCATGCCTTCGGCGCGGACACGCCCTGGCAGCGCGAGCTGGAGGACGCCTTCCCGTACGTCGAGACGCCGGACCAGCTCTCCACGATCGCCGAGGTCAAGGAGGACATGGAGAAGACGGTCCCGATGGACCGGCTGGTCTGCGGCGACGTCGGCTACGGCAAGACCGAGATCGCGGTACGGGCGGCCTTCAAGGCGGTCCAGGACGGCAAGCAGGTCGCGGTCCTGGTGCCGACGACGCTGCTGGTGCAGCAGCACTTCGGCACGTTCTCCGAGCGCTACTCCCAATTCCCGGTGAATGTACGGGCGTTGTCCCGCTTCCAGTCGGACCTGGAGGCGAAGGCGACGCTGGAGGGCCTGCGCGACGGCACGGTCGACATCGTCATCGGCACGCACCGGCTGTTCTCCGCGGAGACGCGGTTCAAGGACCTGGGCCTGGTCGTCGTCGACGAGGAACAGCGGTTCGGCGTCGAGCACAAGGAGCAGCTGAAGAAGCTCCGCGCGAACGTCGACGTCCTGACGATGTCGGCCACTCCCATCCCCCGTACGCTCGAAATGGCCGTGACGGGCATCCGCGAGATGTCCACGATCACGACCCCGCCGGAGGAGCGGCACCCGGTGCTGACGTTCGTCGGCCCGTACGAGGAGAAGCAGCTCGGCGCGGCCATCCGCCGTGAACTGCTGCGCGAGGGCCAGGTCTTCTACATCCACAACCGGGTGGAGTCGATCGACCGGGCCACGGCCCGGCTGCGCGACATCGTGCCGGAGGCCCGCATCGCGACCGCCCACGGCCAGATGCCCGAGTCGGCGCTCGAACAGGTCGTGGTGGACTTCTGGGAGAAGAAGTTCGACGTGCTCGTCTCGACGACGATCGTCGAGTCCGGCATCGACATCTCCAACGCGAACACGCTGATCGTGGAGCGCGGCGACAACTTCGGTCTCTCGCAGCTGCACCAGCTGCGCGGCCGGGTGGGCCGTGGCCGCGAGCGTGGCTACGCGTACTTCCTCTACCCCCCGGAGAAGCCGCTGACGGAGACGGCCCACGAGCGCCTGGCGACGATCGCCCAGCACACCGAGATGGGTGCGGGCATGTATGTCGCGATGAAGGACCTGGAGATCCGCGGCGCGGGAAACCTCCTGGGCGGCGAACAGTCCGGCCATATCGCGGGCGTCGGCTTCGACCTGTACATCCGCATGGTGGGCGAGGCGGTCGCCGACTACCGCGCCGCGGTCGAGGGCGGAGTGGAGGAGGAACCCCCGCTCGAGGTCAAGATCGAGCTCCCGGTCGACGCGCATGTCCCGCACGACTACGCGCCCGGCGAGCGGCTGAGGCTCCAGGCGTACCGCGCGATCGCCTCGGCCAACTCGGAAGAGGACATCAAGGCGGTCCGCGAAGAACTCACCGACCGCTACGGCAAGCTCCCGGAGCCGGTCGAGAACCTGCTGCTCGTGGCGGGCCTGCGGATGCTGGCCCGCGCGTGCGGCGTCGGCGAGATCGTCCTCCAGGGCTCCAACATCCGCTTCGCCCCGGTGGAGTTGCGGGAATCGCAGGAGCTGCGCCTGAAGCGCCTGTACCCGCGGACGGTGATCAAGCCGGCGATCCACCAGATCCTGGTGCCGCGCCCGACGGCGGGCAAGATCGGCGGGAAGCCGGTGGTGGGGCGGGAACTGCTGGGGTGGACGGGTGAGTTCCTGACGACGATCCTCGGGTCGTAGGCCACTCGTCGACAGCGTCGACGGCGACGAGTGCGGGCACAGGCTCCGCGCGTCCGGCGGTCTCCTGGGCGTCGTAGGTGTGTACCGCCGCCTCATGCACCTGGTGCCGGGCGACCGCACCGGGCCGCTGCCGTCCGACGGCGCTGTCAGCGGCCGAACATGACCTCCGCGAACGCCCGGAACGCTTCCTCCGGGTCCCGGCCGTCCAGGGTCCGGTCCAGGCTGTGGGTGAGCAGCAGCGTCGCGAAGCCGTGGGCCATGGACCAGGCGGCCAGGAAGGCCGTGTCCGGGTCCGCGGACTTCGACGCGACCGCGGTACGGAGCAGGGACCGCGTGCGGTCCCTCGCCGCGAGGAGGTCCGGGTCGTCCGGGCGGAGGAGTTCCGGGCGGAACATCACCTGGAAGTGCGCGGGGTGCCCGACGGCGAAGCGGACGTAGTTGAGGCCCATGCCGCGCAGGTCGGATGCCTCGGCGAGGGTCGTGCCCAGGAGGTCGAAACCCTCCACCGCGATCGCGGTGAGCAGGCCCGCGCGGTCCTTGAAGTGGTGGGCCGGGGCCGCGTGGGAGACGCCGGCACGGCGGGCCAGGTCGCGCAGGCTCAGGGCCGACGGGCCTTCGGCGGAGATCACGTCGAGGGCGGCGGTGAGGACGGCCCGGCGCAGATCGCCGTGGTGGTAGGTGCGCTCACTGGTCATGGTCAGCAGACTACGCGGAATCTAGTCATTGACAAGTTTGTCGGACGGGCGCAATCTTGTCAGTGGCAAGATAAGGGTGGATGCGAGGAAGGAATTCAGTCATGGGCGAGGACTTCGGGCGCGTACGGCAGATGTGGCATCTCCTGGAGCCGCTGCACGCGGTCGTCTACTACGCGCCGGAGGTGTTCGAGGAGTTCGCCGCGCTGGGGTACGGCACCGGTGAGCGCTGGCCGACGTACTTCCCGCTGCGCGCCGCACCCCTCGGAGCGCCCGGCGCCCGGCAGGTCGCCTCCGCCTTCTACAGCTTCAGCCCGCGCAAGGTCGCCGAACACGTCCCGGCCGCCTGGGACATCGCCTCGCCGGACGCGGTGCTCGCCGCCCGGCTGCGAGGAATCGGCCGGGCGTACCGCGCGATCTTCGGCGAGAAGGCCGCGAGTGCGGAGATCACCGAAGCCGCCGTGCTCGCGCGCAGGGCCGCCGAGGCCCTGGACACCGCGGGCCGGCCGCTCGCCGCGGCCAACGCCGCGCTGCCGTGGCCCGACGAGCCGCATCTCGTCCTCTGGCAGGCCGCGTCCATCCTGCGTGAGCACCGTGGCGACGGGCATGTCGCCGCGCTGCTGACCGCCGGGCTCGATCCTGCCGAGGCGCTGGTCTCCTTCGCGGCCGTCGGTGCGGCTCCGGAAGAGACCTTCGCGAGTCGCGGGTGGAGCGAGGCCGAATGGGCCGACGCGCGCGAACGGCTGGTCAAACGCGGGGTGTTGGACGCCGGCGGAGCGGTCACCGACGCCGGGCGGGCGCTGCGGGCCGAGGTCGAGCGACGTACGGACGAGCTGGCAGCGGCACCCTGGACGGCGCTCGGCGACGCGGACCGAGACCGGCTCGCCGAGCTGCTCGGGCCCTTCTGGGTCGAGGTGCTGGGCTCGGGGCTGATGCCCCGCGAGAACACCCTCGGCATCGGCAAGATCTGAAACACCGCCCGCGGGGGCCGGCTCGGCTCCGCGGGCGGTGCTTGTGCGTAGGTGTGTCTCTGTATGCGTATCGCTGTTTCGCTCCTCGATTGAGGTGGATTGCAGACACTTCCGACGTTACGCGCACCCGTCGGCATCCGCACGCGCTCCGCCATATGGGCTGACTCGTACTGGACTTGGAGTCAGTAAGGTACGGGCGTGAACAGACTCGGGGAACGAATATCGCTCGTCCTGGCGGCAGGCCTCACCGCGGCCGTGCTCACCGGATGCGACGGCGGCGCACTGTCCAGTGACGGTGCTGCCAGGACTTCCGGCAGCGGCACCAGTCCGCTCGCCAACCCCGACGGCACCAAACCCGGTCTCGCCGCCATCACCTCCGACCAGGACCGCGCCGCCGCCCGCCAGTTGATCGAGAAGGTGGCCACCAAAGGCCGCGGGCCCAAGACCGGCTACGAGCGCGACCGCTTCGGGTACGCCTGGATGGACAGTGCTGACGGCGTACCGCTCGCCCGCAACGGCTGCGACACCAGGAACGACCTGCTCGCACGCGACGGCAAGGCGCTGCGCTACCGCTCCGGCTCCGACTGCGTCGTCATCGCGATGACCCTCGACGACCCGTACACCGGCACGGTCATCGACTGGCGCAAGCAGAAGGCGTCCGCCGTGCAGATCGACCACGTCGTGCCGCTCTCGTACGGCTGGCAGCTGGGCGCGGCCCGCTGGGACAAGGAGAAGCGGCAGCAGTTCGCCAACGACCCGCTGAATCTGCTGCCCGTGGACGGGCGGACCAACAGCTCGAAGAGCGACTCGGGACCGGCGTCCTGGCTCCCGCCGGACAAGCGGATCCGCTGCTCCTACGCCGTACGCGTCTCGCAGGTGGCCCTCAAGTACGAACTGCCGGTGACGCCGCCGGACAAGAAGGCGCTCCTCGCGCAGTGCGGCGGCTGATCCGGGGCAGCAGGCCGCCCGTCCCTGGGCGGCCCGTCTCTTTGTGCGGCGTCACTACTGGCCGAGCTCGTCCAGGTCGAGGATGTCCTTGGCCGCGGGCCTCTTCGCACCGACCGGCTCGTTGAACTTGGAGAAGGTGAATGTGCCCGGCTCGTCGCCGCCCACCTGCTCGAACTTCAGCAGATACGGCTGGCCTTCCGCGGCGACGTACAGCGTGTAGGTGGCATCCCCGTCCGACTCGGTGAGCTTCAGCGCCTTGTGGCCGTCGACCGTGGCCTCACCGGCCCGGCGGGCGGCGTTGTCGTTGGCCTCCAGTTCCGCCAGCAGGCTGTTGAGATCGCAGAGTTCAAGGCTCTCCTTGGAGTCGGGGTCCGAGACGTCGGTCTCCACCCAGCGGCCCTTCAGCATCTTCAGCACGGCCTCCGTCTCCTCGGCCGGCTCGCCCTTGCCCTGCTCGCGCAGGAAGGCTTCGTCGAAGCGCATATAGGCGGTCTTGCCGGTCTTGATCAGCTCGGCGGTTCCGGTCGCGCCGAGGGACAGCGTGCCGGCGCACTCGCCCTTGGTGTTGATGGACAGACGGCCCTTGGTGGGGCCGTCGGCCGACTTCAGAGCGATGTCGAGGGTCAGGGATGTGGCCGTCTTGGTGGCTCTGACCGCCTTGTTGACGACGTCGGGGCCGGACTGGCCGGCGAACGGCTCGCTCCCGGACGCCGATCCTCCCTTTGCCTTCGCGGTGCTCTTCGAGCTCTTCGAGGGCTTGGCGTCATCGTCGAGCGGGCCGCAAGCAGCGCCGCCGAGCGCGAGGGCGGCGGTCAGCACGGCGACTGCGGTACGTCGGCGGGCGGAAATGGTGGCAGACATGGCGGCCTTCCCCTGGGCGTGGAGTGTGGTCGGGGTTTGTCGAGAACCGTTTGTCGAGAACCCCGTATGGCGACGAGTCAATAAGAGCAGAGCCTGTGAACCGAGTCAACAAGGAGTTTGGGACCGGAGCTAACTCACACTGTGAAGAGGGCGCTCTTGCTCGCGCCGGTATGCTCAGGGCCACAGCAGGCGGATGAAGGAGTCAGCCAGGTGCCGGAGAACGCAAGCGAGGTGACGGCCGCCGGAATCGCCCGGCTGGCAGGCGTCGGACGGGCCGCGGTCAGTAACTGGCGGCGTCGGCACCCCGACTTCCCCCGGCCCGTCGGCGGCACCGAGGCCAGCCCCTCGTTCGCGCTCTCCGAGGTCGAGCAGTGGCTCCGCGACCAGGGCAAGCTCGCCGTAGTCCCGCTGCGTGAACGGGTCTGGCAGCAGATCGCCGACCATCCGGCGGGCGCGGCCACCGCGTTGATCCAGGCCGGGTGCGCGCTGCTGCTAGTACAGGAGCGGCCGAGCCTCTGGCGGGAGCTGACGGCACAGCCGGACGAGCGGATGGCCGAGTTGCTGCCGACGGCGCTGGAGCAGGTCCTGACAGCACGCTTCGGCGACGAACGCGTACGGCGGGAGAGCCACGAAGGCCGGGACGGTCCGGAGAGCCGGGAGAGCGAGCCGCTGCGCAGCCTGAGGAGCGGCCTGCGGGGCGGAGCCCCGGCAAGGACCGCCGTCGTGCCGCTCCTGCGTGCCGTCGGCGAGCTGTCCAAGGAACTCGTCGGCGCCTCCCAGGCCTTCGAGTTCCTGCTCGGCCGGTTCTTCGACGCCAACCCGCGCCAGTACACGCTGACCCCGCCCGCGCCCGCCCAGCTGATGGCCGCGCTCGCCGGACCTGCGCAGACCGTGCTCGACCCGGCCGCCGGCACCGGCGCGCTGCTGCGTGCCGCCGAGCGCCCGGCCACGCTGTACGCACAGGACTCCGACCCCGACCTGGCCGCTCTCACAGCACTGCGTCTGGCCCTGCACTCCGACGCCGCTGTGCGCTCCCGCTCCGGCGACACCCTGCGCGCCGACGCCTTCCAGGGGGCAGCCGTCGACGCCGTGCTCTGCCACCCGCCGTTCAACGAGCGCAACTGGGGCCACGACGAACTCGCCTACGACCCGCGCTGGGAGTACGGCTTCCCGGCACGCACCGAGTCCGAACTGGCCTGGGTCCAGCACGCCTTGGCCCGTCTGCGGCCCGGCGGCACCGCCGTCGTGCTGATGCCGCCGGCCGCCGCGTCGCGCCGCTCCGGCCGCCGTATCCGCGCCGGGCTGCTGCGCCGTGGAGCGCTGCGGGCCGTCGTCGCGCTGCCCGCCGGCGCCGCACCGCCGTACGGCATCCCGCTGCACCTCTGGGTGCTGCGCAGGCCCGACGCGAGCCAGCCGGCCGTGCCCGAACTGCTGCTCGTGGACACCGCCGAGCCTGCCGGGGCGGGCGCCCAGGGCGGTGGCCGCGACAGGCTCGACTGGCAGGCCGTGCAGGCCGCCGTGCTCGACGCCTGGCGGCCCTTCGACCAGCGCGGCACGGTCGACGAACGCCCGGGCGTCAGCCGGTCCGTGCCGGTCATCGAACTCCTCGACGACGAGGTGGACCTGGCCCCGGCCCGGCATGTGCGGCCGCCCGCCGCGGGCGGCGACGCCGACGAGCTGGAGCGGGTACGGGAGCGGCTCACCGACACGCTCCGGCTGGCCGGCGAACTCACTCCGGCGGCCGCCGGACATGCCCCGCCCGCGCCCTGGCCCGCCACCACCGTCGGCGAACTCGCCCGCGCGGGCGCGCTGGTGCTCCGCGCGGGCGGCTCGGGCGCGACATCCGGCGCACCCGTGCCCGTACTCACCGAACAGGACGTCCTCGCCGGCACGGCTCCTTCGGGCACGCTGCCGGAAGGCCCGGACGAGGAACCCGTACGCGTCGAGGTGGGCGATGTCGTCGTGCCCGTGCTCGGCGGCGGCCTGGCCGTACGTGTCGTGGAGGAGGCGACCGCGGGCGCGGCGCTCGGCCGCAATCTCCAGCTGCTGCATCCCGACCCGGCCGCGCTCGACTCCTGGTTCCTCGCCGGCTTTCTGCGCGGCACCGCCAACAACCGGCAGGCCAGCAGCTATGCGTCCACCGCGACTCGGCTCGACGTACGCAGGCTCCAGCTGCCGCGGCTGCCGCTCGCCGACCAGCGGCGGTACGGCGAACGCTTCCGTGCGCTCGCCGCGTTCGAGGACGCGCTGCGGCTGGCCGGACGGCTCGGCGAGCAGTTGGTGCAGGGCCTGTACGACGGGCTGACGGACGGAACCGTCCGACCCGAGTGACGCCCCGGGTGACGGTGTATACGCTCATGCCCTGATCTGCCTCGTCCCCAGGCCCCCAGGAGCAGCAATGCACGGCCACGGCTATGGCCCGCCGCAGCCCACGCGACCGTCGACCGCCGTACTCGTCACGGTCCGCGTGCTCTGCGTGGGTCTCGCGCTGCTGACCTTCGGCCTGCTCGCCTGGGGCACGATGCTGCGGATCGCGATCATGCGCCGACGCCGTCTCGACTGGGTGCTGTTCTGGATCAGCCTTGCGCTGGCGATCGCCGCGTTCGTGATCATCGGCGAGTTCGCGGAGGACGAGACGACGGCCGTCGACTTTGTGTTCCTGCCGCTGCTGCTCGGGCTGGCGATCGGCGTTCCCATCCACTATCTGGTGGCGGACATACGCCACTACCAGAAGCCGCGCCCGGCCGCCTGGAGCCCCGCGCCCTCGCCGTACACGGCGCCGACCGTGCCGTACGGCATGCCGCCGCAAGCCCCGCAGACACCTCCTGGTTACGGCTACCCGCCCGTACCACCGCAGCCGCAGCCCACGGCCCACCCGCCGCAGCCCCGGATCGACCAGGTCCGCGCCGAGCTCGACGAGCTCAGCGACTACCTCCGCAGAGACCGCGGGGAGCAGGACCGGTGAACGGACGCGTCATCGCGGGCCGTTACGAGCTCTCGGCTGTCATCGGCCAGGGCGGCATGGGCCAGGTCTGGACGGCGTACGACAACCGGCTCGACCGTCGGGTCGCCGTCAAACTGCTCCGCCCGGACCACATGGCCGCCGCCACCGCCGCCGCCGAGATGCGCCGCCGCTTCGTCCGCGAGTGCCGGGTGACCGCGCAGGTCTCGCATCCGGGCCTGGTCACCGTCCACGACGCGGGCAACGACGACGACGACCTCTATCTGGTGATGCAGTACGTCGAGGGCGCGGACCTCGCCGACCATCTCGCCGAGCACGAGCCCTATCCGTGGCCCTGGGCCGTCGCCGTGGCCGCCCAGCTGTGCGCGGTGCTCGCGGCCGTGCATGCCGTGCCGATCGTGCACCGCGACCTCAAGCCGCGGAATGTGATGGTGAAGCCCGACGGCACGGTCACCGTCCTCGACCTGGGCGTCGCCTCCGTCATCGACACCGACACGACCCGCCTCACCCACACCGGATCGCCGATCGGCAGCCCGGCCTACATGGCTCCCGAGCAGGCGATGGGCGGCGCGGTCGGCCCGTACACCGATCTGTACGCGCTCGGCGTGCTGCTGCACGAACTGCTCAGCGGGAACGTGCCGTTCGTCGGCTCCACCGCGCTCGGCGTGCTCCACCGCCATCTGTACGAGCCGCCGCTCCCGGTCCGCCGGCTGCGGCCGGAGATACCCGAGCCGCTCGAAGCGCTCGTCCTGCGGCTGCTCGCCAAGGACCCGCAGCACCGGCCGTCCGACGCGCAGGAGGTGTACGAGGCGCTCGTGCCGCTGCTGCCGGTGCGCGGTGCGGTCGGCGGCGGTCCGCTGGATCCGACCCGCCCGTTCCTGCGCCCGCACGCTCCCTGGCCGGACCGCGTCGCGGCCCCGCCGCCCGTCGTGCCGCCGCAGCCGCCCTCCGCGCCGCGGCCCGATGTCGCGGCCGCCGTCGACGAGGTCAAGCGGCTGCTCGGCGAAGGCAGCATCACGCAGGCCGTGGACATCCTGGGCGGCATCCTTCCGGCGGCCGCCGCCGAGCACGGCGAGCACTCCCCGGTCGTCCGGATCCTGCGCAAGCAGTACGCGACGACGCTGATGGACGACGGCCAGTACCGCCGCGCGCTGCCCGAGCTGCGCCGGCTCGCCGAGGACCGGACCGCGGAGGCGGGCCCCGCCGATCCGCAGACGCTCCAGTTCCGCTACGACACCGCGCTGTGCCTGGAGCAGCTCGGCGAGGCCGCCGCGGCGCTCGCGGAGTACCGGGCCGTCCTGCCGCACTTCGAGAACCACCAGTCCGGCGGCGCGGACCCGGCCCGCGCCTTCGACGTGCGCCACCGCATCGGCAATCTGCTGCTCGCGGTCGGCGACCACACGGGCGCGCGGCATCAGTTGCAGGCCCTGCTCTACGACACGGAGCGCGTGTACGGGCCGTACCACCAGCTGCCGGTCGAGCTGCGTCGTGCGCTCGACCGGCAGCGGCAGTTCCACAACGGGTGAAAGCGCGGGCGGTCAGCCGGCCCGCAGATACGCCGAGGTCGACACCCGCCCCAGCATGGTCAGCCGCGACGTGCCGGCCGCCAGATGCTTGTCCAGCGCGTCCTGCACTCCGGGCCAGGCCTTGTCGCCGTAGTCGTCGAGCACCACGATCCCGCCCGGGGCGACGATCTTCTCGACCCACTCGAGGTCGGCCTTCACGCCGTCCATGGAGTGGTCGCCGTCCACGATGATCACGCCGTACTCGCGGTCCGAGACGGCGTCACGCACCTCGTCGTCGCCCGAGAAGCCCTGCTGGATCCGGGCGTCGATCACGGTGCCGACGCCGCCGAGCGCCAGGTTGGCGCGTACGACGTCCTCGCGGACCGGCGTGCCGGTGGGGTCCTTGTACTCCGACACGGTGCCGGGCTGCAGCTGGGAGCCCGCGAGCGGATCCACGATGGTCAGGTTCGGCTCGACCCCGGAGCGGTGCAGCATCCGCATCAGCCCGGCGGCGAACATGCCGTACAGCGTGCCGATTTCGAGGACATTGCCGTTCGGCGGGGCGAGGAGCGGCACCGTGGCGAGTTTTCCGCACACGTTGGAGGTGGACCCGGCCAGCCTGCCCACGCCGAGCGACTCCAGGGCGATCACCGTGCGGTAGGCGACGGTGACATTGCGCAGGGCGTGGTCGCTGCCGTCCGCCACACCCTGTATCTGCCGCGCGAGGGTGTCGATCTGGGCGGCGGTGGGCATGCGGTGGCCGCTTCGGCCCGTCGAGTCGACGAGCAGGCTGAGTCCGTACTGCGGGCTCTTGAGAGTGGCCACTTGTTGCTTCAGAGCGTCGAGATCGCTCTGCAAGCTCTGGGTGGAGCGCTTCACCTGCTGCTCGATGCGCCGTTCGATCAAGGCGAGTGCCGGGCTCAGGACCCGCTTCGCCACACGGTTCCGAAGGAGAGGGGACATGCGGGGACGCTACGCCCGGGAGGCCGCGCGGCGGGCCAAGGCCGGATGGTTCGTAGATGAAGTCCTGATGACCCGGCGGGGGCGGAGCTGTGAAGTTGTCACGGCGGAACGCCTGCTACCGGGGCGAATGCGCAGTGGACGCGGTGCAGACGCCGGACGGGGAAAAACCCGTCCGGCGTCTGCGACAGGCACTACATCCGGGCGTAGGCCCCTGTCGTCACCGTCTCGAACGGCAGCCGGACCGTCGTCGCCGTCCCGGTGTCCGCGTTCGAGGACCGCAGCGAGGTCAGCTCCGCCTCGCTCAGCGCCCGCCGCACCAGCCGGAACTCGTCCATCGAGCCCTTGAAGTGCTCCAGGCCGTCCGGCCGCGTCCCCAGCCGGATGCCGGACACCGCGAAGCTGTCGCCGTACGTCACCGATCCGGCCGGGACCGGTGCGTCGTCCAGGCTCTGCCCGTCCACCGACAGCGACAGCACGCCCCCGGACCGCTTCAGCACCACGTGGTGCCAGGCCCCGTCGCCGAAGCCGGCGGACACACCGCCGTCGGCGGCGTACAGCATGGTCGTGGCGGTGTCCGTCTGCACCAGCGCGGCGAGCCGGTCCTGCCCGGGCTGGGCCCGCAGCCACACCTGCCGCTCCGCGGCGCCCATTCCGTACGCCCACAGAATCACCTGGCTGCCCGTGGTCGGGCTCGCGGTGTACTTCAGCCAGGTCGCGACGGTGAAGTCACCGCCGCCCAGCGCCTCCTCCGCGCCGTACGGCAGCTCCACGCCGTCGTCCGTGCCGTCGAACGGCAGGCCCGAGCCGAACCGGCCGCCGCCCTGCCAGTGCGAGGGCTGGGTCCCGCCGCGTACGAAGGCGTGGTTGCAGTGCGCGGACGAGTCCGGGGTCGCGGGCCCGGCGGCGGGCCGCGCGACCGGGTGGACCTCGGTGTGACCGCCCTCCATGGACCACCACAGCACGGCCGGGTCGGCCGGATAGCCGCCGGTCGAACCGGCCGCGGACTGCGCGACCTTGAGCAGTTCGGCGTCCGTGAGCGCCCGGCGGTGCAGCCGGAAGTCGTCGAGCCGGCCGGTGAGGATGTCGAGGCTGCCGGGCTTGGAGCCGATACGGACGCCTTCCGGGTTCGCCGCCGTGGTCAGCGAGCCGGTCAGCCCGGTGGCCTCGGCCGCGGGTGCCCCGTCCACGCTCACCCGCAGTGTGTTGCCGCTGCGGCTGACGGCCAGCAGATGCCACGCGCCGTCGCCGTAAGCGACCGACGTCCCGGTGTCCGGCAGCGCGATCTGCACCGGGCCCGACGCGGTCTCGGCGAAGGCGTACAGCCGGTCCTGCGCCGGCTGCGCCCGCACCCACAGCGACGGTTGCCCGGAGGCGGAGCCGTACGCCCACATCAGCGCCGACTGCGCGGTGGCCGCGGTCGCCGAGTGCGAGAACCAGAGCGTGTACGTGAAGTCGTCGTCTCCGACGTCGAGCGTCGGGACGTACGGGACCTCGACGCCGGGCCTGGTCGCTCCGACCGTGATCGCGCCCCTGCCGATCCGGCCCGCGGTCTCCGGCGGCAGCCCGCCGAGCAGGGTGCCGTCGGCGCAGTGGCCCGACACGTCGTCCTCGACGCCGACCTGGGTGAGCGCGGGCACCTCGGCCGTGTCGACCACCTGGAACGGCAGCCGCACGGACTGGGTGGCCTCGGCGTCCGGCGCGCTGTTCGCCGTGCGCAGCGCGGAGAGCTGAGCATCCGTCAGTGCTGTGCGGTGGACCCGGAATTCGTCGATGGAGCCGGTGAAGGGATCGCCCGCCGAGGAGTCCGGCTTCGCGCCGATGCGGATGCCTTCCACACCTTTGGCGCGCGAGTCGGTCAGCGAGCCGGTCACGCCGGTGGCGAGTGCGGGGACACCGCCGTCCACCGACAGCGTGAGCTGCCCGGCGGAGCGCACGAGCGACAACTGGTGCCACGCGCCGTCTCCGTACGCCGTCGAAGCGCCCGGGTCGGTCAGCGGAATGCCGACCGCGCCCGTGTCGGTCTCCGCCCATGCGAGGAGCCGATCCTGCGCGGGCTGCGCCCGCACCCACAGTTGCGGCTTGCCCGAGCCGAAGCCGTAGGCCCACATCAGCGCCTGCTGCGGGCTGCTCGTGGTCGCCGAGTAGCGGAAGAAGAAGGAGTACGTGACATCACCGGCGCCCGGGTCGAGCGACGGCGTGTACGGAAGGCTCGCGTGGTCGCCCGCCTTGTCCAGCACCAGACCCTGGCCGAAGCGGCCCGGCCCGAGGGACGAACTGCCCGCCAGGTAGGCGTCGTTGGCCTCCGGGTCGGAGTCGGGCGTGGTCGGTCCGGCAGCCGGTGACGGCTGGGGACGGACGGCTCCGGTGAATGTGCCGGGCACGCCGACCGAGCCGGGAGTGAACCGGTTGAAGTAGAGGCTCGCGGCGGAGAAGTCCGCACCGCCCTCGTAGATCAGGCCGATCTGTCCGTCGCCGAGCTCGGCCATGTCCGAGTAGCCCGCGCGCTTGTCGTTGATCAGTCCGGCCGACGCGACGCGCCAGGTCGTGCCGCGGTCCATGGAGTAACGGATGCGCATGGACTGCCGGTTGGTGGGATGCGACGGTGCGGCGAAGACGAGCGTGTCGCCCGGTGTCGCGCGATAGGTCTGGCGCAGCGCCAGCACCGAGCCCTGCACCTGCGGCGAGACGAGGCCGGGGACGATCCGCTGCTTGGGCACGGTCGTGCCGCCGTCGGTGCTCACCGCGTGGGTGCGGTGACCGGCGGCCGTGTTGTTGCGGGCGGCGATGTAGAGGCCGCCGTCGTCGAGTTCGGCCACCGCGGGCTCGCCGGGCAGCAGCACGTCCTTCTCGTAGGTGTTCTCGGTGGCGGAAGTCTTCCAGGTGTCGCCGTGGTCGTCGCTGTAGAGCACGCCGACGTACTGCGTGGTGGGGGTGGGGCTCTCGTACGCGCCGACCACCAGGCGGCCCTTGGCGCTGCCGTTCCTGAGCTGGACGCCGTGCGCGGGCCCGGTGCCGTACCAGCCCTTGTCGGCGCCGCTGAACCGGGGCAGCGCAGTCGGCGCGGAGAAGCTGAGTCCGTCGTCCTTGCTCCGCTGCAGCCAGGGCAGCCGCTTGCCGCCGGGCTCGCCGGTCGAAGGCTCGGACGTGGAGAGCAGGAACACCTCGCCGGTCGTCTCGTCGGCGACGGGCGTGGCGTTGCCGCGGGTGTAGGGGGCGTGCGGATCGGCCGGGCTGCCGGCGAGCGCGACGCGCACCGGGCCCCAGGTGCGGCCGTCGTTGGTGGAACGGCGTACCACGACGTCGATCGAGCCACGGTCCGCGCAGGTCGGCGACTTGCGGCCCTCGGCGAAGGCCAGCAGGGTGCCCGCCTTGGTGCGGACGAGGGAGGGGATGCGGAAGCAGCCGTAGCCGGCGGTGCCGGACCGGAAGAGGATCTGCTCGTCGCCGGTCAGGGCGTCCGCCGACTTCTGGGTGCCGCTCGCGGCGGCGGGCGGTGCGGTGACGACCGGGGCGGCGGTGGCCGCCAGCAGAAGGCTCAGACCGGCGACGGCAGGTCTGAGCCGGGTGCGTATACGCGTGCGTACGAGTGCCTCAGGGGTGGGAGCCACAGGGCTGGATGCCTTTCTCTCTTGGGCAGTACGCCGAACGCCGCCCGGTCCAGACGGGACCGGGCGGCGGCGGGGCGGGACGCGGGTCAGCCGACCTTGGCGATGTTGACCTGGTTGTCGGCGGTGCGGTAGGCGTACGCCCACGTCAGGCCGCCGCCGACGGAGTAGGTGAAGGCGACCGGATCCGTGGCCGAGGTGTCGAAGGTGAGCCGCTGCCAGGTGCGCCATTCGCCGCTGCCCTGGGTCGTCTCACCCGTGTTGTAGATGTAGCCGTCGCTGCCGCGGACGACGAGCTCCGTGTTGCCGGTGAGCGGCGAAATCACCGTGCTCGGGGAGCCGTTGGCGACCAGCGGATCCGGCAGCGGATCCGGCGCGCCGGGCTCCTTGGCCACGTCCGGCAGGACGCTCCACTCGCCGTACGCGCCACCCTCGGCGGCCTGGACGGCCGTGACGACCTTGCCGTTGGCGTCGGTCGCGAAGACGCGGATGCGGTAGCCCGGGTAGACCACGGGCGAGAGCGTGCCGGTGACGGCCTGCGTGCCGAGCGAGGCCCACGCCGAGAGGGTGCCGGCCTCCTTGAACAGGGCGGTGGACAGCGTGCCGTCGGCGTTCGTGCCGAACAGCTGGATCCCGTCCCGCACGGTGACGGCGGTGAGCGGACCGCTGAGGCCCGAGCCGGACAGCGGCATCCAGCCCATGAAGTCGACATTGGCGCGCTGCTGGATGCGGTACCAGGGCTTGCCGTTGGCGTCGACGGCGAACTGGGTCATCAGCCCGGTCGGCGTCTTGGCGGTGACGGCGTGCTGCGCCATCGCGCCCGCGAGGTTGATCCAGCCGCCCCAGTCGGCCGAGCCCTTGGCGGTCTGGTTGCGCTGGAAGACGGCGCCGGAGGTGAGATGGCCGGTGACGACGACACGGCCGTCGGTGTGCTCGGACAGCGACGGCGGGCCGGTGAAGGCCTCGTTGCCGGAAATCGCCGTCCACTGCGCGCTGTTGAGGTCCGCCGGGTCCATCCGGCCGTGCACGAGGCGGCCGATGTTGTCGGTGTACGCCAGCTCCAGCTTTCCGTCGGCCGCCTGCATGACGGCGGTGCGGCTGTAGTTCTCCAGCGGCACGGACGGCGAGGCCGGGGTGTGGTTGACATCGATCCGGCAGCCGTCGGGCGCACCGGAGACGGCCTTGTAGGCGGCCCAGCCGCTGGCCTCGACCTGCTTGTTGTAGACCGGGAAGTCCCGGATGCCCTCGTCGAAGCGGTAGTACGTGACCGCGCCGCCGCCCTTGACGCGGAAGAGCGTGTCGCCGCCGTAGGAGGTCAGCCACTTGGTGTCGGACCAGTCGGCGGCGGACTCCAGGACGTGCTGCTCGATCCAGCGCTGGCTGGTCACGTCGTAGCGGGAGCGGTAGAGCTTGCCGTCGGTCGCCGAACGGCCGTAGATCACACCCTTGTCGGTGGCGTAGATCGCGTTGTAGCGGTCCCAGCCCTGGGCGACGATCTTTCCGCTGCCGGTCACAAAGGTCTGGGTGGCGGCGTCGTACTTGTTCCAGCGCAGGGTGTCGCCGGCCAGGGTCCAGATGTAGCCGCCGCGGTCGATGGTGATGTCGTCCGTGCGGCCCGCGTTGTCGAACTCCGCGAAGCCGGTGCTGATCTTGCGGTGGTGCACGTCCCACGTGGTGGTGGCGGTGATGCGGTGGGAGTAGTAGAGGCCGTCCGACTTGATCCCGTAGAAGGACGCGCCGGGACCGGCGAGCATGTGCCCGTAGCCGGTCCAGGTGGTGTCGATGACGCCACCGGCCGGCAGGGCCGAGCCGTTCAGCGGGTCGGGCATGTCCGACCGGATCAGCTTGCCGGCCGTGTCGAGCATGTAGGTCGGGCCGATGCCGTTGCAGGTGACCGGGGCCGCGGCCGCGTGCGCAGGGCCCGCGGGCAGCGCGACAAGCAGCGGAAGGGCGACGGCAAGAGCAGCGGTGAGAGACGTGCGTCTTATGTGGGCACGCGGTGAAGTCCTCGTCATGGACTGGACGTTAGGCGTCGTACGGTGAACGGTGCGGTGGCCTTCACATGAACAAGATCCATCGCAAGGTCACTTGTTGATGAACAGTCAGTGAGCTTGACCTGCCGGTTCGTTGGACTTCCCGGCGATCTGTGTGGCATTGCCACCTTTACCGGTGCCGGTCTCGTCTCCGGTCCCGGTCCCGGTCGCGGTCCCGGTGCCGTCCGCGCTCCGCGGCCGCGTCCGCTGACGGAACCTCGGCAGCAGCGCGATCAGCGCGAGCACCGCCAGTCCGGCCCCGCCCATCGCCGCGCCCGCCTTCAGGCCCGGCGGGCGGAAGGAGCAGTCGACCGTGGTCGTCTTCCCGTCCAGCGGCACGGAGACAAGCCCCTGGTAGGAGTCGGCCGGCTTGCCGTTGCAGCTCCAGCCCGCGATCCGGGGCGCGGCGAGGACCGCGCGGCCGGTGGATCCCGGCGGCAGCTCCGCCCGTACACCGCTGTCTCCGACGTCGACCGACACCGCGCCGGTCTTCTTCAGCCCGTCCACGGCGGCGGTGAGCCTGTTGTGGTCCAGGCAGCCGAGGGTCGTGCGGTTCGGGTCCTTGCTGTAACCGACCTTCTCGCCCGGCGAGTCGACCGTGCCGAGCGAGGTGAGCGCGGCCCGCCGCTTGGGCTGACCGCCGCGCAGGGTGACCCAGCCGGAGTCGCCGAGCCTGGCCTTGCCGGTGAAGTTCGGCGCCCAGAGGAAGACCTCGGTGCCGACCGGGCAGGAGCCGTCCACCGGATCGCCGTAGACGTCCGAGCCGAGCAGCAACTCCTGGTTGCGGAACGGGTTCCAGTCGTACGGAGCCTCCGGGCCCGCGGGCCGCACGGTCACCAGCGGTGGCACTTCCGCCGCCCGCGTCACCTGAGGGTCCTTGCCGGGCGCGGTGCGCCCGCGTGCGCCGACCGAGAAGATCGCGTCGGTGACCGGATTGTCCAGCGACTGGATGCTGCGTCCGTTGGACGTCCAGCCGGCACCGAGCGCGGCCATCGTGCGGGTGAAGACGTCCGGAGTGTGGCTGCTGTAGTAGCCGCCGCCCTGGCCGCCGAGCAGGATCGGGTCGTTGCCGGTGATCTGGTCGCGGCCCACATCGGTGCGGTACTCCGGCCAGCCGTCCGCCTTCGCCACGGCCGCCGCCCGCTCGTCGTGCGCCGCGCCCCAGGCCGGGTAGTCGTCCAGCCTGCCGAGCTTCTGCCGGTCGGCGTACGCGGTGGTGGCCGCGGCCTGCCCGACCAGCGCACCGGCCAGCAGCACCGCGGCGAGCACGGCGAACCGTCCGCGCCGCGCCAGCACCAGACCGCCGGCCACCGCCGCGAGCCCGGCCGCGAACAGCGGGAACGTCCAGCCGGTGACCAGGTCGCTGCCGGACGCCCCGAGCGCGATCAGAGCCACCACGGCCCCGCCGCCGAGCAGGGCGCGCCGCCCCGGCCACTCGTACGAGACTCCGGTCCAGGCGGCGATCACCAGAATTCCGGCGAAGGCGAAGGTCTGCCGGTAGGGGCTGCCGTTCGGAGTGGCGAAGACATGCCACACCAGATGGGTCGGCCCGAACTGGAGCGACAGCAGGGTCGCCACCGCGAGTGAAGTCCACACGATGCGCTCGCGCCGCGGCACCGCGCCGTTGAAGGCGAGCGCGGCGGCCAGCAGCAGCGCGCCGCCGCCGATGAACATCGCCGGAGTGAAAAAGCTGTACGTCGCGGGCAGGGTGCGCGCGAACACATCGGCCCAGCCGGCCGGCGCGAACTCCTTCGTCCAGCCCGGATAGGCGTGCTTGGAGCCGAGAAAGACCGGGATCAGCACGGGCCCGGCCAGCGCGATGCCCAGCAGCACGGTCCGGGTGGCCCGCAGCAGTGCCCGTATCCGCATCCGTGCGTTCGGCTCCTCCAGCAGCAGCCGCATCACCAGCACCAGCGCGGCGCCGATGGTCGCCATGTACGCGGTGTAGAAGTTGGCGATCCACGCCACGGCCACCAGCAGCGGCCCGAGCACCGGCCGCCGAGCCGTCCGTGCCCACTCGCCGACCAGGCACAGCACCGGGAAGGCGACCAGGCCGTCCATCCACATCGGGTTGTACGAGGCCTCGACGACGGACCAGCCGCACAACGCGTACGAGGCACCGAGCACCCCGGCCATCCACCAGCGGCCGCCGCTGTCCTTGCGCAGGGCCAGCAGCAGCCAGGCCATGGCCGCGGCCGCCGTGGCCATCTTCAGCAGTGTGACCACATAGACCGCGAGATCGATCCGGTCTCTCGGGAACACGCCGACCAGCACCGAGTAGGGACTGGTCAGATAGGTCCCGAGGTCCGGCAGAAAGCTGGTGCCGTATCCGGACTGCCAGTTCAGCAGCAGTCCGCCGTCGGCCCGCCCGTGCAGCAGATCCCATAGATGCGCATGAAACGGCACAAATTGATTGCCGAGGTCGTTCACGCTGCGGGTTTTCTCCCCGAAGGGGAAGCTGCGGGCGACGGCGTCACCGGCGCACACGGCCGTCACGGTGATCAGCGCGGCGAGGGCGGCGGCACGGCCGCGCACGGAATGCAGAGTCGACATGATTCCTCGAATATGCCAGCGACTTCCGGCAAAACATCACATGGGCCGCTCAGTTCACGAAATGGTCGCCTATAAGTAACGTGGGGAATCCACCGCTGACATGCGGGTGGGTTGTTGTTCTTCCGTGCTGATCTCGATAGTTGTCCCGTGCTTCAACGAAGAGGAGATCATCGGCCGCTTCCACGACCATGTGACCGCGGAACTCGTCCTGCTGGGGCAGGAATTCGAGCTGGTCTATGTCGATGACGGAAGCCAGGACCGGACGCTCCCTCTCCTCGAGGAGATCGCCGAGGCCGACCCTCGTACCCGCTATGTGTCCTTCAGCCGCAACTTCGGCAAGGAGGCGGCGATGCTCGCCGGCCTCCAGCATGCCGACGGTGACGCGGTGGTCATCATGGACGCCGACCTCCAGCATCCGCCGGAGCTGGTGCGGCGCATGCTCAAGCTGCACGAGGAGGGCTTCGACCAGGTCATCGCCCGCCGCACGCGCAAGGGCGACCGGGTCACCCGCACGCTCACGGCGCGCGCCTACTACTGGCTGATCAACCGGCTCGTCGACGTCGAACTCGTCGACGGCGTGGGCGATTTCCGGCTGCTGTCGCGCCGCACCGTCGACGCGATCCTGGAACTCACCGAATACAACCGGTTCTCCAAGGGTCTCTTCGCCTGGGTCGGATTCCGCACGACGACCTTCGAGTACGAGAACGCGGTGCGTGAGCAGGGCCGGTCCAAATGGAGCTTCGGCAAACTGCTCAACTACGGCCTCGACGGCCTGCTCTCCTTCAACAACAAGCCGCTGCGCGCCGCGGTCTATCTCGGCCTGCTGCTGGTCACCATCGCCATGGCGTACGCCGCCTGGATCGTGGGTGTTGCCCTGGTGAACGGCGTGGACACCCCCGGGTATGTCACCCTTCTCGTGGTGGTCACCGCACTCGCCGGCGTACAGATGCTGATGCTGGGGGTGGTCGGCGAGTATGTCGGCCGTATCTACTACGAGGTGAAGCGCCGGCCGCACTTCCTGGTGAAGGCCACCAACGTGGGCCTTCCGCGCCAGCAGGGCGACGATCGGCAGAAGAACAACGGGGAGCTCGTAAGACGATGACGGTCCGGGTCCAGATGGTCAGATTCGCCCTGGTGGGAGTGGTCAACACCGGGACGTACTACGGCCTGTATCTGGCCCTGCTGACCTGGCTGCCGTATGTCGCGGCGCATGTGATCGCCTTCCTGCTCAGCATGGTCGGGTCCTTCTTCCTGACCTCGTACTTCACTTACCGGACCCGGCCGACCTGGCGGAAGTTCCTGCTGTTCCCGCTCACGAACGCGGCGAACTTCGTGGTGACGACGACCGGGGTCTATCTGCTGGTGGACGTGCTGCACTTCGGCAGCCGGTACGCGCCGCTGATCGCGGCGGCGGCGGCGATCCCGATCACGTTCGTGGTGTCCCGGACGATCATGCTGCGACCGGAGCCGGAGCGAGCCCGCGAGGAGCCCGCTCCGGTCGGCGTCCGGCGTTGAGGATCAGCGTCCGTCGGTGAGGACCTGGGCGCACGGAGCCCAGAAGCCGGTGAGCGCGCCGGCGGTGATCTGCACCATGGGCCGGCCGTTGACGATCGACCTCCGGTCGAAGGGAGCGTTGGAGTCCTTGGCGAACTCCACCGTCTTCGTGGCCTCCACCGCACCGTCCGCCGCCACCTTGTAGCAGGTGATGCTCTGGTTCGCGGGAAACGTGGCGACGCGCTGCGGCCGGTACACGGACCGGAACCACTCGCCGAGCAGATACACCTTGGGGAAGTACTCCGGCACGTACCAGCCCGTGTACGCGCCTTCCTTGATCAGGTAGTGCACGCCACGGCCCTCGATGCGCACCCGCAGGGAGGCGGGCGCCTGCGTGTCGCGTGCGAAGGTCACGTCCTTCGTCGCCGTGACCGCTCCCGCGCCGTCGAACTTGTAGAAGGAGTACGGCCCCGCCGCGAAGGCGACCGTGCCGCCGTCCGTGCCCAGGTTCGGGTGCGGATAGTCGTCCATCAGCACGTCCGACAGGTAGGCGTGCCGGACGCTGCCGGAGAGCCAGTGCAACTGGCGCAGCAGATTGATGTGGACCGGGTGGTAGGACGCGGTCGGGATGCTGTGGGTCAGGCAGTAGTCCGACATCCAGCTCTTGTTGCGCATGGCGCCGAAGTACGCGTCGAACGTCGTCAGCGCGCCGTCGAAGAGCTGCTGCGCCAGCAGGTTCCCGGTCAGCCGGTGGTAGTCCCACAGGCCGAGCGCCGCGTACATGAAGCCGTTGTACGTGTAGTCCGACGTGCCCGGCGCGTCCATCGGGTACTCGTGGATCCACAGATACCCGGCACCGTCCTTGGCGACCACCCAGGGCTTTGCGTCGTCCCCGCGCAGCAGCGACGCGAACGCACCGTCGGCCGCCATGCGGTAACCGGCCCGCTCCTCCTCCGAGACCCCGTCCAGCTGCACGAGTTGTGCGAACAGGCTCAGCGCCTCGCCCTGGGCCATGCCCGAATACCACGGTGCCTGGTAGGCGATCCCCGTGTGCACGGCATGCGCCCAGTCGAAGGGATACGGGAAGTACCAGGCGCCGCGTGCCTCCGTACGGCGGTCCATCAGCCGCTTGGCCTGGGCCCTGGCCCGGTCGAGGTAGAAGACGTCGTTCGTCTGCCGGTAGCTGGTGATGTTCTGGAGACCGAACTGGATCTGGCCGACCGGGTGGTCGTACAGCACCCCGTCCACCTCGAACATCCTGACCCCGTCGGCGTCGTGCGGCGCGGTGTCCACGCGCTCGGCCTTCCGGTCCCGCCACGGCTGCATCACGTCCGGCACGTCCGCCGCGCAGGTGTAGCCGCTGGTCCTGAAGTCGAAGGGCAGGGCGGTGGGGACGTCGTCGGCGTGCGCGGGCACGGCGAAGGGGCCGCCGAACGCCAGGGCGGCCCCGGTCGCGGCGCCTCCCGCCAGCCGGATGAAGGTCCTGCGCCTGAGCCGGTCCCGGCTCGCGTCGGTCATGCGTTCTCCCCGTCTTGGTGTCTGGTGTGTGGGTGTCGTGGGACGTCCGGGGGCGGCCGGTCCGGCCGCCCCCGGACGAAGGGGCACGCTCAGGAGACCTGGTAGATGCGCGTCTGGTTGTCGGTGGTGCGGAAGACGTAGGCCCAGGTCGGACCGGTGGCGTTCGTGTAGGTGAAGGCGGTGGGCTCGGTGGCCGCGGTCTCCTGGCCGACCTTCTGCCAGGTCCGCCAGGAGCCGCTGCCCTGTGCGGTCTCACCGGTGTTGTAGACATGGCCGTCGGCGCCGCGGACCACGATCTCCGTCTTGCCGGTGACCGGTGAGATGACCGCGCTGGGGGACCCTTCGACGGTCAGCGGGTCGATCGGGGAGCCGTTCTCCTGCGCCGAGTCGCCGACGTGGGTCCACTCGCCGTACGGACCGGCCTCGGCGGACTGCGTGGTGGTGACGAGCTTGCCGGCGGCGTCGGTCGCGAAGATCCGGATGCGATAGCCGGGGTAGATCACGACGGCCGGAGTGCCGCTGAACGTCTGGCCGCCGATGGCCGTCCAGGCCGACAGGGTTCCGTCCTCCTTGAACAGCGCCGTGGACAGCGTGCCGTCCGCGTTCCTGCCGAAGAGCTGGATGCCGTCACGTACGGCAACGGTGCTGAGCGGACCGGTGAAGCTGGTGCCGGAGAGCGGCATCCAGCCGAGGAACTCCGCGTTGGTCTTCTGCTGGATCCGGTACCAGGGCGCGCCGCTCGCGTCCACGGCGAACTGGACCAGCAGCCCGGACGACGTCCTGGCGGTGACCGCGTGCTGGGCCATGGCCCCGGCCAGGTCGGTCCAGGCGGACCAGTCGACGCCACCCGGGTCCTTCTGGGTGCGCTGCCAGATGCCGCCCGAGGTGTTGTGCGCGGTGACCACGACCCGGCCGTCCGGCTGCTCACTGATCGTCGGCCGGCCCGTGAAGGCCTCGTTCTCCGAAATCGTCGTCCACTGGACGCTGTTGACATCGGACGGGTCGGCGATGCGGCCGTGCACGAGGCGGCCGATGTTGTCGGTGTAGGCGAGCTCCAGCTTTCCGTTGGAACCCTGGACGACCGTGGTGCGGCTGTAGTTCTCCAGCGGGACCGAAGGCGCAGCGGGCGTGTGGTTGCCGGTCAGGCTGCAATTGTCGGGCCGGGACGTGACGTTGGGAAAGTTCTGCCAGCCGCCGGCGGCGACCTCCTTCGCGACGACCGGCCAGGTGCGGGTGTTCTCGTCGTAGCGGTAGTACAGCGCCTCGCCGGAGGTCTCCACGGCCACCACGGTGTCGCCGCCGCCCGCGGTGATGGTCTTGAAGTTGCCCCAGGCCGCGGAGCCGACGAGGACATGCCGCTCGATCCAGCGCTGGCTGGTGAAGTCGTAGCGGGAGCGGTAGAGCTTGCCGTCGGTCGCCCGGCCGTACAGGACGCCCGAGTCGCCCGCGGTGATCAGGTTGTACCGGTCCCAGCCCTTGTCCAGGATCTTCAGGGACTTCAGACCGTTGATCGTGGAGTCGTACCGGTAGGCGTACAGCTGGCCCAGGTTGTCGGCCACCCACAGCCAGCCCGCCCGGTCGACGGTGGCCTGCTCGCGGTCCGCGGCGTTCGCGAGCCAGCCGAGAGCCGTGCTGACTCTCTTGGGATTGACGTCCCAGGTGCCTGCTTCGGTGCGGTGTCCGTAGTAGGTGCCGTCCGACTTGAAGGCGTAGAACTCGCCGTTCGGACCGGCGAGTACCTTGCCGTAACCCCCCCAGCCCGCGCCGACCTTCTCGTAGCCGGAGAACGTCGATCCGGCGAGCGGGTTCGCCATCTTGTACTGCAGAAGATCGCCGGCCGCGTTGGTGACGTATGTGCGTCCGTTGGCCGGGCAGGTCGCCGAGTCGGCGGCGTGTGCCGTGCCCGGGAGTGCCACGAGCAGCGGCAGCGCGGTGGCGGCCGTCGCGGCCGCGGTGATCCAGCGCCGACGGGCGCGGGACGTGGTGATCGACATGATGAAGTGCCCCCCTTTGGCAGTTTCATGAGCCAGGAGCGTTGGATCGGTCTCCTGGCATCGACACATTAGCCAGACGATCACCAGAAACGACGTCAAGTGGGCGCGACAGCACGGCAGTTGGTGAGCCCGGTCACAGACATCGTGGACAGTTGATCACGGTCCGGTGAACCTCGGGTGAATGGTCACCGCACCTAGTCGACATGGTCATCACAACCCGGCAGGATTCGTGTGCTCATTCGAATACGTTCTGTGGGGGGACGCCGGTGTACCGGAGACTCGCGCGCAATTTCCGTATGGCCAGGCTGGTTCGCAGCCGCTGGGCCAAGGTCATCGGCGTCGCAGTGGCGATGGTGCTGGCCGTGGGCTCGCTGGCCATCGCGGGCGTGGGCTTCCCGTTCCTCCCCGACGCGCCCGACGCGGCCAAGGGCCCCGGCCAGCGCTGGGGCAGTGCCGAGGGGCGCGGTCATCTCGTCGGCGGGCCCGGCAACACCGAGGCCCCGCAGTCGCTGCGCGCCAAGTACCCGCTGAAGAGCCCGGCCGTCGCCCGGCCCGCCGCACGGAGCAACACCGCGGAGGTCGGCGCGGCCCCGGCGCCGAAGCTCAAGGGCTTCGACCGCAGGACCAGCAAGGAGATCGTCTCCGAGCGCGACCAGCGCAGCCGTACGTACGAGAACGAGGACGGCACCCGCACCAGCGAGCTGTCCACGACGCCCATCAACTACCAGGACGCGCGCGGCATCTGGCGTCCCATCGAGGCCGCTCTCGTCGAGGAGGACGGCGGCTGGGACAACGCCGCCGACTCCGTGAATGTGAAGATCGCCGGCCGTGCGGACGCCGCGCAGCTCGCCGCGGTCACCTTCCCCTCCGGTGAGTCCTTCGGCTACGGCGTGAGCGGCGCCGCCGCCGCCAAGGGCAGCGCGGACGGCAACAGGGTCGCGTACGAGGAGGTCCTGCCCGGCACCGATGTCTGGCTGGACTCGCAGGCCGGCGGGGTCAAGGAGACCCTGGTCCTGAAGTCAGCCGACGCGCCCTCCGGGTTCGTCTTCCCGCTCACCCTGAAGGGTCTGACCGCCCGCGCCGGCAACGGCGGGATCGTCCTCGCCGACGCCGAGGGCCGCACCAAGGCCGTCGTCCCGGCCGGCTTCATGGAGGACGCCAAGGGCGCGGTCTCGCACGCAGTGCGGTACGAACTCGTCGAGCAGGACGGCGGCCAGGCGCTCAAGGTGTCGGTCGACCGCGGCTGGCTCAACGACCCGGCCCGTGCCTTCCCGGTCCTTCTCGACCCGTCCGTCGACACCACCGCCGCCTCCACCTCCATGTACGTCAGGGACGGCGGCCCCTCCGTCGTCGGCTCCAGCGAGCTCCATGTCGGCAAGAGCCCGACCGGCGCCACCTACTCCTTCCTCGGCTTCCCGGGCCTGGACACGGAACTGCGGCGGCACCGGATCTTCGGCGCGCAGCTGCAGATCGTGAACTTCGACTCGGCGTCCTGCAAGCCGCGTTCCGTCTCCGTCCACCCGGTGACCGGGTCCTGGACGGCCGGCACAGGCACCTCCTTCCCCGGTCCCTCGGTGGGCGCCTCGCTCGCCTCCAAGTCCTTCGCGTACGGCCATGTCGGCTTCGGCCAGTCGCAGTCCGCCTGCCCGGCGGCCGGTGAGCTGTTCGACCTCGGCAAGGGCGGCCGCGAGCTGGTGCAGCGCTGGGTGGACGGCACACAGGCCAACAACGGTCTGTCGCTGCGGGCTTCGGCGTCCGACTCGCTCTCGTTCAAGAAGCTGACCGGCCACAGCACGGCCAACCCGCCGAAGCTGTTCGTCACGCACTCGCCGTACAGCGCGACGTACTCCTTCCCCAAGCCCGTCCCGGACCCGCCGGTCCTGCAGAACCAGGCCGGCAAGGTGAAGGCCAACGTCACCAACAAGGGTGCGGAGACCTGGACCCCGAGCACGTACTACCTCGCGTACCGGGCGTACGACTCCAAGGGCAAGCTGGTCACCCAGCAGCGCGCGGGCACGCTCACCGGCAATGTCGCGTACGGCGCGAAGACCACGGTCGACGCCACCATCAAGGCTCTGCCGCCCGGCGTGTACATGCTCGACTTCACGATGGTCCGCCACGGCGGCAAGGTCTTCACCGACGAGCAGGTGCCGCCGGGCCGGCTCACGCTCCAGGTCTTCGACATCGCGCCGGTGGTCAAGGAGCAGTTCCCGCCGAACGGTTACCAGGCGCAGACGCTCACCCCGCAGCTGTGGGCGGCCGGTATCGACATCGACGCGCCGCCCGGCTCCACGCTCCAGTACAAGTGGGAGATATGCGAGGCGGACAAGGACGGCAAGCCGACCGGCTGCACCACGTCCGCCTACCAGACGAGCTCCGCCTATCCGGTCCCGGCCGGACGGCTGAAGTGGGGCAAGACCTATCTCTGGCGCGGCTTCGTCAAGGACGCCTCCAACGAGGTGCCGACCGCGCAGGTCGCCCTGGTCGCCGCCGTCCCGCAGCCGGAGATCACCTCGCGGCTCTCGGAGGCGCAGGGCAAGGAGTTCGACCCGAACGTCGGCAACTTCACCACCGCGGCGATCGACGCCTCGATCAGCGGTGTCGGCCCCGAGCTCCATCTCCTGCGGACGTACAACAGCCTCGACCCGCGGCGTGACCTCGCCTTCGGCGCGGGCTGGTCGACCCGCTACGACATGCGGCTCACTCCGGACGACGACGGCAGCGGCAATGTGGTCATCCGCTACCCGGACGGCCAGGACGTCCGCTTCGGCAAGAACGCCGACGGCACCTTCGCGCCGCCGCCCGGCCGGTTCTCCAAGCTGACCCTCGACGCGACCGCCGGCACCTACAAGCTCCAGGACAAGTCCGGTACGACCTACGACTTCAGCTCGTCCGGCCTGCTGGTGAAGATCACCGACAAGTACTCCAACATCGTCAACTACACGTACTCCGGCGGGAAGCTCCAGACCGCGGTCAACCCGCGCAACTCCCGCTCGCTCACCTTCACCTGGACCGGCGCGCATGTCACCAAGGTGTCCACGAACGCCGTCGACGGCGCTCCGCTGAGCTGGAACTACACCTACACCGGCGATGTGCTCAACAAGGTCTGCGACCCGCTGACCGGCTGCACTCAGTACGGCTACGGCGCAGGCAGCCACTACCGCACCGCCGTCCTGGACTCCCGCCCGGAGTCGTACTGGCGCCTCGGCGAGGACGAGGGCGCCGCCGCCAACAGCACCATCGAGGCCAACCTCGGCAAGGACCGCGGCACTTACTCCAATGTGACGCTCGGAGCGGCCGGAGCGATCACCGGCGACCCCGGCACCGCCGCGACCTTCAACGGCACCAGCTCACGCGTCGATCTGCCGTCCGGCACGCTGAAGAAGAGCCGCGACTCGGCCGTCGAGGTGTGGTTCAAGACCATCTCGACCGGTGTCGGCGGACCGCTGATCGGCTACCAGAACAAGGCGTGGGGCACCGCGCCCGGCGTCGGTGTGCCCGCGCTGTACGTCGGCACGGACGGCAAACTGCGCGGCCAGTTCTGGACCGGCACCGTCGCGCCCATCACCGACATCACCAAGAACGTCAACGACGGCAAGTGGCACCACGCGGTCCTGTCCGTCTCCGGCTCCACCCAGTCCATGTACCTGGACGGCAAGCTGTCGGGCACCATCACCGGAAAGCAGCTGGTCGGCACCGACCTGACGTTCAACCAGATCGGTGCGGCCCACGCCTCGACCCCCGCGTCCTGGCCCGGCTGGGGCACCGCGGGCGCCAAGTCCTTCGCGGGCACCATCGACGACGTCTCCGTCTACCACCACCCGCTCGGCTCCGCGGCCGCCGCCAACCACTACCTCGAAGGCACCCGCACCGCCGACGTCCTGACCAAGACCACGCTGCCGTCCGGCCGCGTCGCCTCCGAGGTGCAGTACGACACCTCCCGCGACCGCGTCGAGGAGTACACCGACACCCACGGCGGCACCTGGAAGATCGGCACGCCTGCGGTCTTCGGCAACGACAAGGACCTGCGCCGCACCGTCGAGGTCCACGACCCGCTGGACGCCCCGTACTTCTACGAGTACGACGGCATGACCTCGCGGATGCTGCGCTACGGCGAGCCGATGGCGCTCGTCGCCCGCGAGGGCCCGTCGCCCTCGCCGTCCGGCACCACCCCGCCCGACGAGATCTGCACGCAGCCGGATCCGGGCGACCCGGCCTTCTGCACCAATCCGCCCGGAGACGGCGGCAGCGAGCCCGACTTCATCCGGCATCCGGTGGACGGCGTCGCGATCCGCCTGTTCGAGTACAACGACAACGGCTTCCAGACCGGCATCGTCAGCGAGAACGGCGACAAGGTCGGCCTCGGCTACGACGACCGCGGCAATGTGACCAGCCGTACCACCTGCCGGGCCAAGGACGACTGCCAGACGTCGTACACCACCTACCCGGCGACCACGGACGACTTCGACCTGAAGGCGGACCAGCCGACCGAGACCCGCGACGGCCGCTCGTCCGGCCCGACGGACAACCGCTTCCGCACCACGTACCAGTACTTCCCGAGCGGCGCGCTCCAGCAGCAGACCTCGCCCGACGGCGGCTCGGTCAGGCACACCTACACCACCGGCGCCGAGCCGGCGATCGGCGGCGGCAACACACCCACCGGGCTGCCGCTGACCACCACCGACCCGCGCGGCAAGATCACCCGCTACCAGTACTTCAAGAGCGGCGACCTCGCGCAGGTGACCGAACCGTCCGGTGAGGTCTCGAAGTTCACCTACGACGCGCTGGGCCGCAAGCTCACCGAGACCGTGGTCACGGACGCCCAGCCGTCCGGCATCACCGTGACGCTCGCGTACGACAAGCTCTCCCGGGTCGTCTCCACCACCGACCCGGCGGCGACCAACGCCGTCACCCAGGCCAGGCACCAGCAGCGGACCGTCACGACGTACGACGCCGACGGCAGTGTGGTGCGCACGGAGATCAGCGACCTCCTCGGCGGCGACCCGTCGCGCGTGATGACCTTCGAGCTCGACGACCGCGGCCGTCCCGAGAAGGCGATCGACGCCGAGGGCAGCGAGACGACGTACACCTACGACGTCCTCGGAAACAAGACCTCGATGGTCGACGCCAACGGCAACCACTTCTCGTACGCCTACACCGCGCGCAACATGCTCGCCGAGACGCGGCTGCGCGACTGGGAGGACGACGGGGGCGACGACGACAGCACGGTGCTCCAGTCGTACGCGTACGACATGGGCGGCCGGGTCGCCCGGCACACCGACTCGATGGGCCGCACGCTGCTCTACCAGTACTACGGCGACGACCTCATCAAGTCGATCACCATGAAGGACTTCCACAACCCCGACGGCAGCAAGCGCGACATCGTCATCGAGTCCAACACGTACGACGGCGCCGGAAACGTCCTCACCGAGACGTCGAACAACGGAAAGCTGGTCACCGAGCACACCTACGACGCCGTGGGCCGTGAGAAGTCGACGGTCACCGACCCGACCGGGCTCGCGCGCCGGACGACCTTCACCTACGACCTCGCCGGCAATGTGGAGACCACGGCATCCAGCGGCCAGCCGTCCAACGTGCCGTGGCCGACCAGCGTCACCGCCGAGACGGTCCGCTATGTCTACGACGACGCGGGCAACGCCAAGCAGGAGACCGTCGAGAACGGCGCCAGCCCGCGCTCCACGGTCTACGAGTACGACCAGCGCGGCCTGATCAAGTCCAAGACCGACTCGGGCGGCAACAAGACGGAGTACGCCTACGACGAACTGGGCCGCTCCCTGTCCGTCACCGCGCCCGCCGTCCAGACCGAGTCGAACGGCTCCGCGCCCGTCTCGTCCCGGCCCACCACCTACACCGGCTACGACACGTTCGGCGCCGTCACCGAGTCGGTCGACGCGCTCGGCAACGTCAACCGCACCACCTACGACCGGCTCGGCCGGACGGTCACGAGCACCGCGCCCGCCTACACGGCGCCCGGCTCGGCCCAGCCCGTCACTCCGACGGTCACCAACACCTATGACGCGCTCGGCAATGTGACCGAGACGACCGACCCGCTGGGCCGCGTCACCAAGTTCAGCTACGACCGCCAGAACCGGATGACCGTCAAGGACACACCGGTCGGCACGGGCGACGAGCGCGCACAGTGGAAGTACAGCTACACCCGCACCGGTGAGGTCCTCTCGGTCGCCGACCCGAACGGCTCGCGCGCCGAGACCACTTACGACGACCTGGACCGCCCGGTCACCTCCACCCAGATCGAGCGGAAGCCGCAGCCGGGAGCCTTCACCACCCGCCACGAGTACGACGACTCGGGCAATGTGGTCAAGCAGACCGCGCCCGGCGGCGGCGTCTCCCAGTTCACCTATGACGCGCTGGGCCAGCTGACGCGCTCGGTCGACCCGTCGGGTGTCAGCACTCAGCTCGGCTACGACATGATCGGCCGCCAGGTCCGGATGTCCGACGGACTCGGCCGCACCTCGTCCAAGCTCTACGACGGGCTCGGCCGGCTGGTCCAGGACGCGGACCTCGACGCCACCAACAGCCAGCTGCGGAAGGTCACTTACGGATACGACACGGTCGGCAACCTCACCACGTCGACCGACCCGCTGAACCGCACCACCAGCTACGCGTACGACGCGCTCGGCCGCCTCACCGGCCAGACCGAACCGGTCTCGGACACCAAGTCGATCACCACGTCCTTCGGCTACGACGCGCTCGGCAACCGCACCCGGTACACCGACGGCCGCGGCAACAAGACCGTCTACACGGTCAACAGCCTGGGCCTCGCCGAATCGGTGATCGAACCGTCCACCGCGCGCGACCCCGCGCCCGAGTCCCGTACCTGGACGACGGCGTACGACAAGGCCGGCCAGGCCGTGAAGCTGACCGCACCGGGCGGCGTGCTGCGCGAGCGCGAGTACGACAAGGCCGGTGAGCTGGTCCGCGAGACCGGCTCGGGCGCGGAGACCACGACGCCGGAGAAGCGGTTCCAGTACGACCCGGCGGGCCGCCTCACCAAGGCGTCGTCGCCGAAGGGCGACAACACCTACGAGTACAACGACCGCGGCGCACTGCTGAAGGCGGACGGCCCTTCGGGCACGGCGAGCTACGACTACAACAACGACGGCCAGCTCACCAGCCGCACCGACGCGGCGGGCACGGCACAGTTCGGCTATGTCAAGCAGCAGCTGAACTCGGCGAAGGACCCGCTCACCGGCACCTCGCAGAGCTACGGCTACGACGGCGCGGGCGCGGTCAAGAACGTCAACTACGGTGCGGGACAGTCGCGTTCCTTCACCTATGACGACCTCGGCCGCATCGACACCGACACCACGAAGAGCAGCGGCGGCACGACGGTCGCGGCCGTCGACTACGGCTACGACTCGGACGACCACCTCACCTCCAAGACGACCGTCGGCACGGCCAAGGCCGGGGCGAACACCTACGACTACGACGACGCGGGCCGGCTCACGTCCTGGACGGGCGACGGCAAGACGACGGAGTACGGCTGGGACGACAGCGGCAACCGGGTCAAGAACGGCGACAAGACCGCGACGTTCGACGAACGCAACCGGCTGCTCTCCGACGGGGACTACACGTACGACCACACCGCGCGCGGCACGCTGTCCACGCGTACCAGCTCCGGACTCACCGAGAACTTCACGTTCGACGCCTTCGACCGCATGACCAAGGCGGGCGAGTCCGGCACGGAGTACACCTACGACTCGCTGGACCGGGTCTCCGCGCGCAACGGCGTCGACTTCGCCTACGCGGGCTTCACGCCCGACCCGGTGAAGGACAACGGCTCCACGTACGGGCGCGGAGCGGCGGACGAGCTCCTCTCGGTCTCCGAAGGCTCCGGTCCCGCGCAGCTCACGCTCGACGACAAGCACGGCGACGTGGTCGGCAACATGTCGCCGACCAACGGCGCGGCGACCTCGCTGACGACGTCGACGGCGTTCGACCCGTTCGGCGCGGCGATGGCCGAGACGGACATGCCGGGCAACGCCGGCTACCAGGGCGACTGGACCGACCCGGACACCGACCAGGTGAACATGGGCGCGCGCTGGTACGACCCGGGCACCGGCGTCTTCGACTCGCGCGACTCGTACAACTACGCGTCGGGCGCCTCGATCCTGGCGAACCGCTACACCTACGGCGCGGGCGCGCCGATGGACTACACCGACCCGGACGGCCACTGGCCGAGCTGCGGCTGGTGCAAGAAGACCTGGAACAAGGTCAAGAAGAACAAGTACGTCCGCGCGGCGGTCAAGGGCGCGAAGGCCGTTGGACGCGCCGTGGTCTACACGGTGCGCCACCCGCTCTCCGCGCTGAGGATCGCCACGAGGTTCGCGGGCGCGGGGTTGAAGTGGGCGTACAAGGCCTCCGGCCTGAAGCGGGTGGTCGACGCGGGCATCAGAATCGCCAAGGACATCCGCAGACAGGGCTTCAACCAATGGGCCAGAGAAAAAGCGGCCCAGGCCCGGCAGGCGGTCCACGAGATGAAGGCGACGATCACCCGCAAGGCCAAGGACGCGGCGGCCTATGTCGCCAAGCACAACCCGATCCCGGAAATCGTCGCCGCGGTGAAACCGCTGATCACGGTCGCCGCGATGGTGGTCACCGCCGACCCCCGCCTCCCCGCCATGCTGCTCAGCTCGGCCCGCGACGTGATCATGGACGCGGCGAAGGCGGTCGACTCGATCCGCCAGGCGGCGGTCGAACAGGTCGGCGCGATCGTCGAGGACGTCAAGAACTCGGTCGACTGGGGCGAGGTTTGGGAAGGCGTCAAGACGGTTGGCAACGTGGTCGCCGAGGTGACGGGCTACAACGACATCAAGAACTGCGTCACCAAGGGCGACATGGAGGCATGCGCCTGGGCGGTGGCGACGGTGGCGGGGGCGGCGCTGGGAGGTGTCGGTGCGGGGCTGGTCCGGGCGGCGAAGGCCGGGCGGATGGCGACGAAGGCGGCGAAGTACGCCGACAAGATCGGCAAGGTCGAGGACACGGTCGAGAAGGTCGAGACGGCCGTCGGCGTGGCGGAGTGCCTGGCCTCGAACAGCTTTGTCGCCGGAACGTTGGTCACGATGGCCGACGGCTCGTCCAAACCCATCGAACAGGTCGAAGAGGGTGACGAGGTCCTGGCCACGGACCCGACGACCGGCAAGACCTCCAAGGAGGAGGTCACCGACACGATCGTCGGCAAGGGCGAGAAGCACCTGGTCGAGCTGACGGTCGACACGGACGGCAAGCGAGGCACCGCCACCTCCAAGATCACCGCGACGGAAGGCCACCCCTTCTGGTCCCCGTCCCTGAAGAAGTGGCTCAAGGCCGGCGAACTGAAGCCGGGCCAGTGGCTGCAGACGTCCAGCGGCACCTGGGTCCAGGTGGACGCGGTCCGGGCGTGGACGCAGCAGGCAGCGGTCTACAACCTGACGGTGGACACGGCGCACACGTACTTCGTGGCGGCCGGGGCTGCGGCGGTCCTCGTCCACAACTGCGACGTCGCGCTCGGAATGCGTGACGACGGTGACCACAGGCAGTTCTCGAAGGACAGAGGCTTCAAGCACTTCCTGGACGAGCACGTCGATACGTGGCGTGGGCCGGTGGACAACGCCATCAGGGACAGGAACGTGACTCTGCATGTGAACATGAAGGGGTTCTCCGCCGATGGCTTCGAAGGAGCGGTGGAGAGGGCGCTCGGACGCCATGGAGCTTCCCCGAAGGCGACGGAAGAGGAAATGCTGATGATTGCCAGAGCAGTTGTCAGTGGGGAGCGGGACTGGAACAGCATCAAGTGGTACGACAAGGCCGGAGACAGCGTGCGGATCGATGAACCGGACTGGGGCAGCCGGTTCCCCTTCAACCCCAAGAAGGATCAGGGTGTTCGTCTCCGCCCGCACGTCACCGACTCGAGCCCGTCGTGCGGCTGTGGGCGCCGGCGATAGCCAAGGAGGAGTTCCCGAGTATGGCGGCGGAAGATCAGGAACCGGCACGGCCCGGAGCCTCGGACGTCCTGGACGGTGATCTGTACCCCGACCTCATCCGGTTCGGTGGTCTCGCTGCGGCGATGAGCCGGATCGCGGGGTCCGACGATGTCGCCCTGGGAGAGATCCGCACCACCCCCGGCCGGTGGGGTCACGGCCGCTTCATCGCAGCTGATGTGGCGACAGACAGGGGAGCGATCTCGGTGCGCCTGGGGGTGGACCGACGGCTGTTCTCTGTCAGCATCGCCAACGATGTGCATGCGTGGGCGGAGGGCAGTACGGACGATCTCGCGCAGGTCGTCAGGATGGCGGGCGCCTGGCGCGGCGGTGCCACGCTCAGGGAACTGCACGATGGGTTCCCGTTCATGAGCTACACCGCACTGGCCCAGGCGTACGAAGCCGGGGATCCGGTCACGGTCCAGTGGGAGCGCCTGCTCTCGCGCGAGATCTTCGAGAAGGAACGCCCGCTGCTGCGGGCCGCGCATGCCGAAGATCGGCTGCGCGTGCTCTTCCCCGTCGTCAGCCACGGATCGCTGGTCCTCAGACGGGATGCCCAGGACAGAGCCTCGGAGGAGTTCTGGATCGTCCCGCTGGCCGGCGGAGCGTTTCGCGTCAGGTCCACCAAGCTGAGCGGGTCCGAGCGTGAGGTGGCCTCGATGGACGCGGCGATCGACTGCGTGGTCTCGTGGTCGGTCGTGCCCTGAGCGGCTCGACGGACGGGGAATGGGGCCGTGGACGCCGGTGCGCGGCCCCCTGACCGCTACGGGGCGCATCGGCAACCGTGGGCGAATCGTTTGGTGAATCAGTGGCCGCCACCACTGAGACTGCCTAACATCGATCACCGCAGGCACTTTGTGCACCGAAGCACAATCACGCCGGGAGGCTCCTTTGCACCGCCGCCGTCGCACCGCCCTCACCGTCTCCGTCGCGCTCCTCGTCGCCGCGCCCCTCCTCGCCGCCTGCGGCAACGAGGCTCACCCCGGCGCGGCCGCCGTCGTCGGCGGGGAGCGGATCGAGGTGTCCACCGTTCAGGCGGAGGCGGAGGATGTGCGCACCGCCCAGGAGCGTTCGCCCCAGGCCGCGCAGCTGATCAAGGGCAGCGGGCAGCTCAGCCGCGCCAAGCTGTACGACATGATCGTCGCGGAGGTCGTCCAGCGCGCCGCCGACGACGCGAGCGTCACCGTCAGCCGCAAGGAGATCCAGGACGAGCGGGCGGCCCTGGTGCAGCAGTCCGGTGGGGAGGAGCAGCTCGCCGCCATGTATCTGGAACAGGGTGTCACTCCCGACCAGCTCAATGACATCGCCCGTCGGAACGTCATGGTCAGCAAGCTCGCCGCCTCCCTCGGTGCGACCAACACCCCCGAGGGCCAGCAGAAGCTGAACGACGCCTTCATCGCCGCCGCCAAGTCGCTCAAGATCGACGTGAACCCGCGGTTCGGCACCTGGGACGACAGGAAGCTGGTGCTGGGCGACTACAAGGCCCCCTGGATCGCGCAGGTCACCGAGGAACAGCAGCCCGTCGAGTCGGGCGCCTAGCCCGAGGTAGGTTCGGAGGGTGACCACAGAAGCACCCGCTCCCGGCCGTATCGTCCTGCTCACCGCCAGCCACCGCGTCGCGCCAGGACTGCTGTCCTGGCCCGCGTGGCAGACGCTGCACGCCGCCGGCCGGGTGCTGTGCGCCGACGACGGGCACCCTCAGCTGCCGTATCTCCGCGAGGCCGGCATCACCGTCGAGATCACCGCGCCGAGCGCCGAGGAACTCGTCCGCGCCTGCGAGGGCGGCACCACCATCGTGGTCGTCCCCGCCGGCGAGGGCGACCAAGCCTTGACCGACGGGCTCGCGCGCATGGCCGGGTCCGGCAGGGTCCAGATGCCCGACCTGGAGCTGCTGCCCGGGTCGTACGACCTTCCCGGCGCCCGTCTCCTCGACCTCGTCCAGGTCATGGACCGCATCCGCAACGAGTGCCCCTGGTCCTCCACGCAGACCCACAAGGGTCTCGCCAAGTACGGCATCGAGGAGGCGTACGAGCTCGTCGAGGCGATCGAGGACGGCGACCGCGACGAGCTCCGGGAGGAGCTGGGGGATGTGCTGCTGCAGGTCGTCTTCCACGCGCGCATCGCGCAGGAAGGCAGCGAGGAGGATGGGGCCGCGCCGTTCTCCATCGACGATGTCGCAGGGACGATCGTCGAGAAGCTGATCCACCGCCATCCGCATGTCTTCGGCGACGAGCACGCCGAGACCCCGGAGGACGTGAAGGAGCACTGGCTCCGTACGAAGGCGATAGAGAAGCAGCGCGACTCGGTCACCGACGGCGTACCGCTGGGCCAGCCGGGCCTGGCGCTCGCGGCGAAGCTTGCCTCCCGCGTCCGTACGTCCGGGCTCACCGTGCCCGTGCCGTCCGGCGACGGCATCGGCTACGAGCTGCTCGCCCTCGCACTGAAGGCGGAGTCCTCCGGCGCCGACCCGGAAGCCGCTCTGCGCGCCGCGGCCCGCGCCTACCGCGACGCGATTCTCGCAGCGGAAGGGCACGAGGGGTCCGAGGCGCACGAGGCGCGGGAGTGAGCGCTCAGCCCGAGCTGTTCACCTGGGAGTTCGCCACCGACCCCTACCCCGCCTACGCCTGGCTGCGCGATCACGCGCCCGTCCACCGGACCCGGTTGCCCAGCGGCGTCGAGGCATGGCTGGTGACGCGGTACGCCGATGCCAAGCAGGCGCTCGCCGAGCCGCGGCTGTCGAAGAATCCGGCGCATCACGACGAGCCGGCGCACGCCAAGGGGAAGACGGGCATTCCGGGCGAGCGCAAGGCCGAGTTGATGACGCATCTGCTCAACATCGATCCGCCGGACCACACCCGGCTGCGGCGGCTGGTCTCCAAGGCGTTCACTCCGCGGCGGGTCGCCGAATTCGCCCCGCGTGTGCAGGAGTTGACGGACCGGCTCATTGACGGGTTCGCGGAGAAAGGGGAGGCGGACCTCATCCACGAGTTCGCCTTCCCGCTGCCCATCTACGCCATCTGCGACCTCCTCGGCGTTCCGCGCGAGGACCAGGACGACTTCCGCGACTGGGCCGGGATGATGATCCGCCACGGCGGCGGGCCCCGTGGTGGCGTCGCGCGGTCCGTGAAGAGGATGCGGGGATATCTCGCCGAGCTGATTCACCGTAAGCGGGAGGATCCCGGCGACGACCTGATCTCCGGGCTGATCCGGGCCAGCGACCACGGTGAGCATCTCTCCGAGAACGAGGCCGCCGCGATGGCCTTCATTCTTCTGTTCGCCGGGTTCGAGACCACGGTCAATCTGATCGGCAACGGCGTGTACGCGCTGCTGCGCCATCCGGAGCAGCGTGAGCGGCTTCAGGCGTCCCTCGCCGCCGGTGAGACCGGCCTGCTGGAGACCGGTGTCGAGGAACTGCTGCGCTACGACGGGCCTGTTGAGCTCGCCACCTGGCGGTTCGCGACCGAGCCGCTGGTCATCGGCGGGCAGCGGATCGCGGCCGGCGATCCCGTACTCGTCGTCCTCGCCGCCGCCGACCGCGACCCCGAGCGGTTCGCCGAGCCGGACGTCCTCGATCTGTCCCGGCGCGACAACCAGCATCTCGGCTACGGACATGGCATCCACTACTGCCTCGGCGCACCGCTCGCGCGGCTGGAGGGGCAGACAGCGCTCGCGACTCTGCTCCGCAGAATGCCGGACTTGCGGCTTGCGGCCGATCCGGCCGATTTGCGGTGGCGTGGGGGTCTCATTATGCGCGGATTGCGCACTCTGCCCGTTGAGTTCACCGCTCGACAGAACTGACGCTCTGTCAAGTCTGTGACTTTCACGTGATCTCCGCTGCATCGACTTGTGATGTGCGATCGATTGCGACTACTTTCACGCTCGTCTCAGCAGTCATCTGCCGTCACACGCGTACATCTGCAGTCACACGTGAAAGGTCACCGCATGCTCTCCGGGAATGGTCGACACCGACGACCCCGCCAGGCTCCGGCGATAGTTGTCGCGGCAGGGGTGACGGGATCGGCCATCGCGATACCTCTCCTCGGCGCGGGCTCTGCCTCCGCCGCCGACGCCGCCACTTGGGACCGGGTCGCGGAGTGCGAGAGCGGCGGCGCCTGGAGCGCCGACACCGGCAACGGGTACTACGGCGGGCTGCAGTTCTCGCAGGAGGCCTGGGAGGACTTCGGCGGTACGGCGTACGCCGACCGTGCCGATCTCGCCAGCCGCTCGCAGCAGATCGCGATCGCGGAGAAGGTCCTCGACGTACAGGGGCCCGAGGCGTGGGCCACCTGCTCGGCGCTCGCCGGGCTGCGGAACGACGGCGCCGACACCGGTGTCGACCCTGGTGTCTCGATCCCGCCCTCGGCCTCGCCGAGCGCCCCCGCCGAATCGGCCGACCCGGAGGCGTCGGACACCTCGGACGCCTCGGATGCGTCGAAGCCCGCAGACTCCACCAAGGCCGGCGACGCGACCGGGAAGCCCGCCGAGCCGGCGACCGGCGGCGAGGCCGCGGACTCCGCCGGCGGCAAGCACCGCGGCGAGCCCGCTCCCGAAGACTCCGAAACCGCCGAGTCGGGCAATGCGGACAATGAGCGCGAAAGTGGTCGTCATGCCTCGCGAAGTGACGACAGTGCGCGCGAAGACGCGGGTAATTCCGACAACGCGGACGGTTCGTCCGAAGCCGCTGCCGGCGAGTACACCGTCCAGCCCGGCGACACCCTCTGGGGCATCGTGAAGGAGCAGAAGCTCACCGGCGGCTGGAAGCCTCTCTATGAGGCCAACCAGGAGACCGTCGGCGCTGACCCGGACCTCATCCTTCCTGGCCAGAGCCTCGATCTCGGCCTGAAGTAACGGCAGTTGAGGCGGCGTTTAGGGACCCTTTGTCCGGTTTCGTGAAAGTGAGACAAGGGTCTCTTTGTCCCAACTGACCCATCTCGCCCGGCCGAATCCGGAATTCCGCACTTCACCTGCGGAAACGCAGGTGACCTAAGGGGCGGGATGGGCGATTTCTCCCCGATGTTCCGCCTTTGAACATCGGGGAGCCGTGTGTTTACGGTCGGACCGCTCGCCGCCGCGGGCACCGTCGACCGTCACGCCGAATCCTGCCGTCGGTCGGGGGGAGTACTCGTCGCTCAGAGCGCCGAAGGCAGGAGCGGGGGAACCAAGGTAAGCGCCGGGCCCGGCTGTTGAGAGACGTACGCAACGGCCAAGGACCGACTAGGGGTAAAGCCGCGTGCCAGACGCGCGGCCGGGCAACTCACTTGGCCCGAACCCGACAGCTCACCTCGTAGGCGTCGGTGAGGAGAAGTTCCATGCTGCTTTCCAGCAAGGGCAAGCACCGTCGCCCGTCCAAGGCCGTTCGTATAGCCACGCTCGCCGGCGTCACCGGTGTGGCCGTCGCCGCCCCGCTGCTCGGCGCCACCTCGGCCTCCGCCGCGACCAACGCCGAGTGGGACCAGGTCGCCCAGTGCGAGTCCGGCGGCAACTGGTCCATCAACACCGGCAACGGTTACTACGGCGGTCTGCAGTTCTCGGCCTCCACCTGGGCCGCGTACGGCGGCACCGCGTACGCCGCCACCGCCGACCAGGCCTCCAAGTCGCAGCAGATCGCGATCGCCGAGAAGGTCCTGGCGGGCCAGGGCAAGGGCGCGTGGCCGAGCTGTGGCGTCGGCCTGTCCAACGCCGCCAACTCCGCCGGCGACACCGCCTCTGCCGCCCCCACGCAGCAGGCGAAGCCCGCCCCGAAGCGCGCCGAGGTCCCGACCACCCGCTCCGAGCGCCCGGCCGCCCCGGTCAAGAAGGGCGACGGCGAGTACACGGTCAAGGCCGGCGACACCCTCAGCAAGATCGCCAAGGCCGAGAAGGTCAAGGGCGGCTGGAAGAAGCTGTTCGACCTGAACAAGGACATCATCGACGACGCGGACGTCATCCGCCCGGGCCAGAAGCTCCACCTGAGCTGACCCGAGGCCCGAGGCCCGAGGACCTGAGTACTCGAGGACTCGACCCAGGACTCCGGTGGACCCGGCGGCCCACCGAACCCTGCCGAGAACTCCGCTCACTCCCGTCCCCACAGCCACCCCGGTCCGGCGCGCATTCCCCCGTACGCGCCGGGCCGGGGTTCCGCCTTTTGCGGGTTCTTCCTGTTACCGGTAGGTAGTTCATGTCCAGGAGGCGGGCACCGGCGGGCCGATGCCCGTGAGCCGGTTAGGCTCATGCCGCAAGGCCAATGAGACCCTGCACTCCAAGCGTCACATCCCAGAAGGAGATGCTCGTGCCGTCCATCGACGTCGTCGTAGCCCGGGAAATCCTGGACTCCCGAGGCAACCCCACGGTCGAGGTCGAGGTTGGCCTCGACGACGGCAGCACGGGTCGTGCTGCAGTTCCGTCCGGCGCCTCCACCGGTGCGTTCGAGGCTCTTGAGCTCCGCGACGGTGACCAGAACCGCTACCAGGGCAAGGGCGTCGAGAAGGCCGTCCTCGCCGTCATCGAGCAGATCGGACCGGAGCTCGTCGGCTACGACGCCACCGAGCAGCGCCTGATCGACCAGGCGATGTTCGACCTGGACGCCACCCCGGACAAGTCCTCGCTCGGCGCCAACGCCATCCTCGGCGTCTCGCTCGCCGTGGCGCACGCCGCCTCCGAGGCCTCCGACCTGCCTCTCTTCCGCTACCTCGGCGGCCCGAACGCGCACCTGCTGCCGGTGCCGATGATGAACATCCTGAACGGCGGCTCGCACGCCGACTCCAACGTGGACATCCAGGAGTTCATGATCGCGCCGATCGGCGCGGAGTCCTTCTCCGAGGCGCTGCGCTGGGGCACGGAGGTCTACCACACCCTCAAGTCCGTGCTGAAGACCAAGGGCCTGTCCACCGGTCTCGGCGACGAGGGCGGTTTCGCGCCGAACCTCGACTCCAACCGCGCCGCGCTCGACCTCATCATCGAGGCCATCAAGCAGGCCGGTTACGCTCCCGGCCAGGACATCGCGCTCGCGCTGGACGTCGCCGCCTCCGAGTTCTACAAGGACGGCAAGTACCAGTTCGAGGGCAAGGACCGCTCGGCCGCCGAGATGACCGAGTACTACGAGGAGCTCGTCGCCTCGTACCCGCTCGTCTCCATCGAGGACCCGCTGTTCGAGGACGACTGGGCCGGCTGGAAGGTCCTCACCGACAAGCTGGGCGCCAAGGTCCAGATCGTCGGCGACGACCTCTTCGTCACCAACCCGGAGCGCCTCGGCCGCGGCATCGACGAGGGCGCCGCGAACGCCCTGCTCGTCAAGGTCAACCAGATCGGTTCGCTGACCGAGACCCTGGACGCCGTCGAGCTCGCACAGCGCAGTGGCTTCAAGTGCATGATGTCCCACCGCTCCGGCGAGACCGAGGACGTCACCATCGCCGACCTGGCCGTCGCCACCAACTGCGGCCAGATCAAGACCGGCGCCCCGGCCCGCTCCGAGCGCGTCGCGAAGTACAACCAGCTGCTGCGCATCGAGGAGATCCTCGACGACGCGGCGGTGTACGCGGGCCGTTCGGCGTTCCCGCGTTTCAAGGGCTGATCGCGCTCCTGACGCCCTGTCGTCCGTACGTCCCCGGCCGCGGTCCCGTACCGTGTCCGGGGACGTACGTACGTATGGGGAGGCGAGACCATGGCACGCAAAGGAGACCGGGAACGGTTCTCCACCGCGACCAGGCTGCGGCTGCTCGGCGAGGAGACCGCCGCCCGCGTCTACCGCTCCCAGACCCGGCGACAGGCCCGCCGCTCCCGGCTCACCGGGCGCGCGGCCTTTCTCGCACTGGTGGTCTGCTCGCTGGTGGTGGCGCTCGCCTATCCGATGCGGCAGTACGTTTCGCAGCGCGGCGACATAGAGGAGCAGCAGCGCCGGATGGCCGAGGCGGAGCAGCGGGTCGAGCAGCTCCGGGACGAGAAGGCGCGCCTCCAGGACGACCGGTACATCCAGCGGCTGGCCCGTGAGCATCTGCACTTCGTGCTGCCGGGGGAGACCGGCTACACGATGATCGACCCCGAGGCGGCGGAGCAGCGCCGTACCGAGGAAGAGGCCGTGGACCGCCCCTGGTACTCGAACGTGTGGGACGGCGTCGACCACGCCGACGCGCGCCGCTAGGTCGTGTCCGCAAAGTCTCGCCTGGCATGCGACGCCCTGCACGCACGCTCGCTGCGTTGCCGATACGCCCAAGTAGCTCCGCTACGAGGGCGCACCGGCGCCTTGCGATCGCACGCACCGGACGCCGCACGCCCCGCCCTCCGGGCGGACGGCGATACTTAGCGGACACTCCCTAGACCCGCGGGCCCGTCCCGCACTCGACGAGAAGACCCGCACTCGACGAGAAGACACGAGAAGACAGAACGCAGGCATGGAAACCCCTCCTCCCCACACCGAACCGACCGAGCCCACCGACGCGGACATCGCCGCGTTCAAGGAGCAGCTCGGCCGTCCGCCGCGCGGGCTGCGCGCGATCGCGCACCGCTGCCCGTGCGGGCAGCCGGACGTCGTCGAGACCGCGCCCCGGCTTCCCGACGGCACCCCTTTCCCGACGCTGTACTACCTGACGTGCCCGCGGGCCGCGTCGGCGATCGGCACGCTCGAGGCGAACGGCGTGATGAAGGAGATGACCGAACGCCTCGCGACGGACCCGGAGCTGGCGGCGGCGTACCGGGCCGCGCACGAGGACTACATCGCGCGGCGCGACGCGATCGAGGAGCTGACGGGCTTCCCGAGCGCGGGCGGCATGCCGGACCGGGTGAAGTGCCTGCACGTGCTGGTCGGCCACTCGCTGGCGGCGGGCCCGGGCGTGAACCCGCTCGGGGACGAGGCCATCGCGATGCTGCCGGAGTGGTGGCGCAAGGGTGCGTGCGTCACTCCGTTCGCGACGCAGGAGGACATCCTGAAGGTCGGTGCCAACGAGGGCGGCTCCCTCGGCATCGACGAGGAGGACGACAAGTGACCCGGGTCGCCGCCATCGACTGCGGTACGAACTCCATCCGCCTGCTCGTCGCCGACGCCGACCCGGACACGGGCGAGATCGTCGACCTCGACCGGCGCATGATCATCGTCCGGCTCGGACAGGGCGTCGACCGCACCGGCCGTCTCGCCCCCGACGCACTGGAGCGGACCTTCGCGGCCTGCCGCGAGTACGCCGCGGTCATCAAGGAGCACGGCGCGGAGAAGGTGCGCTTCGTCGCCACCTCCGCCTCCCGCGACGCCGAGAACAGGGACGAGTTCGTCCGCGGCGTGCTGGACATCCTCGGCGTCGAGCCCGAGGTGATCAGCGGTGACCAGGAGGCGGAGTTCTCCTTCACCGGCGCCACCATGGAACTTCCCGGCCACGAGGAGCGGCTCGTCGTCGACATCGGCGGCGGCTCGACCGAGTTCGTCATCGGCCGCGAGCATGTCGAGGCCGCGCGGTCCGTGGACATCGGCTGCGTACGGCTGACCGAGCGCCATGTCCGCAGCGATCCGCCGGCCGCCGAGGAGATCGCCGCGATCCGTGCGGACATCGAGGCCGCGCTCGACCTCGCCGAGGAGACCGTGCCGCTGCGGGGCGCCGGCACGCTGGTGGGACTCGCCGGTTCGGTGACGACCGTGGCGGGTATTGCGCTGGGCCTTCACGCGTACGACTCCGAGGCGATCCACCGTGCGCGGATCCCCTACGAGCGTGTCGCCGAGATCGCCCGGATGCTCCAGAACGCCACTCATGACGAGCGCGCGGCGATCCCGGTCATGCACCCGGGACGCGTGGACGTCATCGTCGCCGGGGCCCTCGTCCTGCTCGCGATCATGGAGCGCATCGGGGCCCGGGAAGTGGTCGTCAGCGAGCACGACATCCTTGACGGGATCGCCTTCTCGGTCGCGTAGAGAGCCCTTCGTGGCGGGCCCGCGACGAACTTCGTGAAGTTCTTCACAAGGAAAAGGGCCCTGATGGGCACTCCGGGGGTCCGAAAGCCCTTCGGGGCCCGGCCGTTGGTCCCGCGGAGGCGGTTTCCCGGCGGCGCGGACTGTGTTGCGCGGGTATGAACCGGGGCTGTGGTCCAGTTCCGGTCGGCAGCCCAGGGCCAGCTCACGGGGGGTGAACAACGCTTCCCCTTGTACCGTGGTTCCCCTGCCGTGCCATGACCTCGGTCACGTGGGTCGCGCAGTGTAGCAGAGGTGGGTCAGGACCTTGTGAAGGGGCTCACGAGCGACCCCTCCTAGGGGGGTGGATACTCGATGGCATGAGCACCACGGAGCGTCCCAGGATCCTCGTTGTAGGCGGTGGGTACGTAGGCCTGTACGCAGCTCGACGCATTCTGAAGAAGATGCGTTACGCGGAAGCGACCGTCACGGTCGTGGACCCGCGCTCGTACATGACGTACCAGCCCTTCCTCCCCGAAGCTGCCGCCGGCAGCATCTCGCCTCGGCATGTCGTCGTCCCGCTGCGACGCGTGCTGCCCAAGGCTGAGGTGCTCACCGGCCGAGTCACCACCATCGATCAGGACCGCAAGGTCGCGACGATCTCGCCGCTCGTCGGCGAGGCGTACGAGCTGCCCTTCGACTACCTGGTCGTGGCGCTCGGCGCGGTCTCCCGCACCTTCCCGATCCCCGGCCTCGCCGAGCAGGGCATCGGTATGAAGGGCATCGAGGAGGCCATCGGCCTGCGGAACCACGTGCTCGAGCAGCTCGACAAGGCCGACTCGACGACCGACGAGGAAGTCCGGCGCAGGGCGCTCACGTTCGTCTTCGTGGGCGGCGGCTTCGCCGGCGCGGAGACCATCGGCGAGGTCGAGGACCTGGCGCGCGACGCGGCCAAGTACTACACCAGCGTCAAGCGCGAGGACATGCGCTTCATCCTGGTCGACGCGGCCGACAAGATCCTTCCCGAGGTGGGCCCGAAGCTGGGCAAGTACGGCAAGGAGCACCTCGAGGGCCGCGGCATCGAGATCTACCTGTCGACCTCGATGGACTCCTGCGTGGACGGCCACGTGGTGCTGAAGAACGGCCTCGAGGTCGACTCCAACACCATCGTGTGGACCGCGGGCGTCAAGCCGAACCCGGCGCTGGCGCGCTACGGCCTGCCGCTCGGCCCGCGCGGCCACGTCGACACGCAGACGACGCTGCAGGTCCAGGGCACCGACTACATCTGGGCCGCGGGCGACAACGCGCAGGTCCCGGACGTGGCGGCGCGCAAGGCCGGCGTCGAGAACGCCTGGTGCCCGCCGAACGCCCAGCACGCGCTGCGTCAGGCCCGGCTCCTCGGCGACAACGTGATCTCCGGCATGCGGGGCTTCCCGCAGAAGGAGTACAGCCACGCCAACAAGGGTGCGGTGGCCGGGCTCGGCCTGCACAAGGGCGTCGCGATGATCGTCATGGGCAAGGTGAAGATCAAGCTGCGCGGGCGGCTGGCGTGGTACATGCACCGTGGCTACCACGGCATGGCGATGCCGACGTGGAACCGGAAGATCCGGGTCTTCGCGGACTGGACGCTCGCGATGTTCCTCAAGCGCGAGGTCGTCTCGCTCGGCGCGATCGAGTCCCCGCGCGAGGAGTTCTACGAGGCGGCCAAGCCTGCCCCGGCGGCTGCCGCTTCGGCTCCGTCCCCGACCCCGGAGAAGGCGAAGGCTTCCTGACTCCAGCCTCACTGCAAGGCCAAGGGCCGTCCGCCATCCGTGGTGCGGGCGGCCCTTCGTCATGCCCGGCCCCAGCACCGGTGGGCGCACCCGTGTGGGGGGCAAGTATTTTGCTTCGGTATTGCGTGGTGCCGGGAAGCACCCGCGGTGGGCAGATTGTTCTTTGCATGTGGAGTCTGCGATCCACCGTCACGGAGGTGTGCGCCATGGCCGATGCCGCATCGCGGCTGACCACCTTTGCCGAAGAGTTGCTCGGCACCCCGCTCCCGGTCCGTATCCGGGCCTGGGACGGCTCCGAGTCCGGGCCCCCGGGCGCGACGGCCGACAAGAGCGCGCCCGTGCTCGTCGTGCGGCATCGGCGTGCCCTGCGGCGGCTGCTGTGGCGGCCGGGCGAGCTCGCGCTCGCCCGCGCATGGGTGGCCGGTGAGATCGACGTCGAAGGCGATCTGTACCGCGCGCTGGACCTGCTCGCCGGCCTCGTGTGGGAGCGCGGCGACGAACCCGGTCAGCGCAAGGTCCACCCGCTGCGCGACCCCCGCATGCGCGCCGCCGCACGCGGGCTGCTGAAACTCGGCGGGCCGTTCCCGCCGCCGCCCCCGCCCGCCGAGGAAGTCCGCCGGCGCAGCGGTCCGCTGCACACCAAGCGCCGCGACCGGCAGGCCATCAGCCACCACTACGACGTCGGCAACGACTTCTACGAGCTGGTGCTCGGGCCGTCCATGGTCTACTCCTGCGCCTACTGGGACGACGCCGGCACTCTCGAGGACGCCCAGCGCGACAAGCTGGACCTGATCTGCCGCAAGCTCGCCCTCAAGGCGGGCGACCGGCTCCTGGACGTCGGCTGCGGCTGGGGCTCCATGGCCATGCACGCAGCCCAGGAGTACGGCGTACAGGTCACCGGCGTCACGCTCTCCCGCGAGCAGGCCGCGTACGCCCGCAAGCGCATCGCCGAAGCCGGGCTCACCGACCGTATCGAGATCCGCGTTCAGGACTACCGGGACGTCAGGGACGGTCCCTACGACGCCGTCTCCTCCATCGGCATGGCCGAACACGTCGGCCAGGTCCGCTACCACGAGTACGCCGAACAGCTCTTCGCGCTCCTGAGGCCCGGCGGCCGGCTGCTCAACCACCAGATCGCGCGCCGCCCGGAGAAGGACGAATCCGCGTACCACGTGGACGAGTTCATCGACCGGTACGTCTTCCCGGACGGCGAGCTCGCGCCGCTCGGCCGTACCCTCTCCAGCCTCGAAGAGGCCGGCTTCGAGGTGCGCGACGTCGAGGCGATCCGTGAGCACTACGCCCTCACACTGCGCCGCTGGGTCGCCAATCTGGAGGCCGACTGGCGTCAGGCGGTACGCCTCAGCTCACCCGGACGCGCCCGCGTCTGGCGGCTCTACATGGCCGCGTGCGCGGTCTCCTTCGAGCGCAACAGGATCGGCGTCAACCAGATCCTGGCCGTGAAGACACCGGAGAGCGGCACGTCCGGAGTGCCGCTGCGGGCCCGCACCTGGAACTGAGCCCGGCACGGAGAAGGGCCCCGCGACCACACCAGCCGGTCGCGGGGCCCTCGCTCGTCCATCCGGCGCGGGCTACTCCGTCTTGATCGCCGTCAGCATGTTCAGCCGCGCGGCACTCCGGGCCGGCCAGAGCGCGGCCAGCACACCCACCACTCCGGCCAGCAGCAGGAAGATCCCGATCCGCTCCCACGGCATGACCAGCGCGTAGTTCGGGATGCTCGACCTGATCGTCTCGCCGACCGCCCAGGCCAGGAACGAGCCGAGCGCGACACCGATCACCGCGCCGAAGAGCGAGATCACCACCGCCTCCAGGCGGATCATGCGCTTGACCCTCCTGCGGTCCAGGCCGATGGCCCGCAGCATGCCGATCTCCTGCTGGCGTTCGAAGACGGACATCGCGAGTGTGTTGACGACGCCGAGCACCGCGATGAGCAGGGCCATCGCCAGCAGTCCGTACATGATGTTCAGCATCGTGTTGATCATGCCGCCGAACATGTTGCGGATGTCCTGCCGGTCCATGACGCTCATCGCCGGGTTGTCGCCCAGCGCGTCCACCAGCGCCTGCTCGTTCGCCGCGGTCGCGCCGCCGTCCATCTTCACCCAGACCTCGGGGATGTACGGCTTGGTCTCGTACGGAGCGACCAGCGAGGTCGACAGCACGATCGGCTCCAGGAACTCGTTGTCCTTGTAGACCGCCCCGATCGTCAGGGTCTTGGTGTCCGCCTTGCCGCCCTCACTGAAGTCGCCGAACTTCGCCGGCAGCTTGTCGCCGGTCTTCCAGCCCTTCTTCTCGGCGGTCTTCTCGGCGACGGCGATCTGGCCCTGGCCGAGTGTGGCCATGGAGCCGGAGACCGTCTTCAGGTCGAAGACCTGCTCCACGTCGCCCGGCGTGACCGCGGAGGCGGACTCGTACGAGTCGTTGATCATCACCGAGGCGGACTGCTGCGGGGAGACCGCTGCGACGCCCTTCGCCTTCTCCAGCGCGGTGAGCGCCGACTTGTCGAGCGCGCCGCCGCTGGCCATGGTGACCATGTAGTCGGCGCGGATGTTGTCCGTGGTCATCTTGTCGATGGCCTGGCCGAGCGTGACGCCGATGACCGTGAGGCCGGTGACCAGCGTGAGGCCGATCGCCAGCGCCGAGGCGGTGGCTCCCGTACGGCGCGGGTTGCGGACCGCGTTGCGCCCGGCGAGGTTGCCGGAGACCCCGAAGACCCTCACCAGCAGCGGACGCGCCAGCGCGATCACCGGACGGGACAGCAGCGGGATCAGCACGATGATGCCGATCAGCGTCAGGAACGCGCCCGCCCCGATCATCATCCGGCCGTCGCTCTTGCCGACCGCCGCACCGCCGGCGATCGCGGCCAGACCGGCGAGCGTGACGATGGAGCCGATGGTGTTCCGTACGACAAGGGTCTTGGTGCTCGCGGGGAGATGAGCGCTGCCCATCGCCGCCACCGGCGGGATCTTCGCGGCCCGGCGGGCCGGCAGCCACGCGGCGAGCACGGTGATCAGGATGCCGACGCCGAGCGCGGCGGCGATCGCGGTGGGCGAGATGATCAGCGGCCCGCCGGGGACCTTCGCGCCGAACGTCCCCATCAGGGAACGCAGGCCGGTCGCGAGACCGAGGCCGAGCGCGAAGCCGACGACGGAGGCGACCGCGCCGACGACCATCGCCTCCAGGATCACCGAGCGCTTGACCTGGCGGCGGGACGCGCCGACGGCGCGCAGCAGCGCCAGCTCCTTGGTGCGCTGGGCGACCAGCATGGTGAAGGTGTTGGCGATCAGGAAGACGCCGACGAAGAGCGCGATGGCGGCGAAGGCGAGCAGCATGGTGTTGAGGCTGCTCAGGCCGGACTCGATCTCCTTGGCCTGGTCGTCGGCGAGCTGCTTGCCGGTCTGCGCATTGGCGTTCTTGGGCAGCAGCGGCTCGACGGCGTTCAGGATCTGCCGGTCGTTGGCGCCGGACGCGGCGGTGATGGTGACGTCCTTGTAGTAGCCGGGCTGCAGATACAGCTGCTGCGCTACGGACGTGTCGAAGAGCACCAGGCTGCCGCCGGCGTTGACCGCGCCGTCCTCGGTGGTGAAGACGCCGGTGAGCTCGTACTCCTTCACCGGTCCGTTGGTGGCGACCCGCACGGTGTCGCCGACGCGGTACTTGCCCTTGTCGGCGGTGTCCTTGTCGAGCGCGATCTGACTGTCCTTCACCGGGCCCGAGCCGTCGGTGAAGGTGTACGCGGCGTCCTTGCCGTCCTTGCCGGGCGCGTAGTTGGCGCCGGTGTTGGACCAGCCGTTGCCGATCAGCTTGCCGTCCTGGTCGGCGACTCCGGCGAACCCGGAGACCCGCCCGGTGGCTTCGGCGACCCCGTCCAGGGCCCGGATCTTCTCCAGGGTCTTGGTGTCGATGGCCTCGTCGGCGTCGTTCTGGTCGGCGTAGGTGGTGACGGCGACCGCGACGTTGTCGTAGCTCTTGGCCGACTGCTTGCGGTAGGCGTTGCCGAGGGTGTCGGTGAAGATCAGGGTGCCGGAGACGAAGGCCACGCCGAGCATCACGGCGAGGACGGTCATCAGCAGCCTGGCCTTGTGCGCGAGCACATTGCGCAGGGCGGTACGGAACATGGGTGTCAGTCCTGGTGTGGGTGTCCGAAGAGAGTCGGGGAGGTCGGCCGCGGCGCGCTTCCGGGCAGGCCGACGGCGGGCGTCGTCCCGGCTGTGGGGCATGGCGCGGGCCGGCACCTGCAAGACGCGCGGTGCCCGGGGCGGAGCCCCGGAGGCCGAGCTGGGCGGCGCAACCGCCTCAGCTCGTACGGCCCTTGGCGTCGAAGGCCTTCATGCGGTCGAGGACCCCGTCCGCGGTCGGGTTGATGACCTCGTCGACGATGCGGCCGTCCGCCAGGAAGATGACGCGGTCGGCGTAGGAGGCGGCCACCGGGTCGTGGGTGACCATGACGACGGTCTGGCCCAGCTCCCGTACGGAGTTGCGCAGGAAGCCCAGCACCTCGGCGCCCGAGCGCGAGTCCAGGTTTCCGGTCGGCTCGTCACCGAAGATGATCTCCGGCCGGGAGGCCAGCGCGCGGGCGACGGCGACGCGCTGCTGCTGCCCGCCGGAGAGCTGGGTGGGGCGGTGGCTGAGCCGGTCCTTCAGGCCCACCATGTCGATGACCTGCTGGAGCCACTGCTTGTCGGGCTTGCGGCCGGCGATGTCCATCGGGAGCGTGATGTTCTCCAGCGCGGTCAGCGTCGGAAGCAGGTTGAACGCCTGGAAGATGAAGCCGATCTTGTCCCGGCGCAGCTGCGTCAGCTGCTTGTCCTTGAGCGAGCCGAGCTCGGTCTCGCCGAGGCGCACGGATCCGGAGCTGAAGGTGTCGAGGCCGGCCACGCAGTGCATCAGCGTGGACTTGCCGGAGCCGGAGGGCCCCATGATCGCGGTGTACTCGGCCTGCCGGAAGTCGACAGTGACCCGGTCGAGGGCGACCACCTGGGTCTCGCCCTGTCCGTACACCTTGGACAGATCCGTGGCGCGGGCGGCCACGGCGGTGGCGCGGTGAGCGATGGGCGTGGTGGTCACGAGTGGGACTCCTGTCGCGGTCTGCTGCGGGAACCATCACATCGTCTCGAGCGTTCGGCTCCAGATCGTCACTCCCGATGCCCGTCTCTGAGGCCCTCTTGGGTCGGACCGCGCGGTCCGATCGTCCTCCTTTGGTATGACGGCACCCCTGAGACGGGCCCGAGGCCGCGGTGCCGCTGGGACGCTTGCCTGAAGACACGTCAGGGGCGGCGACTTTCCGTCAATCCCGGGTGCGCGCGGTGATGCCCACCGGCCGTGTACGGGGCGTCGGAATGCGCTGCTGCCAGGTCTGACGCACCCTCAAGCGGCAATAAAATAAGACAACATCGGGCCACGGGCCGATCGGCGCGTGGATCTACCCGGATAGGCTCGGGTGCCAACGCGGAGCCACGCGACTGGCCCGGATGGTGGAATGCAGACACGGCGAGCTTAAACCTCGCTGGCCTTCGGGCCGTGCCGGTTCAAGTCCGGCTCCGGGCACTCTCCGTAACCAGAGGCCCGACGCAGAGTAGTTGAACTGTTTACCTCCGGCCCGCGTTGAGATGTCGCGTCCCAGTCCTTACGCCGATGGTCTGAACCATCTAACGTGTTGGCGTGACCCCGACAAGGCGGCACCCGTCGGCGGCGCATCCCCCCACCGATGGACCCGAGGGACACCACCATGAAGAAGCGAGTCGGACTCGCCGGCACCGTCGTCGCCGGTGTCGCCGCGATGACCCTGTTCGCCGGGCAGGCACAGGCCTCCGTGATCTGGGACGGCGACGCCTCCAAGGGCACCGGAGTCTTCGCTCATGTCGGAAGCAACTGCGCGTCGCCCGGCAGCCTCACCGCCGTGAACGACTCGTCCCGCGGGGCCGTGTGGCGCTACCGCAAGCCCGGCGGGCTGAACCGGTGCGAGAGCCGGGGGATCGCGAACGGCGGCACCGACTACGCCTTCACCAACGGCAGGACCTACTACCTCGGCTGGACCAGCAAGCTCTCCAGCACCGTCGACAACAACGCGGTCTTCCAGTGGAAGTCCTACGGCGACTTCAGTCAGAACTGGCCCGTCGTCCTCAAGATGATCAGCGGCAGGCTGACCATGATCCAGCGCCAGCCCGACGGCACCGTGCACACCATTTGGTCCAAGGCGGTGTCCGCCAACAGCTGGAACCACATCGTCGTCGGGCTGCATCTGTCGGACCAGACGAAGGGCGGCTGGGTGGAGCTGTGGTTCAACGGCTCCAAGCAGACCTTCAACAGCGGTACCCAGCGGTGGCAGTGCCGGACCTGGGACAGCGAGAACCATCCGAAGTGGGGCGTCTACGGGGCCCAGGCGAATGCCGTGGACCACTATGTCGACGCGCTGAAGGTCGGCACGGCGTACGGAGACGTCGACCAGGCGGGGTGAGGCCCCGCACCCGGTGGTACGCCCAGGCCCAGGTCGGTCACGATCCCGGAAAGATCCTCCCCGAGCACTAGGGTGCATGCTTTGCGTCCGCATTACTCTTAAGTCCGAGGCCGCGCAGCGTGGCCGTGGCCACCATGGAGGAGTGAGATGAGGAGCAGTAACCCGGTCTTCTCGCGACGGGGGTTCAGCCGCGACAACGGCTATGCCGGCTTCAACGCCCAGCAGCCGCAGGCCGGGGGCCCCGCCGTAGGAACCAACCCGTACGCCCAGGGCACCGGCAACCCGTACGCGACCAACCCGTACGCCCCGGCTGACACGCAGCTCGGCGCGGGCGGCCCGCAGGCTCCCGCGCGCACCGGTGTGATGACCATCGACGACGTCGTGGCGCGTACCGCCATGACGCTCGGCACGGTCGTCCTCACCGCCGTGCTCTCCTGGGTCCTGCTGCCCGTCGACGAGGCCAACATCGGCAAGTCGTACGGCATCGCGATCGGCGCGGCCCTGGTGGCCATGGTCCTGTCGCTGATCCAGGCGTTCAAGCGCAAGCCGGTGCCGGCGCTGATCCTGTCGTACGCGGCCTTCGAGGGCGTCTTCCTCGGAGTGATCTCCAGCGCGGTCAGCACCTACATCAGCCCCGGTGTGGTGGTCCAGGCGGTCCTCGGCACCATGTGTGTCTTCGCCGGTGTCCTCTTCGCCTACAAGATGCGCTGGATCCGCGTCACGCGCCGCTTCTACGGCTTCGTGATGGCCGCGGCGATGGGCTTCCTGCTGCTGATGGCCGTCAACCTCCTGTTCGCCGTCTTCGGCGGCGGTGACGGCCTCGGCTTCCGCAGCGGCGGCCTCGGCATCCTCTTCGGCGTCATCGGCATCATCCTCGGCGCCTGCTTCCTCGCTCTCGACTTCAAGCAGGTCGAGGACGGCATCACGTACGGCGCTCCGCGCGAGGAGTCCTGGCTGGCGGCCTTCGGCCTCACCCTGACCCTGGTGTGGATCTACCTGGAGATGCTGCGTCTGCTGTCGATCCTGCAGGGGAACGACTAGCGCAGGCAGTAGCCGCAGACAGCACGTGACGAAGGGCCCTCAGGCAGCCGCCTGCGGGCCCTTCGGCGTCGGATGACCTAGAGAAGCTTGCGCGCAGCGCGCCTCAGGTCGTACTCGTGGATGATCGCTTTGGCATGTCCGTACGCGAGATCGTGCTCGCTCCGGAGCCAGCTGACTTTCTCCTCGAAGCGGAAGAGAGAAGGACCTTCATCGACCGTGCGCAGCCAGTCGGCGATTTCACGACCGGTGCAATGGGGGATTCGGGAGAGCAGATTTCGATGGGTCTCTTCGGAGAAGACTTGGGACATCGGCGCCTCCGGACGCGTCGCGCGTGTGCTCCTTCACGCCACCGTGCCTGAGCGTTCGCGTATTGGCAACAGTGTGTGTGCTGCGCATAGGGTCGAAGTGTGCTTGAAACGAGTGAGCTGACCGCCGCCGTGGACCGTTTCGCCGACCGGCTGCGGGCCGCTCCGCAGAGCCGCCTCAAGCGCGGGGCGGCCGCGGAAGGACTGGCTTTGGCCAGGGAGTTGGCACTGCGTGCCCAGCGCATCGAGACCCCTGACGAGGTGCCGCGGATCATGCCCGACGCGGGCCTGTTTGCAGTCGCTGATCAACTGACGGTGGCCGGTCGGGATTTGGCCGAAGCACTGCGAACGGCCCCGTCCGGTTCCCTCAGGGAGGTGGACGAGGCCGTGAGTCTGGTTGACGCGGCCAAGCGGCGAGCGGGCCTCTAGGAGGTCCGTACGGGGCTGTGCGGCCGCCGTACGGAGCCCGGCCGGAGCGGGGCCGGAGCGGGCTACAGCGACGCGATGACGCGGTCCGCGAGGATGTAGACCGTCTCCTCGCCGCACTCGAAGGTCAGGGCGTATGCGCCCGAGACGCTGGAGCCGCCCAGCAGCACCGGGGCGTTCCCGGCGCTCAGGGCCTGGGCGAGCTGCTCCGCGGTCTCCCGGTGGCCGGGGGTCATGCAGAGCGTCGTGCCGTCGGCGAAGACATACACGTCGAGCGTGCCGAGCGGTCCGGGCCGTACGTCCGCGAGCTCCGTACGCGACTCGGAGAGCTCCTCGAGGCGGGTCACCGTGCGCTCGTGGTCGGTGACGACCGGTGTCTGGACCGGTACGAAATCGGGGTGCGAGGGGTGGCGGCGGCGGGCCGCGGCCAGCTCCGGGGAGTCCTCGGCGAACTCGGTGACCTCGGGCAGGTCCGCCAGCTCGTCCAGCGCGTCGACCGCCTCGAAGTCCATCGCCTCCAGGCCCACGAAGTCGGCCTGGCGCGGGACGTAGAACGGGAGCTCGTCGCCGGGTGCGGCCAGGCCGCCCAGCAGCGAGGCGGTGGCGTCACCGGCCAGCCGCGGAGTGGCGTCGGCGGCGTCACGGGACTCCTGCGCGGCCCAGAAGGCGCGGGCCTCGGCGAGCTCGCGCTCCCGCTCCTCGGCCAGCGCTTCGGCGACCGCGGCGCGTATCTCGGCGGCGGGGGTGTGACGGGCCTGCGGCACGGTGGCGATGCGCCCGGCGGCGGGCGTGGTCGCCAGCTCGGTGCGCAGGGCCGTGACCTGCTTACGGAGCCCGTGGGCAGCGTGCAGGGCGGCGGCGCCCACAACCGTCGCGGCGGCCGTGGTCAGCAGCAGGGCAAGAGACATGGCGCTCACTGACGTACTCCCGGTTTCAATCGATACCCCCGACTTCCTACAACAGCTTGCGGTGAGCCCGCGCCCCCTGTCAGTGCATTACGTCACGAAATGGACAGGACTTTGGACCCAGTGTTTAACCCGGCAACCAGTCTGACCTGGGAAAACGACTCTCCCCCAGGAGATAGGTCACATCCTGGGGGAGTTTCGGTCACGACTTGAGCTCCGAGGAGGCCCAAAACCGGCCCCGAACGTGCCCCGGCCGGGGTCCCGCAGGCCCGGCCGACCGGCTCAGCTCAGGCGCTCGATCACCATCGCCATGCCCTGCCCGCCGCCGACGCACATCGTCTCCAGGCCGAACTGCTTGTCGTGGAACTGGAGCGAGTTGATCAGCGTGCCGGTGATCCGGGCGCCGGTCATGCCGAAGGGGTGGCCGACGGCGATCGCGCCACCGTTCACGTTCAGCTTGTCCAGCGGGATGTCCAGGTCCCGGTAGGACGGGATGACCTGCGCGGCGAAGGCCTCGTTGATCTCGACCAGGTCGATGTCGCCGATGGTCAGGCCGGCCCGGGACAGCGCCTGCCTGCTCGCCTCGACCGGGCCGTAACCCATGATCTCGGGCGAGAGGCCGGAGACGCCGGTGGAGACGATCCGGGCCAGCGGGGTCAGGCCCAGCTCCCGTGCCTTGGTGTCGGACATGATCACGAGAGCGGCGGCGCCGTCGTTGAGCGGGCAGCAGTTGCCCGCGGTGACCAGGCCGTCGGGGCGGAAGACCGGCTTCAGGCCCTGCACGCCCTCCACGGTGACGCCCGCGCGCGGGCCGTCGTCCCTGGAGACGACGGAGCCGTCCGGGAGCGTCACAGGGGTGATCTCGCGCTCCCAGAAGCCGTTCTTGATGGCTTCCTCGGCGAGGTTCTGGGACCGCACGCCGAACTCGTCCATGTCCTGGCGGGTCACGCCCTTCAGCCGCGCCAGGTTCTCCGCGGTCTGGCCCATCGCGATGTACGCGTCCGGGACGAGGCCGTCCTCGCGCGGGTCGTGCCAGCTCGCGCCCTCGCTCGCGGCGACCGCCGCGGTACGGGCCTCCGCATCGGCGAAGAGCGGGTTGTGGGTGTCGGGCAGACCGTCGGAGCTGCCCTTCACGGAGCGGGAGACCATCTCGACGCCGGCGGAGATGAAGACATCGCCCTCGCCGGCCTTGATGGCGTGCATGGCCATCCGGGAGGTCTGCAGCGAGGACGAGCAGTAACGGGTGATCGTGCAGCCCGGGAGGTGGTCCATTCCCATCTGCACGGCGACGATCCGGCCGAGGTTGTGCCCCTGCTCACCGCCCGGCAGTCCGCAGCCGAGCATCAGGTCGTCGATCTGCGTGGGGTCCAGCTCGGGGACCTTCGCGAGCGCGGCCTGAATGATCGTCGCGGTCAGGTCGTCGGGCCGCAGGTCCTTCAGGGAGCCCTTGAAGGCCCGGCCGATGGGGGAGCGGGCGGCGGAAACGATGACGGCTTCGGGCATCACGGCTCCAGGAGGGTGAGGTGGCTTCAGGTGGAAGTTACCCCTAGGTAAGGGCGGGGTCACGGGCAGGGAGGTGTGACGAGCACCTCAATTCTAAGCGAGCGCTCAGTTTTCTGCCCGGGTTGTTCCACAAGAACCCCGCGGCCGGGCTCAGGCCTGGGCCTCCGCCTCCTCTTCCGTCGGCGAGGCCGTCTCGTCGACCGCGTGCGGCGCCGGGAGACGCCGGCGGCGGCGGTGCTTCAGCAGAGCCCAGGGCGCCCGCGCACCCGTCACCTCGGTGCCTGCCTGCTTCGCCGCCGTGGCTGCCGCCTTCGCGACCGGCAGCATCCCCTCGTCCCTGTCCGGGTCCAGCCGGTCGGACTCGGGCCACAGCCCCAGCACCGCGCACACCGTCGGCAGCATGGCCATCGAGGCCGTCGCATAGCCCTCGGCCGACGGATGGTAGTTGTCCACGCCGAACATCTCCCGGGGGTTCGCCGCGAACTCCGGGCCCAGCAGATCGCCCAGCGACACCGTGCGCCCGCCCTGCTCCACCACCACGATCGTCTGGGCGGCCGCCAGCTGCCGCGAGACCCTCCGGGCCAGAAACCGCAGCGGCTGGTACACCTCCTCGATCGTGCCCAGATCCGGGCACGTGCCGACGACCACCTCCGCGCCCGCCGTACGCAGCCTGCGCACCGCCGCCGACAGATGACGGACGGACTCCGTGGGCGGCATCCGGTGGGTGACGTCATTCGCGCCAATCATGATCACGCAGACGTCGGGCATCCGGGAGGTGTCCGCGAGCAGCAGCGTCACCTGCCGCTCAAGATCGTCCGACTGTGCCCCGGGCAGCGCCACATTGCACACCTCGACCGGCCGCTCGGCCACCGCCGCGAGCCCCGAGGCGAGTAGCGCACCCGGCGTCTGGCCCGCCCTGCGCACGCCCTGGCCCGCCGCCGTCGAGTCCCCGAGCACGCCCAGCAGCAGCGGGTTCTCGCGCCCGAAGGCCAGCCCGTACAGGCCGTCACCGCGTGGTGGAACGGGTGCGATGCCGCCGCCGACCGTGCGTTTCGCCAGCTGGACCTCCGCGAGCACCAGCCCCACGGCCGCCACTCCGAGCAGGCCGATGCTGCCGCCTCCGTAGGCCGCTCCCGCGGCGATGCGTCGTGCCACCCTCGCCCTCGACACAGTCCGAGCCACCTCCTCGTCGCCAGTCGTCGACACTCGCAACCGGTCATGAGCTAACTGCCCCGTAGCGGCCGTCGCCCAATCACCCGCTGGTCCGCTTACCCTGGCCGCATCACTACGGAGATCCCGGAGAACATTGTGCGCATCCACCACTCGATGATCAGTCTCGTCGGCAATACCCCGCTGGTGAAGCTGAACAGCGTGACCACAGGCATCCAGGCGACGGTCCTCGCCAAGGTCGAGTACTTCAACCCCGGCGGGTCGGTGAAGGACCGCATCGCCCTTCGGATGATCGAGGCGGCCGAACAGAGCGGCGCGCTCCAGCCCGGCGGCACGATCGTCGAGCCGACGAGCGGCAACACCGGTGTCGGCCTTGCCATCGTGGCCCAGCAGAAGGGCTACAAGTGCATCTTCGTCTGCCCGGACAAGGTGTCCACGGACAAGATCAATGTGCTCCGTGCGTACGGCGCCGAGGTCGTGGTCTGCCCCACCGCCGTGGATCCCGAGCACCCGGACTCCTACTACAACGTCTCCGACCGTCTCGTACGCGAGACCCCGGGCGCCTGGAAGCCGGACCAGTACTCCAACCCGAACAACCCGCGCTCGCACTACGAGACCACCGGTCCCGAACTCTGGGACCAGACGGACGGGAAGATCACCCACTTCGTCGCGGGCGTCGGCACCGGCGGCACGATCTCCGGAACCGGCAACTACCTCAAGGAGATCAGCGGCGGCAAGGTCAGGATCGTCGGCGCCGACCCTGAGGGCTCCGTGTACTCCGGCGGCTCCGGCCGGCCGTATCTCGTCGAGGGCGTCGGCGAGGACTTCTGGCCGACCGCGTACGACCGGACCGTGACCGACGAGATCGTCGCCGTGTCCGACAAGGACTCCTTCCAGATGACCCGCCGCCTCGCCAAGGAGGAGGGCCTGCTCGTCGGCGGTTCCTGTGGCATGGCGGTCGTGGCCGCGCTGCGGGTGGCCGAGGGCCTCGGCCCGGACGATGTGGTGGTCGTCCTGCTCCCGGACAGCGGCCGCGGCTATCTCTCCAAGATCTTCAACGACGAGTGGATGGCGGACTACGGCTTCCTGGAGGACACGGGACCGTCCGCGAGCGTCGGCGACGTACTCGCGCACAAGGAGCACGGCGGCATCCCCAGCCTGGTGCACATGCACCCGGAGGAGACGGTCGGCGAGGCGATCGAGGTGCTGCGGGAGTACGGCGTCTCCCAGATGCCGATCGTGAAGCCCGGCGCGGGACACCCGGACGTGATGGCCGCGGAGGTCATCGGCTCGGTCGTCGAACGGGAGCTCCTGGACGCGCTGTTCACCCAGCGCGCCTCGCTCTCCGACCCGCTGGAGAAGCACATGAGCTCGCCGCTGCCGCAGGTCGGCTCGGGCGAGCCGGTCGGTGACCTGATGTCGGTGCTGGGTGTGGCGGACGCGGCGATCGTGCTGGTGGAGGGCAAGCCGACGGGTGTGGTGAGCCGTCAGGACCTGCTGTCGTTCCTCGCGAACGGCGGCAAGTAACCCCTGCGGAAAGGGGTTTCGCTCAAACGGTACGCGCGCGTCACGTACGCGCAGCACCCGCTTAACACGCGTCCTGCACAGTTGTGGATGTCGGCAGGGGGCCTGGGCAGGGAACCCGGCCGGCACACAGTCGGCGTCCCAGACCTCCGGAGCGGCTCCCGGACCTCTGAAGACGCCCTGGACGCGGAGACCGGCCCTGACCCGGACCGTGTCCCACGCGGGGACCGCCGTCGTCCCGCCCCCCGGTTCGCCGGGGGTGCGGCGGTCCCCGCGCTTATTTTTTTGGGGCTCGGTTCGCCTCCGGGGCGCCTTAAGACGATGTCGACGGTCGATCGTGCTCGGCCACTCGTTCCTCGCGGCCTCCGCGCGTTCTCTCTTTCGACATCGCCGCGCCCCTTCGGCTCACTCGCCTCTTGGGGGCGGGGCCAACATGGGCGACGGGCCGACGTTCAGTCTTCCCAGTCGGACTTCTGCGAACGGTCGCGGCTGGGCCACAGCCAACCCCTGGCGTGGACCGCGTTGACGCCCACGATGCCCGCCCAGGCCACGATCAGGCCCTCCAGATCCGCGTTGACCACGGCGATCGCCGACAGCGGGACCGCCAGGATCATCGAGATGATCGCGAAGCCGAAGCGTTCACCGAAATTGGATTCCGCCGACTGCTGCGGGCGGGCGCCGCGGGCGACGACCATCTGCTGCTCGGCGAGCTGGCGGCGGACACGCTTGTCCACCGAGCCGTCCAGGCGCTGTTCGACCTTCTCGAGGAAGGACTCGACAAGCGCGGAGTCGTACTCTTCGCCCAGCTCGCGGCGGGCATGCAGGGTGGCGTCGAGCTCTTTCTTGAGCTCAGGGTCGCGGGCTTCCATAAACGTTCACGCTACGGGTGCGGGGTCGCCGCGTCAGTGGGGGTAGCCCCACTGTTTGCCCCTGGGCTGGCTGGGGGGCGGCTATTTCGCCAGCCCGTGCTGCTTGGCCCACGCGTTCGCCACGTCCTCGGGATCCTTCTTGTCCTTGTCGACCAGGCGGTTCAGCTCGGTCAGCTGCTCGGTCGTCAGTACGGCGCCGAGCCGGGCCAGCGCCTTGCGCACGGTCGAGTCGGCCTTGCGGTCGGCGATCAGCGGGACGACATGCTGGCCGGGAATCAGGTTCTTGGGGTCGGCGAGGACCACCCAGCCCTCGGCCTTGATGTCGGTGTCGGTGGTGAAGAGGTTGGCGACGTCCACATCGCCCTTCTTCAGCGCGCCCTTGACCAGCGGTCCCGAGGAGTCCAGCGACTTGAACTCCTTGAATTCCACGCCGTATTCGTCCTTCAGGCCGACGACGCCGACGACCCGCTTCTTGACCTCGGGCGCCGCGCCGATGACGAGCTTGCCGTTCTGCTTGGCGAGGTCGGCGAGCGTCCTGAGGCCGTACTTGTCGGCTGTCTCGCGCGTGACGGCGAAGGCGTCGGAGTCCTCGGCCAGGCCGTACGGGAGGATCTGGAGGCCCTGGGGGAGCACGATCGCGAGGGCGTTCTGCATCTCGCCCTCCTCCGTGGACTTGGCCTTCGGGTCGAGGTAGTGCAGCAGCGCGCCCTGGTACTCCGGCAGCAGGTCGATGTCGCCGCCCCTGAGGGCGGGGATGAGGATCTCGCGGGTGCCGAGGTTCGGGCGGACCTTCGTCCTGACGCCGGCCGCCTCGAGGACGGCCGCGTACAGGAAGCCGAGTATCTGGTTCTCGGTGAAGTTGGCGGTGCCGATGGTGACGCCGTCCTTGCTGGAGCCGCCGCCGGAGATGTCGCCCTCGCCCTCCAGAGAGGTGATGCCGCTGCTGCAGGCGGCGAGCGCGGGGACGGTGGCCGCGGCGAACAGGCCGCCGAGAAGAGTGCGTCGGTTCATGGAGTGTCCTTACGCAGGGCGTTACGCGGGGCGGTTGCTGAAGAGGACGCGCTGGAGCGTGGCGAGCACAAGATCGAGTGCGACGGCGACGAGTGCGACGAGCACCGCTCCGCCGAGCACCTGGACGAGGTCGCGCTGGGCGAGGCCGTCGAAGACGTACCGGCCGAGGCCGCCGAAGCTGACGTACGCGGCGATGGTGGCCGTCGCCACGACCTGGATCAGAGCGAGCCGCAGCCCGGTCATGATCAGCGGCATCGCGAGCGGGATCTCGACCTGGACGAGGACCTGGTGGCCGCGCATGCCCTGGCCGCGGGCGGCGTCCTTGACCTCGGGGTCGACGGCGGACATGCCGGCGTAGGTGTTGGTGACGATCGACGGGACGGCGAGCGCGACGAGGGCGACGTACACCGGTGTCATGGACAGTCCGCTGGCGAGGAAGACCAGCACGACGAGGCCGACGGTGGGCAGCGCCCGGCCGAAGGACGACAGGTTGATGGCGAGGAACGCGCCGCGGCCGGTGTGCCCGATGAGCAGGCCGACGGGCAGGGCGATGACGGCGGCGATCAGCGTCGCGAGGAGCGAGTACTGGAGGTGCTCCGCGAGCCGGTGTGCGATGCCGTCGCTGCCGGACCACTGGGTGCCGCTGGTCAGCCAGGAACCGAGGTCTTTGACGAGCTCGTACATGTCAGGCCCTCCCACGCGTTGAATGTTGCAGCCTGCGCCAGGGGGTGAGTACGTATTGGAGAGCGACCAACAGCGCGTCGGCGACCAGTGCGAGGAGCAGTGTGAGGACGACGCCGACGACTACGGGGGTCGGGAAGTTGCGCTGGAAGCCGTCGGTGAAGAGCTGCCCGAGGCCGCCGTCGCCGATGTAGGTCGCGACGCTGACGAGCGAGATCGACATGACGGTGGCGATGCGGACACCGGCCATGATCACGGGCAGCGCGAGCGGGAGTTCGACGGTGAGGAGGGTTCGCAGCGGGCGGGTGCCCATCGCCTTGGCGGCCTCCTTGGTCCTGGCCGGGACGGCGTCGAGGCCTTCGACGGTGTTCCGCAGGAGCACGACGAGGGTGTAGATCGTCAGGCCGATGACGGTGGTGGTGCGGGTCAGCCCGGAGACCGGCAGCAGCAGCACGAAGACGGCGATGGACGGAATGGTGAACAGGACGTTCGAGAGCCCGAGGAGGAATCCGCGCAGAGGGCGGACCCGGTGGGCGAGCACGGCGAGGGGGAGCGAGATGACCAGGCCGAGGAGTACGGCGGAGAGGGCGGCCTGGAGGTGCGACAGGGTGAGGGTGGTGAGGTCGCCGGCGTGGTCGGATATCCACGACCATTCGATCGTCATGCGACGCCGCCCTTGGGTGAAGCGGCACCGGTTGTGCCGCCGCCGGGCTCGGTGACGGCGCCCGTGGTGCCCGGCGTTGCCGGGTCCGCGTCTGTGGCGCCGGCCGCTTCAGGCGCTTCGGCGGACGCCTCTGCTGTGCCGAGCGTTGCCACTGTGCCGCCCTGGGCGGCGGGCCCGCCGCCCGCGACCGAGGTCGTCCGCGCCGTTGAGGCCGAAACGTGCCAGTCGCCCGCGTGGTCGTGGATGACTTCCCGCGGTGTGACGCCCGTCAGGACGCCTTCGGCGTCGACTCGGGCCACCAGGCCGGTCGGGCTGGCGACCGACTCGTTCAGGGCCGAGAGCAGCGAGTCCTCGTCGCGCAGGGCGCGTACGGGAAGCAGTTCCGCGCCGGTCGGCGCCTGAGTGTCCAGCCAGCCCTGCGGCTCGTTCTTCGCCGAGACCGCGAGCCGCCAGCGGCCGTCGCCCGAGGCGAGCGAGCCGGACTCGTCCACCCGCACCGTCGCGGCCCGCTGCTGCGGGACTCCCGCAAGCGTCGAGAGCGAGAGCAGCTTCAGGCCCCGCTCCGCGCCCAGGAAGTCCGCCACGAATTCGTCCGCCGGGCGGGCCAGCAGTTCGGACGGGGATGCGCACTGGACCAGGTGACCGCCGGTGCGGAAGACGGCTATGCGGTCGCCGAGCCTGACGGCTTCGTCGATGTCGTGCGTGACGAAGACGATGGTCTTGCTCAACTCCTTCTGCAGCCGCAGCAGTTCGTCCTGGAGCTGGGTGCGCACCACCGGGTCGACCGCGCCGAACGGCTCGTCCATCAGCAGCACCGGCGGGTCCGCGGCGAGCGCGCGTGCCACGCCGACGCGCTGCTGCTGACCGCCGGAGAGCTGGTGCGGATAGCGCTTGGCCGCGTCCGCGGGGAGGCCGACCGTCTCCAGCAGCTCCGCCGCACGGGCGCGGGCCTTGCGGCGACCCCAGCCCAGCAGCAGCGGCACCGTCGCGACGTTGTCGAGGATGGTGCGGTGCGGGAACAGGCCGGACTGCTGGATGACGTATCCGATGGAGCGGCGCAGTTCCGCCGCGTCCTGTGCGAGGACGTCCTTGCCGCCGACGTGGATGGTTCCGGACGTCGGGTCGACCATGCGGTTGATCATGCGGAGCGTGGTGGTCTTACCGCATCCGGAGGATCCGACGAGGACCGTGATCCCGCCGTCCGGCATCTCCAGGGTGAGGTCGTTGACTGCCGTCGTGCCGTTGGGGAAGCGCTTGTTCACTGCTTCGAATTTGATCATCAGTGGTCCCTTGCCCGGCTGCATATAGTCATGCAGAGTTCTCGGTGTCTGAATAAGTTGTCAATGCCTCGGGGTAAATCACTGGTTACGGATGCTCGCGAGGCAAGACAATCCGTCCGAAAAGGAGGGGTTTGCGCATGATGTCGTCCCACATGGTGGACTCACCCACCGGCATCGTGGTCCTCGACGGACAGAGCCTTCCGGTCGCGGACATCATCCGGCTGGCCGACGGCGCGGCCAGGCCCGTACCCGGCTCCGAGGCGCTGAAGCGCGTCGAGACCGCCTGGGACGCCGCGCGCGAACTCGCCAGGTCGGGCCGCGTCTACGGCCGTTCCACCGGCGTCGGCGCCAACCGGAACGAGGACCTGCCCACCGAGGCCGCCGCCGGCCACGGGCTGCGGCTGCTGCGCTCGCACGCCGGAGCGATCGGCGACCCGCTGCCCGCCCGCGAAGTCCGCGCGATGCTCGCCGTACGGGCCAATCAGCTGCTCGCGGGCGGCGCGGGGCTGCGGCCCGGTGTGGTCACCGCACTCTGTGAGGCGCTGGAGAGCGGCGCGTATCCCGTGGTCAACGAGTTCGGCTCGGTCGGCACGGGAGACATCGCCGCGCTCGCGCAGATGGGCCTCGCGCTGGCCGGCGAACACCCCTGGGAGGGCGGACCGCCGCCCGAGGCACAGGCCCTCGACAACAACGACGCCCTCGCGCTGATCAGCTCCAACGCCCTCACCCTCGGCCAGGCCGCGCTCGCCGTCGACGAACTGCGCGCGCTCGTCTCGGCCACCGAACTGGTCGGAGCCCTGTCGCTGCTGGCCGTCGACGGCTCCTACGAGGCGTACGCGGAGCCGGTCCACGCGGCCCGCCCGCACCCCGGCACGTACGCCGTCGCCGCCAGGATGCGCCGGCTGCTCGGCGCCCCCGAGCGGCCGACGCCGCCGCTCGGCCGGATCCAGGACCCGTACGGCTTCCGCTGCCTGCCGCAGATCCACGGTCCGGCCCAGGACGCGGCGGACGCGCTGGAGCGCACGCTCGCCGTCGAGATCAACGCGGCCGCGGAAAACCCGCTGATCCGGTCCGGTGACATGGCCGCGTACCACCACGGCGGCTTCTACATGGCCCAACTCGCCCTGGATCTCGACCACTTCAGGCTGGCGCTCACACAGACCGCGCGACTGTCCACGTCACGGCTCTCCGCGCTGAACGAGCCCGCCTTCACCCGGCTGCGGCCCTTCCTCGCGGACGCGGAGGCAGCGAGCTCCGGCGTGATGATCCTGGAGTACGCGGCCGGTGCGGCCCTCGGCGATCTGCGGGCGTTCTCCGCGCCCGCCTCGCTCGGCCACGCGGTACTGTCCCGGGGCGTCGAGGAGCAGGCCAGCTTCGCGTCGCTGGCGGCGCGTCAGACGCTGCGCGCGGGGGGTGCGTACCGGCTTGTCGTCGGCTGTGAACTCGTCGCCGCGGTACGGGCGTTGCGCCAGCGCGGGCTGCGGCCCGACCCGGAGCTTTTGGTGGGCCGGGCCTTCGAGCTGGCCGAGACCGTGCTGGCCGAGGAGTTCGCCGACCGGCCGCTCACCGATGATGTGACGGCGGCGGCCGCGCTGCTCGACCGTTTCACGGAGCTGATGACCGACGTGATGACCGATGTGACGAGGGGGATGGCATGAGCGACAGCCCTGCCGCACGACTGCAGCAGCTCTTCGAGGGCCACCGGCTCACCCCCACCCAGCGGCGGATCGCGCACAGCATGGTGCGCAGGGCGGGCGATGTGCCGTTCCTGTCCAGCGTCGAGCTCGCCGAACTCGCCGGTGTCAGCCAGCCGTCCGTGACCCGTTTCGCCGTCGCGCTCGGCTTCGACGGCTATCCGGCACTGCGCCGCCATCTGCGCGAGGTCGCGCCCGCGGAGAGCGAGAGCGCCGAGGACGGCCAGAACGAGTACCAGCAGGCCGTGCAGGCCGAGATCGAGAACCTGCGCCACCTGTCCGAACTGCTGGCCGACCCGTCGCCGGTCGAACGCGCCGGCCGCCTCCTGGCCGGCTCCCGCCCGCTGCCGGTGCTCGGCCTGCGAGCCGCGTCCTCGCAGGCCCGCGGCTTCGCGTACTTCGCGGCCAAGGTCCACCCGGACGTGCGCCTGCTCGACGAGGGCGGCACGATGCTCGCCGACCGCATCGACGCGGCCCGCCGGGCGGGTGCGACCACACTGCTGTGCTTCGCGCTGCCGCGGCATCCGAAGGAGGTCGTGGAGGCGCTGGCGTACGCACGCTCGGCGGGCCTGACGGTGGTGACGGTCGCGGACTCGGCCTTCGCACCGGTCGCGGGACACAGCGACCTCCTGATCCCGGCGGCGGTCGGCACGGGTCTGGCCTTCGATACGGCCTGCGCCCCGATGCTGCTGGGCCGGGTGCTCCTGGAGGCGATGTGCGACGCCCTGCCGGACGCCCAGGCGAGCCTGGAGGAATTCGACACGAGGGCGGCGACGCGGGGTCTGTTCGTGGAGTAGCGGGGCCCGATCGGACGGGCTCGTGGACGGAGCCCGTCCGATCCGTACGGACCGGCCGTCAGAGCTCGAGCTCGGCCTCGATCTTCTTCAGCTGATGCCGTGCCATGGCGAGGTTCGCCCGCTCCTTGTCGAGGGCCAGGTAGAGGAACAGGCCGTTGGTTCCGCGGCCCTTGAGCAGCCGGATCAGGTGGTACTGCGTGCTGAGAGTGATCAGGATGTCCTCGATTCCGTCCTTGAGGCCCAGCTGTTCCATGGTGCGCACCTTGGCGCGCACCACGTCCGTGTTGCCGGCCGCGGCGACCGTCAGATCCAGGTCCTTTCCGCCGCCGACGGTGCCCAGCGCCATTCCGCTGGTGTAGTCGACGAGCGCTGCGCCGAGGGCGCCCTCGATGACAGTGGTGGCTTCCTTGAGGGCGCGTTCGGTGTTCGCCATGAGATGCGCACTTCCTTTCCGTCTGCTGGGTGTGCGTGGTGGTGTGTCGGTCATGGGTCAGGTGTTCTCCGGTCGGGCGAGGGCGCCGTCGATCAGCTCGCCGATGCGGGCGCCCGAGCGGCGGGCCTCGAGATGGAGCCGTCCCACGTTGATGCGTGGCTCGGCCAGTAGGGTGAGGACGGCCGAGGCGCCCGCGGCGTAAGTGGCCACACAGCCCCGTTCGCCACGGACCAGCAGCTCGCGGAACGCCCCCTGCCCGGTGGCCTCGGTCAGTCGTATCGCGACGCCGAGGGCGGCGGCGGTCAGCGCCGCGACGCCTTCCGCCTCCTCGGTGTCCGCGGCCAGCACGAGACCGTCCGTGCTCGCTGCGAGCGCTCCGGTCAGCGCCGGAACCTGCACGCGCAGTCGTTTCAGTTCGGCTAGCACATCGGCCTTGGCCGTCATGAGCTGTCTCCTCTCGGCGCGCTGCCTCAGTACGCGCCTCATGAAGGCGGGCACAGGACCTGGTGAACGGGACGGTGGGTCACAGGGTTGCCTCCAGTGCCTCGCGGAGCCGGCGGAGCAGGGCGGAGTCCAGGACGGACGGGGCTTCGACGGCCCCGGCGTGCTCCGCCCCGGAGGGTCGGGCGGATTCGGCGGGCTCCGCGGGCGCCTCGATGAGCCCTTCCGCGGCCAGCCTGCGCACCTCGACCAGGGTGTTGAAGGCAGGTCGCCCGAGCTGCCGGGCGATGGCGGCCGGGGTGCGGACGCCGTCGGCGAGGTCCAGCAGCGACTGACTCCGGGGGCTGACCTCCCGTCGCGCGTGCTGCGCGCGGCGCTTCACCGGAGCCGTGTCCCACGCCGGGCTGGGCCACACCGAGTCCAACAGCAGGCTGCGCCGCCGGGCCTCGCGTTCGACGACTTCGGCGGGCACCGGTCGTACGGTGCCGATCCAGTGGGCGACCCCGTAGCGGAAGCGGGTCGGGCCGCTCGCGGGCGCGAGTGCGAAGAACGCGGCGTCGAACAGTGCGCCGAGATGGCAGATCTCCAGCTCGCCGCCGCCCACCTGGCCGCTGTCGACCAGGAAGCGGGCGACCTCGCGGCGTGAGCCGGCCTGGGCGACCGCGTCGGCCCAGCTGTCGGGCTTCAGCCGGCCGCCGGCGGTGAGCAGGACGTCGAGTCCGGGGGCCTCGGGGCTCTCCGCGTGGACGACCTGGCCGTCGGCCAGATAGAGAGCGCCGTGGTCGCGGACGAGCACGCCGGTGGCTCGTTCCTCGGCGAGTCTGACGAGCATCGGGGAGACGGCCGTTCTCATCCCAGCACCAGCTCTTCGGCGAGATCCTGCAGTCGCAGCCGGGCCAGTGCGAGATTGCCCAGGTCCCGGTCGAGCCACAGATGCAGGAACACGCTGCTGTCGAAGTCGGTGTCCACAAAGCGCACCACGTGATAGCCGGTACGGGTGGTGACGATCAGGTCCTCGACGGGAGTGGACTCTCTGAACTCCTGTGCCCCGGCTACCGGTTCGGGCGCGGGCGCTGTGGACGCGGTGGAGGCCGTGGACGCCGGATGCGTGGCGGACGCCGCGTACTCCGTTGCCACCCTGGCCAGTTCGGCCGTCTCCGCGGCGGTGGCCTCGTGGTCGCTGCGGGCCGGCTCACCGACGGTGCCGAGTGCCAGCCCACTGATCCAGTCCACGATCGCGGCCCCACGCGCGCCCGGGACCAGCATGGCTTGAAGCAGACACTCGTCGATTCCAGGCACGCGGAACTTCCCTCCCCACATCTGCATGCGCGCACTCGCATGCGGCAGTGACGAGGAAGTTACGCAATGTTGCTGCGGCTGGGGGGAGTTGGGGCATTTTCCATCGGAACATGCCGCTGGCCCGGTAAGGTCCGCGCCCAGTCGCCTGCTCCTGAAACGTCACGACCAGGCGCTCAGGCATGCCCGAAAACAAGAGGCTGTTTCAGGCCGCGCCCTTGCCCTCGACCGACGTCGCGACGTCCGCCAGGTCCTTCGCGATCGCCTTCGCCACCGCCCGCCTGCCGATCGCGCCGAAGATCTTCGCCAGCAGCCCGGTGACGCCCCCGGACGGCGTCGCGGAGAAGGTCATCCGGACGTCCGTCGTCTCAGGCCCGGCAGACCGGAGCGCGAACTCCGAGACGTAGTGCGTGCCGTGCGAGTGGGCCTCCACCACATAGCGCTCCGGTGGCTCGCTCGCGGTCACCTCCATCTCCTCGGTGGCCTGCTTGCCGAGCATCGTGCGCGTTTCGCGCCAGCGGGTGCCGACGCGGAAGGGGCCGTCGGCGGAGAGGATCTCGACCTTGTCCACGCCGCTGAGCACGCGCGGCATGCTCTCCAGATCCGTCAGGGCGCGCCAGACCCGGTCCGCGGGGGCGGTGATCCGGCGTTCTACGACGACGCGAGTTTCAGCCATGGACCCATGGAATCAGCCGGGTCCGACATTCGCCCCCGAAAGCTCCCGCAAGGCCGCTCCCTACAGGAGTGCGTCCCGCTGCGCACCACCCGACTCGGCGACGATCTCCGGGACGCTCTGCGGCGGCCGTACCGTCGCGAAGCGCACCGACCCGTCCGCCGAAGCCGCGAAACCGTGCACGCCCGGCCGCGGCAGGCTGTTGTAGCCGTAGTGGTTCGAGAAGTAGTACGCGCCGGTGTCCAGCGCCGCGATCACATCGCCCTGCTCCAGCAGCGGCAGCGGCCGGGCCTCGGCGAGCAGGTCGCCCGCGAAGCAGGCGGGACCGGCGATGTCCTGCACCACATCGGGGCCGGCCTTCGGCACGCCCTTGGAGTCGTACGCGGCGATCCGCAGCGGCCACGAGTCGGGGTCGTACACCGTGCGCGTGGCGACCTGGACGCCGGCGTGGGTGACGGCGATGGGGCGTGCGCCCGCGGTCTTGGCGTACTCGACGCGGGCGAGGATCACGCCGTGCTTGGCGACCAGCGACCTGCCGAACTCGGTGACCAGGCCGTAGCGGCCGTCGAACAGCCCGGGCACCCGCTCCTTCAGCAGCTGCGCGTACGCAGCGAACGTCGGCGTCTGCTCGTCGGACGCGAAGTTCACCGGGAGCCCGCCGCCGATGTCGAGAGTGTCGATCTGCCGCCGTCCGGCGGCCGCGTTGATCTCCTCGGCGAGTTCGTACAGGGCGCGGATGCCGTCGGCGAGCAGCGCGAGCGGCATGCCCTGCGAGCCGGAGTGGGCGTGCAGCCGGGTCAGCCACGGCCGGGCCAGAAAGGCCGCCACGACCCACTCCCGGGCACCCTCGTCGAGCAGCGCGACACCGAACTTGGATGTCGCGGTGGCCGTGGACAGCGCGCCGATCGCGCCTCCTCCGACCTGCGCGTTGACCCGCAGCCCGACCGGCGGCAGCGCCGTCGGCTGCGGGACGAGCGCGTCGATGCGGGCGAGCTCCTGCGGATTGTCGGCGTTGAGCGCGATGCCGAGGCCGAGTGCCTCGCGCAGTTCGGCCGGCGTCTTGGCCGGGGAGTCGAGGACGGTGCGGGCCGCGGGAATGCCGGCCGCCCGCGCCAGCGCCAGCTCGCCCGGGCTCGCGACCTCGGCGCCGATGCCCTCCGCGTGCAGCAGCGCGAGCACCGGCACCAGAGGCGCGGCCTTCACGGCGAAGGCGTGCAGCACGGGCGCGTCGGTGACGGCGGCGAAGGCGGTGCGCAGCGCGGCGGCGGATGCGCGGATACCCGCCACGTCGAGGAGGGCGGCGACGGGCTGCTCCTCGGTGAGAAGTCCCTGTTCCACTGCCGCTCGTACGGCCTGATCACGACGGTCTGAAGCCATGTGCGCCAGCCAATCATCCGGTCCGCCGCACCGCAGCTGTTGACTAAGACTATTCAGAGAAGCAGGATGTGAATAGAACAGCCAACAGTGATGGTCGCAGTCGCGAGGAGGCATTGCCATGTCAGGACCCCGCCCCGTACGGGCACCGCGCGGTACGGAACTGAGCGCCCTGGGATGGCAGCAGGAAGCCGCCCTCCGCATGCTGCAGAACAACCTCGACCCCGAGGTCGCCGAGCACCCCGACAAGCTCGTCGTCTACGGCGGCACGGGCAAGGCCGCGCGCGACTGGCGCTCCTTCGACGCGATGGTGCGCACGCTGCGGACCCTGAAGCAGGACGAGACGATGCTCGTCCAGTCCGGCCGCCCGGTCGGCGTCATGCAGACGCACGAGTGGGCCCCGCGGGTCCTGATCGCCAACTCCAACCTGGTCGGCGACTGGGCGAACTGGGAGGAGTTCCGCCGCCTCGAGGCGCTCGGCCTCACCATGTACGGCCAGATGACGGCCGGATCCTGGATCTACATCGGCACGCAGGGCATCCTGCAGGGCACGTACGAGACGTTCTCGGCGGTCGCCGCGAAGAAGTTCAACGGCACGCTGGCCGGCACCATCACACTGACCGCGGGTCTGGGCGGCATGGGCGGCGCCCAGCCGCTCGCCGTCACCATGAACGACGGCGTCGCGATCTGCATCGACGTCGACCCGCGCGCGATCGAGCGCCGCATCGAGCACCGCTACCTGGATGTGAAGGCCGACTCGCTGCAGCACGCGATGCAGCTGGCGGTCGAGGCGGGCGACGCCCGCCGTCCGCTCTCCATCGGCCTGCTCGGCAACGCGGCCGAGCTGCTTCCGCAGATGCTCGCCGAGGGCGCGCCGATCGACATCGTGACCGACCAGACCTCGGCCCACGACCCGCTCGCTTACCTGCCGATCGGCATCGACTTCGACGACATGGCCGACGCGGCCGCCAAGGACCCGGCGGGCTTCACCACCCGCGCCCGTGAGTCCATGGCGAAGCACGTCGAGGCCATGGTCGGCTTCATGGACGCGGGCGCCGAGGTCTTCGACTACGGCAACTCCATCCGCGGCGAGGCCCAACTGGCCGGATACGACCGGGCGTTCGCCTTCCCCGGCTTTGTCCCTGCCTATATCCGGCCGCTGTTCTGCGAGGGCAAGGGCCCGTTCCGCTGGGCGGCGCTCTCGGGCGAGGCCTCGGACATCGCGAAGACCGACCGCGCGATTCTTGAGCTGTTCCCGGAGAACGAGTCCCTCCACCGCTGGATCAACATGGCGCGCGAACGCGTCCACTTCCAGGGCCTCCCGGCGCGTATCTGCTGGCTCGGCTACGGCGAGCGCGACCGCGCCGGCGAACGCTTCAACGACATGGTGGCTTCCGGCGAGCTGGCGGCCCCGCTGGCGATCGGCCGCGACCACCTGGACTGCGGATCGGTGGCGTCCCCGTACCGGGAGACGGAGGCGATGCTGGACGGCTCGGACGCCATCGCGGACTGGCCGCTGCTGAACGCGATGGTGAATGTCGCGTCCGGTGCGTCGTGGGTGTCGATCCACCACGGTGGTGGCGTCGGCATGGGCCGCTCCATCCACGCGGGTCAGGTGTCGGTGGCCGACGGTACGAAGCTGGCCGGCGAGAAGATCCGCCGGGTGCTGACGAACGACCCCGGCATGGGCGTCATCCGGCACGTCGACGCCGGGTACGACATCGCGGAGTCGGTCGCGGACGAGCGTGGCGTGCGGGTCCCCATGCGGGAGGAGCAGTGACCGGTTCTGTGGGCGCGAGCTCGTTCCACGAGATGTGGCGGGAGCTGACTCCCGTCGGGCGCAACCCCGACACCCGCGGGTATCGGCGGTACGCGTGGACCGAGGCCGACGTCGAGTGCCGGAGCTGGTTCCAGGAGCAGGCGGAGTCCCGCGGGCTCGGCTACGAGACCGACCGGAACGGGAACCAGTGGGCCTGGCTCGGCGACCGGGCCGCCGGGGACGCCGTCGTCACCGGGTCGCATCTCGACTCCGTTCCCGACGGCGGAGCCTTCGACGGTCCCCTCGGCGTCGTCTCCTCCTTCGCCGCGCTCGATGAACTGCGCCGCAGAGGTGCGGAGTTCACCCGGCCACTGGCCATCACCAACTTCGGTGACGAGGAAGGCGCCCGCTTCGGTCTCGCCTGCGTCGGCTCCCGGCTCGCGTCCGGGCAGCTGAGCAAGGAGAAGGCGTACGCGCTCCGGGACGGCGACGGCATCAGCCTTCCCGAGGCGATGGAGCGGGCCGGCTACGACCCCGCGGCCATCGGGCCCGACCCCGACCGCCTCGCCCGGATCGGCGCGTTCGTCGAGCTGCATGTCGAGCAGGGCCGGGCCCTGGACCTGTCCGGAGACGCGGTCGGCATCGCGTCGGCGATCTGGCCCCACGGCCGCTGGCGGTTCGACTTCCACGGCGAGGCCAACCACGCCGGCACCACCCGTCTCGTCGACCGGCGCGACCCGATGCTGACGTACGCGGAGACCGTGCTCGCCGCCCGCCGTGAGGCGGAGCTCGCGGGCGCGGTGGCGACGTTCGGCAAGATCTCCGTCGAGCCGAACGGCGTCAACGCCATCCCGTCGCTCGTCCGCGGCTGGCTGGACTCGCGCGCCGCCGACCAGGCGACGCTGGACACCGTCGTCGCCGCGATCGAGCAGGCGGCGAAGGACCGCGCGCAGCACGACGGCGTGGACCTCGCAGTCGTACGGGAGTCGTTCACACCGGTCGTGGAGTTCGAGCACGCCCTGCGCGACGAGCTGAACCGCCTCCTCGGCGGCCGGGTCCCGGTCCTCGGCACGGGAGCGGGACACGACGCCGGAATCCTGTCCGGATCGATCCCGACCGCCATGCTGTTCGTACGGAACCCGACCGGCGTCTCGCACTCACCGGCCGAGTTCGCGGCCGAGGACGACTGTGTGGCCGGAGTCCTGGCACTCGCCGACGTACTGGAGGGTCTGGCGTGCAGGTGACGTACTGGCTGGAACACGCCTGGCTCGGCACTCATGTCGAGCCCGGCGTGGCGCTGGACGTACAAAACGGCAGGATCGAGGGTGCCCACGCCGGGGTCGTGGCCCCGCCGCCGGGAGCGGTGGTCCTGCGCGGCCTCACGATTCCAGGCCTGGCGAACGCCCACAGCCACGCCTTCCACCGGGCGCTGCGCGGCACGGTCCAGGTCGGCTCCGGCACGTTCTGGACCTGGCGCGAGGTGATGTACCAGATCGCCTCGCGGCTGACGCCGGAGACGTACCACGCGCTGGCGCGGGCGGTGTACGCGGAGATGGCGCTGGCGGGCGTCACGTCGGTCGGCGAGTTCCACTATGTGCACCACGCGCCGGGCGGCGCCGCGTACGCGGACCCCAACGCCATGGGCGAGGCGCTGATCGCCGCGGCCGGCGAGGCCGGCATCCGGATCACCCTGCTCGACACGGCGTATCTGTCCTCCGGGTTCGGGCAGCCGCCCGAACCGCACCAGCTCCGCTTCTCCGACGGGACCGCCGACGCCTGGGCCGAGCGCGTCTCGCTGCTCAAGGAGCGGGACGGCGTACGGCTCGGCGCGGCGATCCACTCCGTGCGCGCGGTCCCGGCGGCCGAACTGTCCGCGGTCGCCTCCTGGGCCGCCGACCGTGCCGCACCGCTGCACGTCCATCTCTCCGAGCAGACCGCCGAGAACGACGCCTGCCTCGCCGCCCACGGCTGCACCCCGACGCGGCTGCTCGCCGACCGCGGCGTGCTCGGCCCGCGGACCACCGGCGTCCACAACACGCATCTGACGGACGAGGACATCGCACTCCTCGGCTCGACCGGCACCGGCACCTGCATGTGCCCGACGACCGAACGCGATCTGGCCGACGGCATCGGCCCCGCGGTAGCGCTCCAGCGCGCGGGCTCGCCGCTGTCGCTGGGCAGCGACAGCCATGCCGTGATCGACCTCCTGGAGGAGGCGCGGGCGATGGAGCTCAACGAGCGGCTGCGCTCGCGCACCCGCGGTCACTGGACGGCGGCGGCGCTGCTGCGGGCGGCCACGGAGGACGGGCACGCGGCGCTGGGCTGGGGCGACGCGGGGCGCATCGAGGCCGGAGCGCTCGCCGACTTCACCACCGTGGCGCTGGACTCGGTCAGGACCGCGGGTCCCGTTCCGCGGCTCGCCGCGGAGGCGGCGGTGTTCGCGGCGACGGCGGCGGATGTGCGGCACACGGTGGTCGGCGGACGCCATGTCGTACGCGACGGGCGGCACACCACGGTCCCGGATGTCGCGGCGGCGCTGGAGAAGGCGATCGCCGCGCTGCGGTCGTGACGGCTGCACCCCCACGGCGGTAACTCCCGAGAGGAACCCATGAGCACCACCCTCATCACCAACATCCGCAGCCTCGTCACCAACGACCCCGAACTCGGCGACAACAGCCCCCTCGGCCTGGTCGAGGACGCCGCCGTCGTCGTCGACGGCGACCACATCGCCTGGGTCGGCCGCGCCGCCGAAGCGCCCGACGCGGACGAGGCGTACGACGCCGGGGGCCGCGCCGCCATCCCCGGCTTCGTGGACTCGCACTCCCATCTGCTCTTCGCGGGCGACCGCACCCAGGAGTTCAACGCCCGTATGTCGGGCCGCGCCTACTCCGCCGGCGGGATCCGCACCACCGTCGCCGCCACCCGCGCCGCCACCGACGAGGAGCTGGAGACCAATCTGCTCCGCTATCTCGACGAGGCGCTCCGCCAGGGCACCACGACCTTCGAGACCAAGTCCGGGTACGGCCTCACCACTCACGACGAGGCCCGCGCCCTGCGGATCGCCGCGCTCCACACCGAAGAGGTGACCTACCTCGGCGCGCACATCGTGTCACCGGACCACGCCGACGACCCGGCCGCCTATGTCGCGCTCGTCACCGGCGAGATGCTCGACGCCTGTGCCCCGTACGCCCGTTGGATCGATGTCTTCTGCGAGCAGGGCGCGTTCGACGGCTACCAGGCGCGCGCGATCCTGACCGCCGGCAAGGAGAAGGGCCTCACGCCCCGCGTGCACGCCAACCAGCTCAGCCAGGGCCCCGGCGTGCAGCTCGCCGTCGAGCTCGATGCCGCGTCCGCGGACCACTGCACGCATCTGTCGCCGGAGGACGTCGACGCGCTGGCGAACAGCAACACGGTGGCGACGCTGCTTCCCGGCGCCGAGTTCTCCACCCGCGCCGAGTGGCCCGACGCCCGTCTCCTCCTCGACGCCGGCGTGACCGTCGCACTGTCCACGGACTGCAACCCGGGCTCGTCCTTCACGTCATCCGTGCCGTTCTGCATCGCGCTGGCCGTAAGGGACATGGGCATGACGCCGGACGAGGCGCTCTGGTCGGCGACCGCGGGCGGCGCGCAGGCGCTGCGCCGCACCGACGTCGGACGCATCAGCCCCGGCGCCCGCGCCGACCTCGCGCTGCTCGACGCGCCCAGCCATGTCCACCTCGCCTACCGCCCGGGCGTGCCGCTCGTCTCGGAGGTGTGGCGTCACGGCACCAGGTGCCGGTAGCTGCGCGGGTGCTCGCGCAGATACTCGCCGAAGGTCCGCGCCCGGTGGCCGGTCAGCCGCGGCACCGCGTCGGAGACCTTCGCCATCTCGCCGGAGGCGATCGCCTCGTACGAGGAGACCCAGCCCTCCACCGCCCACTGGGCCGCCTCGAACCCGGCCCGTGACGCGAACGCCTCCTCGCGCGTCTCGGCCACATAGGTGACCGTGCGGCCGGTGACCCGGCTCAGCTCGGCGGCAGCCTCGTCGAGCGAGATCGCCTCCGGCCCGGTGATCTCGTATGTCGCGCCGTCGTGTCCCGTGCCGACCAGCACGGCGACCGCCGCGTCCGCGATGTCGTCGTGCGCGACCGCCGAGACCCGCCCGTTGCCCGCCGGTCCGCGGATCACGCCGTCCTTGCCGGCCATCGCGGGCAGCCCGGCGGCATAGAGGCTGTCGCGCAGAAAGGTGAACGGCAGCCCGGTCGCCCGGATGTGTTCCTCGGTGTGCCAGTGGTCGCGGGCGAAGGTGAAGGTCGCGTCGGCCGCGGCGCCCAGGAACGACACGTACACGATCCGCCCGACACCCGCCGCCACGGCCGCGTCGACAGCGGTGGTGTGGTCCTGCACCCGATGGGCGCCCTCGTGCGCGGAGACCAGAAACAGCGTCTGAGCGCCCTCGCACGCCCGCCGCATCGCCTCGCCGTCCCCGTACTCGGCCGCCGGGGCGACCGTGGCCCCCACGATCGGCGGCACCCGCGCCGGATCCCGACCCAGCAGGCGGGGCGCCGCGCCCCGCTCGGCGAGACGGTGCGCGACCCGGCTGCCGACATGGCCGCTCGCTCCGGTGACGGCGATGACTGGGGGCATGGTGTCTGTCCTTCCCGGTCCCGCGGAACCGACGGCCGACGGCGTGTCAGGTACGTACGAAGTCAGTGTCGGACAGCGGTGTACCGCCCGCAGCTCGCCCGCACCCGCCCGCGCCTGGCAGGCTGGATCGATGAGGACCATCGGACTGATCGGCGGCATGAGCTGGGAATCCAGCGCGGAGTACTACCGGCTGCTCAACGAGCTGGTACGCGACCGGCTCGGCGGGCTGCACTCCGCACGCTGTGTCCTGCACTCCGTCGACTTCGCCGAGATCGAGGAGCTCCAGGTCGCGGGCGACTGGGAGCGCGCCGGCGAGATCCTCGCCGAGGCGGGCCGCGGCCTCGAAGCCGCGGGCGCCGACCTCCTTCTCATCTGCACCAACACCATGCACAAGGTCGCCGACCAGGTGGCGGACGCGGTCGGGATCCCGCTGCTGCATCTCGGCGACGCCACCGCGACGGCCGTACGGTCCGCGGGCCTGAGCCGGGTCGGGCTGCTCGGGACGGCCTTCACCATGGAGCAGGACTTCTACCGGGACCGGCTCGCGAGCCACGGTCTGACCGTGCTGACGCCGGACGCCGAAGGACGGGCCGAGGTGCACCGGGTCATCTACGAGGAGCTGTGTCTCGGCGTTGTACGGGACGAGTCCCGCGCCGCGTACCAGGACGTCATCGGCAAGCTGGTCGCCGGCGGAGCGGAGGGCATCGTCCTCGGGTGCACGGAGATCGAGCTGCTGATCGGCGCGGCGGACAGCCCGGTGCCGGTCTTCCCGACGACCCGGCTGCACGCCGAGGCCGCGGTGGACGCCGCGCTGAGCTGACACCGGCCCAGGCCCCGGGCTCGTCCTCGGACTTCAGGCCACCGGGCGCACCGGCAGCTCCTGCACGCTGTTGCCCACGAAGCTTCTGTGCCGCGGCAGTTCCTCCTCCGTGACCGCGAGGTCCAGCTCGGGGAAGCGGGTGAACAGCTGCTCCAGCGCGATCGTCGCCTCCATCCGGGCCAGCGGCGAGCCCAGGCAGTAGTGCGGGCCGTGGCCGAGCGAGAGATGCCTGGTCGCCGCGGTCCTGGTGACGTCGAAGAGGTCCGCGTCCGGTCCGTGCGCGGCCTTGTCGCGGCCGGCCGCCGAGTAACCGGCGAGCACCGGTGTGCCCTTGGGGATCACGGTCCCGTCCAGCGTGATGTCCCGGGTCGGGTAGCGGAACGGGAAGAAGCTGACCGGGCTGTCCCAGCGCAGTGTCTCCTCGACCACGTCGGACCAGGACGCCTTGCCGGACTGGACGAGTCCGAGCTGGTCGCGGTGTGCGCACAGGCCCCTTACGGCATTGGTGATCAGGTTCAGCGTCGTCTCGTGCCCGGCGATGATCATCAGCAGCAGTGTGCCGATCAGCTCGTGCTGGCTGAGCCGGTCGCCGTCCTCCTCGCGTGCCGCGATCAGCGCGCTGGTCAGATCGTCGCCCGGTGTCTCAAGACGGGTCGCGGCGACGGTGGCGAGGATCGCGACCATCTCGCGGTTCGCGGCCATCGCCTGCTCGGGGCCGATGTCGGTGGCGACGATCTGGTTCGACAGATGGTGCAGCCGGTCCTGGTACTCGGCGTCCACGCCGAGGAGTTCGCAGATCACACCCATCGGCAGCGGCAGCGCGAAGTGCTTGCGCAGATCGGCGACGCCGTCGCCCGCCGCTGCCGCGTCGGCCAGCCGGTCCAGCAGCTGCGCCGTCACCGTCTCGATCCGCGGCCGCAGCTCCTCCACCCGGCGGGCCGTGAACGCCTTGCTCACCAGCGAACGCAGCCGCCGGTGGTCCGCGTCGTCGGCGGTGGTCATGCCCTGCACGGTGGCGAAGGTCTTCAGCGGCCAGCCGTCGGGTATCCCGCCGTCCTGGAGTGCGGTGAAGTGCCCGGCGCCCTTGGCGACATCGGGATGCGCGAGGAACTCCTTGAGCGCGTCGTGGCCGAGTACCGCCATGCCCTGGACGTCTCCGGGCAGGACGACCGCCGCCACCGCGTTCTCGGCGAGCAGCCGGGCGTTGGCCGCGTGCGGGCAGCCACCGGCCGGGTCCATCCGGTGCGGCGTGACACGTGAGGTGTTCAACTGGGCTCTCCTGACTGCGAGAACGAGGACGACTGCGAGAACTGGGACGACTGAGACGGCTGCGACGACTGCTATGCGGGTGGCACGTGCTGCTGCGGCAGCTGCGGATCGGTGAACCGCACCGGCAGCGCCGCAAGCCCCTTGCTCCAGGGCGACTTGATCCATTCCAGCTCGGACTCCGGCACGGCCAGCTCCAGATCGGGCAGCCGGTGCCGGATCGTGTCCACGGCGGTACGGGTGATCAGCCGGGCCGGATCCTGCGCCGGGCAGGTGTGCGGGCCCGCGCCGAACGCCAGATGCGAACGGTTGCCGGTCACCGGAACACCGTCGGCGGGCAGCACTTCGGGATCCTGGTTCGCTCCGGCCAGACCGAGCAGCAGCATGTCCCCGGCGCGGACGTCCTGGCCGCCGAAGCGCAGATCCCGGGTGGCGTACCGCGCCGGGAAGTTCTGCGTCGGCGGGTGCCGCCACAGCACCAGGTCCAGCGCGTCGTCCACGCTCAGATGCCCGCCCGACAGCGAGGACCGGAAGGCCGGGTCGCAGAGCAGGATGCGCAGCGTGGTGGCGATCCAGTTCACGGTGGTCTGATTGCCCGCCACGAACATCACCACCAGGTTGTGCAGCACCTCCTCGTCGGTGAGCCGCGCCGGGTGGTGCAGCAGCGCCGATGTGACATCGCTGCCGGGCCTGCGGCGCTTCTCCTCGATCAGCGCGGCCAGGATCGCGCCCATCCGCCGGCTGGCGTTGACCGAGTCCGCGTTGGCGGCGGCCATGCCGGCGATGGCCTGCACCAGTTGCTGTCCGGTCCGGTCGTCCAGACCGAGCAGGCCGGTGACGACCATCAGCGGGAGCTTGCGCGCGTAGTGCGGCACCAGATCGGCCTCGCGGCGTTCGGCGAAGGACGCGATCAGCCGCTCGGCGGCGGTCCGTACGCTGCGGCGCAGCTCGTGTCCGTTGATCCCGGCCAGCGCGTCGGACACGGCCGTACGCATCCGGCGGTGCTGCTGACCGTCGGTGTACAGCAGCGCGGGCCGCCAGCCGACCATCGGCATGATCGGCGAGTCCGCCGGCACCCGGCCCTCGCGCAGCAGGGTCCAGCGGCGCGGGTCGTGCGAGAAGTCCTGCTCCTCGCGGGTGAGCCGGAGCAGCTCGCGGTGGCCGAGCACCAGCCACGCCTGGATGCCGGGCGCGATGGCCACCGGGGCCACCGGGCCGTGTTCGCGGCGCAGTTGCTCGTAGAACGCGGGCAGCGAGTCGCCGTCGAGTTCGGGGCCGTACAGCGCGGGCGCGGAGGTGACCGGGCAGCGGGCGCCGGTCCCGGGCGAGGGCGGCGGCGAAGGCGTGGTGCCGGTCGACGGATGCGGCGGTACGGGGGGCGGCGGCAGCGTGGTCATGGGGACTCCGTGGCGGCGTTGATGAGATGGCTGACGAGCGCGATCAGCGCGCGGACCGAGGAGCGCACGTCCCGGGCGTCGCACCACACCAGCGGGGTGTCGGGGAGCAGATCGAGTGCCGCCCTCAGCTCCTTCTCCTCGTGCTGCGGGCTGCCCGGGAAGACATTGACGGCGACGGCGAACGGCAGCCCCAGATCCTCCAGATTGCCGAGCGCGTCGAAGGACGAGGTCAGATCGCGGGTGTCGACCAGGGCCAGCGCGCCGAGCGCGCCCTTGGCGAGATCGCGCCAGGCGGGCAGGAACCGCTGCTGGCCCGGCGTGCCGAAGAGGTAGAGCACCAGCTCGCCGTCGATCGTGATCCGGCCGAAGTCCAGTGCGACGGTGGTGGTGGTCTTCGACCGGTCGACGCCGGTGTCCACGCGGGCGCCGGCCTGCGTCATCATCGCCTCGGTGGACAGCGGCTCGATCTCCGAGACGGTGCCGATCAGCGTGGTCTTGCCGACGCCCAGCGGCCCGACGACCAGGATCTTCGCCGCACCCGCGACGCTGGAGGTCACGTACTTTCCCGCGTCCGACCCTGCCGGGTTTCCCGTGGCGTCAGAGACGGCTTTCGAGGCCATGGAGGACCTTTCTGAGCATGGTCACATCGGCGCGTTCGGCCGGCGGAATGGGTGGGCGGGTCACGATCAGCCCCCACTCGAGGAGGTCGGAGAGCAACACCTGCACCACCGAGGGCGGCTGGCCGAGGTGGGCGGCCACTTCGGCGACCGACAGCAGACCCTGGCAGTGCGCCAGGATCGTGTGGTGCTCCGGCTGGAGGGACGGCGGAAAGGCGGCCTCCGTGGCCATCACCAGCGTTTCCCAGGACAGCGGCTCGCTGCCGGAGTCCGCGCGTCCGCCGGTGATCACATACGGGCGTACCGCCGATGTGGTCCGTTCCTCCGGGCGGTCCGTCATGACGGATCGGTCACCGGATCCCGTGGCTGACTCGTCAGGTGCGCGCCGATCTTCGCCACCAGCAGCTGCATCTGCTGGGCGACCAGGCCGACATCGGCGTCGGTGTCGGTGGCCACACCCAGGTGCGCGCCCACTCCCGCATGGGTGAAGAGCACAAATCCGTGATCGGTCTCCAGCATCAGCTGGCGCACTCCGGCGCGGCCGCCGAACAGCAGCGCGGCGGTGGAGCGTCCGGTCATGGTCATCGCCGCGCAGGCCGCGGAGAGCGACTCGGCCTGGGCGACGCTGAGGGAGGAGACGGGCCCGGTGAGGTTCTCGGCGGAGGCGTGTCCGAGCCGCAGACCGTCCTCGGAGACGACCACGGCGTGCCGGACGCCCGGGATCTCGGTGAGCGGGCGCAGCATCCAGCCCAGGTCGGGAAGTCTCGTAATGGTCCCGGTCACGGCCGGCCTCCATCGTGCTCGTCGGGTACGTCGGTGTCGTCGAGGGCCGCGCGCCCGCGCCGCGAGCCGGACACCACACTGGCGATGGAAGCGCGGGCGGCCTCCGGGGTCCAGGGGGACTGCTCGGGTTCCGGGTCGGGCGGCGGCTGGAGGGCCTGTTGGGCCGCGGCCTCCACCGCGGCTCCGCGGCGGCTGCGGCGGCGCGGCAGCGCGCCGGACAGTGAGCCGGACTGCTGGCCGGGCTGCGCCTGCTGCGGTACGACGTGGTGTGCGGCCCCGTCGGGCCCGCGCGCAGGCTCCTCCTGGGTCTCGGTCTGCCGGCCCGCCTGGCCCGGCTTCGCGAAGTGCGACAGCGGCTCGGTCAGCAGCCGGAACGGCACGAACGTCACCGCACGCGTCCCGCCGTACGCCGAAGCGCCCGTCAGCTCGACATTGAAGCCGAGTTCGCGGCTCCAGCGTCCGACGCAGGCGAGCCCCAGCCGCGGCACCGCGCCCAGCTTCGCCAGGTCCAGTTCGTCGCGCAGCTGCGCCGTCGCCTGCTGCAGCACGTCCGGCGGCATGCCCAGGCCCGCGTCGTCGATCTCGATGACGGCCCCGGCGCCGACCTCCCGGACGGTGACGACGACCTGGGTGCGGGAGGGCGAGAACACCGTGGCGTTCTCCAGCAGTTCGGCGATGGCGTGCATCAGGCCCTCGACCGCCGGCGGCACCACGTACAGCGTCTGCCCGCCGTGCACCTCGATCCGGCCGAACTCCACGATCCGGGACTGTGCGCCCCGTACGCAGTCGTAGAGCGAGACCGGCTGGGTCTCGCGGCGGGCCGGCCAGATGCCGCACATCACCAGCAGCGTCTGCGCCTTGCGGGTCATCTGCGAGGCGGCGTGGTCGGCCTGCATCACCTCGGCCATCAGCCGGGAGTCGTCGATGCGCCGCTCCACGCGGTCGAGCACCTGCTGCTGGACCGTGGCCATGGCGTGCATGTTGCGGGCGACGGACTCGAAGGCGGCCTGCACGGAGTCGCGCAGCGCTCGCTCCCGGCGCACCGCCTCGTCCGAGCCCAGCGCCTGCACGACCGCGGCCAGCGCCCGGGCGAACTCCTCACCGGTGTCGGCGGCCGGTGCGAGCGGCCCCGGCATCGAGTCGAGTCGCTGTCCGGTACGCAGCCGTTCGGTGATCGCGGGCAGCCGGACCGCCGCGAGGTGGGCGACCTCGGCGCCGCGTGCGGCGGCGGTCCGCTGGTCGCGGGCGCGCGCCGCACGTTCGGTGGCGAGCTTCCGTAGAAGCAGGAACGCCCAGGTGAGGGCCAGTACGGCGACGGCCGCGCAGCCGATCGCCAGGCTCACCACGACGACCTCGACATGATGTCTGTGCAGACCACGACCACGGAGACTGAGTCCTTCCAGGACACGCCGAACTCCCTTGGGGGATCGGAAGCACTCAGATCCTACGATCAACAGGGCGTATTCGAACGTCAGTTGAGCAATCGCCCATACATTGGTGAAGCGTCCGCTCTCTCAGGCCTCATGCGTCACTCGAGCAACATCGGTATCCCCCGCTTTCGCGGTCCTTCACGGATCCGTCACAAGAAGGGCATTGCTCCCTATCCTGTCGCGATATCGCCCGGTACCGTCCTGTCCTGGGGAAAGCTCATGGGGTGGGACCTGGGGGGTCGGGTTGAGCGGTGTACGCATTCGTGTGCTGAAAACCGAGGAGCTGGACGAAGGGGACACCGAGGCCTGGCGGGAACTGCGCGCCAAGTCGGGTGCGCCCGCCAATCCGTTCATGGAGCCTGAGTTCACGCTGGCCGTCGGCCGTGTGCGGCCCGCGGCCAGAGTCGCGGTGCTGTGGGAGGACGGGGAGCCGGCCGGCTTCTTCCCGTACGAGAGAGGCCCGCTCGGCCACGGCCGGGCGATCGGCCTCGGCGTCTCCGACTGCCAGGGCGCGGTCCTGCGCCCCGGCCTCGCGGTCACGGCCCGGGAGCTGATGCGCGCGTGCGCCCTGTCGGCCTGGGAGTTCGACAATCTGGAGGCGGGCCAGGGACTGTTCGCGCCGGCCGCGGCGGAGGAGTTCGCCTCTCCGGTGATCGACGTCGGCGCGGGTTACGAGGCGTACGAGCAGGTGCTCCGGACGCAGTCGCCGAAGTTCCTCAAGACCACGCTGGCCAAGGAACGCAAACTCGGACGGCAGGCGGGCCCAGTGCGCTTCGTCTTCGACGAACGCGATCCGGCGGCGCTGCGCCGGCTCATGGAGTGGAAGTCCGCGCAGTACCGCAGGACGGGCCGCCGCGACCGTTTCGCCAAGGACTGGATCAGCACGCTGGTACGGCTGCTCCACGAGACGCGCTCGCCGGACTGCTCCGGCGTGCTGTCGGTGCTGTACGCCGGGGACCGGCCGGTCGCCGCGCACTTCGGCCTGCGCTCGCGCACGGTGCTGTCGTGCTGGTTCCCGGCGTACGACCCCGAGTTCGCCAAGTACTCGCCGGGCCTGATCCTGCATCTGCGGATGGCCGAGGCGGCCGCGGAAAAAGGCATCGGAATGCTCGACCTGGGCCGCGGTTCCGCGGAGTACAAGGACGCGCTCAAGACCGGCGAACTCCGCGTCCACGAGGGCTCCGCGGCGCGCCCGGGAGCCAGGGCGGCCCTGTACTGGCTGACCCGTGAGCCGCCGCGCCGCGCGCACAGCTTCGTCCGCAACAGGCCGCGGCTGGCGGGCTACGCGCAACAGACGCTGAACCGGCTGGGCAGGCTGCGCGGCCGGTGAGGGCCGGGGGAGCGGAAGCAGGGACTGTGATGGAAGCACAACGACCGCGCCTGGCTCCGATCCAGGTCACGGAACTGAACCTGGACGGCCCGGACGGGGCGGTGCTGAGCTTCGGCCCGGCGATGAGCGGAGGCGGCGGGTCCGCGAGCCCGGGCGCCTCGCCCGGTGCAAGCCGCGGTGACGTCTACGCGCTCGTACGGCTGCGCGGCCGCCCGGTCGCCACGGTCGTGTGCCATGTGCCGCCGGGCAAGAACGCGGCCGACGTCGTGGCGGTGGCGGCCCGCGCGCAACTGGCCGCCGCCGATCGGTCCGGGCACCTCGGTGGACGGACGGCGGAAGGACCGGCAGCGGTATCCGACCACGACCTGCCGCGCACCAGCGTCGTCGTCGCCACCCGTGAACGGGCCGATCAACTCGCCCGCGCGCTGGACTCGCTGCTCGCGCAGGACCATCCGGACTTCGAGATCGTCGTCGTCGACAACGCGCCCGCCACCGGCGCAACTCAGGACCTCGTCGAGCACAAGTACGCCGACCGCGTCCGGTATGTGCGCGAGTCCGTGCCCGGGCTCGCGATCGCGCACAACCGCGGCATCGCCGTCGCCGACGGCGAGGTCATCGCCTTCACCGACGACGACGTGGTGGCCGACCCGCACTGGCTCACCGCCCTGACCGCGCCGTTCGCCGCCGACCCCGGTCTCGGCTGTACGACCGGGCTGATCCTGCCCGCCAGACTCGGCACGCCCGCGCAGATCCTGCTGGAGAGCCACGGCGGCTTCGCCAAGGGCTTCGCGCCACGCAGCTACGACCCGGCCCGGCCGCCCGCCGACGAACCGCTGTTCCCGTTCACCGCGGGCAGCTTCGGCTCCGGCGCCAACATGGCCTTCCGCGCCCGGGTGCTGCGCGACATCGGCGGCTTCGACCCCGCGACCGGCACCGGCACTCCCGCCAGGGGCGGCGACGACCTGTACGCCTTCGTCAGCGTCCTCGCCGCCGGCCACCGGCTGCGCTACACACCCGAGGCACTCGTCTGGCACCACCACCGCGAGACCTGGCAGGACTTGAAGAACCAGGCGTACGGATACGGCGCGGGCCTCACCGCGTATCTCACGGCCCTGCTGGTCCGCCGCCCCGCCCTGCTCCCCGCCCTGCTGCGCAAACTCCCGCGCGGCCTGGCGCACGCCCGCACCATCACCGCCCACCGCGAGGCCGCCACCGCGGCCGTGCCCGGCGCGCACGGCGCGCAGGACTACCCGTGGCCGCGCCATCTGTCCCGGCTGGAGCGGCGCGGCATGCTGGCCGGACCGCTCGGGTACGCGAAAGCCCGCCGCCGGGTCCGGGGCGTACCGCTGCCCTGGTCCCCGCCCCAGGGCGGACGGCAGACATGAAAGGCGGCACCATGCCCCGGATTCCCGTACTCCTCTACCACGCCGTCATGGACGATCCGCCGGACTGGATCGCCGAATTCACCGTCACCCCGAAGGAGTTCGGCGCACAACTGGACGCGATCGTGGCCAGCGGCCGCACACCGGTCGCCATCAGCGCGCTCTCCGACCACCTGGCGACCGGCACGGAGCTGCCCGACCGCCCCGTGGTCCTCACCTTCGACGACGGCTTCGCCGACCTCCCGGGCCCGACCGCCGAGGCTCTGGCCTCCCGTGCCCTGCCCGCCACGGCCTATCTCACCACCGGCGCGATCACTCCCGGCGGCCGCAGCCTGCTGCCGCCCGCGCCGATGATGACGCTCGCCCAGACCCCGCGCCTCGAGCAGTACGGCCTGGAGGTCGGCGCCCACACCGTCACGCACCCTCAGCTGGACACCCTCCCGCCGTCCGCGCTCCGCCGTGAACTGCGCGAGCCCAAGGCGGTGCTGGAGGACGTGCTCGGCCACGAGGTGACGCATCTCGCCTATCCGCACGGCTACAACAGCCGCTCCGTGCGCCGGGCGGCACTGCGCGAGGGCTACGCGTCGGCGGCGGCCGTCCGTCACGCGCTGAGCTCTCGGACGGACGAGTCGTACCGCATCGCCCGCCTCATCCTGCGCCGCGGCCACACGGTCGCGGACGTCGAGACCTGGATGTCCGGCCACGGAGCGCCGGTCGCGCCGTTCCCCGACTCACCGAAGACGGTCGGCTGGCGGCTCTACCGGCGCGCGCGGGCGGCGGTGAAAGGTCCGGTGTTCGCGGGATAGCGGGATAGCGGGATAGCAGGGACCAGAGTGCAAGAGAGCCACGCAAACACGGAATCAGTTCCTATACTTCGCTGAAGGGACAGCGGCGTGACGGCCGCGACCACATTCGTGGGGGGAGTCGCACTGTGCGCCTACGCGTGCCTACACCGCTCACAGGGCGCAGTTCGCCGCCCGACGCCCTGGACGGCACCGAGCAGAAACCGCCCGCCGAACCCGAAAAGCCGCAGCTGCGCAGAACCTCCGAACTGCTGCCGCCGGACCTCGTGTTCAGCTGGCTGCCGCTGCTCCTCGGCATCGGTCTCTGGCTGTACGCGCTGCCGCGCATCGGCTTCCGCTCCATGGGCGACTACGGTCTCCTCGACCGGCTGCCCGCCGCCTTCTATCTGTCGCTCCTCGTCCTGACCTGCGGCTTTCTGTTCAGTCTGCGCCGGGCCGGTACCGCTCCGTGGTGGCCCGCCGCGTACTGCGTGGCCCTGCTCTTCGCGCTCAAGGCGGCGCCCGCCGTGCTGTACGACTCGGTGCGCTACCCCTGGGCGTCCAAGCACGACGCGGTCATCAACCAGCTCTTGATCAACGGCGAGCTGCGGCCGAACGCCGCACTGTCCGGCAACATGTCGGCGTACGACCAGTGGCCGGGCTTCTTCTCCCTCAACGCCGCGCTGGTGCGGGCGTTCGGCGTGGACGGCGCGACCGCCTATCTCAACTGGGCGCCGATCGTCTTCGGCCTGCTGCTGATGCCCGTGCTGATCCTGATCTACCGGACGTTCACGGAGGACTGGCGGCTGGTGTGGACCGCCGTCTGGATCTTCCAGGCGGCCAACTGGGTCGGGCAGGACTATCTGGCCCCCCAGGGCTTCGCGTTTCTGCTGCATCTGACCGTGCTCGCCGTGGTGCTGCGCCATTTCGTACGCCCGGGCTCGGCAGGCAGGCTGCGCGACCGTACCTGTCTCGATCCGGTGGCAGCGCCGGTCCCGCCGCCCACCGGTGTGCGCCAGCGGGCCGTCTGCATCGCGATTCTCGCTCCGCTCATCGCCGCGATCAACGCCTCCCACCAGCTCACACCGGTCATGCTGTGCGCCTCACTGCTCGCGCTGACGCTCACCCGCCGGTACCGGAACATCGGGCTGCTGGCCGTCGCCGGGCTGCTCATGCTGATCTGGGACCTGACCATGGGGCGGCCCCTGTTCGTCGAGACGCTGCACACCCTGCGCGACTCGATCGGCGACCTGCTGCAGAACTCCCGGGCGGGGTATGCCGGCGAACTCACCGGACCGGGGCCGGAGCTGGCCGGGCGGGCCAATGTGCTGATGGTGCTGGCGGTGGCCGTCCTCGCCGGGATCGCGGTGTTCACCCGGCGCAAACTGACCCGGAGCGCGCTGCCGCTGCTGCTGGTGTCGGCCGCGCCCGTGCCGATGTTCGCCGTCAACGACTACGGCGGCGAAATGCTGTTCCGCGTCTACCTCTTCGGGCTGCCGGGCGCTGCCTTCTTCGCGGCGGCGGCGCTCGTGCCGGCCGTCGTCGGCACCCGTCGGGCGCCGAGCAGGGCCGACGCCGTCCGCCGGCGGGTCACCGGCGTCGCACTGCCCGTCGTGCTGGTGGCGCTGATCGTGGGCTTCATGCCGTCGTACTACGGCAAGGAGAAGATGCACTACACGCCGCCCGCCGAGACGGCCATGGTCACCCGGGCCATCGACCAGGCGCCCAAGGGCGCGCTGATGCTCGCCACCACCGGCTCCTTCCCGCAGGCGCTGCACCGCTACGACCAGGTGGAGCACTGGTTCTTCGCCGAGCAGGAGCTCCCCGAGAACGAGAAGATGCTGCGGGACCCCGCCCGCTATCTGGCCGACGGCATCCCGCCCGGTGCCCCTGCGTTCGTCGTTCTCACCCGCACACAGGACATCTACAGCGCCGGCGAGGGACTGCTGCCGCCCGGCGGCTTCGGCCGGCTGCGCTCGAGCCTGTCGGCCTCACCGCTGTTCGAGGTCGTCGAGGAGCATCCGTACGGCGTCGTGTTCGCATACCGGCCAGGAGACCCACGGGGCTCCCGAAGCGGGGGGACCACCCCATGAAGGTCAATCAGAACCAGCTGAGAGCGGGCGTGGCCGTCTCCGGATGGGTGGCCCTCGCCGCGACCGCGCTGCCAGGCGGTTCACCGTTGCGCTGGATACCCGTGCTGCTCTTCGTCTGCTTCGGGCCCGGCCTCGCCATGCTCTATCCGCAGCCCGGCCGGCTGCGGTCCGGCGCACGTCTGGAGGCGTTCGCGCTGGCCGCGCCGATCAGCCTGTCGCTCGGCGTGCTCACCGCCACCTCGCTCTTTCTGGTCGAGGCCTTCTCGGCCACCGCGTTCGTGGTGGCGCTCGCCGCGTTCGCGACCGTGGTCGCCGCGCTGCCCGGTCTGCCGCTGCCGGCCGCCACCCAGGGTGCCGCGGAGCGGGTCAAACGCAAGCCTGCGGACAGCGGCCGATGAGTGAGCACCGCGCAGGGCCGCCGCACAAGCTGGCGTACGCCCCGGTCGTGCTGGTCGCCGTGGCTCTGATCGTCGCCGCGTTCGTCGTCCTGGAGGGCGGCGGCAACGGCACGGCGGAGAACGGGGACGAGGATCTGCCGCAGAACGCGGCGTCCGGCGAATCGCCGACCGGGTCCTGCGCGCCGGACGAGAAGCTGGCTCCGCGGTGCGGCGCCTGGTGGGGTGCCTACATCCCGTACGACGCGAACAGTTCGCTCACCGAGCCGGTGTACGCGTTCGAGAAGAAGATCGGCCGCAAGCTCGATCTCGTCTACACGTACCACGACATGTCGGGCAAGAAGGCCGACGGCGAACTGCTCACCGACGACGAGCAGGAACTCGGCAAGGACCGCATGCTGATGCTCGCCTGGGAGTCCACGGTGTGGAAGGAACGGCACCACGCCAACTACACGGAGACCCAGCTCGGCTGGAAGAACATCGCCTCGGGCAAGTACGACGCCGAGATCATCGACCCGCAGATCCGCCGCCTCAAGGCCTACGGCAAGCGGGTCCTCTTCTCCTTCGACCAGGAGGTCGACGCCCGCATCAAGGAGGGCGCCGGCACGCCGGCCGAGTACGTCGCGGCCTACCGGCACCTGCACGACCGGTTCCGCAAGCTGGGCGCCGACAACGTCGTGTGGGTGTGGACCGTCTCCGGCTATCTGGGCAGCGCCGCCACGATGAAGCAGCTCTATCCGGGCGACGACTACGTCGACTGGATCGGCATGGACCAGTACAACTACTTCGGCTGTCATGACACCACCGACTGGAAGGACTTCGACGAGAGCCAGCGGCCCACCTACGACTGGCTGCTGGAGAACATCTCCGCGAAGAAGCCGGTGATGCTGGCGGAGTTCGCCACCGCGCCCGACCTGGCCGACACCGGACGGCAGCGCGGGTGGTACACCGCCATTCCGGAGGTCATCAGGACCATGCCGAAGGTGAAGGCGATGGTCCACTGGAACCGGGCGACCTCCGAGGAAGCCGAGTGCGACCTGACGGTCAACTCCGGTCCCGCGCTGGAGGGTTACCGGGAGGCGGGCGCCGACCGCTACTTCAAGCAGGCGGTTCCGACCCGCTGAGGGACTTCCCGTCGCGGCGGCGCCAGGCCCGGGCACCGGCCGCCGCCGCGTACAGCCCGGCGAACGCGGCGAACACCGGCAGCGCGGCCGCGGCCACGGCGTCCTGCGCCACCCAACCGGCCACCGCGAGCAGCCACACCGCGCCCGCCGTCGCCCGCTCGCCCGCGCCCAGCGCGCGCAGCGCCACCGCGGCGAGCCCGAGGCAGAGCACCTGGAGCGCCACGGGCAGGACGCGCAGCACACCGGCCGGGCTGTCCAGGCCGGCCGCTTCGGCGAGGAAGTCCGCGAACATCCCTGCCCAGGGCCCGTCGGCCGGCTCCGGCCGGATGCCCAGCAGCAGCGGCGCGGTGTGCAGCGCGGCGACCGTCACCAGCAGGATCGCGCCGATCAGCGCGGGCCGCGGCCGCTGGAGCGCGACGGCCGCGCAGTACACGACGATCAGCAGGATGCCCGACGCGACGGTGACCGGAGGCAGCGCGTCGATGAGCTCGCCGCCGTGCAGATGACGTGTGCCGAGGTGCTCGGCCCGGGCGAGCGGGACCCAGAAGAGCCCGGCGGCCAGCCCGAGCCAGAGCCACAGCCAGCTGGTCAGCCGGTCCTCGTCGGCCCCGCCGGGCGCGGGCTGCCGCTCGGACGCGGGCTCGTGGACGTACACCGGAATGCCGAGCGCGGGCGTCGCCGTGTCGTGCCCGCCCCGCAGATACGTGGTCTGGCGCGCCCATTCGGAGCCGTACTCCTGCTCGTCCCGCGCGGCCCGCTCGCGCCGCTCCGCCGCCCGCCGCGCCCAGTTGGTCCCGTACTCGATCTCCTGCTCGCGTCCCCGGTACACCAGCCGCGCCAGCCGGGACGGCTTCGGTTCGCGGCCCGTCAGCGCCGCACGCAGGCCCGGTGCCGCCACCACCGCCATGAACGTCATCGACAGCAGCATCGCCAGACCCGCGCCCGAGATGCCGACGGGGCCCAGCAGCAGGGCCGCGCTGCCCAGGACCAGCGTGCACATGGTGCCCTGGAGCACGGCGAGTACGCCGGTGCGGCCCTGGACGCGCAGGACGCCGATGTACAGCTCGACGACGACCCGCGGCAGAGCGGCCGCCGCGAGCAGGCGCAGGACGGTGGTGCCGTGTGCCGCGTAGTCCTCACCGAACGGGGCGAGGATCTGCGGTGCCAGCACGACCAGGAACAGCACGACCGGCACCAGCAGCACGGCCATCCGCCGCAGCGCGCCGCGTACGCCCGAGGCCAGGCTCTCCGGGCTGTGGGAGGCGTGGGCGGTCAGCGACGAGGCCATGTTGATGGCCATGAACTCCATCGTGCCGCCGACGGTGTACGCGATGTAGAAGAAGCCGTTGTGCGCGGCGTCGAAGCGGACGGCGACCATCACCGGCAGCAGGTTGATCATCGCCAGCGAGAACAGCGAGCCGACCGAGTCTCCGGCCAGGAAGCGCCCGATGTCGCGCATCCGCAGCGGCTCGCGGTCGCGGTCCGCGGCGGCCTGCCGGGGGATGAGCCTGCGGAAGACCAGCCAGCCGAGCGGCAGCACGGACAGGGCGATGGCCGCGGCCCAGGAGACGAAGATGCCGAGCACGGGCAGGGCGGTCGCGAAGACGGCGAGCAGCAGCAGCTTGCCGATGGAGAAGACGGCGTTGCCGACCGGCACCCACACGGCCTTGCGCAGCCCGGTCAGCACGCCGTCCTGCAGCGTCAGCAGCGCCCAGGCGACACAGGCGGCGATGAACAGCAGTCCGGGGCCGAGCCCGCCGAGCGGGGCGTACGAGGGCCCCCACAGGTCCAGCGTGAACAGAAACACCACGGAGGCGACGCACACCACGAGCGAACTGATCGCATACGCCCGCCACACCAGGGGCCCGGTGGCCCGCCCGGCGCGCGGCACGTACCGCACCACCGCGCCGATCATGGTGGTCGCGGTGATGGACGCGAGCAGCCGCATCGCGGCGATGGCGGCGGAGCCCTCGCCGACGGCCTGCTCGGTGTAGTACCGGGCGGCGACAAGCCAGAATCCGAGCCCGAGGGCGGCGGAGACGCCGGTGGAGAGCATCAGAGCGTAGGCGTTGCGGAACATGGAGTCACCGCTGGCCTGCGCGGCAGCCGTGTCACCGCCTTCCGGCGCCGCCTCGGCAGGATCGGTTCGGGAGGCGTCCCCGGGCCGCAGCCGGGTCGTCTCAGCCACGGTCCGGCTCCCGCGGCAACGCCGCCGGGCGTGCGCCCAGCTCAGTCAGGATCGAGAGCACCAGTTCCGCCCTCAGCGGGTCCACCGGCAGCGCGTGGCGGGCGAACCAGGATGCGGCCCCGGGCGCGGGTGAGGGGTCCGTGAAGAGCTCGCCCGCGTACGCGTCGAGCGGCGGGTCGTACAGATAGCCGACCGTGATCCCGTGACGGGCCAGCGCGGCGATCGCCGCCTCGCGGTCCTCGACCAGGAGCGGGACCCGGAACAACGGCTGAGCCGGGCCCGGGCGAGGCAGGGCCCAGCGGGAGGCCGACAGGAGCCGAGTGCCCGCGGTGTGTGCGGCGAGACGGGTGTCGAGGCGGGTCAGCAGCCGCTTCGTGCGGCGCAGCCGCAGCCCGCCGGGTCTGAGCCGGTAGTCGTGCATGTCCACCCGTATCCACGAGTGGAGGCCGGCCAGAGCGGGCTCGGCGGACAGCGCCTGCTTGAGCTCGCCGGGGCGCAGCGGCATCCGGATCTCGTTGCGCTCCTCGAGGCCGAGCAGCCGCAGCGTGGCGCGGGCCGCGCCGACGAGCCGCAGTCCCCGCACACCCGCCTCGGCGTACGGCCGCAGGCCGTAGACCAGCTCGGACGCGAGCCTGGTCGGCGAGAGCAGCTCGTCCCGTGCCCGCTCCAGCGCCGGACGCAGCGCCGGGTCCGCGATCGCGAGGAATCCGCCCGTCTTCGCCCCGGTGTGCTTGGACAGGCTGAAGACCGACGCGTCCCCGAAGCTGCCGACCGGCCGCCCGTCCACCTCGCTGCCGATCGCGTGTGCCGCGTCTTCGAGCAGCGGAATGCCCAACTGGTCGCAGCGCGCACGCAGTTCGGGCGCCGGATCGGGATTGCCGTACAGATTGGTGGTGAGCACCGCGGACAGGCCGCGCCACACCGCATCCGGCACGGCTGCCAGGTCGATCGAGCCGTCCTCGGCCTTCAGCGGGGCCTGTACGGGACGCAGTCCGGCCGCGAGGACCACGAAGAAGATCACATCGTCGTTGACGGGCGACATGAGCACCCGCCCGCCCGGCGGGCACCAGTGGCGCAGCGCCACATAGAGCCCCAGACGGCATGACGGCATGTAGAGCGATTCCCTGCCCAGACGCCGGCGCATCAGCTGTTCCAGTGGTGCGTACGCCGCTGGGCAGCCCTCCCCAAAGGCCATGTTGTCCCCCCAGACACCCCGCGCTCAATGTGGACCAATCGGGACTGCCCCGTCAATAACGGGGAAGGGCCCATTCCTTGACGGAATGGGCCCTGGGGCCTGTCGTTCGGATCTTGCCGGGCTCGCGTGCCCTGACACGCACATCTGCTGCGTTGTCGTCAGTCGCCAATGCTCCGCAGTGGCTCCTTCCTCCGCCTTGCAGCTGCACGCGCCAGACCCCGCTCGCTGATCCGGCCTGATCCGAACGACAGGCCCCAGGTCCACGGTCGCGGCGCTGCTCCGCTCACTCTTCGAGCGTCAGGCCCTTCCTGAGCCTGACCAGCGTGCGGGACAGCAGGCGGGACACATGCATCTGCGAGATGCCGAGCTCCTCGCCGATCTCCGACTGGGTCATGTTGGCGACAAAGCGAAGGGAGAGGATTTTACGGTCCCGTGGCGGAAGCCCCGCGATGAGCGGCTTGAGCGACTCGACGTACTCGATGCCTTCGAGCCCGTGGTCCTCGTAGCCGATCCGGTCCGCGAGCGCACCCTCGCTCTCGTCCTCCTCGGGCTGGGCGTCCAGCGAGCTCGCGGTGTACGCGTTGCTCGCCGCCATGCCCTCGACGACCTCGTCGTTGCCGATGCCGAGCCGTTCGGCCAGCTCGCCGACGGTCGGCGCGCGGTCCAGCTGCTGGGAGAGCTCGTCGCCCGCCTTCGCGAGGTCGAGCCGCAGCTCCTGGAGCCGCCGCGGTACCCGCACCGACCACGAGGTGTCGCGGAAGAAGCGCTTGATCTCGCCGACGATGGTCGGCATCGCGAACGTCGGGAACTCCACGCCCCTGCTGAGCTCGAAGCGGTCGATCGCCTTGATCAGGCCGATGGTGCCGACCTGGATGATGTCCTCCATCGGCTCGCTGCGGGAGCGGAAGCGGGAGGCGGCGAACTTCACCAGTGCCAGATTGAGTTCGACGAGCGTGTTGCGTACGTAGGCGTGCTCGTGGGTGCCCTCTTCGAGCGACTCGAGCCGTCCGAAGAGCGTCTTCGACAGCGCGCGGGCGTCCAGTGCCGCCACTTCGTCGAAGGGCGGGATCTCCGGGAGACCATCCAGGCCTTCGAGGGGCTTGGACGCTTCGGTCGGGGTGGAAAGTGCCGACGGCGCGGTGGGGGTACGCGATTCGTCGAGCCGGGGTGACATGGTGTCCTCCATCGTTCTCGGCATATGGCCGCCGATGCCCATACATGAAGCTGCGGTGAGCGGCGCCTCCAAAGCCGGCCGTGGTTCGTTGTGTCTTTACTAGGCCTACCCGCTCTCCATGGGCAGTTGCAAGTGTCAAATGTCTGTTATGCCGGGTTTGCTATGGAGTTCGGCTGGCCGCTGGGCGTGCGAAAGGCGTAATGTTCGGCGGAGGTCAGCGCCGTCCAGGCGGCAGTGAACGACACGGCGAAGAGGGACGGGCATGGACCGCGGGACGGTCGGCAGCGCGAATCGGGGCCGGCTTCAGGTCGAGGTGCGGACCGAGGGCCGCAGCGAGATTGTGAAACCGGTGGGTGAGTTGGATCACCATACGGCCGAACTGCTGCGTGCGCCCTTGGACGACGCGCTCGCGCAGGGCCGCTCACGCCTGGTCATCGACTGCTCGCAGCTCGAATTCTGCGACTCCACCGGGCTGAATGTGATGCTTGGTGCGAGGCTCAAGGCGGAAGCGGCCGGGGGAGGGGTTCATTTGGCCGGGATGCTGCCCGTCGTGGCGAGGGTTTTTGAGATCACCGGGGCGGAGGCGGTCTTCACCGTGCATGAATCGCTCGAAGCGGCCCTGGCCGACTGACCGTTGACCGGTTCGGCCGTCCGGCCGGCCGGTTCCTGTAGTCCGCGTCACGCTCTCCGCGTAGACGCAGCGGGTGTTGGCACGATTCCGCAGGGCAGGAGAACCCCGCAGAACGTGGACCTTCCGGCACTCTGAGTATCGAAGAATGGCGAAACGGCGAATCGGTGAGGTGAAGCGCTGATGAGCACCACCCGGCAGCAACCGCCGGGCGACCTCGGCCCCGAGCCGAACGGCGCGAGCGCCGACGTCGCCTCCGGTGTGCGCGGATCCTCGACCGTGCCCGCGGGCGCCGTGCGCGCGCTCGCGCTGGGCAGCGCCAGCGGCATCGTGCCGCTCGCCCGCGACTTCACCCGCCAGGCCCTGTACGACTGGGGCTGGCTGCCCGCAGCCACTGCCGACCGCAGGGCCGCGGCCGAGGATGTGCTGCTGGTCGTCTCCGAACTGGTCACCAACGCCTGTCTGCACGCGGAGGGCCCGGAGGAGCTGCGGGTCGGCTGCGACGGCAAAGTGCTGCGCCTCGAAGTGACGGACCGCGGTACGGGTCAGCCCGCGCCGCGCACTCCGCACCGGGCCGGACGGCCCGGCGGCCACGGCATGTTCATCGTCCAGCGGCTCTGTCTGGACTGGGGAGTTGTACGGGTGCCGGGCGCACCGGGCAAGACGGTGTGGGCCGAGCTCGCCGCACCCTCGTAGCCCGGACCTGGCCGATACGAGCCCCTTTCGCATGGGTGTACGGCCGGGTTCCCGGCAGGTTTTGAATCTCTTGTAGAGCACGTCAATACGGCGTGCTCTTTGTCTTCCCTCCCCAAGGTCCCAGGCGTACCTTGAGCGCCCGATCTGATGTGCCGTCAGTAACTTTGGCGACATCTCGCGGTCACAACTCCTGGCGACTTTCCGGCATGAGGGGAAAACAAGGTGCAGTACCAGAAACGGACGGCTCTCGCGCTGGCAGCGGCGGTCGCGGGCTCGGTGGTGCTGATGGCCGCCCCCGCCGCACATGCCACCGTCGTGGACGTCAACTACCAGTGCGTGACACCGATCGGCCCCAAGGGGGCCGTCTCGCCGATCGACATCAAGGCCGTCAAGAGCGGCGGCTCCTACAAGCTCACCATGTCGTTCCAGAAGGGTGTCTCCTCCAGCCCGGTGGAGCTCGGCAAGGGCGCGATGAACCCCAGCGCGAAGATCGTGCTGGGCGGCGCGGACGAGGGCTCGGTCTCGGTGTCCGGGCCCGCGAACCAGGCGGCCGTGCCCGCCAACACGCCCATCAAGATCAATGACTTGAGCGGCACGTACACACCGAAGAAGAACGGCAAGGTCACCTTCACGGCCGGCGTGCTGACCATCAAGGCGCTCGGCACGACGACCACCTGCACGCCCAAGAACAACCCCAAGCCGTCGCTCGAACTGGACGTCACCGGCGCCACCGGCTCCCAGACCACGCCGTCCGGCTCCAACGAACTGCCCAAGACCGGTCCGCTGGACTCGGCCGTGGCGCTCGGCACGCTCGGCGGCACGGTGCTGCTGTCCGGCGCGGCCGGTGTGCTCTGGCTGACCCGGCGCGGTCAGCGGGCCGCGGGCTGACGGGCCGACCGTGGCGGCACGCCTCCTTGTCTCCTTCGCCGCGCTGTTGTGTGCGCTCTGGCTGCCCGCCTTGGCGCGGGCGGCGGACGGCCCGTCGTGGACGGTGCAGCCGGCGTCGGTGGGCGGAGGCAGACCGTACATCTATCTGGAAGGCGTGCCGGGCACGGTGCTCGAGGACAGGCTGTCGGTGACGAACCCGGGGTCGAAGCCGCTGACCGTACGGCTGCGGCCGGCCGACGCGTACAACACGGAGACGGGCGCGCTGGCGGTGCGCGGCGCGCGGCAGTCCAAGGGCGCGGGCACCTGGATCACGCTTGCGGCGAACCAGGTCACGGTGCCGGCGCGGACCCGCGCGGAGGTCCCGTTCTCGGTCACCGTCCCGCCGGGTGCGCTGCCCGGCGACCATCCGGGCGCGGTCGTGGCGGCGTCCGGCGGCCGTGAGGCGGGCGTCCGGATCCATCTGCGGGTCAGCGGGCCCACGTTGGCGGCGCTCACGGTCGAGGACGTCTCGCTCGCGGGCGGCGCGATCCGCTACACCCTGGTCAACCGCGGCAATACGGCCCTGACGCCGCAGGTCACCATCACGGCGGACGGCCTCCTCGGCGAGCTGCTGCGGCGCCCGCCGCGCACGCTCCCGCTGGAACTGCTTCCGGCCCAGCGCGTCACGCTCACGGAGAAGTGGCCGGGGCGCCCGTCGCTGGACTCGGCGGACATCCGCGTCGACGCCACGGCCCCGGGCGCGGCCGCCTCCCGGGCCACGGCGTCGGTGACGTTCGTGCCGTGGGGGACGGTGGCGGGCGTGGCCGGTGCGCTGGCGGCCACGGGCGGCGCGCTGGTCATGCTCCGCCGCCGGCATGTCCGAACTCTTGCGGCCGTAACTGAACAGACCGACGGCGAACGGCACTTGGCGAGGTCAGGATCATGACGATGGACAAGGTCCCCGCTTCCCGGACTCCTTTTCTGCTGCTGCTTGCTCTGCTTCCGCTACTCCTCCTGCTTCCTGCGGCCACCGCCACAGCCGCCGACGCGAAACCCGAGGTCAAGCTCTCCCAGCAGCAGGCGGGCAAGGGCGGGGACATCACCGTCAGCGGCAGCGGATGGCGGCCCGGCACGCTGCTGATGATGCTGATCTGCGGGCAGGCCACCCCCGAGAAGGGTGTGATCGGCGGGACCAACTCCTGCGCCAACGCCGACGGCCGCGCCGTCACCACCGACTCCAAGGGCGCGTTCAGCAAGAAGATGCCGGTCGCCGAGCCGCCCAAGCCCTGCCCGTGTGTGGTGCACGTCGCCACCGTCACCGGTGAACAGGCCGTCGTGGACGCCCCGTTCACCGTCGCGGGCCATCCCACCGCGCCGCTGCCCGAGCCCACCGGCGGCGGCAAGCTCGCCGTGCTCGCCGCCACCCGGCTCGAGGGCGACTCCGGCATCCTCGTCTTCTTCGGCGCCCCGCCGTCCCGCCGGCTCGAGTTCACCGTCGGCAACCTCGGCTCGGCCCCGGTGAAGGACCCCGTCTTCCAGGTCGGCACCGCGCACGGCGTCTTCTCGCCGCAGTGGGAGGAGCAGCAGTGGCGCGGCACGATCGCGCCCGGCCAGAAGGCGCTGGTCACGCTGCCCGTTCAGCTGTCCGCCGGCGCGCACGGCGACTACCAGATCTCCGTGAAGTACGGCACCAAGGTGCTCATCGAGCAGCCGTGGGGCGTTGGCCGCCCGTGGGGCGTCACGATCTTCTGGATTCTGCTCGCCGTCGTCGTGCCCGCCGCCGTGTTCCGTATCGGCATGGCGGTCGTCGACCGGCTCCGGCCGCGCGGCAACCACCGCCACCGCACCGCGCAGCTGCCGAAGTTGCGCCTCCCGGGCGCATGGTCGCGTACGCACCGGCCGCCCGTGACGGAACCGGCTGCCGCGCCGAAGAGCACCACGACCACCACGGCACTGCCGTGGTTCACACCTGACTCCGCACCGTCAGAGAACCGATCCACGACGAAAGGACATTCGTGAGTACGCAACGGAGGATGAGCGCGGCCGGGGTCGCGCTGATGCTCGGCGGCGCGGGGATTCTGCTGGCCGCGAGCCCCGCCCACGCAGCCGAGATCTCGTACAAGACGGAGTGCATCCCACCGCCCATCTCCGGCCTGCCACCCGTGCAGGGCACCACCAAGGTGCAGATCACCGCGCCCGCCGAGGCCAAGGTCGGTGACGAGGTCGAGGTGGTGTGGAAGTTCGTCGAGGCCGCCTCGAAGAACCCCGACGTCCTCGACCTCGAGAAGGACACGGTCAAGCCGACCGGCACGCTCAAGGCGTCCGGCGCGCAGACCGCGAACATCGCCATGGACGGGCCGCGGACCAACCCGCCGATCCCCAAGAACAGCCCGATGGTGCTGTCCGACATGAAGGGCAAGATCAAGCTGACCGCGGCGGGCGAGATCAAGCTGACGCCGGACGCGTACAACATCAACGTCTCCAAGCCGATCTCGACGGACACCAAGTGCGCGCCGAAGGAGACGGTCCAGGCCGCGGCGACGATCAAGGTGACGGAGGGCGGAGGGGGCACGACGGGCGGCACGACGGGCGGTACGACGACGAGCGGCGGAACCACGTCCGGAGGCACCACCACGGGCGGGACCACTACTGGCGGCACCACCACCGGAGGCACGACCTCCGGAGGAACGACCGGCGGCGGCGACGGCCAGACCGACTTCCCCGGCAAGGAGGTCACCGTCACCTTCGAGTGCAAGTCGCCGGGACCGGCGAGCATCAACTCCAAGGTGACGATCAACGCCAAGAAGAACGGCGGCAGTTACGACCTCGTGGTCAAGACCGCCAAGGGCGTCATGAACAGCCCGGCCGCGCTCCCCGCGGGCGCCCTCAAGCCGTCCATGGCGGTCCTTCTCGGCGGCGCCGACAAGGGCACGGTCCCTGTCACGGGCCCCGCCAACCCCGAACCGCTGGAGCAGGGCAAGCCGGTGGACCTGTCCGACATGACCGGCACGTACAAGCCGGGCGCCAGCGGCAAGTCCACGCTCAGCCCCGGCACTCTGACGATCGACGTCACCCTGGGCGGCCAGAAGATCAACATCCCGTGCACGGTCAAGGGCACGGCGACCGCCTCGCTCGAGCTCGACACCTCGGCCCAGCCGGGCGGGGCTTCGGGCGGTGACAGCGGCAGCGGTGCCGCCGGAAGCAGCGGCGGTACGAGCACGAGTGGCGGCCTCGCCCAGACCGGCGCCGAGGACAACGGTGCCCTGCGCGCCCTGTCCCTGGTCGCCGGCACGGTGATCCTGCTGGGCGGCGCGGTGTTCACGTTCACACCGTGGCGCCGCCTGCGCGGCACGCGATAGGTACGACGAAGGGCCGCCGCACCGAATCCGGTGCGGCGGCCCTTGCGTGCGCGTTCGAGCTACGTCAGCGGACGTTGCCCATCAGCGTCTCGACCTTCTTGCGGTACATGTAGATCGCAAAGCCGGCCGCGGCGGCGAGCAGCGCCTGCATGGCGATGATCGACGTTCCGTTCAGGTCCACACCCGCGAGCGAGAGCAGACCCGTGGTGCAGTCACCGGCGGTCACGGCCAGGAACCAGACACCCATCATCTGGCTCGCGTACTTCTGCGGCGCCATCTTGGTGGTGACCGAGAGGCCCACCGGGGACAGGCACAGCTCGGCGATCGTCTGGATCATGTAGATCGAGACCAGCCACATCGGGCTGACCTTCGTGCCGTCGCCGGCCATGCCCATCGGCACGATGAAGACGAAGAACGAGGCGCCCACCAGGACCAGGGCCATCCCGAACTTCACGATGGTGCTGGGCTCCTGGTTCTTGCGAGCCAGCCACAGCCACATCCAGGCGAAGACCGGGGCCAGCGCCATGACGAACAGCGGGTTCAGCGACTGGAACCAGGTGGCCGGGAAGGCGAAGCCGAACAGGCTGTCGCCGGTCTTGCCGTCCGCGAACAGCGACAGCGTGGAGCCGCCCTGGTCGTAGATCATCCAGAAGATGGCGGCGGCCACGAAGAACCAGATGTAGCCGCTCATCTTCGACTGCTCGGCGCGGCTCAGGCTCCGGTCGCGCTTGATGCGGACCAGCACGGCGACCGGGATGATCAGGCCCGCCAGGGTCAGCGGGACGAGCGCCCAGTTCAGCGTGTACTTGCCCGCCATGACCACGGCGCCGTAGAAGCCGGCGATCAGGACGGCCGCGGCGGCGACCTTGAGCAGGATGCTCTTGCGCTCGGCGGCGTCGAGCGGGTTCGGAACGATGTTGCTCTTCGGGCTCAGGTTCCGGGTGCCGATCAGGAACTGAGCCAGACCCAGGCCCATGCCGAGCGCGGCGAGCGCGAAGCCGAAGTGCCAGTTGTGCTTCTCGCCGACGGTGCCGATCACCAGCGGCGCCACGAAGGCACCGAGGTTGATGCCCATGTAGAAGATCGTGAAGCCACCGTCACGGCGCGGGTCGTCCGGACCGTCGTAGAGGTGACCCACCATCGTGGAGATGTTGGCCTTCAGCAGACCGGAGCCGACCGCGACGAGGATCAGGCCGACGAAGAACATCGCCTGACCGGGGACGGCCAGCGAGAGGTGACCGGCCATGATCACGGAACCGGCGATGGTGACGGTCTTGCGAGCGCCCCAGACACGGTCACCGAACCAGCCACCGGGCAGGGCCATCAGGTACACCATCGAGACATACACGGCGTAGATCGCCGATGCCGTGGCCGCGGTCATCGCGAGGCCGCCGCCCTGGCTGCCGGTTGCCGCGTCGGCACCGCCGGAGACCAGGTAGAGCACGAGAAGGGCGCGCATGCCGTAGTAGCTGAAGCGCTCCCACATCTCGGTCATGAAGAGTGTGGCCAGGCCGCGGGGGTGGCCGAGGAAGGTGCTCTCGGAAGCCGTGTAGTCGGCCGAGTCCTTCGTCAGGCTGGACGCCATGGTCGATCCTTGCTTGCTCGGGACGCGCTGCCTCGTGAGCGGTACGCGCCCGGTGGGGGGTGGCCGGCACCGGCAAGGGATCAATCCCACCCCACGCCTGAGGGGTTCGCTCCGTTTGTGGAGACGCGGGACAGTCCGCACCGGGATCCACGCCACGGACACAACTTCGCGTCCGGGGCCCGGCCAGAAGGTCATTCACTGTCTTCGGGGCCGGCAAGCCGGCCCCGCGCAGAAAAGAGACCCTTGGCTCGCGTTCGCGTGCCAAAGGTCCCGTGTAGTGCTACAGGCGTCTGGTCACCATACGGCATGACACAGAGGGATATGGAAGGACTTGAGAGATGGATCACAGGCGATCATGGAACTGTCCGCCCTGATTCGAAGGTCCTAGTCAGGATCTCATCCCAGACCCGCAGGGCTTGACGATCAAGTCCCAAGCGCCGCATCCCGCGGACTACCATCAGCGCATGACCCGTGTATTGCTCGCCGAGGACGACGCTTCCATCTCGGAGCCGCTGGCACGCGCCCTGCGCCGAGAGGGGTACGAGGTCGAGGTGCGCGAGGACGGACCGGCGGCACTCGACGCCGGACTGGCGGGCGGAGTCGACCTGGTCGTGCTCGACCTCGGACTGCCCGGCATGGACGGCCTGGAGGTCGCGCGGCGACTGCGGGCCGACGGCCACACCATCCCGATCCTGGTGCTGACCGCTCGGGCGGACGAGGTGGACACGGTGGTCGGCCTGGACGCGGGCGCGGACGACTATGTGACCAAGCCGTTCCGGCTGGCCGAACTGCTCGCGCGGGTACGGGCGCTGCTCCGCCGCGGCGCGACGGAACCGGCGCCTGCGCCGTCGACGCACGGTGTGCGGATCGACGTGGAGTCGCACCGCGCGTGGATGGGCGAGGAGGAACTCCAGCTCACGGCAAAGGAGTTCGACCTGCTGCGCGTCCTGGTCCGCGACGCGGGGCGGGTGGTCACCCGCGACCAGCTGATGCGCGAGGTCTGGGACACGACGTGGTGGTCGTCCACGAAGACGCTGGACATGCACATCTCCTGGCTCCGCAAGAAGCTCGGCGACGACGCGGCGAACCCGAGGTACATCGCGACGGTCAGGGGCGTCGGCTTCCGCTTCGAGAAGAGCTAGGGCCTGTCGTCTGGGTCTTGCCGGGCTCGCGTGCCCTGGCACCGCGCCTCGCCGCGTTGTCGTCAGTCGGCATGGCTCCGCCATGCCTCCCTCCTCCGCCTTGCGATCCGTCCCCTGGGCCCTGGGGGCCCGGGGAGGCCCCATGACACCAGACCCGCTCACTGACCCGGCTTGATCCAGACGACAGACCCTAGCTCGACAGCGACCCGCACCCACGGGCCGCGGGGCCCAGGACCCGTACCCGTACCAGCACCCCGGAGCACACAGTGCGTCGACGACTGATCAGTTCAACCCTCGCCGTCGTCCTCGTCGTCATCGCCGTCTTCGGCGTCTCTCTCGTTCTCGTCGAGACCCGGACCATCAGCAGCAGTGCCCAGGAGAGCGTGGACTCCGAGGCCGTCCGGCTCGTCAGCATCGTCGACAGCCGGCTCATCGGCGGTGAGCCCGTCAATCCGGGCATCCTGGCCCAGCAGAGCGGCGCCAAGCGGTACGCCCTGATCGAGATCCCGGGCCGGCCGCCCATCGAGATCGGCGAGCGCCCCACCGACAGCGTCATCCGCGGCGTCAAGCAGGGCGAGCGCGGCGAGACCGTCACCGTCGAGGAGTCCCGTTCCTCGGTGACCCGCGAGGTCGGCCGGACCCTGCTGATCATCGGCGGCGTCGCGCTGCTCGCCGTCATCGCCGCCGTCCTTCTCGCCGTACGGCAGGCCAACCGGCTTGCCTCCCCGCTCACCGATCTCGCCGAGACCGCGGAACGACTCGGCTCCGGCGACCCGCGCCCCCGCCACCGGCGTTACGGGGTCCCCGAGCTCGACCGCGTCGCCGACGTCCTGGACTCCAGCGCCGAGCGCATCGCGCGGATGCTCACCGCCGAGCGCCGGCTCGCCGCGGACGCCTCGCACCAGCTCCGTACGCCGCTGACCGCGCTGTCCATGCGGCTGGAGGAGATCACCACCACCGAGGACATCGAGACGGTGAAGGAAGAGGCGAGCGTCGCGCTCACACAGGTGGAGCGGCTCACCGACGTCGTGGAGCGGCTGCTGACGAACTCGCGCGACCCGCGTACCGGATCCGCGGTCGTCTTCGACCTCGACGAGGTGGTGAAGCAGCAGATCGAGGAGTGGCGCCCGGCCTACCGCAGCGCGGGCCGGGCCATCGTCTGCTCCGGCAAGCAGGGCATGCGGGCCGTCGGCACTCCGGGAGCCGTCGCGCAGGTCATCGCCGCGCTGGTGGAGAACTCGCTGATGCACGGCGGCGGCACGGTGGCGCTGCGTACCCGCGTCACCGGCAATCAGGCGGTCGTCGAGGTGACCGACGAGGGCCCGGGCGTACCGGCCGATCTCGGCGCGCGGATTTTCGAGCGGACCATCAGCGGCCGCAACTCCACCGGCATCGGACTGGCCGTGGCCCGCGATCTGGCGGAGGCCGACGGCGGCCGGCTCGAGCTGCTGCAGCAGCATCCGCCGGTGTTCGCGCTGTTCCTGAGCCGGGTGGCGCGCAGTCGCAAGGACGATCCGCCGACCGTCAGGTGAACCGGCAGGTCAGCGGCCTACGCGGTCCGGCTCGGCGGCCCGCGGCTGTCCCAGGAACGACTCCGCCGTGTGCACGGCCTCCCGTGCGGGCAGCGCGCGGAAAACCCAGGTGCGGTACGACCAGAAGCGGAACATGGTCGCGATGCCGATGCCGAGGAACTTGAAGACATTGCTCTGCAGCCGGCTGTCCCAGCCGAAGCCGTAGGTCGCGGCGTACAGAATGCCGTTCTCGATCACCAGGCCGACGACGCTGAACAGCAGAAAGAGCGTGAGTTCCTTGGTGCGGCCGCTCTTGTCCCGGTCCCGGTAGGTGAAGTAGCGAAAGCCCAGATAGTTGAAGGCGATCGCTATCACGGTGGCCAGAATGGACGCGCGTACCACCGGGATCTCGGTGGTGTGCCGCAGAAGATTGAAGACCGCGAGGTTCACGAGCAGGCCCGCGCCCCCGACCGCGCCGAACTTCGCGACTTCGCGCGTGAGCTGGTGGAGCCGCTCACGCAGCCCTCCGCCTCGTTCACTCATAGTGAGAGTCCAGCCCCATCAGATCGGCAGCGTCAACCAACTCATGCTAACCAGCCTCCCGGGGCATTGCGCGGGGACGTCCACAATGGTGTGGCGAGGCTGTGACGCGGGCGGGCGGAGGGCGGCCGGGGGCGTCCGGGGCGGCGGATACCCTAGGTGGGTGACGTTCCCGGTAGTCGGCATGGTCGGCGGCGGTCAGCTCGCCCGTATGACCCACGAGGCGGGCATCCCCCTCGGCATCAGTTTCAAGCTCCTCAGTGACACCCCGCAGGATTCCGCGGCCCAGGTGGTCAGCGATGTCGTCATCGGCGACTATCGCGACCTGGACACGCTGCGTGAGTTCGCGCGCGGCTGCGACGTGATCACCTTCGATCATGAGCATGTCCCCTTCGAGCACCTGCGCGCCCTGGAGGCGGACGGCGTCGTCCTCCGGCCGGGGCCCGACGCCCTGGTGCACGCGCAGAACAAGGGGGTGATGCGCGCCAGGCTCATGGAGATCGGGGCGCCGTGCCCGCGCCACCGCATCGTGACGGACCCGGCCGATGTGACGGCGTTCGCAGAGGAGGTCGGCGGCTTCCCGGTCATCCTCAAGACGGTGCAGGGCGGCTACGACGGCAAGGGCGTCTGGTTCGTACGGACGCCGGAGGAGGCCGCGGACCCGTTCCGCGCCGGAGTGGCGGTCCTCGCCGAGGAGAAGGTCGACTTCGTCCGCGAGCTGGCGGCGAATGTCGTCCGCTCGCCGCACGGCCAGGCCGTCGCCTATCCCGTCGTCGAGTCGCGGCAGGTCGACGGCGTCTGCGACACCGTCATCGCGCCCGCGCCCGGTCTGGACTCCGAGCTGGCCGGCCAGGCGCAGGAGCTGGCGCTGCGGATCGCGGGCGAGCTCGGCGTCATCGGCCATCTCGCGGTCGAGCTCTTCGAGGCGGTGGACGCCGACGGAAGGCGTCGCATCCTCGTCAACGAACTGGCGATGCGCCCGCACAACTCCGGCCACTGGACCCAGGACGGCGCGATCACCTCGCAGTTCGCCAACCATGTGCGGGCCGTACTCGACCTCCCGCTCGGCGACCCGCGCCCGCGCGCCACCTGGACGGTCATGTGCAATGTGCTGGGCGGCGACTATCCCGACATGTACGGCGCCTATCTGCACTGCATGGCCCGCGATCCGCAGCTCAAGATCCATATGTATGGCAAGGACGTAAAACCCGGCCGCAAGGTGGGGCACGTCAACACCTACGGCGAAGACCTGGACGACGTGCTGGAGCGCGCCCGTCACGCAGCCGGCTATCTCAGAGGAACGATCACCGAATGAGCGCTGTCGTTGGCATTGTCATGGGGTCCGACTCCGACTGGACCGTCATGGAGGCGGCCGCGCAGGCCCTGGACGAGTTCGAGATCGAGTACGAGGTCGACGTCGTCTCCGCGCACCGCATGCCGCGCGAAATGATCGCGTACGGCGAGGAGGCCGACGGCCGCGGACTGAAGGTGATCATCGCGGGCGCCGGGGGAGCGGCCCATCTGCCCGGCATGCTCGCCTCCGTCACCCCGCTGCCCGTCATCGGCGTCCCGGTCCCGCTGAAGTACCTCGACGGCATGGACTCGTTGCTGTCGATCGTGCAGATGCCCGCGGGCGTGCCGGTCGCCACGGTCTCCGTCGCCGGGGCCCGTAACGCCGCACTGCTGGCCGCGCGCATCCTCGCCACGCAGGACGCCGAACTCCTCACGCGGATGCGGGAGTTCCAGCAGGAGCTGAACGACCAGGCCACCGAGAAGGGCAAGCGGCTGCGCACCAAGGTCGCAGGTGCGGAGTCCTTCGGCTTCGGGAAGTAACTCCGGATGGAATCCCCCACGGACCACCTCACCCGCGCCCGCGAGCTGCTCGCCGCCCACCCCGTCGTCGACGGCCACAACGACCTGCCCTGGGCGCTGCGCGAACACGTCCGCTACGACCTCGACCGCCTCGACATCGCCGCCGACCAGCGCGGCCGGCTGCACACCGACATCCCGCGGCTGCGCACCGGCGGCGTCGGCGCGCAGTTCTGGTCGGTCTACGTACGCAGCGACATGGCCGGCGAGGACGCGGTCAGCGCGACGCTGGAGCAGATCGACGGCGTACGCCAGCTCCTGGAGCGCTACCCCGCCGACCTGGCACGGGCGTTGACCGCCGACGACATGGAAGAGGCGCGCGGCGAGGGCCGCATCGCCTCGCTGATGGGCGCCGAAGGCGGCCACTCCATCAACAACTCGCTCGCCACGCTGCGTGCGCTCCACACCCTGGGCGTGCGCTATATGACCCTCACCCACAACGACAACGTGGCGTGGGCGGACTCGGCGACCGACGAGGCCGGCGTCGGCGGTCTCTCTGCCTTCGGCCACGAGGTCGTCCGCGAGATGAACCGCGCCGGCATGCTGGTCGACCTGTCGCACGTCGCGCCGTCGACGATGCACGACGCGCTCGACACCAGCGTCGCGCCGGTCGTCTTCTCGCACTCCTCGTCCCGCGCGGTCTGCGACCACGTGCGCAACATCCCGGACGACGTGCTGGAGCGGGTCCCGGCGAACGGCGGCGTGGCGATGGCCACGTTCGTGCCGAAGTTCATCCTGCCCGCGGCGGTCGAGTGGACCCGGGCCGCCGACGAGAACCTGCGCTCGCACGGCTTGCACCACCTGGACACCACGCCCGAGGCGATGAAGCTCCACGCGGCCTTCGAGGAGGCGCACCCGCGCCCGGTCGCCACGGCGTCGACGGTCGCCGACCATCTCGACCACATGCGCGAGGTCGCGGGCGTCGACCACATCGGCATCGGCGGCGACTTCGACGGCACGGCCTTCACACCGGACGGCCTGGAGGATGTCGCGGGCTATCCGAACCTGATCGCGGAGCTGCTGCGCCGCGGCTGGTCCGCCCCGGACCTGGCGAAGCTGACCTGGCAGAACGCGGTGCGGATGCTGCGGGACGCGGAGTCGGTGGCGCGGGACGAGCAGTCCCGCCGCGGCCCGTCGAACGCGACGATCGCCCAGCTCGACGGCTGAGGAGTGCGGCGGGGGCCCCGGGCCCCCGCCGTACCCCGAACGCTCCACCCGCCGAGAACCCTCGGCGCTCCCGTGCCACCGTGGCCGTACGGCACCGCCGTCGACGCTCGGAGCACGACATGGCAGACCTCCAAGACGACCCCGACACCGCACTCATAGCGGTCGGCGGCCTCGACGACCCGGGGCCGAGTCCCGACAAGGCGCCGAAGACGCGCCCGGAGTCCGGTGCTCAGACCCTGGAACAGGCCCGTGAGCTGCTCGCCGCGCACCCGATAGCCGACGGCTACAGCGGTGTGGCGCAGGCGCTGCGCGAGTCCGTCCTGTACGACCTCGAAGCGGGCGAGGGCCTGCTGGAGACCGACATCCCGCGGCTGCGGGACGGTGGCGTCGGCGCACAGTTCTGGTCGCTTCACGTGCCGCTCGAACTCACCGGAGACCGCGCCGTCGCCGCCAGCCTGGAACAGCTCGACCTGGTCCGTTCACTGGTGGAGAGCTGGCCCGAGGGCCTGCGACTGGCGCTCGGCGCCGACGATCTGGCGGACGCGCGCAACTGCGGCCGCATCGCGTGCGTGCTCGGCCCGGTGGCGGGCCCGGCGCTCGGCGACTCGCTCGGCACGCTGCGCGCGTACTACGCGCTCGGGGTCCGCAGCGTCACGATCGCCGGCACCCGCTGGACCCAGCGCACCGGTCTGACGCCCTTCGGCCACCAGGTCGTGCGCGAGATGAACCGGCTCGGCATGCTGGTCGACCTCTCCGGCTGCACGCCCGAGACGATGCGCCGGACGCTGGTGGTGACCAACGCCCCGGCCGTCATCTCGCACCATCCGACGCCGGTCCCCGACGACGTACTGCGCCAGCTGCGCGCCAACGGCGGCGTCTGCATGGTGGCCTGCACCGAATCCTCGATCCGGGAGGCGGCCGACCGCCTGGACCACGTCCGCACCACGGCGGGCCCGCAGTCCACGGCGCTCACCGGCGCCTACGACACGGGCACGCCGCACGCGCCGGGCCTCGGGGACGTGTCCTGCTTCCCGCGGCTGATCTCCGAACTCCTCACCCGCGGCTGGTCCGAGCCGGACATCGCGGCCCTGACCTGGTCGAACGTGGCGCGGGTGCTGCGGGACGCCGACTTCGTCGCCCGGGCGACGAAGTCGCGACGCCCGCCGTCCGTGGCACGGCTGCTGCCGCCGCTGGACGCCTGACGCCGCTGCCCGCCCGGGCGTACTCCGTCAGCAGGCGCAGAGGCAGAACGGGTGGCCCGCCGGGTCCGCGTACACCCGCCAGCCGCGCGCCCTGTCGTCCGCCTCCAGCGGCTTCGCACCGAGCGCCAGCACCTGCTCCTCGGCCGCGTCCAGATCGTCCACGGTCAGGTCCAGATGGAACTGCTGCGAGCTGTCCGGCGCGGGCCACTTCGGCGGTACGAAGCCGGGTGCCGCCTGGAAGGCGAGTGGCACGCCGGGCGCTCCCGTGAGGTTCACCCAGTCCTCGCCGTCCTTCTCGATGTCACCGCCCAGCACCGCCGCGTAGAAGCGGCCGAGAGCGACCGGGTCCGGACAGTCCAGCACGACGGTCCCCAGGGTGGCGATGGTCATGGCTCCTCCTCGTTGTTCGATGCGCGTTACCGTTAAAGAGGCTCTACCGGTAACCGTTACTGCATGCTCCCGCATCGGAGGTAACGTCGCAACCATGAATGACAGGGTTTCCGCGCCCGGCGGCCTCGCGCTGGTCGAGGCCCTCGTGAACACGCTGGACGTCGAGACCGGCGCCGACCGGCTCGACACCGCGGAGGGCCGCGCCGGCTTCGGACTCCACGAGCGGGACGTGCCGTCGGCCCGGGAACTGCGCGAGGCTCTGCGCGCCGCCTGTCTGGCTCACGCGGGCCACCCCGCGCAGGGCGCGGCCACTCCGCTCGCGGACCTGCTCGCCAAGGCCCCGCTGCTGGTCACGGTCGACGCGGACGGCACTGCCTCGCTGCGTCCGGCGGACCCCGCGCCCCTGGTCTCCCGTATCGCGCAGGCGATCGCGTTGGCGGCCGCCGACGGCACCTGGGCGCGGCTCAAGGCGTGCGAGGCCGAGGACTGCCGGTGGGCGTACTACGACCGCAGCCCGGCGGGCCGCCGCCGCTGGTGCTCGATGTCGGTGTGCGGCGCGCGCGCCAAGATGCGTACGTACCGCGCGAAGCAAGGCGGTTCGCGTTAGCGCAACCCGGTTGGTCCATTGAGGGCCGAGGATTCGTTACCTCCCCGATTTCGCCCCGTTGGGCGCGGCAGCGGCGACCGATGCGGCGCTGCCCGAAGGGAAGGCGGTTTCATGAAGGGGATTTTCCGGACTGCATTTGTCGTGGCGTCAGTCGTTGGCGCCGCGGTGTTCGGCGGAGTCGCGACGGCCGATGACGGCAACACGTTCCACCAGGGCGATTCCATCAACAACTCGACGTCGAACAACCTGGACCACAACTGTGGCCCGTTCCGCAACGGATTCTGCAACCAGACCAACACCTTCAACCCCGTGGTGAATCTGAGCATCCGCGACCTGTTGCTGGGCAGCGGGAATGAAAACGGCGACACCGGCAGCTCCGGCTCCTCCGGCAGCAGCGGCTCTTCGGGCTCCTCCGGCAGCAGCGGCTCTTCCGGCAGCAGCAGCGCCTCCTCTGGCTGAACAGCGCCCAGCGGCAACACGGGCGACAGTCCGGCCGTGACGACACAGCGGAATCCGGACCCGGCGAACAACGGAGCGCAGGAGAATGACGGGCACTCAGAGCAATTCTTCCCGGGTCCGGTCCGGACCGGCCACGGCGGTACTGGTCTCGGCCGCCGTGATCATGCTGGGAGCCGTGGCCTGGCACGCAGCGGCGGTCTTCCTTTCTCTCGCGCCCGAGAACGGGATCTCGCAGAGATACAAAGAACAGATCGACGAATACGCCAGACCCGCATTCGCCAGGGACTGGAAACTGTTCGCCCCCAACCCCCTCCAGGAGAACACTCTGGTCTCCGCGCGCGTCGAGTCGCAGTCCCCCGACGGCCGTCGCCAGATCGGCAGTTGGGTCGACCTCACCGGGCAGGACGTCGCGGCCATCAGAGGCAACCCGCTCCCGAGCCACGTCCATCAGAACCTGCTCCGCCGGGCCTGGGACTTCTACGCGAAGACGCACGACCTGCGCGACGGACGCCGCGTGGACCGGCGAGGTGACCTGTCGGAGCAGTACCTGAAGCGGATCGCGCTCCAGCGCTTCGGCCGCGGGGACAGCAGCGGCACACAAACCGTCGCCATCCAGTTCCGGCAACAGCTGTCACCCGTGCAGCCACCCCGCTGGGACACGCGCGACGCGGGCACCGACGGCAGGGTCCGCGCGGTCGCTCCCGCGACGCAGCCCTGGTGGCCGGTGAGGGAGCACGACTACGAAGGGCTGGGGCTGTGACCAAGCGCCTCACCGATCTCACCGATCTCACCGAGAGCATCACGCGCCTCACCGACCTCGCCACCCGGACCCGGTTCCCGTACCAGGCCGCCACAGTCCGGATCGGCTTCTCCCTGGTCTTCGCGGCCTTCCTGCTTCGGGAATGGCCTCATCGCCGGACCCTCTACGGAGACCACAACCCCTGGTCACAGGAGATGGCTCTGCGCGTCATCGGCGAGGACCAGGCCTTCACCGCGCTGGCCTGGTGGCCCGGTCACTGGTGGTTCGAGACCGTTTACCACGGCACTCTCGTGGCGGCCCTGCTGCTCATGGTCGGCTGGCGTACCCGCGCCACGTCTGCGTTCTTCATGGTCGGCGTGCTGTCCCTGGAGTTCCGCGCCCCCTATCTGGGGGACGGCGGCGACAGCGTCTTCATCACCATGGCGATCTATCTGGTCCTCACCCGCTGCGGCCAGGTCTGGTCACTGGACGCGCGCCGTCGGCGCACCGGGGCCGCCGACCGGTCCGGTCCGTTGCTGTGGCAACTGGCGGGCGTACTGCTGGGGTTGGTGCTCGGTCTTCCCGACCTGGGATGGACCGGGCTGCTCTGGGCGCTGTGGGCAGCATCCGGTCTGCGGTTCGCGGCCGACCGCTGGTTCCCCCGGCACGAGGCACGGACCGTGCTGGACGGTCTGGCGGCCATGCTGCACAACGCGGGAATGCTCGTCATCGCCGTACAGATCTGCTTCATCTATGCCACGGCCGGCTGGTACAAGATCCAGGGCTCGCGCTGGCAGGACGGCAGCGCCCTGCACTTCGCGCTGCACCTCGACCACTTCCGGCCGTGGCCGGCGCTTTCCGACCTGCTGGCGGCCGGGATGATTCCGGTCGTCCTGCTCGCCTACGCGACGGTCGTGGTCCAGGTCGCCTTCCCCTTCACGCTCGCCTCCCGGAAGATCAAGAACGTCCTGCTCGCGGTGATGATGGCCGAGCATGCCGGCATCGCGATCGTCCTCGGGCTGCCGTTCCTGTCCGCGGCGATGATCGTCTGCGACGCCCTGTTCCTGCCGACCGCGCTGCTGCTCGGGATCGACGCCCGGGTCAGGCGCAGGGTTCTTCGGCCCGGGGGCGCAGCGGAGGTCCCGGCGGCCGTTCCTGCCATCCCGGACAGCAGGAGTCCCGAGCCCGCGCGGGCACCGGCACCGTCCGGCGGACCCGGGCGCTGACACCGCCCGCCGCCGGCCTCAGGCCCGCGGGCGGCCCATCGCGCGGTACGTCCAGCCGGCCTCGCGCCACGTCGCCGCGTCCAGCGCGTTCCGTCCGTCCAGGATGATCCGGCTCGACGCGACCGAGCCCAGCACCGCCGGGTCCAGCTCGCGGAACTCGCGCCACTCCGTCAGATGCAGCACCACATCCGCGCCGCGCACCGCGTCGAGCGCCGTGTCCGCGTAGCCGAGCGTCGGGAAGAGCCGCCGCGCGTTGTCCATGCCCTTGGGGTCGTACACCGTGACCTGGCCGCCCTGGAGGTGGATCTGCCCGGCGACGTTCAGCGCGGGCGAGTCCCGCACATCGTCCGAGTCCGGCTTGAACGACGCACCCAGCACGGCGACCCGCTTGCCCAGGAACCCGCCGCCGCCGAGCGCCTCACGCGCCAGCTCCACCATGTGGCCGCGGCGTCGCATGTTGATCGAGTCGACCTCCCGCAGGAAGGTCAGCGCCTGGTCCGCGCCCAGCTCGCCGGCCCGCGCCATGAAGGCGCGAATGTCCTTCGGCAGACAGCCGCCGCCGAAGCCGATCCCGGCCCGCAGGAACTTGGAGCCGATGCGCTCGTCGTAGCCGATCGCCTCGGCGAGCTTCACCACGTCACCGTCGGCTGCCTCGCACACCTCGGCCATCGCGTTGATGAAGGAGATCTTCGTCGCGAGGAACGAGTTGGCGGACGTCTTCACCAGCTCGGCGGTCGGGAAGTCCATCACCACGAACGGCGAGCCCTCACCGACCGGCGTCGCATACACCTCGCGCAGCAGCTTCTCGGCGCGCTCGCTCTCCACGCCGACCACGATCCGGTCCGGGTGCAGCGTGTCCTGCACGGCGAAGCCCTCGCGCAGGAACTCAGGGTTCCAGGCGAGCTCGACCTCGCCCGGCGCCTGCTCCGCGAGCAGCCGGGCCAGCCCCGCGGCTGAGCCGACCGGCACGGTCGACTTGCCGACGACCAGCGCGGGCCGCTTCAGCTGGGCCGCCAGCGAGGTGAAGGCGGCGTCGACGTAGCTCATGTCGCAGGCGTACTCGCCGTGCTTCTGCGGGGTGTTCACGCAGACGAAGTGGATGTCGCCGAACTCGCCGACCTCCTCCCAGGAGGTGGTGAAGCGCAGCCGGCCGCTGGAGCCCTCGATGCCCTGGACGTGCTTGGCGAGCAGCTCCTCCAGCCCCGGCTCGTACATCGGGACCTTGCCGGCCGAGAGCATCTCGATCTTCTCGGGCACGACGTCGAGGCCGAGCACTTCGAAGCCCAGCTCGGCCATGGCCGCGGCGTGCGTTGCGCCGAGGTAGCCGGTGCCGATCACGGTGATCTTGAGGGCCATGCGGTGCTCCAGAGAAGTACGGGCTGGGAATGCGACCCGAGCATAGCCGCGCGTTCGCAGAGGCACGTTTGCCCCTGTCGCCAAGGTCACGTATGCCTGGAGGTGAGCGGCCTCTAAAATTAGGTTACTTAACGGTAGTTAGCGTCTTGGGGAGTGAGAAACCTTGGCCGGATCGGCTGATTTCGACCTGTACCGCCCGTCCGAAGAGCACGACATGCTCCGTGACGCGATTCGCTCGCTCTCCGAGGCGAAGATCGGTCCGTACGCCGCAGAGGTCGATGAGCAGGCCCGCTTCCCGCAGGAGGCGCTGGACGCGCTGGTCGCCAACGACCTGCACGCGGTCCACGTCCCCGAGGAGTACGGCGGCGCCGGCGCCGACGCGCTGGCCACGGTCATCGTGATCGAGGAGGTCGCCCGGGTCTGCGCCTCGTCCTCGCTGATCCCGGCGGTGAACAAGCTGGGCTCGCTCCCGGTGATCCTCTCCGGGTCCGAGGACCTGAAGAAGAAGTACCTGAGCCTGCTGGCCAAGGGCGACGGAATGTTCTCGTACTGCCTCTCCGAGCCGGACGCGGGCTCGGACGCGGCGGGCATGAAGACGAAGGCCGTCCGCGACGGCGACTTCTGGGTCCTGAACGGCGTGAAGCGCTGGATCACGAACGCGGGCGTCTCCGAGTACTACACGGTGATGGCGGTCACGGACCCGGAGAAGCGCTCCAAGGGCATCTCGGCCTTCGTCGTCGAGAAGTCGGACGAGGGCGTGTCCTTCGGCGCCCCGGAGAAGAAGCTCGGCATCAAGGGCTCGCCGACCCGCGAGGTCTACCTGGACAACGTCCGCATCCCCGCCGACCGCATGATCGGCGAGGAGGGCACGGGCTTCGCCACCGCGATGAAGACGCTGGACCACACCCGCATCACCATCGCGGCGCAGGCGCTCGGCATCGCCCAGGGCGCGCTGGACTACGCGAAGGGCTACGTCCAGGAGCGCAAGCAGTTCGGCAAGCCGATCGGGGACTTCCAGGGCGTGCAGTTCATGCTCGCCGACATGGCGATGAAGCTGGAGGCCGCACGTCAGCTCACGTACGCCGCGGCGGCCAAGTCGCAGCGCGTCGACGCCGACCTGACGTTCTTCGGCGCGGCGGCGAAGTGCTACGCCTCGGACGCCGCGATGGAGATCACGACGGACGCGGTGCAGCTGCTCGGCGGCTACGGCTACACGCGCGACTACCCGGTGGAGCGCATGATGCGCGACGCCAAGATCACGCAGATCTACGAGGGCACGAACCAGGTCCAGCGCATCGTGATGGCGCGCAACCTGCCGTAGGACAGACATGCGTTGGGGCCCGCACCGGATTCCGGTGCGGGCCCCAACGCTGTGCTCACTTCTCCGTGACCGTGACCTTCTCGTCGTTCTTCAGCTGCTCCACGAGCTGCTTCACCTTCGCCTTGTCCCAGACCAGGTTCCCGCCCCGGCTGCCCGAGATCGGGATGTTCATCGACGTGCCCTCGCCGCCCGTGACGCCCTTCATCGCGAAGAACATGTTGCCCAGCGACCACAGCGACATGTCCTTGTCCACGATCAGCGTGTCCAGGCCGGCGCCCATCGTCGGATAGAACTTGAAGGGGTTCAGGATCGTGCCGGGCGTAGCCGTCTGGCTCGCCAGCGCCGCGAGGAACTTCTGCTGGTTCTTCGTACGGTCCAGGTCACTGCCCGCGAAGGCGTACCGGGTCCGTACGAACGCCAGCGCCTGCTCGCCGTCCAGCGTCTGCTTGCCCGCCTGGAAGTCCGCGCCCGACTTCTTGTCCTTGAAGGCCTTCGGGATGTCCATCTCGACGCCGCCGATGGAGTCCACGATGTTCGCGAACCCGGCGAAGCCGATCTCGACGTAGTGGTCGATGCGCAGGCCGGTGTTGTGCTCGACCGTGCGGACCAGCAGCTCCGGGCCGTCCTCCGCGTACGCCGCGTTCAGCTTGACCCGGCGGCCCTCGGCCGGGAAAAGCTTGCCGGACTCCGAACCCTTGAAGGACGGGATCTCCACGTCCGAGTCGCGCGGCAGCGAGATCAGCGTCGGGCCGTTGGAGCCGTCGTGCAGGATCATCATCGAGTCGGTCCGCTTGCCGTCGGCCGAGCCCGTGTGCAGCTTCTTCTTCTCCTCGTCCGACATGCCTTCACGGCTGTCGGAGCCGACGATCAGGTAGTTCGTGCCGTCGCCCTCGCCCGGCCGCTCGATGACCTTGGAGAGGTCGACCTCGCGTTGGAGCTTGGAGTCGGCCCAGAAGTACGTGCCTATGGTCACGGCGAGCAGCACGACCACCAGCGTCAGCGAACCTATCTTGATCCGCCGCCGCCAGTTCGGGGCCGGGCGGCCGTACGCCGGGTCCGACCCGTAGGGAGGGCCGCCCTGGCCGTCGCCGGGCTGCTGGCCGTAGACCTGGCCCGTGTTGTAGCCGCTGTCATAGCCAGGGGAGGCATAGTCGTCGTACCCCTGCGACTGCTGCTGCGGGACCGGTCGTCGCTGCACATGGCGCATCGCGCGAGCGCCTTCGGGCTGCGAGCCCTGGCTGCCGCGTCCGTATCCTTCGGGCCAATCGTTCATGCCGACCAGTGTGCAGGCGCGCCCCTCGGCCTCACAGGCCGGGTGGTAAATAGGACCGGTGCTGTTGCCAAGCTGATGCAATGCGACCGCCGTGGAGCCCCCGCATATGGTGGAGCGCATGACAGATCAGGCCCAGCGTCCGGAGTCCGAGATTCCGGGCAAGCCCACTTCGGCGTCCCGTACCACCCTCAGTCACATCATGACCGGCAGTGACACCAATCTCCTCGGCACGGTGCACGGCGGCGTGATCATGAAACTGGTGGACGACGCGGCGGGCGCGGTCGCGGGCCGCCACTCCGGTGGGCCGGCGGTCACCGCCTCCATGGACGAGATGGTCTTCCTGGAGCCGGTCAGGGTCGGCGATCTGGTGCATGTGAAGGCCCAGGTGAACTGGACCGGCCGGTCCTCGATGGAGGTCGGCGTGCGGGTGCTGGCCGAGCGCTGGAACGAGTCGACGCCGGCGACGCAGGTCGGCAGCGCGTATCTGGTCTTCGCCGCGGTCGACGCGGACGGCAAGCCGCGCAGGGTGCCGCCGGTGATACCGGAGACCGAGCGGGACCAGCGCCGCTACCAGGAGGCGCAGATCCGGCGTACGCACCGGCTGGCGCGCCGCCGGGCGATCAAGGAGCTTCGGGAGAAGCGCGCGGCGGAGGGTATGGGCGACTAAGTCATGACATTGGGGACTAGGTTCCGGAGTTGCAGACGACCTGGTCGCCCGTCACCGCGCCGAACTCGCCCTGGTACGCGTCCTCGGCCCGTACCGCCGTCACACCCTTGTAGTCCGTGCCCGCCGTCACCCGCAGCGTCGCGCCCTGTCCCTTGACGGCCCGCAGCTCGCACCCCTTCAGTGCCGCCGCCAGCGACCGCGCCGAGCGGTCCCACCGTGGGTCGTACGTCACAAGGGTGCGGCGCAGTTCGGGGCCGACGGCGTTCAGTGGTGCGCGCGTGGTGTTGAAACCGGTGGCCCGCAGCGCCGAGTCGACCTTTCTGCCGAGGCCGTCGCCGCGCGTCCCGTTGTAGACCTGTACGCGGATCTGCTGCGGCGACACATCCACCAGCGTCGCCCTCGGCCGCTTCGGGCGGAGCGGCGCGAGCGGCCGGTCCTCGCGGATCATCCGGAACAGCTTCGCCGCCTTCGCCTCGTCCCACTTCACCGTGGAACCGAGGCCCTTGACCGAGCCGATCTTGCCGAGCGGCACGGACGTGAACTCCGACGACGCCGCCGAGAAGCCCCGCATCGCCCTGCCGAGCGCGACCATCTCGTCGGCGCCGAAGCCTTTGTCGGCCCGTACGGAATTGAGCATCGTCGAGGCGACCTGGCGGAACTTCACCGGATTCAGCAGCACTCCGGTGCTGGTCCCCTGATGGATCAGGCCCGCCAGAAAGCGCTGCTGGCGCTGCATCCGGCCCAGGTCCGCCGCGCCGTCGACATGGCGCGAGCGCACATACTGCAGCGCCTCACCGCCGTTCAGCTTGTGTGTGCCGACAGCGAGATCCAGGCCCGAGTAACTGTCCTTCATCGGGCGAGGCGTGCAGACCTCGACCCCGCCGAGCGCGTCCACCGTCCTCATGAAGCTGGTGAAGTCGACCTCCAGATAGTGGTCGATCTTCACCTTGGTCATGCGCTCGACGGTGCGCACCGTGAGCCCGGGACCGCCCTCCGAGTACGTGGCGTTCAGCTTCACCGCATGCTTGCGGTAGTGCTTGCCGGTGGCCGCGTCGGTGTGCTCCGGGATCTCGGCGTAGCTGTCCCGCGGCAGGCTGACCACGCTGGCCCGTTCCCGGTCGCGGGAGATGTGCACCAGCATGATCGTGTCGGTGCAGCGGCACGGCGCGCCGCCGAGCTTGTACTTCCGCTTCTGCTCGCGCGAGATCTTGTCGCGGCTGTCGGTGCCGACGACCAGCAGATTCATGCCGTGGCTGTCTTCGGGCCGGTTCTTCATGTCGCGGAACGGATCCACCCGGCTGATCCCGGTGTCCAGGCTCGTCATCACCGCGTGACCGATGGCGCCGGCGCCCAGCACGAGGACCGAGAGCGTGGTGGCCACCCGCAGGCCCCAGCGCGGACGCTCGACCGGCCGTCTGGTCCGTGGCCTGGGGTGCGGCCGGCGACGGGGTGAGCGGGGCGGCATGGGCACGAGGAGGTACCTCCGCGGGCGACAGGGGGTCGTGCACACCGTAGGCCGATACGATCTGCGGCCACCCGCACCGACCGGCCGCCGCGCGTCGGTGTCCCCCGTTCGCGGTAACGTGGCGACCGATGAACGCCACTCCCGCCGCCCAGCCGCCCGTCTCCGTGATCATGCCGGTCCTCAATGAGGAACGGCATCTGCGCAACTCGGTCCGTCACATCCTCGAGCAGGAGTACGGCGGCGAGATGGAGGTGGTGATCGCGCTCGGCCCGTCCACGGACCGCACCGACGAGATCGCCGCCGAGCTGGTCGCCGAGACCGCATCCGATCCGCGCAAGCGCGTCCACACCGTGCCGAACCCGACCGGCCGCACGCCGGCCGCGCTGAACGCCGCGATCAAGGCGTCCAGCCATCCGATCGTGGTACGGGTCGACGGCCACGGGATGCTGTCGGCGAACTACATCGCCACCGCCGTCCGCCTCCTGGAGGAGACCGGCGCGCAGAACGTCGGCGGCATCATGCACGCCGAGGGCGAGAACGACTGGGAGCACGCCGTCGCCGCGGCGATGACCTCCAAGATCGGCGTCGGCAACGCGGCCTTCCACACGGGCGGCACGGCAGGCTCCGCGGAAACCGTGTATCTGGGTGTCTTCCGGCGCGCGGCGCTGGAGCAACAGGGCGGCTACAACGAGGAGTTCGTCCGGGCCCAGGACTGGGAGCTGAACTTCCGCATCCGCGAGGCCGGCGGCCTGATCTGGTTCTCGCCGGAGCTGAAGGTGCAGTACCGCCCGCGGCCTTCGGTCAAGGCGCTCGCCAAGCAGTACAAGGACTACGGCCGCTGGCGCCATGTCGTCGCCCGCTACCACCAGGGCTCCATCAACCTGCGCTACCTCGCGCCGCCGACCGCGGTCTGCGCCATCGCCGCGGGCCTCGTGGCCGGTGTGGCGCTCACGCCGTGGGGCCTGGTCGTCCCGGCCGGCTATCTGGCCGCGATCGCCGCCGGATCCGTCCCGGCCGGCAAGGGCCTTCCGCTGAAGGCCCGGCTGCAGATCCCGGTCGCGCTCGCCACCATGCACATGTCGTGGGGATACGGCTTCCTCACCAGCCCGCGCGCGCTGGCGAAGAAGGTCATCGCGAGCCGCCGTCCCGCAGTGAAGACCGCGTCGGCCTGACCGCCGGCCTGCCGGCCTGACCGCCTGATACGCGAAGGGCCCCGGGTGCACGCGCACCCGGGGCCCTTTCACGTACGCGCTAGGTCGTGTCCGCAAAGTCTCGCCTGGCATGCGACGCCCTGCACGCACGCTCGCTGCGTTGCCGATACGCCCAAGTAGCTCCGCTACGAGGGCGCACCGGCGCCTTGCGATCGCACGCACCGGACGCCGCATGCCCCGCCCTCCGGGCGGACGGCGATACTTTGCGGACACTCCCTAGAAGGTGAAGCCGGCCTGCACCGGCATGCACGCCTCCTCGTTGTCGCCGCGAAGGGGCTTCGCCGACACCGGCGTCTTGTTGTCCTGCTGCCCCGCCGACTTCGGATAGGCGTCGCCCTCACGCCAGTCCGCGCCCACGATCAGGCTGATGCCGGTGACATCCGTCGACTTCTTCACCGAAGTCAGCGGAATCCCGAGGGACTTGGCGACGGCCTGCGCGTCGCCCTCCAGCTCCGCGTTGGAGAAGCGGATCACCGTCTTCTCCTGCGGGTTCTTGGTGGCGTCCGCCTTGGCCTGGGCGAAGCCCTTCCCGGTGAGGATCTCCTTGACCGCATTCGCCCGTCCCCGCTCGGCGAACTGGCCGTCGCCGTCGGTGCCGTTCTGCACCAGCACAGCGATCTCGCCGGGCGCGGCCGCCGGGTCCTTGGACACGACCGGAGCGGTGGCCGGCTTCTTCTTCGCCGACGCCTTGCCGTCCAGCGGAATGTCCTCGCGGACCATCCGGAACAGCTGCTCGGCGTCGCCCGGCTTGGGCTCGACCTTGCCGGCGAAGCCCTGACGCTGTGTGTAGAAGTTCGGCATGGTGGTCATCGTGATCCGGCCGGTCGGGACGCTCTTGAGCTCCTCGCCCAGGTCGAAGAGCTGCTTGACCGAGTCGATGCCCTTGTCGACGGTGAGCGCGCCGATGGCCGCCTCGGCCAGCTTGCGCAGCTTGTTGGGGTCGGTGAGCTTGGTGTTCTTGCGGAGCTCGCGGACCATCGAGTTCATGTACATGTGCTGTGCGCGCGTCCGGGCGAGGTCGGTGCCGTCGTCGAAGCCGTAGCGCGTACGCAGCCACTGCAACGCCTGCTCGCCCTTGACCGGGTGGGTGCCGGCCTTCATCTTGAGGCCGGAGCCCTGGCCCTGCCGGTTGCGCGAGTGGATGTTCTGCTCGACACAGACCGGGACGCCGCCGATGGCGTCGGCCATGGACACCACACCGGCGAAGTCGATCATCATGAAGTGGTCGATGGTGATGCCGGTGAGTTCGTACCAGGTCGCCACCGTGCAGCCGGGCCCGCCGCGGCCGAGCGACTCATTGGTGAGCTTCCAGCCGGTCGCGGGGAACGTGTCGCCGGTGTCCGGGTCCTTGCACTCGGGGATCTTGAGCACCGTGTCGCGCGGCATGCTGATCACCGAGATGTTGCTGCGGTCCGCGGAGACGTGCACCAGCATCTGTACGTCCGCGAGCGGCGTTCCTCCGAAGGTCGACTTCGCGCCGCCCAGGTCCTGGTTCTCCTTGGAGTCCCGCGCGTCCGAGCCGATCAGCAGGATGTTCAGCGGAGTCTGCCCGGCGGCGTTGGCCTTGTGGTCGGCCATCTTGTCGCCGAGCGTCAGATCGTCCTTCTTGAGCTTGCTGTTGAGGTGCTCGTAGTAGAGGTAACCGGCCCCGGCCGTGGCGAGTATCAGCAGCGACAGTATGGAGGCGACCCAGCGCAGTATCCGGCGCTTGCCGCGTTTTCCGCGCCGCCGCGTGCCGTTGTGCCGCCGGTCGGCCCGGCGGCCCCCATCCTTGGCCGACGTCGCCGGCTGTTCGCCGTCGTCGACCGCCACAGCCGTACGGCCCTGGGCGGCCTCCCCGCCACCCTCGCCGTACAGTCCGTCGTCCCACCCCAGTTCGCGGGGGTTCGGGACGCTCTCCCGCGTCCCTTTCCCCCGCACGCTGTTCTGCCCCACCCCGGGTCCCCCTGTCGCCCGTCGTTCAGGCTTGCCGTGTGACCCGGAGCTCCCGCGTCACTTGGCACACACCTGTTTGTCCGCTTCGACCTTCTGCACACCCTCCGGCGCCTTCGCCGGACCGGTGATGGGCACTCCCGCGCCCTTGTAATCGGCGCCGAGAGTCAGCGTCATCGCCTCACGTGCCGCGGCGTCCGCGGTGCCCGGCTTCAGCGCGGTGGCCGGCAGGCCCATCAGGTCCGCGAGCTTGCGGGCCTGATCCGCCTGGTTCGGCGCGTACACCAGCGTCGTCTTGGCGAGCTTCTGCGGCGCGTTGCCCTCGTTGCTCGACTTCAGTACGCCTTCCTCGTTCTGCAGCCAGGTCAGCGTCGCAAGCGCCGCCCCCGGAGTGTCGCCGCCGTTGAAGACCGCCACCCGTACATCGGATGCGGCCGCCCGCGGCCCGGACAGCAGACCCTGCTGCTTGTTCTTGGCGTCCTGCGCCTTCTTCTCCACCTCGGTGAGCGAGGTGTCGCTCTGGATCATCGAGAACAGCGGCTTGGCCTTGCTCTCGTTCAGCAGCACCGTGGCGCCGTCGGTGTTGTCGACGACCGGCACGGTGGCGAAGGTGATGTTCTTCGGATTCACCTTGGACAGCTCCATGCCGAGATCACGCAGCCTGGAGATCTTTCCTATGCCGGAATCGACGGTGAGCGCCTTGGTGGCCGCCTCCGCCAGGTCCAGCATCTTGGACGGGCTGGACAGCGTCTCGCTCGACTTCATCTTGCGGATCAGCGAGCTGAGGAACTGCTGCTGGATCTCGATACGGCTCAAGTCGCCGCCGAAGCCCACCGAGTGGCGCGTACGGACGAAGGCCAGCGCCTCCTCGCCCTTGATGGTGTGCTTGCCCGCCGGGAGATTGAGCTTGGAGTCCTTGTCGTTGATGTCCTTGGCGAGACAGACCTCGACGCCGCCGACCGCGGTCGTCATCGTCTTCACCGCGTTGAAGTCGGCCATCATGAAGTGGTCGACGGTGACTCCGGTGAGCTCCTTGACCGTCCGCATGGTGCAGCCCGGGTCGCGGCCCGACTGGCCGAGGCTCTCGTTGAACCGGGTCTTGTTCGTACCCCTGATGTCCTTCGTCGAGCCGTCCGGCTGCTTCGTCTCGCAGCTCGGGATGTCGGTGATCAGGTCGCGCGGGATGGACAGCGCGGTCGCGTTCGTCCGGTCCTTGGAGACATGGAAGAGGATCGTGGTGTCGGCGTGCCCGACGCTGTTCTTGTCGCCGTAGGACTCGTTGCCCTCGCCGGAGCGCTTGTCGGTGCCGATGACCAGGATGTTGACGGCCTGGTCCTTCTTGAAGCCACCAGTGCCCGCGCCCGTGACGTCGACGGTGTTCAGATTCCCCTCGAGGTGCCGGTAGTAGAGGTACGTGGCCGCGGAGGCGGCGACCAATACGAACGCCAGCACACCGCCCGTCCACATCAGCGCCTTCTTCTTGCCCGACTTGGGCTGTTTGCGCTTGCGGCGGCCCGCATTGACCGGACTGCCGCCGGAGGCGTCGCCCCCGCGGCGCGAACGCTGCGGAGGTACTTCGCGGCCCGGAGCCTCGGTCCTGCGCCGCTGTGGATTTCTCGGAGACGGCGTTCTCGGAACCGCGGATCCCGACGGCGACGACTGCGCTGCGGATTGGTTCAGTCGCAATTCGTAATTGCCGGTCTGCGGGTTGAGTACCCACTGGTCGGCGGGGTCGATCTCGTCCGCCCGTCCACGGCTTTGCGCATCCACGGTTGCCTGAATCCTCCGTCGGTGCCACGCGAAGCGCCTCCCCCGAAGGGCGCTCGGTCTTTCGATCCACTAGTGCGAGACCCGAAGTCTGAACACCGGATCGCGTCACACTATCCGCCCAGTTCAACGTGAGGCGACGTCCGTGACAAATTCCTCGGCCCTTACAACCGGGCAATCTGCCCAATCCGTATGGGCTGTGTACTTCAGCTTGGTCATCGCTTTACTCGCACATGCCTTCGGCCGCATTCGTGCCGGAGAAAGTCGGCGAAGGAGTCGGGCTCGCGGAACCGGTGCCGTCCGGGTTCCCCTCAGCCTCCTGGTTCTTGGTCTTCTCCTTCGCCGGGACGACCTTGATGGGGATGTCTTCTCTGAGCCGCTTGAAGAGCTCCGTGGCATCCGGTTCGACGAGCTCGTCACGGTTCGGATCGGCGGAATAGGGCTGCCGCGGCACTGTGAGGAACTGCACTTTCTCCGTCGGGATGCTGCGGACCGACCGCGTCAGGTCGTACAGGTCCCTCAGCGAGTCGAGTCCCGGGTCGGTTGTCAGCGACTTGGTCGCCGCGTCCAGCACCGGATAGAGCCGTGTCGGATTGAGCAGTACGCCATTGCTCTGCACCTTCTTGACCAGCGCGCCGAGGAACTGCTGCTGGCGGTCCATACGTTCGGTGTCGCTGCCGTTTCCGATGGACTTGCGGGCGCGTACGTAGCCGAGGGCCTGCTCGCCGTTGAGGGTCTGCTTGCCGGCCGGCAGCTTGAGATGCGCGTCGGCGTCGTCGATCGGCTCCTTGAGGCAGACCTCGACGCCGCGCACCGCGTCGACCATGTCCTTGAAGCCGCTGAAGTCCACGACCATGTGGTGATCGATCCGGACGCCGGTGAACCGCTCGACGGTACGGATGGTGCAGGCCGCGCCGCCGAACTGGAAGGCCCAGTTGAACTGTGCGAACTGCTCCCGCGTGCGGGTGCCGTCGGGCTTGCGGCAGCTCGGGATGGACACCATCAGATCGCGCGGCACGGACATCGCGGTCGCGCTCTGCCGGTCCGCGGCGATGTGCAGCAGGATCGTGGTGTCGGACCGCTGGCTGCCACCGTCCCGGCCGTACTGGTCGTTGCCCTCGCCGGAGCGGGTGTCGGAGCCGAGGAGCAGGATGTTCTGCGCATCGAGCGCGATGGGCGTCGGCCGCTCCTTCTCGTATGTCTCGAGCTCGGAGGCGGCGGTGGTGTCGGTGGTGATGTTGCCGTCGAGCTTCCGGTAGAACCACCACCCGACACCGGCCGCGGCCAGCACGACGAAGGCGGTGCCGAGAGCGGCCCAACGCAGCCAGTGGCGCTTGCGGTTGGGGAGCTCGGGACGCGCGGCCCAGCCTGTGGGTCTGCCGCCGTCGGCCGTCGCCGCCGTTGCGGGCTCCGGCTCGGTCTTGAGCCCGGGCTCGTTCTTGGCCTCCGGCTCCGCGACGGATGCGGGCTCGGCGGCGGGCTCATGGTCAGCGGCGGGTGCGGGCTCGGGCGCGGTCGGCTCGGGCGGTTCGGGAGCGCTCTCCGGAGGCACCGGCTCGTCCCCGGTCTGGCCGTCCGGGCCGTCCGGTTCGGCCGGTGAGCCGGCTCCCCGCGCGCTGTCCGTCACGTCTGAGTCCATCCTTCACGGCGTCGGCGGCGCGCTGGGCCGCCGATCGCAGGACTAGACGGCTGAGCCTGGCGCTTGGTTGTGCGTTGAAGCACATGTCATCGCCGATCATCCACCGGAGGCCCGACCTGAGCCGGGGGGCTCGGCCAACGGTGTGCGCCACACGAGTGGCCCTCAGAGGCTTGTCGTACCACTCGGCCTGCTCGGCCCGAGCGGGCCGCTCACACCGCGGTATTGGTGACGCGCTCGCTCTCGATCCGCTTCTGGAGCCCCTCCGGGGACAGCTCGCCGAGGTTCCGGCACAGCACCACTGACGCGCCCGCCGCCAGCGGCGCGTACAGACCGGCCGACAGTCCCTCCCAGCTGTCGAAGCCGTGCCCGGTCAGCAGTCGCGACCCGCCCACCAGGCCGAGTTCCGCCGCGTCCGTACGGCCGCGCTGAACCAGCTGGAGACCGGTCAGCTCCTCGCCCTCGACCGAGAGCGCGGGCGCAGCCGGGTCAACCGGCGCATACGGTGCGAAACGGTCGCCCTGGCTCGGCACCTCGACCGCGTAGTCGGCGAAGCCCGCCGGCGGCTGCGGGAACCGACCGCCCAGCGGCCGCAGCGCCAGCGCCACGCGCTCGCCGGAACAGGCGCGCGCCTCCTCCAGCGTGTCCGGGCCGCTGACGACGAGATCCGCGTCCGCCGCGTCTCCGCCGACCTCAACGGTCACGCCGACGGACGAACAGGCGAGCAGCCACACCGCGCTCTGCCAGTGCGCGGGCAGCAGCAGCGCGAGCCGGTCACCGGGCCCGGCGGCAAGATCGTTCTGGAGCAGATTCGCCGTCTTCGCCACCCAATTGGCGAAGGTGGCCACGGACAATTCGACGCGTTCACCGGTGGCGTCGTCGTAAAAAGTGACCAAGGGGCGCGCGGGATCCGCGGCGAGCGCGGATCGCAGCAGGTCGGCGGGGGTGCGGTCGCTGGTGTTCATCCGCGCAAGCGTACGCGGCGGGCGTCGCCGGGACCGCCGTACCGGTGACGGGGTCCACCGGTCGGACCGATGGGCCGTCAGTTTCCCGGCGCGTTCCCGGGCGGCGGAGTCGGCGGCCCCGGCTCAGCATCGTCTTCATGCGTGGATTCCTGGCTTCTTCGATAAGCGTGGCGTGCTCAGCCGCGCTCCTGCTCCCGCTCTCACTGGCCGCCGGCGCGGCTGCCGCGCCACCCGAGGCGCCACCGACACCGGACCTGCCCGGCTCGACCCAGTCGCTGCCCCTTCAACCGATCGGTCCGAAGGACCGCTCGCTCGGACCGGCGAAAGAACAAGGACTGCTCGACCCGGACGTCAAGCCGTTCTCTCTGGTCGGCGTGGTCTGGGACAACGCGAGTACCGAACTGCACGGCACCGTCCAGGTCCGGACCCGCCCCATCGGCTCCCGCACCTGGTCCTCCTGGCAGGACGTGCAGACGCACAACGAGGACCACGGGCCCGATCCGGGCACCGCTGAAGGCAAGTCGGCGAAGGCGCGTGGCTCCACCGCGCCGCTGTGGGTGGGGGCGTCGGACGGCGTCGAGATACGCGTCCGGTCCGAAGCGGGTGAACCGCTTCCACTGCCGGCAGGCATGCGTCTCGAACTGGTCGACCCCGGCGCGGAACCCCCCGCCGTGGACCGCTCGGGCGGCGCGCTGCTGCCGGCGGACGGCACCGTGGTCCCGGCTCTGTCCCGGGCGGAGACGGTGGCCGTGGACCCGGTCGAGGACGACGACCGGACCACCGAGGAGGAGAACGCCGACGGGCAGTCGGATGCCCTGGCGATCCCGGCCGCGGCCGCGGCAGCGCCGTACATCGGCCCCCGGCCGGCCATCATCACGCGCAAGGGATGGGGCGCGGACGAGTCTCTGCGCGAGAGCGGCTTCGTCTACACCTCGTCGGTGAATGTCGCCTTCGTGCACCACAGCGCCACCGGCAACAGCTATACGTGTGCGCAGGCGCCCTCAGTCCTCCGTGGTATCTACCGCTACCACGTGGTGAGCAGCGGCTGGCGCGACTTCGGCTACAACTTCGCCGTCGACAAGTGCGGAAACATCTACGAAGGCCGCGCGGGAGGCGTGGCCAAGGCGGTGCAAGGCGCCCACACCCTGGGTTTCAACACCAACAGCATGGGCATCGCCGTGCTCGGCACGTACAGTTCGTCCACTCCGCCGCCGGCGGCGGTGACCGCGGTCGCCAAGCTGACGGCATGGAAGCTCGGGCTCTTCGGCGCCAACCCGAAGGGCAAGGCGACGCTCACGTCCGGCGGCAGCGGAAAGTACGCGAAGGGCAAGAAGATCAGCTTCAACGTCATCTCCGGGCACAGGGACGGGGTATTCACCGACTGCCCCGGAAGCAAGCTCTACTCGAAGCTCGGCACCGCCCGGACCGCTTCGGCCTCGTACCAGGGACGCGGCTGACCGAGAGGGCACCGCACCCACTGCATACACTGGCCGGTCTCGAACGAGTGACCACTCCGGCCCGGACAGGAAGCAGGGACGACAAGGTGACAGAAGCGATCCTGCTGGTCGGCGGCAAGGGCACCCGGCTGCGTCCGCTCACCGTCAACACGCCGAAGCCCATGGTTCCGGCGGCGGGCGTCCCGTTCCTCACCCACCAGTTGGCGCGGGCTCAGGCCGCGGGCGTCGAGCACATCGTGCTGGCGACGTCCTACCTGGCGGAGGTCTTCGAGCCGTACTTCGGCGACGGGTCCTCGCTCGGTCTGCACCTTGAGTACGTCACCGAGGACGAGCCGCTCGGCACCGGCGGCGCGATCCGAAATGTCGCGTCCCGGCTGCGATCGGGCCCGGACGAGCCGGTGCTGATCTTCAACGGCGACATCCTGACCGGCCTGGACATCGGCGCTCTGGTCGATGTCCACCGGTCGTCGGGCGCGGACGTCTCGCTCCATCTGACGCGGGTCGAGGACCCGCGGGCGTTCGGCCTGGTGCCGACGGATCCGGACGGCCGGGTCACGGCCTTCCTGGAGAAGCCGCAGACGCCGGAGGAGATCGTCACCGACCAGATCAACGCGGGCGCGTATGTGTTCCGCCGCTCGGTCATCGACGCGATCCCGGCGGGCCGCCCGGTCTCCGTCGAACGCGAGACCTTCCCCGACCTGCTGTCGTCGGGCGCGCATCTGCAGGGCATGGTCGACTCGACGTACTGGCTGGACCTCGGCACTCCGCAGGCATTCGTCCGCGGCTCGGCCGACCTGGTCCTCGGCCGCGCCCCGTCCCCGGCGGTCCCCGGCCGCTGCGGCGACCGGCTGGTCCTCCAGGGCGCGTCGGTGGCCCCGGACGCGAAGCTCACCGGCGGCACGGTCGTCGGCCAGGGCGCGACGGTCCACTCCGGCGCGCGGATCGACGGCAGCGTGATCCTGGCGGGCGCGACGGTCGAGGAGGGCGCGGTGGTCTCCGCCTCGCTGATCGGCACGGGCGCGCGCGTCGGCGCGCGAACGGTCCTGGCGGGCGCGGTGATCGGCGACGGCGCGACGGTCGGCCCGGACAACGAACTCCGCGACGGCGCGCGGGTCTGGTGCGACGCGGTGCTCCCGGCCGGCTGTGTGCGCTTCTCCTCGGACCAGTAGGCAAAGCCCGCCGCAGGCGACGCCGCCCCGTAGTCTCGTCACGTGGCAGGACGCTTCGCACCCGACCGACCCACCCGCACCACCGTGCGCGGTGGTCACACGCCCGTGCCCAACGCCGTCCCCCGGCAGGCCACCGCGGCCCGGACCCGCCGCTACACACCTCCCGGCCCTCTCGACCTCGGCCTGGTTCTCGGGCCGCTGCGCCGAGGCCCGGCCGATCCCACCTTCCGCACCACCCCGGACGGATCCGTCTGGCGCGCCTGCCGTACGCCCGCCGGACCCGGCACCGTCCGCGTCTGTCTGCGCGGCGGCGCCGCGGAGGCCGAGGCATGGGGCCCGGGCGCCGAGTGGCTGCTCGACCGGCTGCCCGCACTGCTCGGCGACGCCGACGAACCCGACGCCTTCGCACCCCGCCACCGCCTCGTCGCGCTCGCGCAGCACCGCCGCCCGGGCCTGCGCCTGACCCGGACGGGACTGGTCCTGGAGTCGCTGATCCCGTCGGTCCTGGAGCAGAAGGTCACAACAGACGAGGCCTACCGCGCCTGGCGGCTACTGGTGCGCAAGTACGGCGAGCCCGCGCCCGGCCCGGAAACGCGGCTGTGTGTGATGCCCGACCCGCGCACCTGGTCGCTGATCCCGTCCTGGGAATGGCACCGGGCCGGCGTCGACAACAAGCGCGCCTCCACGATCCTGCGCGTGGTCCGGGTGGCCCGCCGGATGGAGGAGGCGGCGGCGATGGAGCCCCAACAGGCCCAGGAACGGCTGGAGTTGATCCCCGGCATCGGCCCGTGGACCTCCGCCGAGACCGTCCAGCGCAGCAATGGCGCACCCGACGCCGTCACCGTCGGCGACCTCCACCTGCCGGGCATCGTCGGCTTCGCGCTCGCCGGCGACCGCAACGCCGACGACGCGGCGATGCTGGAGCTTCTGGAGCCCTACGCGGGCCAGCGCCACCGCGCCGCCCGCCTCATCCTCCTCAGCGGCCGCACCCCGCCCCGCCGCAAGCCGAAGATGCCCCGCGCGGACATCGCGCAGCTCTGAGCCTTGCCGGCTACCTGACCTCGATGAAGGCCGAAGCCTCACGCGCCGGCCGCGGCCGAGGCGCCTCGGCCGCGTGACCGATCGCCACCGCGCCCATCGGGTCCCACTCGGCCGGCAGCCGCAGTACGTCCCGTACGACATCGCGGCAGAACATCGTCGACGACACCCACGCCGAGCCGAGCCGCTCACCGGCCAGTGCCACCAGGAAGTTCTGCACGCCCGCGCCCGTCGCGACCACGAACATCTCGCGTTCGGCGGTGTCCCGGCGCGGATCGCCGTAGTGGTGCGAGCCGTCCATGACCAGGCACGGCACCACGAGATACGGCGCGCGCCGCAGCACATCGCCGCGTCGCACGCGCTTGGCGACCGACTCCTCGGACTTGCCGTCCCGCCGCAGGTCCGCGATCCAGGCGTCCCGCATCGCGTCGAGCAACTCGGTACGCGCGGCGGGCGATTCGAGCAGGACGAACCGCCATGGCGTCGTGTGGTGCGGCGCGGGCGCCGTCACCGCCGCGGCCACCGCTCGCCGTACCGCGCCCGGGTCCACCGGCTCGTCCGTGAACTCCCGCACCGTGCGGCGCTGGGTGACCGCCTCCCGTACCGCCTCCGACGTGCCGAGCCGGAACATGTCGTCGGCCGCGACGCGCACCAGCGCGCGAGCGTCGGCCTCGCCGCCCATCAGATGCCCGAGACCGCGCACCACGGCGACCGGCAGGCCGTCGGCCTTGCCCTTCACCAGGTCTCCGGCGGCGGCCAGTTCGTCCGCGGTGGCGACGACGGTCGCGCTCAGCGGATTGCCGTGCGCGTCGGTGCCGCCGCGCAGATCGTCCAGGACCTGCACGCCGGCCGCGCCGATCGCGACATCCGTCAGCCCGTTGCGCCAGGGCCGGCCGAAGGTGTCGGTGACCACGACGCCGATGTCCACGCCGAGCGTCTCCCGCAGCCCTTCGCGGATCGCCCGCGCCGAGGCGTCCGGGTCGGCGGGCAGCAACAGGACTGTCCCGGCAGGCGTGTTGGAGGCGTCGACACCGGCGGCGGCCATCACCAGGCCCTGCCGGTTCTCGACGATACGCAGCGTGCCGCGGCGCGCCACGACCCGTACCGTCTCCGCGTCGATGGCCTCCTCGCGGTCCGCCGCGGCGACGATCCGGCCCTCCGCCTTGCTCACGATCTTGGACGTGACGAGCAGGACGTCGCCGTCCACCAGCCCCGGCTCCGTGGCGGCGATCAGCTTGGCGAGGTCGTCGCCGGGCCGGACCTCGCCGAGCCCGGGCAGCGCCCACACCCGGTACGAGGGCCCGGTCACGCCCGTACCTCCGTGGCCAGCGCCAGCGCCTGCCGCGCCATCTCCGCGGTCGCGTCCACGTCCGTCATCAGCAGCGGCACGGCCCGGCAGCGGATTCCCGCGCTCTCCACCTCGGCGACAGTTCCCGCGTCGACGGTGTCGACGAGCCAGCCGTCCAGCAGCCCGGAGCCGTAGTGCCGCGCGACGGCCGCCGCGGTCGCCTCGACGCCGACCGCGGCCAGCACCTTGTCGGCCATCCCGCGCACGGGCGCGTCGCCGACGATCGGCGACAGGCCCACCACCGGCACGCCCGCCTCGGCGATGGCCTCCCGGATGCCGGGCACCGCGAGGATCGTGCCGACGCTGACCACCGGGTTCGACGGCGGAAAGAGGATCACGTCGGCGGAGGCGATCGCCTCCAGCACGCCAGGCGCCGGCTTCGCCTGGTCCGCGCCGACCGGCACGACGGCCTCCGCGGGCACGGACGCCCGCAGCTTCACCCAGTACTCCTGGAAGTGGATGACCTTCCGCTCGCCGTCGACCTCGACGGCGACATGGGTCTCGACGCGGTCGTCGGACATCGGCAGCAGTCGTACGCCGGGCTTCCAGCGGGCACAGAGGGCCTCGGTGACATCGCTGAGCGGATAGCCGGCGGCGAGCATCTGCGTACGGACGATGTGCGTCGCGAAGTCACGGTCGCCGAGGCCGAACCACTCCGGCCCCACTCCGTACGCCGCGAGCTCGGCCTTGACCTGGAACGTCTCTTCCTCGCGCCCCCAGCCCTGCTCCTCGTTGATGCCACCGCCGAGGGTGTACATCACGGTGTCGAGGTCGGGGCAGACCTTGAGCCCGAACAGATGGATGTCGTCACCGGTGTTGCCGATCACCGTGACGTCCGCTTCGGGCGCGGCCTTCTTGAGGCCGCGGAGAAAACGGGCGCCGCCGATGCCGCCGGCCAGAACCACAATGCGCATGCGGCCCAGTTTGTCAGGCGACGGGGACCTCGCGGACGGCCGGGGCCGAGCACTTGGCGTGCATCGGCATCTCGGTCAGACCCGGGTAGTAGACGTGCAGAGAGACGGCCGGTTCGAGCGAGTCATTGACGACTTCGTGCACATAACCGGGCGCGAACACCCGCTGCGCTCCCGCGCCGATGGATCGGGACGTCTGCTCGGTGCGCTCGGTGAGCTCACCGTCGAGGACGGTCAGCACGCCCGAGGAGCCGCCGTGGTCGTGCAGCCCGCTGCCCTGGCCGGGCACCCAGGACAGCAGCCACACCTCGTAGCCGGGGCCGGTGCGCAGCCGGTGGTACCAGCGGGAGGCGGCGTCGTATTGGACGAGATGGGCCCACTGCGCGCGGTCGGCGGCGATGGAGCGGGCCAGACCGACGAAGTCGGCGACGGTGGCCGGGTGCTCGCGGGCGGGCTGGAGAAGGTGCTGTACGGCGAGGATGTCGCCGGCGATCTGGAGGTCGCTGTCGCTGTTCATGGGTGCGGTGATTCCTCGGCAGAGACTGTGCAGTGCTGGGGGAGGGTGTCGCAGGTCATGCGGTGAAAGAGCTGGAGCACTACGGCATCAACAGCTGGAACAGCAACAGCGCGCCTGGACAGCGCTGCGGAACCCACGGACGTGGGTCGCAAGGAGCGCTGAGGTCGCTGGCATGTCATCAAAGGTGACGGTTCGGCCTCTCCACTGTCAACTTGATGACCGATTTGGCGGCAATGTTTCACCTCATCCGGTTACGGAGTCCGGAGAAAGGTTTGTGCAGTCGTGGCCGCGGAGACATGGCGCACCAACCGCGCTCGCAAACGTCGCGCCGGTCCTGTGATCGGACTGTGATCCGGATCGCTTGTTTGGCTGGATCGCAACAAGATCGAACCCCGCGACGTCTTCCCTTCTGACAAGGCCTGCACGGGTCCGGGGAGGGAGGGTGTGGGGCAGGCCACTGGCATGTGTCAGGTTTTTGGTGATTTGAACACTTTCCGCATAGCCTTGGTTCCGCAGAGTGAATACGAGGCCCAATAGCAGATCCCGGCTTGACTGGCCCGGATCCACGCACTTGTAATTTCACTCGTGTCGTTCGGCCGAAATCGATCACGGCATACATCACGGGGACGTAAAAGACAGACGAGGGGCGCACATGACCGAGCTGTTCGAAGAACTGTTGGTCGAGGACGCGGATGAGGAACTCGGCTGGCAGGAGCGCGCGTTGTGCGCCCAGACCGATCCCGAGTCCTTCTTCCCCGAAAAGGGCGGATCCACCCGAGAGGCGAAGAAAGTCTGCCTTGCCTGTGAAGTCCGTTCCGAATGCCTCGAGTACGCCCTCGCCAACGACGAGCGATTCGGCATCTGGGGCGGCCTGTCCGAACGTGAACGCCGCCGGCTGAAGAAGGCCGCCGTCTGAACACCGACCGCATATCCCCAGCAGGACCACACAGCGTGAACAACGGTCCGCCGCCTGCGGCATCACCGCAGCCGGCGGACCGTTCTGCGTCCGGCCGCAGCCGCTGCCTCAAGGCTTCGCGCCCCGGCGCTTTTTCCTACCGTTAGTGTGGGGCCCCGTCCGAGACGCTCCCACGCCCCTTCGGGGCGACCCCCCCCCGGCCGGAGGGCCCGTTACCTCAATGTCCGCCACCGCGTTCGCCCCTGCACAGCCGCCCGAGTTCGCGCGGCATGTCGTCACCGCCGTGCTCGTCTCCCACGACGGCGCACGCTGGCTGCCCGACGCCCTCGCCGGACTCATCGGCCAGGAACGGCCCGTACAGAACGTCATCGCCGCCGACACCGGCAGCGCCGACGACTCCGCGCGGCTGATCACCGAAGCACTCGGCGCCGAACGCGTCCTCCACCTCGCCCGCCGTACCGGCTTCGGAACGGCCGTCGAGGAAGCGGCCCGTACCGCCGGCGTGCTCACGCCGGACGACCTGCCGTATCTGAAGCGGCCCAGCGGCTGGGACCCGGTCACCAGGACCTGGCGCGACGACGCGTACGACATGCCCGAACTGCCCTACGGGGAGCCCGTGCAGTGGCTGTGGCTGCTGCACGACGACTGCGCGCCCGAGCCCACCGCGCTCGCCGAACTGCTGCGCGTCGCCGACTCGGACGAGTACGCCGCGATCATCGGCCCCAAGCTCCGCGGCTGGTACGACCGCAAGCAACTCCTCGAAGCCGGCGTCTCCATCGCCAACAGCGGACGCCGCTGGACCGGACTCGACCGGCGCGAACAGGACCAGGGACAGCACGACCAGATCCGCTCGGTGCTGTCCGTCTCCTCCGCCGGCATGCTCATCCGCCGCGATGTCTACGAGCAGCTCGGCGGCTTCGACCGCCGGCTGCCGCTGATGCGCGACGACGTCGATCTGTGCTGGCGCGCACACGCCGCAGGACACCGGGTGCTCGTCGCACCCGACGCCGTCCTGCGGCACGCCGAGGCCGCGGCCCGCGAACGCCGCACCGTCGACTGCGCGGGCCGGTCGGTCGCCAGTCCGCACCGCGTCGACAAGGCGGGCGCCGCCTACACGCTGCTCACCAACGCTCGCGGCCGCGCACTGCCTTATGTACTGCTGCGCATCGTGTTCGGCACCCTGCTGCGCACCCTCGCCTATCTCGTCGGCAAGGTGCCCGGCCAGGCAGTCGACGAGGTCATGGGGCTCTTCGGCACCCTGCTGCGCCCGGAGCGGATCATCGCCGGCCGCCGCCGACGGGCCAGACAGGGCGGCGGCGTCGAAGCGGGCGAACTGCGTCCGCTCTTCCCGCCGCCCGGCGCGACCGTACGCGCCACCGTCGAACAGGTCGCGGGCCACCTCGGCGCCGGAAAGGAAGCCGACTCCGGCGGCTCCCGGCACGGCGCCGTCGAGTCCGGACCCGGTGGCGACGACGCCGACTTTCTGGAGATCGAGCAGTTCGCCCGGCTGAAGAAGATCGCGCGCAAGCCCGGACCCGTACTCTTCGCGCTCCTCCTGCTGATCTCCGTCATCGCCTGCCGCGGACTCTTCGGCGGCGGATCACTGGCCGGCGGCGCACTGCTGCCCGCACCCGCCGACGTCTCCGACCTCTGGTCGCGCTACGCGATGAGCTGGCACCCGCTCGGCACCGGCGGCACCCAGACCGCGCCGCCCTATCTGGCCATCCTGGCCGTTCTGTCCACGGTCTTCCTCGGCTCCACCGGCTTCGCGCTCACCGTGCTGCTCGTCTGCTCGGTCCCGCTCGCCGGACTCAGCGCGTACTTCGCCTCCCGCCCGCTCGTCGAATCCCGGCTGCTGCGGGCCTGGGCGAGCATCGCGTACGCCTTCCTGCCCGCGGCCACCGGCGCGCTCGCCACCGGACGGCTCGGCACCGCCGTGCTCGCCGTCGTGCTGCCGCTGATCGCCCGCGCGGGCGTCGCGGCCCACGGCCTCGGCGGGACCGGTCGCGGCAGCTGGCGGGCCACCTGGGCCTACACGCTGCTGCTCACCTTCGCGATGGCGTTCACGCCCATCGTGTGGCTGCTCGCGCTCGTCATCGGCATAGCCGTCCTCGTGCTGCGCCGCGACGACATCACCGCGCACGGGCTGCGCTTCCTCGCCGCGATTGGCACGCCGCTGCTCGTCCTCGCGCCCTGGTCGCTGTCATTGCTGGCCGGCCCGAGCGGCTTCTTCCGCGAAGCCGGACTGGACTTCGGCTCCGGAGCCGCTTCCGCGCTCGACCTCCTCGGCATGAGCCCCGGCGGCCCCAAGGCGGCCGGCGGACTCCTCCTCATCGGCATCGTGCTCGCCGCGCTGGCCGCTCTGCTGCGCGAGGAGCGGCAGTTCGCCATCCGCACCGCCTGGGCCGTCGCGCTCACCGCGCTGATCTTCGCGGCCATCGCCAACGGCTCCGGCTGGGCCGGACCCGCCACGCTCGTCTACGGAGTCGCGCTTCTCACCGCCGCAGTGCTCGGCGCGGAAGGCGGCCGCAGCCGCGTCGCCGCCCAGAGCTTCGGCTGGCGTCAGCCCGTCGCGGCGATCATCGCGCTCGCCGCCGGACTCGCACCGCTTTTCGCCGCCGCCGGCTGGATGCTCGACGGCGCCGCGGGCCCGCTCTCGCGCCGCGACCCGGTCCAGGTGCCCGCGTTCGTCGCCGAAGAGAGCGACACCCGCGACCAGCCGCGCACGCTCGTACTCGGCGGCAGCTCGGCCGCCAAGGTCTCGTACACGCTCGTACGCGGCTCCGGCGGCCGCCTCGGCGACGCCGAACTGGCCGAGGCGGGCGGCAGCGACGCCCGTCTCGACAAGATCGTCGCCAATCTCGTCGCGGGCTCCGGCGCCGACCAGACCAGCCAGCTCAGCGGCTTCGCGATCCGCTATGTGCTGGTACGCGACGAGGCGCCGCGCCAGACCAGCCGCGTCCTCGACGCCACCCCCGGACTCAACCGCCTCAGCCAGCTCGACGGCAGTGCGCTCTGGAGCGTCGACCGGCAGGTCGCCCGCGCCACCATCGTCGGCGGCAAGGGCGATCCGCTGCCCGTCGCCTCGGACGCCGTCGAGGCGCACGCCAAGATCCCGGCGGGCGCGGATGGACGTGTGCTGCGCATCGCCGACCGCGCGGACGAGGGCTGGCAGGCCACTCTGGACGGCCGCGCACTGACGAAGACGACGGTGGACGGCTGGGCACAGGGCTTCCAACTCCCGGCCGAGGGCGGCCGGTTGGACCTCACGTACGAGAACTCGACCGGTCACACCGCCTGGATCTGGGCGCAGGGCTTCCTCGCGCTCGTCCTGCTGGTGCTCGCACTGCCAGGCCGGCGGGTGCAGATCGACGACGACCTGCCGGAGGAGGCCATCGCCGTACCGGCGCAGCCCGTCGACGGCGAGGGCCGCCGGGCACGCAGGCTCCGCGCCCAGGCCGAGGCGGAGGCCGAGCCGTCCGGCGAGCAGGCCGAGCAGCCTGAGGAGACGGCCGGGTACGCCGATCCGTACGCCCAGGTCTCCGCCGGCCAGGACGTCTTCGCGCAGCAGCAGGCGCCGTACGCGGCCGTGCCGGAGCAGCAGCCGCAGCAACAGCAGTACGGCGAGTGGGACGCGCAGACGTACGCGGATACCGGATACACCAACGCCGGATACGGCAACGACCAGTACCAGTACGGAACCGAGCAGAACTACGGCAACGAGCAGTACGAGCAGCCGTATCAGGCCGATCAGTACCAGGCGCAGGCTCAAACGCAGGCGTACGAGGGCCAGTTCCAGGAGGGGCAGTTCCAGGACGGCCAGTTCCAGGACGGCCAGTTCCAGGAGGGTCAGTACCAGGACGGTCAGTACCAGCAGGGTCAGTACCAGGAGGGGCAGTACGACCCCTACGCGTACGGCGACACCGAACAGCCCCCCGACCCGAACGCCAACCCCGGCAACGCGACCCGAGGCGACTCAGAGTGAACCGCACAACCATCTCCCTGCTCGCCGCCGCCACCGCTCTCGCCGCGGTCACCGGATTCGCCGCGCTCATGGCGCCCGACAGCTCCGGCGCGAGCGAGGCGACGGCTCCGGCGCGGCTCCCGGTCGAACGCTCCAGCCTGCTCTGCCCCGCGCCGAGCAGCTCCGAGCTCGCCGAGACCGCGTACACCTCCTTCACTCCGGCGGGCAAGACCGCCGGCGCGAAGGACGGCGCGGCCGAACTGAAGCCGTCCGCGGCGGTGTTGGTGGACACCGAGCCCAAGAAGGACGAGACGAAAGAGGGTGCGGTGAAGAAGCCGGGCGCGGACAAGCCCGTGCTCGCGCTGAAGGAGCCCGGCAAGCCCGTCGCCGCCAAGGCGAGCGGCGGCGACGCCCCCGCGCTCGTCGGCACCGCCACCGGCCGCCTCGCGCCCGGCTGGACCGCCCAGCAGACCACCACGGTCACCGTCGGCGGAGCACGCGGCCTTCTCGGCGTCAGCTGTACCGCGCCCGACACCGACTTCTGGTTCCCGGCCGCGTCCATCGCGGAGAGCCGGCAGGACTACGTCCACCTCACCAACCCGGACGACACCCCGGCCGTCGCCGACATCGAGCTCTACGGCAAGGACGGCGCGCTCAAGACCACGCTCACCGAGGGCATTCCGGTCCCGGCGGGAGCCAGCGTGCCGGTGCTGCTCTCCACCCTGACCGCCGACCGCGCCGAGGACGTCACGGTCCACGTCAGCACTCGTACGGGGAGGGTCGGAGCCGTCGTACGGGCCGCCGACGAAAAGGTCGGCAGCGACTGGCTGACGGCATCGGCCGACCCGTCAGGCACCGCCGTCCTGCCCGGCATTCCCGCGGACGCGACGTCGGTGCGCCTGGTGGCCTTCGCGCCCGGCGACGACGATGCCGACCTCAAGGTCCAACTCGCCACGCCGGACGGCCGGATCACACCGGCCGGGCACGAGACGCTGCACGTGAAGTCCGGGATGACGGCGAGCGTCGACCTGCTGGACGTGACCAAGGGCGAGGCCGGTTCGCTGATCCTCAGCCCCTCCCAGAGCAGCAGCGCGACACCGGTGGTGGCCGCGCTGCGGGTCGTCCGCGGCAAGGGCGACAAGCAGGAGGTCGCCTTCATCCCGGCGACCGCCGCGGTGGGGGAGCGGGCGTCCGTGGCCGACAACCGCGCCAAGGGCTCGACGCTCTCGCTGACCGCGCCGGGAACCGCGGCTCAGGTCAAGGTCACCGCGTCGGCCGGCACGGAGGGCGGCAGCCAGGCCGTCAAGACGTACACGGTCAAGGCGGGCACGACGCTGGCGATCACCGACCTGCCGGTGCCGGCCGGTCTGAAGGGCTCGTACGCGCTGACGGTGGAGACGGTGTCGGGCGGCCCGGTGCACGCCTCGCGGACGCTGGCACTGCCGCTGGACGGCATCCCGATGTTCACGGTGCAGGCGCTGCCGGACGACCGCGGAACGGTGGCGGTGCCGGCGGCGGAGCAGGACCTGTCGGTGCTCGACGACTGACGCCGGCCGGGGTCGCTGCTACTAGTCGGGGGAACGCAGCACCCGCAGATGGCCGCGGCGCGCGACCTCCATCGGGTCCGCCGTCCGCCGCCCGTTCTGTCCGGCGGCCTCCGCAGCCCTGCCCTGTGGGCGAGCTGCCTCACGCACGGCATTGGCGAGCGCCTCAAGATCGTCGCCGCTCGGACGGGAGGGCGCGGACCCGTCCGTGAGCCGTACGACCTCCCAGCCGCGTGGCGCGGTCAGCCGCTCGCTGTGCTCGGCGCACAGGTCGTAGCAGTGGGGCTCGGCGTAGGTGGCGAGCGGGCCGAGGACCGCAGTCGAATCGGCATAGACGTACGTCAGTGTCGCGACGGCAGGGCGGCCGCACGCGGTGCGCGAACAGCGACGTACAGGGCTCACGACGTTGGACGGTACCGCACTCTTGAGCGGGCTGCGACGACTCTCCACCAGGTCACTCCACCGTGTCGTGCTGCGAGGTCCGGCATAACGTTCCCCCGGGCAACTGCCCTGACCTGCAGGGGGAGAGAAGATCACGGGCGGCGACCAACCGTGATCCGGTCATGACTTGGCGTAAATGAGGTCATTCGCCGTCCGAGGTGCGATCGCTGGAGGGTCGGCAACCGGGCCCAAGCGTGACCGGAATGTTCAAATAGCGACATGCTGCCTCCCGGGCGTGAGCGCGCGATGGATGCACGCCCCGGAGAGCTACCCTGCGTCAGTGATGGACAGTCCTGTACCGCCCCCACCGACCGATCCACGGCCGCGCCGTCGCGACCGCCACGGCCGCGGCATGCGCGGGCCGGTCGCCCCGCCCCAGGTGCCCCTCGCGGCGAGCCGGGCCGAGTCCTTCCGTGACCTGGTGCAGGACTCGGTCGAACGGCTGGAACGGCGCTGGCCGCAGCTGGCCGACGTCGACTTCCTCGTCCTGGACGTGCCGGGAGCGCCGGACGAGTCGGTGCCGCTGGGCAGCTCGCTGCCCGCGGACAAGGGACGGCCGGCCAGGATCGTGGTCTACCGGCGGCCGGTGGAGATCCGTACCAAGAACCGCGACGAGCGGGCGCTGCTGGTGCACGAGGTGGTCGTGGAGCAGGTGGCGGAGCTGCTGGGGCTGGCTCCGGAGTCGGTGGACCCGCGGTACGGCCAGGACTGAGCGACCCAACTCACCGGGCTGGATGATCCCTTGGTCCGGGCGGGTACGTTGAGGTTCCGAGGTGACCGCAGAGACTTCAGGAGGGTTGGGCCGTGGCTGCTGATCTGTCGCAGATCGTGAAGGCGTACGACGTTCGCGGGGTGGTGCCGGATCAGTGGGACGAGGCGCTGGCCGAACTGTTCGGAGCGGCGTTCGTCCAGGTGACGCAGGCGTCGGCGATCGTCGTCGGCCATGACATGCGGCCGTCGTCGCCGGGTCTTTCGGGCGCGTTCGCGCGGGGCGCGGCGGCGCGGGGAGCGGACGTCACACTGATCGGGCTCTGCTCGACGGACCAGCTGTACTTCGCTTCGGGCAGCTTCGGCCTGCCGGGCGCGATGTTCACGGCCTCGCACAACCCGGCGCAGTACAACGGCATCAAGATGTGCCGCGCTGGCGCGGCGCCGGTCGGCCAGGACACCGGCCTCGCGGACATCCGCGCGCTGGTCGAGACCTGGTCGGAGGAGGGCGCGCCCGCCCCGGCCGCGACGACCGGCACGGTGTCCGAGCGCGACACGCTCGAGGACTACGCGGCGCATCTGCTGTCGCTGGTCGACCTGTCGGCGATGCGTCCGCTGAAGGTGGTCGTGGACGCCGGCAACGGCATGGGCGGCCACACGGTCCCCACGGTGTTCTCCTCCCTGCCGCTGACTCTCGTACCGATGTACTTCGAGCTGGACGGCACGTTCCCGAACCACGAGGCGAACCCGCTGGACCCAGCGAACATCGTCGACCTGCAGGCACGCGTCCGCTCCGAGGGTGCGGACCTGGGCATCGCCTTCGACGGCGACGCGGACCGCTGCTTCGTCGTCGACGAGCGGGGCGAGGGCATCTCGCCGTCCGCGATCACGGCACTCGTCGCGGCGCGGGAACTGGCGAAGCACCCCGGCGGCACGGTGATCCACAACCTGATCACGTCGTGGTCGGTCCCCGAGGTGGTCCGCGAGAACGGCGGCGAGCCGGTACGGACACGGGTCGGCCACTCCTTCATCAAGCAGGAGATGGCCAGCACGGGCGCGATCTTCGGTGGCGAGCACTCGGCCCACTACTACTTCCGCGACTTCTGGAACGCTGACACGGGAATGCTCGCGGCCCTCCACGTCCTGGCGGCCCTCGGCTCCCAGGACGGCCCGCTGTCCGCCCTGGTGGCCCAGTACGACCGCTACGCGGGCTCCGGCGAGATCAACTCCACGGTCGACGACCAGTCGGCCCGCACGGCCGCGGTCAAGTCGGCGTACGGCTCCCGCAAGGACGTCACGATCGACGAACTCGACGGCCTGACGGTCTCCACCGAGGACTGGTGGTTCAACCTCCGCCCGTCCAACACGGAACCCCTGCTCCGCCTGAACGTGGAGGCGAGGGACGAGCCGACGATGGCGAAGGTGCGGGACGAGGTACTGGGGCTGGTGCGCGGGGCGTGAGTCCGGGGAGGTGGGTGTACCCCGTACCCCCACCTCCTTCGGGCCGGTTCCCCCGCCCGAGGGGATGTACGGAGGAACCTCCCGCGCACCCCAGAACGCGCCGCACCCCTGTCCCCGGCGGTACGCTGACGTGGCCCAATCCGCATGCCCGCGACCGCATGTTCGACATGCGATCCGCCCCGAAGGGACACCCCACCACATGCCGCTCGAAGCCGGTCTCCTGGAGATCCTCGCCTGCCCGGCCTGCCACGCCCCGCTCAGCGACCGCACGGCAGCCGACACCCCCGAGCTGATCTGCACCGGCAAGGACTGCGGCCTGGCCTACCCGGTACGGGACGCCATCCCCGTCCTCCTCGTCGACGAGGCACGCCGACCCGCCTAGGGCCTGTCCCAGACGAAAGGCCCTGACCCCCAGGAGGCCCAACCCCATGCTCGACGAGTCGCTCCTCGACGCCCCGGAATCCCTGGCCCGTGCCGATAGTCGTGGTCTGCTCCGAGGCGCAGCCGAGGCCGGGGCGCGCGTACGCACCGCCGCCCGGCACGCCGCCGAGGCCGGCATCGCCGAGCTGAAGCCCGAGGGCCGGCCGCGCGCCGTCCTCGTCGCGGGCTCCGGCACCGCCGCCACCGGCGTCGCCGACCTGATCGAGGCGCTCGCCGGCGCGGGCGCCCCCGTCGCCCGGCTCCACCCCACCGGCGTCGCACCCGCCGCCGGCGCACTGCGCTGGGCCCTCCCGGGCTGGGCGGGCTCCGTGGACCTGCTGCTCGTCGCGACGACGGACGGTTCCGAGCCCGGCCTCGCCCTCCTCGCCGAGCAGGCGTACCGCCGCGGCTGCACCGTCGTCGCCGTCGCCCCACAGCGCTCCCCGCTCTCCGAGGCCGTCGACGACCAGCACGGCATCGTCGTCCCCATGGCCACCGCCCCGCACGAGCTGTACGACGAGACGGTGACGGCGAGCCCGGGCGCGCTGTGGGCCCTGTTCACCCCGCTGCTCGTGCTCCTCGACCGTGTCGGCCTGCTGGAAGCGCCGCCGGAGACGCTCGCCAAGGTCGCCGACCGCCTCGACCAGACCGCCGAACGCTGCGGCCCGGCCATCGCCACGTACAGCAATCCCGCCAAGACACTCGCCGCCGAGCTCGCCGACAGCCTCCCGCTGATCTGGACGGAGGGCACCGGCGCGGCCCCGGCGGGCCGCCGCTTCGCCGCCGTACTGGCCGAGCTGGCCGGCCGCCCCGCTCTCGCCGCCGAACTGCCGGAGGCGCTGCCCGCGCACGGCGTGCTGCTCGCCGGCGACTTCGCCGCCGGCGCGGACCCGGAGGACTTCTTCCGTGACCGCGTGGAGGAGCAGCAGGCGCTGCGCGCCCGCGTCGTCCTGCTGCGCGACCGTCCGATCGGCGGTCTCACGGCCGCGCCCGCCGCCCGCGAGCTTGCGCTCAGCCATGACACCGCGATCAGCGAGCTCGAGCCGGAGGAGGGCACCGAGCTGGAGTCGATCGCCGAACTGCTCGCCGTCACCGACTTCGCCGCCGTGTATCTGTCGCTGGCGTCCGCCGTCAACCCGCCTTCGTAGCCCGCGCAAGCGCCCCGCAGCCCGCCCTCGCCGTACGCCCTCGTAGAACCAGGAAGACCATGGACCGGCTCTCCAACACCGTGCGCCCCTACGCCTGGGGTTCCACGACCGCCATCCCGGAACTGCTCGGCGTCGCCCCCACCGGCGAGCCCCAGGCCGAGATGTGGATGGGCGCGCACCCGGGAGCGCCGTCCCGGACCGGCCGCGGCGCGCTCAACGACGTCGTCGCCGCCGACCCCGTACGCGAACTCGGCGCCGCTGCCGTCGAGAAGTTCGGTCCGCGCCTCCCCTTCCTGTTCAAGATTCTCGCCGCGGGCGCGCCGCTCTCCCTCCAGGTCCACCCCAACCTCGCCCAGGCGAAGGAGGGTTACGCCGCCGAGGAGAGCGCGGGCGTCCCCATCGACGCCCCGCACCGCAACTACAAGGACGCCAACCACAAGCCCGAACTGATCTGCGCGCTCACGCCGTTCGACGGCCTCTGCGGATTCCGTGCACCGGACGCGGCCGCCGATCTGATCGCCGCACTCGACGTGGACTCGCTCAAGCCGTACGTCGACCTGCTGCACGCCCACCCGGAAGAGGCCGCGCTCCGCGAGGTTCTGACGGCGGTGCTGACCGCCGATCCGCAGGAGATGGCGGCCACGGTCACCGAGGCCGCGGCAGCCGCGGACCGGCTCGGCGGTGACTACGCCCCGTACGCCGCGATCGCGCACCACTACCCGGGCGACCCGGGCGTGATCGCCGCGATGCTGCTCAACTACGTCCAACTGCAGCCCGGCGAGGCCCTGTTCCTCGGCGCAGGCGTCCCGCACGCGTATCTCAACGGCCTCGGCGTCGAGATCATGGCCAACTCCGACAACGTGCTGCGCTGCGGACTGACCCCCAAGCACGTCGACGTCCCCGAACTGCTGCGTATCGTCCGCTTCGAGGCGACCGACACGGGCGTGCTGCGCCCGGAGGCGTCGCCGTCGGGCGAGGAGGTCTACGCGACTCCGATCGACGAATTCCGGCTCTCGCGCTTCGTGCTGGCGCCGGGCGCGGCGCCGCGCGACCTCACGGCCCTCACTCCGCAGATCCTGCTCTGCACCGCGGGCAGTGCGACGGTCGGTGAGCTGGCGCTCGGACCGGGCGAGTCGGTGTTCGTTCCGGCCGGGGACAAGGCGGAGATCTCGGGCGCTTCGGACGGCGCCGGCACCCTCTTCCGGGCAACTGTGGTGGCCTGACGCAGCGCCACCGCGGCGGGCTGCAACAATGGCGCACCGTAAAGGCCGGGCAAAGCCCGGACGCCAGGTACGGCAGGCACAGCAGGTACGCCAGGCACAGCAGGTACGCCAGGTACAGCAGGTACAGCAGGTACGAAGGGACATCCGGCACTCATGAGCGCGTCAGGCGGAACCAAGGCGATCGTCGCGGCACTCGCCGCCAACCTCGCAATCGCGGTAGCGAAGTTCGTTGCGTTCCTGTTCAGCGGCTCTTCGTCGATGCTCGCGGAAAGCGTCCACTCGCTCGCCGACTCCGGCAACCAGGGACTGCTGCTCCTCGGCGGCAAGAAGGCCAAGCGCGAAGCGACCAAGCTGCACCCCTTCGGCTACGGCCGCGAGCGCTATATCTACGCCTTCCTCGTCTCCATCGTGCTCTTCTCGGTCGGCGGCATGTTCGCGATCTACGAGGGCTACGAGAAGATCAAGCACCCGCACGAGATCGAGGCCTGGTACTGGCCGATCGGTGTCCTTGTCTTCGCGATCATCGCCGAGTGCTTCTCCTTCCGTACGGCCATCAAGGAGTCCAACCAGATCCGCGGCAATCTCTCCTGGAAGGAGTTCGTGCGCCACGCCAAGGCTCCCGAACTCCCCGTCGTACTCCTGGAGGACCTCGGCGCGTTGGTCGGTCTGGTCCTGGCGCTGGGTGGCGTGGGCATCGCGCTGGCCACCGGCGACGGAGTCTGGGACGGCATCGGCACGCTCTGCATCGGCATCCTGCTCATCCTCATCGCACTCGTCCTGGCGGCCGAGACGAAGTCGCTGCTGCTGGGCGAGTCCGCGGGCACCGACGAGTTGAAGAAGATCGAGGACTCGATCGTCGACGGTGAGACGGTCACCGGCATCATCCACATGCGTACGCTCCACCTCGGCCCGGAGGAACTGCTGGTCGCGGCGAAGGTCGCGGTGCAGAGCGACGACACGGCGGCGGAGGTCGCCGCGGCGATCAACGCGGCCGAGGACCGGATCCGCGCGGCCGTGCCGATCGCCCGCGTGATCTACCTCGAGCCGGACATCTACAGCGAGTCGGCGGCCGCGGCGGGTGTGAATCCGGCCAAGGCCCCGGGCGGCCCGTCCCCGGACGCGGCTCACTGACGTCGGCACGCAGACGAAGGCCCCCGGACCGAGTTGTCGGTCCGGGGGCCTTTCGCATGGCCGCTGATGCCTGCCGGCTACTGGATCTCGCCCAGCACTTTCAGGATCGTCGCCTCGTCCGGAGCGGCCGACAGCCGGTCGCGGAAGGCGTTGTCCATGAGCTTGCGGGACAGCATGGCCAGAATGCGCAGATGCTCATCACCGGCGGCCGCCTCAGGCACGGTGATCATGAAGATCAGCTTGGCCTTCGTGCCGTCGAGCGAACCCCACTCCACGCCGTCCGCGGACCGCGCGAAGCCGACGATCGGCGCGGTGACCGCGTCGGTCTTGGCGTGCGGGATGGCGATCTCCTCGCCGAGCCCGGTGGTGCCCTGCTCCTCGCGGGCGAACGCGGCCGCCACGAGCGCGTCCTGATCGGTCACCTTTCCGGTGGTCGCGAGCATCGAGGCCAGTTCGCGGATGGCCGCGTCCTTGGTGTCGGCCTCCAGCCGGACCTTCACGGTCTGCGCGGTGAGATACCCGGACAGCACCTCGTTCTCGTCCGGCTCCGGGTCGGGGGCCAGGTCGGGGTCAGGGTCCGCGTCCAGGTCGGGGGCCGGGGGCGCCGGGGGAGCGACGGCCTTCTCGGTGCTTACGCTTCCTGAGCCCGCTGCACCGACGCCAACGAGAGCAGCCTCCGGAACGCCACCCCCACCGGCAGGCGCAAGCGCCGCCGATCCGCGATCCGCCCGACCCTTGATGTCGATCAGCGCATTCGTGGTGAGCGCGGTGACGACGGTGCCGATGGCGACGGCGAGGAAGAACATCGGGACTCCACCGACCGCACCGAGCACGGCCACAATCGGCCCACCGTGCGGAACCGCGTCCTCGACACTCGCCAGACCGGCGATCGCACCGGCCACCGCGCCGCCGAGCATGTTCGCCGGAATCACCTGCGCGGGCCTGGCCGCGGCGAACGGAATCGCGCCTTCGGAGATCCCGAACATGCCCATGAACAGCGCGGCCATACCGGTCTCCCGCTCCTGCTCCGAGTAGAGCCGCCGGCGCAGCAGCGTGGCGAGTCCCTGCCCGAGCGGCATGACCGGAATCGCGGCGGCGCACATACCCATCACGGTCTGATTACCGGTGGCGATGAGGCCGGCCCCGAAGAGGAACGCGGTCTTGTTGACCGGCCCGCCCATGTCGAACGCGATCATGAGACCGAGTATTGCGCCCAGCAGAATCGCGCTGGTCCCGGTCATCCCGCTGAGCCAGTCGGTGAGGTGCGTGAAGACCCAGGAGATCGGCTTGCCGATGACATAGATGAAGAAGAGCCCCAGCGCCGTCGTCGCCACGATCGGGATCACGATGATCGGCATGATCGGCCGCGCGAACTTGGGGACCTTGACCTTCTTGATCCACAACACCAGATACCCGGCCAGGAACCCGGTGACGATGGCCCCGATGAAGCCCGCGCCCGCCTCGGAGTCGTAGAGCGAGCCGGTGTTGGCGATCCAGCCGCCGATCATGCCCGGAACCAGCGCGGGCCGGTCGGCTATCGCGTAGGCGATGTAGCCGGACAGGATCGGGATCATCAGCGTGAAGCCGATGACGCCGATCTCGAACACATCTGCCCAGAAGCTCCCCTTGGGGATGGCGTAGCCCTTGGCGGTGGCGTCGCCGCCGAGCGCCAGCGAGATGGCGATCAGCAGACCGCCGACGACCACGAACGGGATCATGTACGAGACGCCGTTCATCAGCGCCTTGTAGACGATGCTGCGCTCCTTGCCGCCCCCGCCCGCTCCGGCTCCGCCGGATGCCGGACCGTCACCGCTGCCGCCGCCCGGAGCGTGCACCGGCGCGTTCTGCACCTGCTCGATCAGCCTCTCCGGATGACGAATCCCTTCGGCGACTCCGACGGACAGCACCTTCTTGCCCACGAATCGACTCCGGTCGACATCCTTGTCGGCCGCGATGATGATGCCGTCGGCCTCTCTGACATCGTTGTCAGTCAGAACGTTCTCGGCGCCGATGGAGCCCTGCGTCTCCACCTTCATCTCGATGCCGAGCGCGTCCGCGGCCTGCGCCAGCTTCTCCGCCGCCATATAGGTGTGGGCGATGCCCGTCGGACAGGCGGTCACGGCGAGCAGCTTCACCGTCCGCCGCTCGCTTCCCGGACTGGTCACGTGTTTCTCCTAACGCTGTGGCGCAGATCGAGCAGATCTCCCGATCGACCAGCATCGTGCAACACGTATGCGCCACATCAAAAGCCCTGGTAACCCTGCTTCTTCGGGCCCGGGCCCTCGATGTGTCCGGATCCCGACCCCAGGCGGGCTGGGGCCCGCTGCACCGATCGGTGTAGATTCGTGACCAGAGTCAGACGTCGCTGCTGATGGCGGTCGGGCGGTCCGTTCTGCGGACCCACCGAGGGAGAGAGGGCCTCCGACGGACTGCGCTGCGAGTGCCCGGGCATTCTTGTGCCCGCCGCCGCAGAGCCAGCCGTACCCACCCTCGACCAACCACCACGAGGAGCAGCTCGTAATGACGACTGTCGCCACCGGTCAGGACTTCAAGGTCGCCGACCTTTCCCTCGCCGCCTTCGGCCGCAAGGAGATCACTCTCGCCGAGCACGAGATGCCCGGTCTGATGTCGATCCGCAGGGAGTACGCCTCGACGCAGCCGCTCGCCGGCGCGCGGATCACCGGCTCGCTGCACATGACGGTGCAGACCGCGGTCCTGATCGAGACCCTGGCCGCGCTGGGCGCGGACGTCCGCTGGGCGTCCTGCAACATCTTCTCGACCCAGGACCACGCCGCCGCCGCCATCGCCGTCGGCCCGAACGGCACCCCGGACAACCCCCAGGGCATCCCGGTCTTCGCCTGGAAGGGCGAGACGCTGGAGGAGTACTGGTGGTGCACCGAGCAGGCCCTCACCTGGCCGAACTCGCCCACCGGCGGCCCGAACATGATCCTCGACGACGGCGGTGACGCCACCCTGCTCGTCCACAAGGGTGTCGAGTTCGAGAAGGCCGGCAAGGCCCCGGACCCGTCGACCGCGGACAGCGAGGAGTACAGCTACATCCTCACGCTGCTCAACCGCACCCTCTCCGAGACCCCGCAGAAGTGGACCCGCCTGGCGTCCGAGATCCGCGGTGTGACGGAGGAGACCACGACCGGTGTTCACCGTCTGTACGAGATGCACCGCGACGGCACCCTCCTGTTCCCGGCGATCAACGTCAATGACGCCGTCACCAAGTCGAAGTTCGACAACAAGTACGGCTGCCGGCACTCGCTGGTCGACGGCATCAACCGCGCCACCGATGTGCTGATCGGCGGCAAGGTCGCCGTGATCTGCGGTTACGGCGACGTGGGCAAGGGCTGCGCGGAGTCGCTCCGCGGCCAGGGCGCGCGAGTGATCATCACGGAGATCGACCCGATCTGCGCACTGCAGGCGGCGATGGACGGCTACCAGGTGACCACGCTGGACGCGGTCATCGACACGGCCGACCTGTTCATCACCACGACCGGCAACAAGGACATCATCATGGCCGCCGACATGGCCAAGATGAAGCACCAGGCGATCGTGGGGAACATCGGTCACTTCGACAACGAGATCGACATGGCGGGCCTGGCGAAGATTCCGGGCATCGTGAAGGACGAGGTCAAGCCGCAGGTCCACACGTGGACGTTCGCGGACGGCAAGGTGATCATCGTGCTGTCCGAGGGTCGTCTGCTGAACCTGGGCAACGCGACCGGGCACCCGTCGTTCGTGATGTCCAACAGCTTCGCGGACCAGACGCTGGCGCAGATCGAGCTGTTCACGAAGCCGCAGGAGTACCCGACCGACGTGTATGTGCTGCCGAAGCACCTGGACGAGAAGGTGGCCCGGCTGCACCTGGACGCGCTCGGCGTGAAGCTGACCACGCTCCGTCCCGAGCAGGCCGCGTACATCGGCGTCGAAGTCGAGGGCCCGTACAAGCCCGACCACTACCGCTACTGATCGGCTACTGACACACCGACAGCAGTAGGTACCCGCGGTACCAGGCAGGCCCCCGCACCCCCGTGTCGGGGGCCTGCCCCGTACCGTCCTCGCACGGCTCCGGCTCCACGGCAGAGCCTCACGGCACTGCCCACCGGACCGCCTCACCGCACAAGGACACCCACGCCCCCATGCCCCGCGGCCGTTATTCGCTCCACGATCCGCACGATCACACCCCCCTCGGCGAAGAACACTTCCACTGCGCCCCCGGCCCCTCCGGCTGGCGCTACGTCTCCCAGATCACCACTCCCTCCGGCGACCACGCCGGCTCTGTCGACCTCGCCCTCGACGAACTCGGCCGCCCCATCCGTCTCGAACTCCACGCCGCGAGCTGGCAGGTCCGCGGTGCCGCCATCGACGGCGTCACCTGGGTCCGCACCGACCCCACCGGCAGTCATGCCACCGAAGGCAATGTCCGCGCCCACGCCTTCACCGGCACATCCCCCGCGTTTCTCATCGCCACCGCACGTCTGCTGCGCCTCACCCCCGATTCCCCCGCGACGCGCGTACGCCTTGTCGCCTTCACGGATCCCGTCCTCGCTCCCCGCACCCTCGACCAGTCCTGGGCCCTGATGAAGAGTGAAGCGCACGCCACTGACAATGGCCTGCTGACCGTGGACGAGTACCAGGTCAGCGCCCTGGACACGGGCGAACAGCACGCCGTCCACATCGCCGGCGACGTGGTTCTCGCGGCACCGGGCATCGAACTCGAACACCTCGAGTCGCCGCCGTCTGTCTTTCCCTGACGCCTAACCTTCTCGGACCACGTTGCGGGGCGCCCCGAGCAGCTCGTCGGTACTCCTACGCGGCCGGCACTTCTACGCGGGCGGCGCGAATCCCGTCGTGTGCGGCGCCTCAACCGGCGCATCCGAGACAACCGGCGTATCCGAGACCGGCTCTCGTGCCGGGTCCCTGACCACTGACGGCCGTACCGGCTCGACCTGCGCGGCGAGCCCGGGAACTCCCGCTGTCGAGGGCATCCCGGCCACGGCGCCGGCCCCAGCCGCAGCCCGCGTTCCGAAAGCGCGCCGCGCGTCCCTCGCCTGCCGCTCATTCACGACGGCCGCCAAATACGCGGCCGGCGGGACTCCCGGCGGCATCGGCGCTCCCGTGCGCCCCGCCAGATCACCGGCCAGGCGTTCCGCCATCGACCAGCTCACCGCCGGATCCAGCTGCCTCATTCGCGTCAGGTACTGACGTATCGCAAGCCACAGATGGTCCGGCACACCGGACAGATCCAATTCCGAGAACCGTCCGACCAGCCACGGCGGCGGAGGCGGCACAGCGACCATCCCGCGCGCGGCCGGAATCCGCTCCCGTACGACCAACGTCCCCGCGAACACATCGCCGATCCGCCGCCCCCGCGCCGACACCAACGAAGCGATACACGCGATGACACCGAACGTCATCAGGATCTCCACGACCCCCATCGCCCCACGCACCAGCGCATGCCGGAACCGAATCGGCCCTCCGTCGTCCCGCACCACCCGCAGCCCGCACGCGAGCTTCCCGAGCGAGCGCCCATTACTGAGGGTCTCCACGGCTATCGGCCCACCCACCAGCACCAGCAGAAATGTCGCGATCGCCACAGCCGTGACAGCCGCCTCGTCCAGCGAGGCAGTCGCCACCCCAAGGCCTATGGAGATCAGGAGATACACGGCCCACACGACGACAAGATCGATCACTATGGCGAGTGCCCGACTCGGCAGTTTCGCCGCCTGCAGCCCCAGTACGACCGCATCCCCCGTCACAAGCGCACTCACCGCTGCCGCCCTTCGCCCTAGACCTTCCCTGCCCCTTGGTTCCTCAGTCTGCCAAGCTGGCCCGCAGCGCGCCGCAGTAGTACGAACCGTACGCACCCAGTGCCTGGAGCAGCAGCCGACCATGGACCTCGACGTCTTCGTCACCGCCCACCGTCCGGAGTGGGACCGCCTGGACCACCTACTGCGCCGGGGACGCAGCCTCACCGGTGCCGAGGCCGACGAACTCGTCGCTCTTTACCAGCGCACGGCGACCCACCTCTCGCTCATCCAGTCCAGTACGCCGGACCCGATCCTCACTGCCCGGCTCACCCAGCTCGTAGCGCGCGCCCGCTCGACTGTCACCGGCACCCGCCGCTCCACTTGGCGCGACGCGGTCCGCTTCCTCACAGCCGGTTTCCCCGCGGCCGTCTACCGCTCCCGCAACTGGTGGATACCGACAGCCGTACTGTCCACACTCCTCGCCGCCATCATCGGCTGGTGGATCGGCACCCACCCCGAGGTCCAGTCGTCGATCGCCGCCCCGGAGGAGCTCCGCCAGCTGACCCGCCCCGGTGGCGAGTACGAGACGTACTACTCCAGCCACCCCGCGGCCTCGTTCGCGGCCCAGGTCTGGACGAACAATGCCCAGGCCGCCGCCATGTGCCTGACCCTGGGCGCGTTCCTGTGCATCCCGGTGATCCTGATCCTGTTCGTCAATGTGCTGAACGTCGGCGTCGGAATCGGCCTGATGTCCTCGGCCGGCCGCCTCGACGTGTTCCTCGGCCTGATCCTCCCGCACGGCCTGCTGGAACTGACCGCGGTCTTTGTAGCAGCGGGTACGGGCCTGCGCCTCGGCTGGACGGTCATCGACCCCGGCCCACTGTCCCGCCGCACAGCCCTCGCCCAGCAGGGCCGCGCGGCGATCGGCATGGCCATCGGGCTGGCACTCGTCCTCTTTGTCTCAGGCGTCATCGAAGGCTTCGTGACGCCGTCCGGACTGCCCACCTGGGCGCGCATCACCATCGGCATCGCAGCCGAGCTGGCCTTCCTCGCGTACGTCTACGTCCTAGGAGGCCGAGCGGCCCGAACAGGCGACACGGGCGACGTCGAGACTGCCGACCGCAGCGCCGAAGTCCCGGCCGCTGCCTGATGTGCGAGGCCCCGATCTGACCTGCTAGTCTCCTCTCCGCCCACAAAAACCGTTGACACGGCATGTGTGGGGAGGTAGATTTGAACGGTTGCCTCGGACTGGACATGTCCGAGTGTGACGGTTAGTGTCTCTCTCGCTCACAACGGAAATTCAATTTCCGCAGAGCCAATTTGACCCCTTATCCGGATCTCGCAGGCTGATTAGCTCAGCCCAAAAGGTCTGATAAAGTCGGGTTCGCCGAAAGGCAAATGGCTTCTCCAACGGCCATTGGATTGAATTCCGAACCGGAAACGGTAGGGAAAACGGTCTGGTAAGGTTGGAAACGCAAGACCGAAGGGAAGCGCCCGGAGGAAAGCCCGTGAGGGTGAGTACGAAGGAAGCGTCCGTTCCTTGAGAACTCAACAGCGTGCCAA
>NZ_JBIRTX010000007.1:185175-449162 GCF_044334895.1 Streptomyces sp. NPDC020681 | reverse complement strand
GCCCGGTTACATTCCGAACCCGGAAGCTAAGCCTTTCAGCGCCGATGGTACTGCAGGGGGGACCCTGTGGGAGAGTAGGACACCGCCGAACAATCATTGGCCTCAACCCCTGGACCACGTCCGGGGGTTGAGGCATTTTTGCGTTCAGCCGCAGTCGGCTGGCCAGGCCGGACTGGACCGCTGCGTCCGCCTGCGTGGTTCCGAGCAGTCGTCTGTTCGGGGTATGATCTATCCCGTTGCCGCAGCGCAACAGGCCCCAATAGCTCAGTCGGTAGAGCGTCTCCATGGTAAGGAGAAGGTCTACGGTTCGATTCCGTATTGGGGCTCCGTACACGAGAAGGCCCCCGCCAAGTGGCGGGGGCCTTCTTGGTTTTGAGGGCCGGTTCGTGGCGCGGGTCAGGGCCGGCGGGTCTCCGGGACGCGCATGGCGAGGATGGCCATGTCGTCCGAGGCGGGCTCGGCCGCGAAGCGTTCGACGGCGCGCAGGACACGGGCGGCGACCGCGCCCGCCGTGAGGCCGGTGCATGTGGTGAGGACGTCGATCAGGCCTTCGTCGCCCAGCATGCGCGTGCCCTCGCGGCGTTCGGTGACTCCGTCGGTGACGCACAGGAGCACGTCGCCCGGGTCCAGGGTCACCATCTGCTCGTACAGCTCCAGGTCTTCGAGGACGCCGAGGAGCGGCTGCGGTTCGGCAGCCGGCTCCACGCTGCCGTCCTGGCGCAGGCGCAGCGGGAGCGGGTGGCCCGCGCAGACGACCTTCAGGACGGCCGAGCCGTCGTCCTGGGGCCACAACTCGCCGTAGAGCAGGGTGAGGAAGCGGCTGCGTGCGCCTTCGTCGAGGATCGCCGCGTTCAGGCGCTCCAGGACCGCGGGGCCGCCGAAGCCCTCGCGGGCCAGCAGGCGCAGGGCGTGGCGGGCGAGGCCGGTGACGGCCGCGGCCTCTGGGCCCGTACCGCAGACGTCGCCGATGGCGAAGCCGTATGCGCCGTCGCGGATCGGGAAGAGGTCGTAGAAGTCGCCGCCGACTTCGTTGCCTTCGCCTGCCGCGCGGTAGATGACCTCGACCTCGACGCCCGGGATCTGGGGGAGGCCGGGCGGCAGCAGGCTGCGCTGGAGGGACTGACTGATCGCCATGCGCTCCGAGTACAGGCGGGCGTTGTCGAGGGCCAGAGCGGCCCGGCGGGAGAGGTCCTCGGCCAGTTCCAGGATCTCCTGGCGGAAGTGGTCGTCCGAGGGCTTGCCGAGGGTCAGCATGCCGATGACGCGGTTGCGCGCCACGAGCGGCAGGACGACCGTCTCGCCGCCGACCGCGGCGGCGGTGGCGAGCGTGGTGCCGATGCCGGAGGAGACCGGCGGTGTGGAGCCGAGGCCGAGTTCGCGCTTGGAGGTGAGCAGCGCCGCCTGCTGGGCGGCGGCGGCCGGGGCGGTCCAGACGCGGGCGCCGGGGGTGGGGACCGGGTCCGGCGGTGCGATCTTGGAGAGGAGGGCCTTGAGGCCGTCGATGCGTTCCTCGTCCTCGTGCAGGACGTAGCTGAGGTACGGGTCGGAGGCCTGGTCGGCGATCGTGTAGACGGCGCACCAGGTGGCGAGGGTGGGGACCGTCATCTGGGCCATCAGGGCCAGGGTTTGGTCACGGTCGAGCGTTCCGGCGAGCAGGTCGGAGGCCTCGACGAGGAAGGAGAGCGAGCCGCGGCGCAGCCGCTCCAGTTCGCCGAGGCGGGCGGATTCGACGGCCAGCGCGATGCGGTCGGCGGCGAACTGGAGCCGCAGGGCCTCCTCGTTGGAGTACCTGCCGGCCGATTCCGCGGCGACGCCGAGCGATCCGGTGAGACGGCCCTCGACCTTGAGCGGGACGGTGACGACGGAGCGCATGCCGGTGGAGTTCAGCAGCGGGACGGCGCCAGGGACGGCTGTGAGGTCCTCGTGGACGGCCGGCATGCGTGCGGAGCCGTAGCGGCCGGTTCCGGCTTCGACCGGGACGCGGGCGAAGCGCTGACGGGCCGACGGGAGGCCGGTGGTGGCCCGTACTTCCAGTTCGGTCTCGTCGTCGGTGGCCAGCAGCAGGAAGGCGGCGTCGCCGTCGAGCATGTCGCGGGCGCGTTCGACGGTGCGCTGGAGCAGGCCGTCGAGGTCGTCGGGCGCCGGAGTGCCGATGAAGACCTCGAAAGGATCGGTCGCGTGGCTCTCGGCGCCGGTCTCGGTGACGGGGGCGCGCTGCGGGGTCTGCAGGACGGCCCGTTCGTCGTCCCTGACAATGAGGCAGACGGTGGAGGGTTCGCCGTGGGTGTCACGTACGCGCAGGTGTGAGGCGTACACGGGTACGACGCGGCCGTCGGTGCCGCGGATGCCGTAACTGCCTTCCCAGCGGGAGAGTTGGAGCGCGTCGACAATGCCGGTGCCGATGCCCGGTGTGTGCGGCCAGGCGGCGAAGTCGGTCAGCGGTTTGCCGATGACCTGTTCGGCGGCGTAGCCGAAGAGGCGCTCAGCGTCCTCGTTCCACACGACAATCGAACCGGTTCTGTCGATCTGGGCGACGGCCACGCGTACGCGTTCGTCGGCGACCGGGAGCATCGGCGTGGGCAGGACGGGGCCCGCCGAGCGGGCGCCCACCACGCGCTGGGGGAGATCGAGATGGAACCACACCTGCTTGAACGTGGAGGAGTACTCGACGCCCCAGCGGGAGGCCAGGGCGGCGCACAGGAGCAGTCCGCGGCCGTTCTCGCGGTCGGGGTTGCCGAGGGAGCGGCCGGTGCCCTGGATGGGGATCTCACGCTCGGGATAGCGGTCGGCGACTTCTACCCGTACGCCGTCGTCCGTGCGCAGACAGAGAACGTCCGCGGCGGTGCCGGCGTGGATGACGGCGTTGGTGACGAGCTCGCTGGTGAGGACGACGGCGTCGTCGACGACGTCGCTGTACCCCCAGCCCTGGAGCGTGTCGCGCACAAAGGCGCGAGCGGTCGCCACGGACCGCCCGACGGGGTCGAAGCTGGCGGCCGCCCGCGCGGTGATCACAGAACTCCTTGTACGCGTCTCGACGCCCGGCTCTGCCATGATTTCGGCCTGCCCCTCCCGGTGCCCGGTGTAGTACTCGCGTCGGCGCCGCCCCCGCCGGGCGGACGGGGCGGTTGGACAGCCGGATGCCAGGTTACTTACCTTCGCTGTCCGAGCGGATGCCGGTCGTGGCTGTTTCCGCCCTGCGGGTGCGGGGACGCTATGCGAAGCTGCCGAACTGTTATGGCCTGGTTCGGCTTGGGTGAAACACTGGGCAGGCTTCCTGATACAGCTCGGGCAGTACGGTCAACCCCTGCGGGAGGGACACGGTGGAGTCTGGCGTGGCGGCGCGTGGCAACAGCACGCGCACAAAAGGCGGACAGTCCCGGAACAAACAGCGCAATGGGACAGCCGAGGTGGACGCGGCGGCTCTGAACCGGCTGCTGGCGGCCCTGGTGTCCATGCGGGACGGGAATTTCCGCAGGCGTCTGACCGTGACGGGCGACGGTGTGATGGCGGAGATTGCGGCCGTCTTCAACGAGGTCGCCGACCGAAATCTCCATCTCACGGGTGAACTCGCACGGGTGCGCAGGATGGTCGGGCGTGAGGGAAAGCTGACCGAGCGGCTGGACCCCGGGGCCTGCGAGGGGTCCTGGGCGGCCGCCATCGACGCCTCGAACGCGCTCGTGGACGATCTGGCGCGGCCGGTGTCCGAGGTGGGCCGGGTGCTCTCAGCGGTCGCTGACGGCGATCTGGAGCAGCGCATGGAGCTCCGTTCGCACGCCCCGGACGGCGCGGACGGGTCCGTACGGCCGCTGCGCGGTGAGTTCCTGAAGGTCGCACGGACCGTCAACAGCCTGGTCGACCAGCTTTCGGCGTTCACCGACGAGGTGACGCGGGTGGCGCTGGAGGTCGGTACCGAGGGCAAGCTCGGCGGTCAGGCACAGGTGCGCGGAATGTCCGGTTCGTGGAAGGATCTCACGGATTCGGTGAACACCATGGCGTACCGGTTGACCGCTCAGGTGCGTGACATTGCTCTCGTGACCACGGCGGTCGCCAAGGGCGATCTGTCGCAGAAGGTCACCGTTCATGTCGCCGGCGAGATGCTGGAGCTGAAGAACACCGTCAACACGATGGTGGACCAGCTTCAGTCGTTCGGTTCCGAGGTGACCCGGGTGGCCCGGGAGGTCGGCACCGAAGGCGAGCTCGGCGGGCAGGCCGAGGTGCCCGGTGTGGCCGGCGTGTGGAAGGACCTCACCGATTCGGTGAACACCATGGCCGGCAATCTCACCTCGCAGGTGCGCGGCATCGCCGAGGTGACGACGGCGGTCGCGAACGGCGACCTGTCGCAGAAGGTCACGGTCAGCGCGCGCGGTGAGGTGGCGCAACTCGCCGAGACCATCAACCAGATGACCGAGACGCTGCGTACGTTCGCGGACGAGGTCACCCGGGTGGCGAGCGAGGTCGGCGCCGAGGGTCTGCTGGGCGGACAGGCGCAGGTGCCTGGTGCCGCGGGCACGTGGAAGGACCTCACCGACTCGGTCAACACGGTCTTCCGCAACCTGACGACGCAGGTGCGCGACATCGCGCAGGTGACGACGGCGGTCGCCAACGGTGACCTGTCGCAGAAGGTCACCGTGGATGTGGCCGGCGAGATGCTGGAGCTGAAGAACACCGTCAACACGATGGTGGACCAGCTTCAGTCGTTCGGTTCCGAGGTGACGCGAGTGGCCCGGGAGGTCGGCGTCGAGGGCCGGCTGGGCGGTCAGGCGGAGGTGCCGGGCGCGGCGGGCACGTGGAAGGACCTCACCGATTCGGTGAACACCGCGTTCCGTAACCTCACCGGCCAGGTGCGGGACATCGCGCAGGTGACGACGGCGGTCGCGAACGGTGACCTGTCGCAGAAGGTCACCGTGGATGTCGCGGGCGAGATGCTGGAGCTGAAGAACACCGTCAACACGATGGTGGCGCAGCTGTCCTCGTTCGCCGACCAAGTCACGCGCATGGCGCGGGATGTGGGCACGGAGGGCCGTCTCGGCGGCCAGGCGCGGGTCGACGGCGTCAGCGGTACGTGGAAGGAACTCACGGACTCCGTCAACTTCATGGCCGGCAATCTCACCGATCAGGTGCGTCAGATCGCCCAGGTGACGACGGCGGTCGCGCGGGGCGACCTTTCGCAGAAGATCGACGTGGACGCGCGCGGCGAGATCCTGGAACTGAAGAACACCATCAACACGATGGTCGATCAGCTGTCCGCCTTCGCCGAGCAGGTCACCAGGGTGGCCCGTGAGGTGGGTACGGACGGTCGGCTCGGCGGTCAGGCGCAGGTGCCGGGCGTCGCCGGAGTCTGGCGCGATCTGACCGACTCGGTGAACGGCATGGCCGAGAACCTCACCGGTCAGGTCCGTAACATCGCGCAGGTCGCGACCGCGGTGGCCCGCGGCGACCTGTCGCAGAAGATCGACGTGGACGCGCGCGGCGAGATCCTGGAGCTGAAGAACACCCTCAACACGATGGTGGACCAGCTCTCGAACTTCGCCGAGCAGGTGACCCGGGTGGCCCGCGAGGTGGGCACCGAGGGCATCCTCGGCGGCCAGGCCGAGGTCCAGGGCGTCTCCGGCACCTGGAAGGACCTCACGCAGTCCGTCAACTTCATGGCGAACAACCTGACCTCGCAGGTGCGGAACATCGCCGAGGTGACGACGGCGGTCGCCAAGGGCGACCTGTCCAAGAAGATCACCGTCGATGCCAAGGGCGAGATCCTCGAGCTGGTGACGACCGTCAACACGATGGTCGACCAGCTCTCCGACTTCGCCGACGAGGTGACCAGGGTCGCCCGTGAGGTGGGTACGGAAGGCGTACTGGGCGGCCAGGCGCGGGTGCGCGGAGTCACCGGCATCTGGAAGGACCTCAGCGACAACGTCAATCTCATGGCGTACAACCTGACCAGTCAGGTCCGTAACATCGCACGCGTCTCGGCGGCGGTCGCGGGCGGCGACCTGACGAAGAAGGTGACGGTCGAGGCGCGCGGCGAGGTCGCCGAGCTGGCCGAGACCTTCAACACGATGGTGACGACCCTGTCCTCGTTCGCCGACGAGGTGACCCGGGTGGCCCGCGAGGTGGGCACCGAGGGAGAACTGGGCGGCCAGGCGCATGTGCCGGGTGTCTCGGGCATCTGGAAGGACCTCACCGAGTCCGTGAACTCGATGGCGTCCAATCTGACCGGGCAGGTGCGGCAGATCGCCACGGTCACCACCGCCATCGCGAAGGGCGATCTGACCAGGAAGATCGACATCGATGCGCGCGGCGAGATCCTGGAGCTGAAGACCACCATCAACACGATGGTCGACCAGCTGTCGTCGTTCGCCGGTGAGGTCACCCGGGTGGCCCGCGAGGTGGGCACGGACGGGCAGTTGGGCGGTCAGGCGCGGGTGCGCGACGTCGACGGCACCTGGCGCGACCTGACCGAGTCGGTGAACGAGATGGCCGGAAACCTCACCCGGCAGGTGCGCGCCATCGCGGCCGTCGCGACCGCGGTCACCCGCGGCGATCTGAACCTCAAGATCGATGTGGACGCGGCCGGCGAGATCCAGGTGCTGCAGGACAACATCAACACGATGATCGCGAACCTGCGCGACACCACGCTCGCCAATGAGGAGCAGGACTGGCTCAAGGGCAACCTGGCGCGTATCTCCGGTCTGATGCAGGGCCGGCGCGACCTCGACGACGTTGCCTCGCTGATCATGAGCGAGCTCACGCCGGTCGTTTCGGCGCAGCACGGCGCGTTCTTCCTGGCGATGGCGACGGGCAGCGGCCAGGACGTGTCCGGCAGCGGCGAGATGTCGTACGAGCTGTGCATGCGCGGGAGTTACGGCTACTCCGCGGGTCTGATGCCGACCTCGTTCCGGCCGGGCGAGACGCTGATCGGGACCGCGGCGGAGGAGAAGCGGACCATCCAGGTCAACGTCCCGCCGGGCTATCTGAGGATTTCGTCCGGGCTCGGTGAGGCCTCGCCGGCGTATGTGATCGTGCTGCCGGTGCTGTTCGAGGGCAAGGTCCTCGGTGTGATCGAGCTGGCGTCGTTCCAGCCGTTCACGCAGATCCAGCGGGACTTCCTGAACCAGATCGCCGAGATGATCGCGACCAGCGTCAACACCATCAGCGTCAACACCAAGACCGAGGTGCTGCTGAAGCAGTCGCAGGAGCTGACCGAGCAGCTGCGCGAGCGTTCCGCCGAGCTGGAGAACCGGCAGAAGGCGCTGCAGGAGTCCAACGCGGAGCTGGAGGAGAAGGCCGAACTGCTGGCCCAGCAGAACCGCGACATCGAGGTGAAGAACACCGAGATCGAAGAGGCGAGGCAGGTGCTCGAGGAGCGCGCCGAGCAGCTCGCGGTCTCGATGCGCTACAAGAGCGAGTTCCTGGCGAACATGTCGCACGAGCTGCGTACGCCGCTCAACTCGCTGCTGATCCTCGCCAAGTTGCTCGCCGACAACGCCGAGGGGAACCTTTCGCCGAAGCAGGTGGAGTTCGCCGAGACGATCCACGGCGCGGGCTCCGACCTGCTGCAGCTCATCAACGACATCCTCGATCTGTCCAAGGTCGAGGCGGGCAAGATGGACGTCAGCCCGACCCGTATCGCGCTGGTGCAGCTGGTCGACTATGTGGAGGCCACATTCCGGCCGCTGACCGCGGAGAAGGGTCTCGACTTCTCCGTACGGGTGTCGCCGGAGCTGCCCGCGACGCTGCACACCGACGAGCAGCGGCTGCTGCAGGTGCTGCGCAACCTTCTGTCGAACGCGGTGAAGTTCACCGACTCCGGAGCGGTGGAGCTGGTGATCCGGCCGGCGAGCGCCGATGTGCCGCAGTCGATCCGCGAGCAGTTGCTGGAGGCGGGTTCGCTGCAGGACGCGGACGCGGATCTGATCGCGTTCTCCGTCACGGACACCGGGATCGGGATCGCGGCCGGCAAGATGCGGGTGATCTTCGAGGCGTTCAAGCAGGCCGACGGCACGACGAGCCGCAAGTACGGCGGTACTGGCCTGGGCCTGTCGATCAGCCGGGAGATCGCGCGGCTGCTGGGCGGCGAGATCCACGCGGCGAGTGAACCGGGCCGCGGCTCGACGTTCACGCTGTACTTGCCGCTTCACCCGAGCGAACTGCCGCCGCAGGGCTACGCGCAGATGGCTCCGGGCACCTCGCGTCCGAAGGGCGGGCCGGCCGACGACGGCGTGGAGGACGCGGCCTTCCAGGCGCCGCCCGAGCGCACCCTGGTCGCGGACACGCACGCGGGTCCGGCCGCGCTGCTGCGGCGCCGCCGCAAGACGCTGGGCGCGGTCGAGGCCCGGCCCGCGCTGCCGGGCCGTCAGAGCGGCCCCAGCAAGCATGCTGCGGGCCAGGAGTGGCCCGGCGCGGGCGAGGCGCAGGAGGCCCCGGAGCCGCGGCACACCTTCAGCTTCGACAACGAGAAGGTGCTGATCGTCGACGACGACATCCGCAATGTGTTCGCGCTCACGAGCGTGCTGGAGCAGCACGGGCTGTCGGTGCTGTATGCGGAGAACGGCCGCGAAGGCATCGAAGTCCTGGAGCAGCACGATGATGTGACGGTCGTACTGATGGACATCATGATGCCGGAAATGGACGGGTACGCGACGACGACCGCGATCCGTAGGATGCCGCAGTTCGCCGGGCTGCCGATCATCGCGCTGACCGCGAAGGCGATGAAGGGCGACCGCGAGAAGGCGATCGAGTCCGGCGCCTCCGACTATGTCACCAAGCCGGTGGATCCTGACCATTTGCTCTCTGTGATGGAGCAGTGGATGCGTGCCGAGTGAGCGAGTGGTGGTCGGCTGCCGACGAGTTGCTGACTGACTGTGGCCGAAGGCGTGTGAGGCGGCGGTATTCGGGGAACCTTCTGGTCTCCCGCTACGTTTCTGCTACGTGCACAGTGACATCACGGTGACAGGGTGTGGCGACGGGCGGGGTGCGGCTACCATGACCGGCACAAGGATGGGCGACGCAAGGGAGTCGTCCCCTGGGGCGGCGCCCGGTGCGTCCCCCGGCTCTTCGAGCTGGGGAGACCCCACGCCGGGGCGAGGAGGACGGGGCATGGTGCAGAAGGCCAAGATCCTCCTGGTCGATGACCGGCCGGAGAATCTGCTGGCGCTGGAGGCCATTCTCTCTGCGCTCGATCAGACACTGGTGCGGGCATCGTCAGGGGAGGAAGCGCTCAAGGCGCTGCTGACAGACGACTTCGCGGTCATTCTGCTGGATGTCCAGATGCCTGGAATGGACGGATTCGAGACCGCGGCGCACATCAAGCGGCGCGAGCGGACCCGGGACATCCCGATCATCTTCCTCACGGCCATCAACCACGGCCCCCACCACACCTTCCGGGGTTACGCGGCGGGCGCGGTCGACTACATCTCCAAGCCCTTCGACCCGTGGGTGCTGCGCGCCAAGGTCTCGGTGTTCGTCGAGCTGTACATGAAGAACTGCCAACTGCGTGAACAGGCCGCGCTGCTCCGTCTCCAGCTGGAGGGCGGCCAGTCGGCCGGCGGCCACAACAACAAGGAGCCGGCGGGACTGCTCGCCGAACTTTCCGCGCGGCTCGCGGCAGTTGAGGAGCAGGCGGAAGCCCTCTCGAAGCAGCTCGACGACGACTCCGCCGACGCTGCCGCCGTCGCGACCGCCGCCCATCTCGAGCGCAAACTCACCGGTCTGCGCCGGGCGCTCGACGCACTGGAGCCCGGCACCGGTGGCCCCTCGGCACTGCCTTCACAGAAGTGACCTTTGCAGAACCGAACGGTCGCCGGGTGTTTGAGGGAACGTCACCGGGCTGTCCCAACTCGGCGACACAAACGGGTGAAGCAGTAGGCACACGTGTCCACCGCCTCCCACACCGGTAACCTCACCACCATGGCCTCACGTACGTCCGGCAAGGGTTCCCAGGGCGCGGCGGGCACCGCGAAGCCGCGCGCCGGCCGTACAACCGGTGCCGCGAAGAAGGCTGCGCCCGCCAAGAAGGCCGCAGCCAAGAAGACCACGCCCGCGAAGCGAGCCCCGGCCAAGAAGGCGGCGGCGAAGAAGACAGCGCCCAAGCCGGCGCCGTCGCCGACCGGCGGTGTCTACCGCCTCGTCCGCGCGCTCTGGCTCGGCCTCGCCCACGCAGTCGGCGCGATGTTCCGCGGCATAGGGCGTGGTGCGAAGGGGCTCGACCCGGCGCACCGCAAGGACGGTCTTGCGCTGCTGCTCCTCGGGCTCGGGCTGGTGGTCGCCGCCGGCACGTGGTCCAATCTGCGCGGCCCGGTCGGCGATCTCGTCGAGATGCTGGTGACCGGCGCGTTCGGCAGGCTCGATCTGCTGGTGCCGATACTGCTGGGCGCCATCGCCGTACGCCTGATCCTGTATCCCGAGAAGCCCGAGGCCAACGGCCGGATCGTGATCGGTCTGTCCGCGCTCGTCATCGGTGTGCTCGGCCAGGTGCACATCGCGTGCGGCTCGCCGGGCCGCGGGGAAGGCAGCGAGGCGATGCAGGACGCGGGCGGCCTGATCGGCTGGGCCGCGTCCAAGCCGCTGATCTTCACGATGGGCGAGGTACTCGCCGTACCGCTGCTCGTGCTGCTCACGCTCTTCGGTCTGCTCGTCGTCACCGCCACGCCCGTGAACGCCATTCCGCAGCGGCTGCGGCTGCTCGGCTCCAAGCTCGGCATCGTCCAGCCGCCGTTCGAACCGGGCGAGGACGACGAGTCGAGCGAGGACGACCAGCGCTACGACGACCAGTGGCGCGAGGCGGTGCCCGCACGCGCACGGCGCTCGCGCCGGAGCGAAGCGCCGGCGGAGTACGACCCGGAGCACGCCGAGGAAGAAGCGCTCTCCCGTCGCCGCAGGCCGCGCCGGGGCGCCGGGCAGCCCGCCATGGACCGTCCGATGGACGCCGTGGACGTGGCGGCCGCCGCCGCGGCCGCGCTCGACGGAGCCGTGCTGAACGGTCTGCCGCCCTCGCCGCTCGTCGCCGACCTGACCCGCGACCTCACCGCGGACCGGCAGCGCGCCGCGAACCCCGTGCCGACCGCGCGCGAACCCGAAAAGCGCGAGGAACGGGGCGCGAAGGGCTCCGTACCGGATCTGACCAAGAGCCCGCCCGAGGAGTCCCAGCCGCTGCCGCCGCGCGCCGAGCAGTTGCAGCTGTCCGGCGACATCACGTACGCCCTGCCCTCGCTGGACCTGCTGGAGCGCGGCGGCCCCGGCAAGACCCGCAGCGCCGCCAATGACGCGATCGTCGCCTCGCTGACCAATGTCTTCTCGGAGTTCAAGGTCGACGCCGCGGTCACCGGTTTCACCCGCGGCCCGACGGTCACCCGGTACGAGGTGGAGCTCGGCCCGGCGGTCAAGGTCGAGCGGATCACCGCGCTCACCAAGAACATCGCGTACGCCGTCGCCAGCCCCGACGTACGGATCATCTCGCCGATCCCCGGCAAGTCCGCCGTCGGCATCGAGATCCCGAACACCGACCGCGAGATGGTCAACCTCGGCGACGTACTGCGCCTCGCGGACGCGGCCGAGGACGACCATCCGATGCTGGTCGCTCTCGGCAAGGACGTCGAGGGCGGCTATGTGATGGCCAACCTCGCGAAGATGCCGCACATGCTGGTCGCCGGCGCGACCGGCTCGGGCAAGTCCTCCTGCATCAACTGCCTGATCACCTCGGTGATGGTCCGGGCCACCCCGGAGGACGTCCGGATGGTGCTCGTCGACCCCAAGCGCGTCGAGCTCACCGCGTACGAAGGCATCCCGCACCTGATCACGCCGATCATCACCAACCCCAAGCGGGCCGCCGAGGCGCTGCAGTGGGTCGTGCGCGAGATGGATCTGCGCTACGACGACCTCGCGGCGTACGGCTACCGGCACATCGACGACTTCAACCAGGCCGTGCGCAACGGCAAGGTCAAACCTCCGGAGGGCAGCGAGCGCGAGCTCCAGCCCTATCCGTATCTGCTGGTGATCGTCGACGAGCTGGCGGACCTGATGATGGTCGCCCCGCGTGACGTCGAGGACGCCATCGTCCGGATCACCCAGTTGGCCCGCGCGGCCGGCATCCATCTGGTCCTGGCCACGCAGCGGCCGTCCGTCGACGTCGTCACCGGTCTGATCAAGGCCAATGTGCCTTCGCGGCTCGCCTTCGCCACCTCGTCGCTCGCCGACAGCCGGGTCATCCTCGACCAGCCGGGCGCCGAGAAGCTGATCGGCAAGGGCGACGGCCTCTTCCTGCCGATGGGCGCCAACAAGCCGACGCGTATGCAGGGCGCCTTCGTCACCGAGGAAGAAGTCGCGGCAGTCGTCCAGCACTGCAAGGATCAGATGGCCCCGGTGTTCCGTGAGGACGTCGTGGTCGGCACCAAACAGAAGAAGGAGATCGACGAGGACATCGGCGACGACCTGGATCTGCTGTGCCAGGCGGCCGAGCTCGTGGTCTCCACGCAGTTCGGGTCCACTTCGATGCTGCAGCGCAAGCTGCGCGTCGGGTTCGCCAAGGCGGGCCGGCTGATGGACCTGATGGAGTCGCGGAACATCGTCGGGCCCAGCGAAGGCTCAAAGGCACGTGATGTTCTGGTGAAACCTGACGAACTGGATGGAGTGCTCGCCGTGATCCGCGGGGAGTCTCACTCGTAAGGGTTCCGAGAGCAACCGTTTCCCTCAGTCGAACGTCAAGTTGGAGGGAAGGACAGACAGATGTCCCACCATCACAGATGCCCGGCCATTCCGATGGCGTACAAACTCCCTCCGCCCAGTTGCCCCACCCTTTCGTACCACCCATAGACTGAACCTCCAGCAGGTGGCTACACGCTCGAAAGGCGCCCCCGTGTCCATCGGCAGCAACTCCCCCGAAGATGACCGGCCTTCCATCGAAGACGACCGGCCTTCGATCGGTCGTGTGCTCCAGCAAGCCCGCATCGACGCAGGTCTGACCATTGACGAGGTCAGTGCCTCCACGCGAGTGCGCGTCCCGATCGTCCATGCGATCGAGCAGGACGACTTCTCCCGCTGCGGCGGCGATGTCTACGCGCGGGGGCATATCCGCACCGTCGCGCGTGCCGTCGGTCTCGATCCCGAGCCGCTCGTCGCCCAGTACGACTCCGAGCACGGCGGACGTCCCGCGCCGACGCCCGCCGCGCCGCTCTTCGAGGCCGAGCGCATCCGTCCCGAGCGCCGGGGTCCCAACTGGACCGCGGCCATGGTCGCCGCGATCGTCGCCGTCATCGGATTCGTCGGCTTCACGCTCGTCAACGGCTCGGAAGAGGGCGGCAAGGACAAGAACGTCGCGGAGGGCTCCACGCCCGACAAGAAGCCCACCCCGACCCAGGCGCAGACCACCAAGCCCGCGGACCCGAAGCCGGACCCGTCGGACAGCGCCATCGCCGCGGTTCCCAAGGACAAGGTGACCGTCAAGCTCTCCGTCCTCGACGACAAGAGCTGGATCTCGGCCAAGTCGCACAACGGCAAGCTGCTCTTCGACGGCACCCTGCTCAAGGGCGAGTCCAGGACCTTCCAGGACGACGAGCGGGTCGATCTGATCCTCGGCAACGCCGGGGCGATCGAGCTCTATGTCAACGGCAAGAAGGTCGAGGACCAGTTCGAGACCGGCCAGGTCGAGCGGCTCTCCTACACCAAGGGCGACCCCGAAGTCGGCTAGCGGAGGCCCCGGGGGCCTCGCGGCAGGGGTATGGGCCAGGACAAAGTAGTCTTGAGCCCATGCCCGAACGCCGTACCGTCGCCCTAGTCACTCTTGGCTGCGCCCGTAACGAGGTGGACTCGGAGGAGCTGGCAGGCCGCTTGGCAGCGGACGGCTGGGAACTCGTCGAGGAAGCCGCCGACGCGGATGTCGCAGTCGTCAACACCTGCGGATTCGTCGAGGCCGCCAAGAAGGACTCCGTCGACGCCCTTCTCGAAGCCAATGATCTGAAGGATCACGGCAGAACCCAGGCCGTGGTCGCCGTCGGCTGCATGGCCGAGCGGTACGGCAAGGAGCTCGCCGAGGCGCTGCCCGAGGCCGACGGCGTGCTCGGCTTCGACGACTACGCCGACATCTCCGACCGTCTGCAGACCATCCTCAGCGGCGGTGGGCACGCCGCGCACACTCCGCGCGACCGGCGCAAGCTACTGCCGCTCAGCCCGGTCGAGCGGCAGTCGGCCGGCTCGGACGTGGCACTGCCGGGGCACGGTTCGCCGGTGGCTCTCCCCGAAGACCTTCCCGACGGCGTGGCTCCCGCCTCCGGCCCGCGGGCGCCGCTGCGCCGCCGCCTGGACACCAGCCCCGTCGCCTCGGTGAAGCTCGCCTCCGGCTGCGACCGGCGCTGTTCCTTCTGCGCCATCCCCTCCTTCCGCGGCTCCTTCATCTCGCGCCGGCCCAGCGATGTCCTCGGCGAGACGCGCTGGCTGGCCGAGCAGGGCGTGAAGGAGGTCATGCTGGTCTCCGAGAACAACACCTCGTACGGCAAGGACCTCGGCGACATCCGGCTGCTTGAGACCCTGCTTCCGGAGCTCGCGGCGGTCGACGGGATCGAGCGGATCCGGGTCAGCTATCTGCAGCCCGCCGAGATGCGGCCGGGCCTGATCGACGTCCTGACCTCGACGCCGAAGGTCGCGCCGTACTTCGACCTCTCCTTCCAGCACTCCGCGCCCGGCGTGCTGCGCGCGATGCGCCGCTTCGGCGACACCGAGCGGTTCCTGGAGCTGCTGGCGACGATCCGTGGCAAGGCGCCGCAGGCGGGTGTGCGCTCGAACTTCATCGTCGGCTTCCCGGGCGAGAGCGAGGCCGACTTCGCCGAGCTGGAACGCTTCCTCTCGGCCGCCCGTCTCGACGCCATCGGCGTCTTCGGCTATTCCGACGAGGAGGGCACCGAGGCGGTCTCGTACGACGGGAAGCTGGACTCCGACGCCATCGCCGAGCGGCTCGAGCATCTGTCGCGGCTCGCGGAGGAGCTGACCGCGCAGCGCGCCGAGGAGCGGCTGGGCGAGAGCCTCGAAGTCCTCGTCGAGTCGGCGGGCGGTGCGGAGGACGGTGAGGACGGCGCCTTCGGCCGTGCCGCGCACCAGGCGCCGGAGACGGACGGCCAGGTCGTCTTCACCTCGGGCGAGGGGCTCGTGCCCGGTCGTATCGTCATGGCAAAGGTTGTGGACACGGAAGGCGTCGACCTGGTGGCCGAATGTCTTCCCGAGGAGGCGGGCAGATGACCGGAGTGCCGGCATCCGCGGGGGGCGGCACCGGTAGGCCGGCACCCGGAGGCAAGCTGGGCGCTGCGGCCGTCAATCAGGCCAGCCTCTGGAACATCGCCAACATCCTCACGATGGTGCGGCTGGTGCTGGTGCCCGGCTTCGTCCTGCTGATGCTGCAGGACGGCGGGTACGACCCGGCCTGGCGGGCCTGGGCGTGGGCCGCGTTCGCCGTCGCCATGATCACCGACATCTTCGACGGCCATCTCGCGCGTACGTACAACCTCGTCACCGACTTCGGGAAGATCGCCGACCCGATCGCCGACAAGGCGATCATGGCCGCCGGGCTGATCTGCCTGTCGTCGCTCGGCGATCTGCCGTGGTGGGTGACCGGTGTCATTCTCTTCCGTGAGCTCGGAATCACGCTGATGCGGTTCTGGGTGATCCGGCACGGAGTGATTCCGGCCAGTCGTGGTGGCAAGTTGAAGACCCTCGCGCAGGGCACGGCGGTCGGCATGTACGTGCTCGCACTGACGGGTCCGCTGGCCACTCTGCGCTTCTGGGTGATGGCTGTGGCGGTCCTGCTGACCGTGCTCACCGGCCTCGACTATGTGCGACAGGCGATTGTGCTGAGGCGCAGGGGACTGGCCGCCGAGCGGGACGCGGCACGGGAAGCGGCCGGGGACGCACGGTGAAAACAGCGGCTCGGGTGCTTGCGCTGCTTGCGGAGCGTGGCGAGACGCTGGCCGTCGCCGAGTCGCTGACCGGCGGTCTGGTGGCCGCGGAGCTCACTTCCGTGCCGGGTGCCTCCGAGTCCTTCCGCGGCTCCGTGACGGCGTACGCAACCGCTCTCAAGAGGGAACTTCTGGGCGTCGACGGGACCCTCCTTGCGGAGCGCGGCGCGGTGGACCCCGAGGTCGCGCAGCAGATGGCGGCCGGTGTGCGCCGTGCGCTGGGGGCCGGCTGGGGCATCGCCACCACGGGTGTGGCGGGGCCGGAGCCGCAGGACGGACAGCCCGTCGGGACGGTTTTTGTGGCCGTTTCCGGGCCGCACGGCACCGAGAAAGTGGCGGAACTGAGATTGAACGGGGACCGGGCGGACATCCGTAGAGAGAGTGTACGGAGCGTGCTCGAGCTGCTCTCCGGCGAACTGCACGAAAATGCGCGGACACAGGATACGGAACAGAACGGGGGGAATTGATGTTTGCAGCCCTGAGTGAACACGACATCGCTCCCCGCACGGCCGCGGCACGAGGCGGTACGGTGGGGCGTGAAGGATGCGGCTACGCGGTCCGAGGAGGGAGCCACCGATGATTCTGCTCCGTCGCCTGCTGGGTGACGTGCTGCGTCGGCAGCGCCAGCGCCAGGGCCGTACTCTGCGCGAAGTCTCCTCGTCCGCCCGAGTTTCGCTCGGCTATCTCTCCGAGGTGGAGCGGGGGCAGAAGGAGGCTTCCTCCGAGCTGCTCTCCGCGATCTGCGACGCGCTGGACGTACGGATGTCCGAGCTCATGCGTGAAGTGAGCGACGATCTGTCGCTGGCCGAACTGGCCGAGTCGGCAGCGGCCAGTGAACCGGTGCCTGCGCCAGTACGCCCGATGCTCAATTCCGTCTCCGTGACGTCGGTGGCGGGTGTGCCGACGGAGCGGGTGACGATCAAGGCGCCTGCGGAGGCGGTCGACGTCGTCGCCGCCTGACAAGGCTCTGGCTGAAGCTGAGCCCCGGTCGCTGCCCCTACGGGCGGCGGGCCGGGGTTTCTGCTGTTCCCGAATGTCCGGTTCGGGGTGCTGTGTCATGGTGGGAAATGCTGTCGAACGGGCCGTCGGCCGAGCTGTCGACCCAGTGGGAGGACAAGCATGTCTGTCGTGAAGAGCTCTCTGTCCGACGCGGATCTCAAGACGGTCGGAGACGCGCTCAAGGGCGCGCTCGTCGATCTGGTGGATCTCGGGCTGGTCGCCAAGCAGGTCCACTGGAATGTCGTGGGCCCGCGATTCAGGTCCGTGCATCTCCAGCTCGACGAGGTCGTGGACACGGCCCGGCTGCACTCCGACACGGTGGCCGAGCGTGCGTCGGCGATCGGTGTCGCACCGGACGGCCGCGCCGCCACAGTGGCGGCGCGGAGCGCGATCGGCGCGGTCCCGGAGGGCTGGATCAAGGACGAAGACGCGGTACGGACGCTGGTGGCAGCGCTCGGCGCGGTGATCGGGCGGATGCGCGAGCGGGTCGCGGCGACCGGCGAACCGGACCCGGTGAGCCAGGACGTGCTGATCGGGCTGACGGCGGACCTCGAGAAGCACGCGTGGATGTTCCAGGCGGAGAACGCGTAGGCGGAGAACGCCCAGGTGGACCGCGGTCGGCACTGCGCGTCGGCCGGCACTCCGCGGTCGCTCAGTTCTCTGAGGCCGGTCAGTACTCAGGGGCGGTCAGTTTTCCGGGGTCGGTGAGCATTCCTCGTCGAACTTCACCGCGTCGATGGTCACTGGTTGGCCGTCGAGGGGTGCGCCGACTTTCGGGGTGAGGCGGCAGACCTTCCAGTTCGAGTCGACGATGACCATGCGGTCCTGGCCGCTGATGTCGTGGACGCTGATGCTGGTGGAAGAGTCCAGGGCCTCGCGGGCGACCTTCACGGACTTGCCGATGAGGTCCGGCATGGTCGCTCCGGCCTCGATGGGCTCTTCCGCGTCCTCAGCCGGGCAGGTCTCGTCGAGTTTGACGGCTCCGAAGTCGATCCGGGTGTCGGCCGGGTGGGTTCCGGGCGCAGGGGTCTGGAAGCAGACCTTCCAGTTCCGGTCGAGGGCCTGGATGCGGCCACGGCCCAGAGCGTCGTGCGAGTCGAGCCCGAGGAAGCCGGCGGCCTGGGCCTCGTCCTGAGCGGACTGGAGTCCCTTGCCGACGAGGTTGGGGAGCGTCGCCGCCTCGTCGCGGTTCTTGGCGTCCTTGCTGGTGGTGGGGGTGGGCGTGGGGGTCGGGGCGGCGGGCTCGGCGGTTGTGTCGCAGGCAGTCAGGGTGAGGAGCGCGGCCGCGGCGAGAGCGGCGGCGGTGCTGGTTCGGCGATACATGGTCCCCCCAGGACGTAGCGGTTGGTGGGGGTGAGGGTATGGGCGTAGCGGTCTCGATCTGCGAAGATCGCCCGCTCGCCGCAGGCTGATGGGTGTGACCGGTGCCGAGTGCGCCGGGGTTGCACACCCGGTGCGCCCTCCCGGTGGGTGATCGCGCCGGTCTAGCGTGGTCCGGAGGAGGAAGCCATGGCACGACGCGGGGTCGCCCTCGTGCCGGTGGTGGCCTACGGGCTGATAGCCGGCGGGATGGTGGTCGGTGGACTGTGGTGGTGGGCCGTGCTGCGGCTGGTGCTCGTGCCGGAGCAGTCGGGGCTCGTCGAGGGTGCGGTGGCGGCGGGCGGCTGGGGGCTGAGTCTGCTGCCGGTGCATGTGACGGCGTCCCGCCGGGGCAGCGGAGTCGGTGGAGTTCGGGGCGTAGGTGTCCAGGGCGCCGGCGGAGTCACCAAGGCATCGCGACGCCGCCGTTCGGGCGGAGTATCTGGCCGGTCGTGAAGCCGGATGCGTCGGATGCCAGGTGGAGTACGGCATGGGCGATGTCCTGCGGCTCGCCGACGCGGCGGAGCGGGGACTTACGGATCATTGCGGCCTCGGCCTGGTGCTGGAGTGCCGTGTCATGGCGGTCGGTCATCGGGGTGCGGATCCAGCCGGGGGCGATGGCGTTCACGCGGATGGAGTGCGGGCCGAGCTCGCTTGCCAGGGTCTTCGTCAGTTGCACCACCGCCGCCTTGGCCACGCTGTAGCAGAGCAGGCCGGGGTTCGCGGCGTCCACGGCGCCGGAGGCCATGGTGATCAACGAGCCCGGGGTGCCGGCGGCGATCATGGCGCGAGCCGACTCCTGGCAGGCGTACAGAATGCCCTTGAAGTTGACGGCGAGGACGCGGTCGAGGTCCTCGTCCCTGGTCTCCAGGACCGTGCTGCTGTGCATGATTCCGGCGACGGCGGCGAGGATGTCGAGCCGGTCCGCGCTGTCGATGGCGGCCCTGAGCTGGGCGCGGTCGGTGACATCGAGAGTGTGGGCGTGTGCGATGCCGCCCGCGTCGGCGATCAGGCCACGGGTCTCGTCGAGTCCCTTCTCGTCGACGTCGGCGCAGTGGACGGTCGCGCCCGCCTCGGCGATCAGTACGGCGGATGCGCGGCCGATGCCGCTGGCTGCGCCGGTGATGAACGCGGTGCGGCCGGTGAGGTCGTACGCCTTGAGGGCCATGCGGGGACCGTACGACCGAATCTGACGGGTCGTCAACTAGTGGTTCTGGAGCAGTTGTCAGCTGTGCGGTGGTCGGCGGAGTGTCAGCCGGTGGGTCGTCAGCCGGTGGGGCCCGCTTGGCAGCCGGGGCACCAGAAGGTGGTGCGCTCGCGGCCGCTCTCGCCCTGGTCGGCCCTGCGGATCGGCGTGCCGCAGCGGAGACAGCGCATGCCCTCGCGGCCGTAGACATGCAGGCGCGGGCCCGGGCGGCGGCCGACGACCGGCGGACCGCCGGAAGTGCCGCGTTCGGTGGCCGTGGTGCGGCGGTCGAAGCTGCTCTTGTTCGCCTCCAGGAGCCGCTGCGCGGTGACGACAAGCCGCTTCGGAGTGCCTTCGGGCAGCTCCCCCACCGGGAGCCAGGGCGTCACGCGGGCCAGGAAAGCAAGCTCCGACTTGTAGACATTGCCGATTCCGGCGAGGTTGCGCTGGTCCAGGAGAGCCTCGCCGAGAGGGCGGGACGGATCGGCGAGCAGGTTGGCCAGCGCGATGTCCGGGTCCCAGTCCGGGCCGAGCAGGTCCGGCCCGAGATGCCCGACGACCTTCTCCTCGTCTTTGGTGCGCAGCAGTTCCAGGACCGGCAGCCGGTACCCGACGGCCGTGTTCGCGGCGTTGCCGAGGATCGCGCGGATCTGGTGGGCGGGACCGCCGCGCCAGCGCTCGCCGGATCCGTAGACCTGCCAGGAGCCGTCCATCCGCAAATGCGAGTGGAGGGTGAGGCCGCCCTCGATTCGGGTGAGCAGATGCTTGCCGCGAGGGGTGACGTCCAGGACGGTCCGCCCGGTGAGATCGGCGGTGGCGAAGCGCGGCACGCGCAGATCGGACCGGGTGAGCGTCTGCCCGGCGAGGGCGGTGTGCAGTCGCTGTGCGGTCTGCCAGACGGTGTCTCCTTCGGGCATGGCTCCATGATGCGGGACGCGGCTGTTCTGCGACCGGGCACCTCTCGCCGGGCCCGGGGCCGGGTGTCAGGGGCGGAGGCGGAGTCCTCTTGGGGTGGCGAGGAAACCGGCTGTTTCCAGCGCACGGGCCAAGGGGGAGGTCAGAGCTGGCGTGCCATTGGCGCGTTCGACCGTGACGGTGCCGAGCGCGCCCGCGCGCGCCGCGTTCGCCAGTGCCGCGGCCGCCGCGTGGAGCGCCGGCTCGTCCGGGTCCGTGGCCCACGACAGCAGCGTCTTGCCGCCGCGCTCCATGTACATCGTGAGCTCGCCGTCGACCAGGACGACCAGGGACCCCGCCTTCCGGCCCGGTTTGTGGCCCGCTCCGGTCGGCGGCTCGGGCCAGGGCAGGGCTGCCCCGTACGCATTGGCGGGGTCGGCGGCGGCCAGCACCACCGCCTGGGGTGCGGTCTGGGTGTCGGCCCGCTCCCGCGCGGTGGCCGCCGCGCGCAGCCGGTCGACCGCGCCGTCCATCGCGAACTGGGCCGCGCCGAGCCCCTCCACCACATAGCCCCGGCGCGCCTGACCGCTGTCCTCGAAGGCCGACAGAATGCGGTACGTCGCGGAGAACCCGCCCTCGACGCCTTCGGCGGCCACCGCGCCCCGTGTCACCACGCCATGCCGGTCGAGCAGTGTGCGGGCCAGCGCGTGTGCGCGGTGTGTCGGCTCGGGCTCGGCCGGCGGCAGCAGGGACCAGCGGCCGCTGACGGTCGGCGGGCCGGTGCGGGAAGCGGGACGGGCGGACGCGGTGAGGCTTCCGTACCGTCCGCGCGGCACGGTCCTTTTGGCGCGGTGAGCCGTGGATCCGGCGGTCCGGCCCGAGCCGAGCAGTGAACGCAGCGGCGCCAGCGTGTCGTTGGTGAGCCGGCCGGACCAGGCCAGATCCCAGATGGCGTCGGCCAGTTGAGGATCGGTGGCGTCCGGGTGGGTGGTGGCGCGGACCTGGTCGGCGATCTGGCGGAAGAACAGTCCGTACCCCGGGGCGAGCGCGGTGAGGACGGACTCGTGGAGCGCGCTGAGCTCCAACGGATGGGGCTGCGGCAGCAGCAGAGGCACTGCGTCGGCGAGATAGAGCGAGATCCAGCCGTCCTTGCCGGGCAGCGAGCCCGCGCCCGCCCAGACGACCTCGCCCGTCGTGGTCAGCTCGTCCAGCAGGCCGGGCCCGTAGCCGAAGACGCGGGACGGGAGGATCAGCTTCTCCAAGGCTGAGGCGGGCACCGCGGCCCCCTGAAGCTGCTCGACGGCGCGCGCCAGTCCGTCGATGCCGCGCAGGCTGTTGTCACCCAAGTGCTGCCACTGGGGGAGGAACGTGGCGAGCGCGGCCGGCGGGACCGGCTCCAGCTCGTGCCGCAGGGCCGCCAGGGAGCGGCGGCGCAGCCGCCGCAGCACGGTCGCGTCGCACCACTCCTGGCCGATGCCCGACGGGTGGAACTCGCCCTGCACGACCCGCCCGCTCGCGGCCAGACGCTGCAGCGCGCCGTCTGTGACGGCCGCGCCGAGGCCGAAACGGGCCGCCGCCTGAATCGATGTGAACGGCCCGTGCGTACGGGCGAACCGGGCGAGCAGGTCGCCGAGCGGGTCCTTCACCGGCTCGGTGAACGCCTCGGGCACGCCCACCGGAAGCGCCGTGCCCAGCGCGTCGCGGAGCCGGCCCGCGTCCTCGATCGACGCCCAGTGGTCCGCCCCCGCGATCCGGACCCTGATGGCCCGGCGGGAGGCGGCCAGATCCCGCGGCCACTGCGGCTCGCCGCCGCGCTCGGCCAACTCCGCGTCGGTCAGCGGCCCGAGCATCCGCAACAGGTCGGCGACGCCCTCCTCGTCCTTGATCCGGCGGTCCTCGGTGAGCCACTGGAGCTCCTGCTCCAGCTCGGTGAGGACCTCCGCGTCGAGCAGCTCGCGCAGCTCCGCCTGGCCGAGGAGCTCGGCGAGCAGCCGGGAGTCCAGCGACAGGGCCGCCGCACGCCGCTCGGCGAGCGGCGAGTCCCCCTCGTACAGGAACTGTGCGACATAGCCGAAGAGGAGCGACCGCGCGAAAGGCGACGGCTCGTGCGTGGTCACCTCGACCATCCGGACCCGGCGCGACTCGATGTCGCCCATCAGCTCGGTGAGACCCGGCACGTCGAAGACGTCCTGGAGGCATTCGCGGACGGCTTCGAGGACGATCGGGAACGACCCGAACTCGCTCGCGACCTGGAGCAGTTGGGCCGCACGCTGCCGCTGCTGCCACAGCGGCGTACGCCTGCCTGGGTTGCGCCGCGGCAGCAGCAGGGCACGCGCGGCGCACTCGCGGAACCGGGAGGCGAACAGCGCCGAGCCGCCCACCTGGTCCGTGACGATCTGATTGACCTCGCCCTTTTCGAAGACGGCGTCCGCCGCGCCGATGGGGGCCTGCTCGCTGTCGAAGGTCGTGTCGAGGTGGACCGGGTCCTGGTCGAGCAGGTCGAGCCCCATCAGATCGGCGTCGGGCAGCCGCAGCACAATGCCGTCGTCGGCGTGCATCACCTGCGCGTCCATGCCGTACCGCTCGCCGAGCCGCGCACCGAGGGCCAGTGCCCAAGGAGCATGCACCTGGGCCCCGAACGGGGAGTGGATCACCACCCGCCAGTCGCCCAGCTCGTCGCGGAAACGCTCGACCAGGATCGTCCGGTCGTCCGGGACATGGCCGCAGGCGCGGCGCTGCTCGTCGAGGTACGCAAGGACGTTGTCGGCGGCCCAGGCGTCCAGGCCCGCGGCCAGCAGCCGCAACCGGGCGTCCTCGTCGGAGAGACCGCCGACCTCGCGCAGGAACGCGCCCACCGCGCGCCCCAGTTCGAGCGGACGGCCCAGCTGGTCGCCCTTCCAGAACGGCAGCCGTCCCGGCACACCCGGCGCGGGCGACACCAGCACGCGGTCGCGGGTGATGTCCTCGATCCGCCAGGAGGTGGTGCCGAGCGTGAAGACATCGCCCACCCGGGACTCGTACACCATCTCCTCGTCGAGCTCGCCGACTCTGCCGCCGCCCTTCTTCGGGTCGGCGCCCGCGAGGAAGACGCCGAACAGGCCGCGGTCCGGGATCGTGCCCCCGGAGGTGACGGCGAGGCGCTGCGCACCGGGCCGCCCTGTCACGGTGCCTGCGACGCGGTCCCACACCACGCGCGGGCGCAGCTCGGCGAAGGCGTCGGACGGATAGCGTCCGGCGAGCATGTCCAGCACCGCCGTGAACGCCGATTCGGGCAGCGAGGCGAACGGCGCGGCCCGCCGGGTCAGTGCCAGCAGATCGTCGACCTGCCAGGTGTCCAGGGCGACCATCGCGACCAGCTGCTGGGCCAGGACGTCGAGCGGGTTGGACGGGATGCGGAGCGCCTCGATCGAGCCGCTGCGCATCCGCTCGGTGACCACGGCCGACTGGACCAGGTCGCCGCGGTACTTGGGAAAGACGACGCCGGTGGAGACCGCTCCCACCTGGTGTCCGGCCCGGCCGACCCGCTGGAGACCGGAGGCGACGGACGGCGGTGACTCGACCTGGACGACCAGGTCCACCGAGCCCATGTCGATGCCCAGTTCAAGACTGGAGGTGGCGACGACGGCCGGCAGCCGGCCCGCCTTCAGATCCTCCTCGACCAGGGCCCGCTGCTCCTTGGAGACCGAGCCGTGGTGTGCGCGGGCGAGCAGCGGCGGTGCGCCCTGCGCTGCTCCGGACTGCGCCATGATCTCGGCCGGCGGCGGTCCGTCGGGCATCGCCTGACCCGTGGCTCGCTCGTACGCGATTTCATTGAGGCGGTTGCACAGGCGCTCCGCCAGGCGGCGGGAGTTGGCGAAGACGATGGTCGAGCGGTGGGCCTGGACGAGGTCGGCGATCCTCTCCTCGACATGCGGCCAGATCGACGGCTTGTCGCCGGTGTCCGACTCCGAGGCCGGTGAGCCGCCCAACTCCCCGAGATCCTCGACCGGAACGACCACCGAGAGGTCGAACTCCTTGCCCGACGGCGGCTGGACGATCTCGACTCTGCGCTGTGGTGACAGATAGCGCGCCACCTCGTCCACCGGCCGGACCGTGGCCGACAGGCCGATCCGGCGGGCGGGGCGGGGCAGCAGCTCGTCGAGCCGCTCCAGCGACAGTGCGAGATGCGCGCCCCGCTTGGTCCCCGCGACGGCGTGCACCTCGTCCAGGATCACCGTCTCGATGCCGGTCAGCGCCTCCCGCGTCGACGAGGTCAGCATCAGGAACAGCGACTCGGGCGTGGTGATCAGGATGTCCGGCGGCTTGGTGGCCAGCGAGCGCCGCTCGGCGGGCGGGGTGTCTCCCGAGCGGATGCCGACCCGCACCTCGGGCTCCGGCAGCCCGAGCCGCACGGACTCCTGCCGGATGCCGGTGAGCGGGCTGCGGAGATTGCGCTCCACGTCGACCGCGAGTGCCTTGAGCGGAGACACGTACAGCACGCGGCAGCGCATCTTCGGGTCCGCCGGCGGAGGTGTGGACGCCAGCTGGTCCAGGGCGGCGAGGAAGGCGGCCAGCGTCTTGCCGGAGCCCGTCGGCGCCACCACCAGCACGTCCGAGCCCTCGCCGATGGCCTGCCAGGCCCCTTCCTGCGCGGCGGTGGGCGCGCTGAAGGCTCCCGTGAACCAGCCCCTGGTCGCGGGAGAGAAGGAGTCGAGCGCAGTCCTGGCCATGCCCCCCATCGTGCACCGCACCACTGACAATCGTCCGGACCTGGGGAAATCTCAGTTCCGGCTCCCGCGGTCGTGACGCAGAATGGAGCCATGGCAGCACGGGAGCAGGCGCGGTACTGGCAGTACCCGGACCTGCCCGGCGTCGATCTGCTGCACGCCCACTACATACGGAAGACGTTCGCCAGGCACACGCACGAGACGTTCGTTTTCGCCGCGATCACCGAGGGCGTGGAGGCGTTCCACTACCGCAACGACCTCGTGCAGGCAGGACCCGGGCAGATCGCGCTGGTGAACCCCGACACCTCGCACACCGGGCACGCGGGGGTCCCGGAGGGGTGGACCTATCGCACGCTCTATCCGGCCGCCGACCTGATCGAGTCGATCGCCGAGGACACCATCGCGCTGCGCGGACCGGTGGGCTTCACCAGCCCCGTCGTGGACGATCCGTACGCCGCCCGGCTCGTCGTCGAAGTGCACAGAGCGGCCGAGGAAGGCAACGCTCTGGCGGCCGACAGCATGCTGCGGCTGGTCACGGCGCGCATGCTGCGCAGCCACGGGGGCCGGCTGCCGGTGCTCCAGCCGCGCTCGGCCGGGGCGCGCAACGCGGCTCGCGCGCGGGCTCTGCTGGAGGAGCGGATGAGCGACCCGCCCTCTCTGGAGCGGCTGGCGCAGGAGCTCGGCACCAGCCCCTTCGCCCTGATGCGGGCCTTCAAGGCGGCGTACGGAATGCCGCCGCACACCTGGCTCACCGACGCGCGGGTGCGGCGGGCGCGGCATCTCCTGGACGCCGGGTCGCCACCCGCCGAAGCGGCCGTCGCCGTCGGATTCACCGACCAGCCGCATCTGAACCGCCACTTCACGCGGATTGTCGGCGTCCCGCCGGGCGCGTACCGCAAGGAGCGCGCAATTACGTACAAGACCACGGGCCCAGCCCGCACGTAACGTCCGCGACGTGGCAGAACAGACAGCTCAACCAGAGACCCGCAAACCGTCGGGGACAGATACCGCCGCCGAGCCCGTGTCCAAGCCGGACTCGGCCGTCGTACGCGACGCACTCGGCGTCGGCGTCGCCGTCGGCCTGTCCGGCTTCGCCTTCGGTGTGACCTCCGCCGGATCCGGCCTCAGCCTGTTGCAGACCTGCGCGCTGAGCCTGCTGGTCTTCACCGGCGCATCGCAGTTCGCGCTGGTCGGGGCGATAGCGGCGGGCGGCAACCCGCTCACCGCCGCGGCCGGCGCCTTCTTCCTGGGCGTACGCAACGCCTTCTACGGGATCCGGCTTTCGCAGCTGCTCGCACTGCCGCGCTTTCTGCGCCCGCTCGCCGCGCACTGGGTCATCGACGAGACCACGGCCGTCGCTCTCGCCCAGCCCAGCCGGCGCGCCGCGCGCCTCGGCTTCACCGTCACCGGTCTGACGCTGTACGTGCTGTGGAACCTGACCACGCTGCTCGGGGCTCTGGGCGCGGAAGCCCTCGGAGACACCGACGCCTGGGGTCTCGACGCCGCCGGTCCCGCCGTCTTCCTCGCGCTGCTCGCGCCCATGCTGCGTACGACGACCGAGCGCGCCGTCGCCGGGATCGCGGTCGTGCTGGGCCTCGCGTTCCTGCCGGTGCTGCCCGCCGGAGTGCCGGTGCTGGTGGCGGCGCTGGCCGCGCCCGCCGTGCTCTGGTTCCAGGGCCGCAGGAGGGCGGGCGACAGGCCGGAGCCCGCTGAGACCGAACGTAGGCGTGCAGAGACCGACCGTACGAAGGGCCAGGACCGATGAGCATCTGGATCGCGATCGCGGCGACCGTCGTCGGCTGCTACGTCGTCAAACTGGCCGGCCTGCTGGTCCCGGCCAACGCGCTCGAGCGCCCGCTCGTCCAGCGGCTGGCGGCGCTGCTGCCCGTGGCCCTGCTGGCCGCGCTCACCGCACAGCAGACGTTCAGCACGAACAGCGCGCTGGTCATCGACGCACGGGCGGCCGGGATCGGGGCGGCGGCGCTCGCACTCGTCCTGCGCGCGCCTTTCCTGGTGGTCGTCGGCGCGGCCGTGGCGGTGACGGCGGGAGTGCGGGCGCTGGGCGGCTGATACTGGGCCGCCGCCCGTGCGCGGGCGTCAGGAGATGGCGCGGCCGTGTGCGCGGAGCGTACGCAGCGCCTCGATCGTCACGATCGGCCGCGCCTCCATGGCCGTGCCCGGTGCCCACTGACGCCAGTTGATCGGCCAGCCGCCGTCGTCGCGCTGCTCGCCCTCCAGATGCTCCAGCGAGCGCGTCATCTCCTCGTCCGTGAACCAGCGCCGGGCCAGCGACTGAGGCGTACGCGCGAAGTCGTACGGGAAGTGGTGCTCGCCCGGCGCATAGCCGGGCGCGACCGGGTACTCGTCGAGCCGGTCCGGGTCGAGCGCGGCCAGCCGCTGATCGCGTACCAGCCGGCCGAGCCGGTCCGCCGCGGACTCGGCGCGGGAGCGGTCCGGGACCCCGTCCAGGAAGGCGACCGCGGCCTCGATCTCGTACGGATGGGACTTCTCCAGCGCGTCCACCGCGGCCCAGCAGAAGTCCGTGGCCCGGAACAGCCAGGCGTGCCAGACCTGATTGCGGTGCAGCAGCCCGACCACGGGCCCGGTCGCGAGCAGCTCGCTCGGAGGGTCGTCGACGATCGGGATGAACGGCGCGGCCGGATAGCCGCGCTGCGAGGGATGGATCGCGGGCAGCGCCCCGTCCCGCGTCGACACGTCCGTGAGATAGCGGCAGATCCGCTCCACACGCAGTCCGCCGCAGCGGCCGATCGAGTCGAGGACGCGCAGCGCGTGCGACGTGTGCAGGGGCTGGCTGACGGGGCCGCGCAGATCCGGTTCGAGGGCGTGGCCGTAGCCGCCGTCCTCGTTGAGGTAGGCGGCCAGGGCGGTCTCGACGGTGTCCGAGCCGCCGCCCAGAAAGTGGTACGCGAAGCGCCGCTGCTCCAGGACACGGGCGGTGAGCCAGATGAACTGTTCGGCGCGGGCGAGGGGGGACGTGGGCGAAGGCGCGGGGGTTGCTCCGGTTCCAGCCATGTTCCGACCGTAGGGCGGAAAGGGCTTTCGGATTGAGGGACGGACCGGGCTGCACCCCAGGGGCGGGATACTGGCGTCATGCGGTTGACGATTTTCTGGGAGCGGATGGCGGACCACTTCGGTCAGGCGTACGCCGACTCCTTCGCACGTGACCATGTGATGGCCGAACTCGGCGGCCGGACCGTGCACGAAGCGCTCGCCGCCGGCTGGGAGGCCAAGGACGTGTGGCGCGGGGTGTGCGCGGCCGTCGACGTCCCGTCCGACAAGCGGTGAGTGGAGGCCGGCAAACGGCCGGCCGAGGATGACAAGAGGTGAGCCCGGCGAGCGGTGTGCCGGGCGGTGGAAGTCGGGGCGGCGGATGCGCGGCGGGGCGTGTAGGCGACACTGACTCCGTGGCCCCGACCGACAAGACCGACCAGAACGTGACCCCGCCGAGCGCACCGCCCGCCGCGCCGGCGGGCGGATCCGTCGGCCCGGTCCGCATGCCCCGCTGGCTGCCGCGCGCCATGGTGCTCGCGCTGGCCCTCTACGCCTGCTTCCAGCTGGGCAGTTGGGCCTTCCACCAGCTCATCGGGCTGCTGATCAACATCCTGATCGCCTTCTTCCTGGCGCTGGCGATAGAGCCCGCGGTGGGCCGGATGGCGTCGCGCGGCATGCGGCGTGGACTCGCCACGTTTCTGGTCTTCCTCGCGGTGGTGGTCACGGCGGCCGGTTTTGTCTTCCTCCTCGGTTCGATGCTCGCGGGCCAGATCATCGAGATGGTCGAGGACTTCCCCAAGTACCTCGACTCGGTGATCAACTGGATCAACCGGAGCTTCCAGACCGAGCTGTCCCGGGTGGAGGTCCAGGAGAGCCTGCTGAGGTCGGACTGGCTGCGGAAGTACGTCCAGAACAGCGCGAGCGGCGTGCTGGACGTCTCCGCGACGGTGCTCGGCGGTCTGTTCAAGGTCCTGACGATCCTGCTGTTCTCCTTCTACTTCGCGGCCGACGGGCCGCGGCTGAGGCGTGCGGTCTGCTCGGTGCTGCCGCCGGCCAAGCAGGCCGAGGTGCTGAGGGCATGGGAGATCGCCGTCGACAAGACGGGCGGCTATCTGTACTCGCGCGGTCTGATGGCCCTCATCTCCGGAGTTGCGCACTACGTCCTGCTGGAGAGCCTCGGCGTGCCGTACGCTCCGGCGCTGGCGGTCTGGGTCGGCCTGGTCTCGCAGTTCATTCCGACGATCGGCACGTACCTGGCCGGTGCGCTGCCGATGCTGATCGGATTCACGGAGGACCCTTGGTACGCGGTGTGGGTGCTCGGATTCGTGCTGATCTACCAGCAGTTCGAGAACTATGTGCTGCAACCCAAGCTCACCGCGAAGACGGTCGACATCCACCCGGCCGTGGCGTTCGGATCGGTCATCGCGGGTACGGCACTGCTGGGCGCGGTCGGCGCGCTGATCGCGATCCCGGCGGTCGCCACGCTGCAGGCGTTCCTCGGCGCGTACGTGAAGCGCTACGACGTGACCGACGACCCGCGCGTCCACGGCCACCGCAGCCGTGTGGGCGGCGGTCAGGCGCTGGCGCGCCTGCGTGCCGTCCTCCGCAAGGACGGCGCTGCCGTCCCCGCCCAGCCCGGCCCCGACACCGCACGGGCGCCCGACGACAAGTCCTGAGCCGGGCCGCTCACGGACGCGGCTGCGGCCACGCGCCTCAGCCGCCCAAGTGCTCCCCGCCCACTGCGTCTGCCGACAACACGAGCTTGACCGGCTCCCGCAGATCCACCGGCTCGTCCGCGTACTCGTGCGGGATCAGGACCGCCGTCGGGTCGTCGGGGTCGATCGGCAGAGCCGGCGGGTCGGTCGGGTCGTAGCACGCGCGGGCTATGGCGTCGGCCGCCCTGTGGACCAGGTCCGGGGCCGGTGGGGCGGGCCAGATCGTCAGGCAGTGCTCTTCCACCGAAGCGGGCGCGTCGGGCACGTCTGACGCTTCCGGCCCGCGGCCCGCGTCCCGGCCGCGCGTCTGCACCCTGACCCGGTACCAACCCGCCCCCGATATGGCGAAGTTCCCCGCGTCCGGCACCACGTCGCCGCCCCACTGCGCCAGCCACAGCGCACCGCTCGTGCTGCAGATGCTCACGTCCACCGCCGTCTCCCACTCGTCACCGGGCGGCGGCGGCGCGTCCTGGAGCTGCTCCGTCGTCAGCGTGATCTCTCCGGTGTGTGTGCCGGAGAGCACGGTCAGATGCTCGGGGCCGCCCGCCGCCAGGCCGTTGCCCGCGTGGATGCGGCCGATGGTGTCGGCGTCGTCGTACTCGACCAGGAAGTCGTCTCCCTGCAGGTAGTACTGGCAGTACGACACCGGCATGCTGTCTGTCGTCCAACGTGTGAGGCGCATAACAGAAATGGTGCACCCTGCCACTGACAACGCCCCACACGCCCCCACAACGCCCCGACGCACGGCCGCCGTTCGGCTCGGTGACGCCGTTCGTGAGCCGGCCGATCAGGAGTCGAGGCGGTGACGCTCCAGCTCGACCTTCGGCAGTACCCCGCGCAGCCACCCCGGCAGCCACCACGCGCTGCGCCCCAGCAGCTGCATGACCGCCGGCACGATCAGGCAGCGGATGACCACCGCGTCGAGCAGGATCGCCACCGCCAGGCCCAGGCCGAACTGCTGCAGCATCCGGTCCGGGCTGAGCATGAAGGCGGAGAACACCACGATCATGATCGCCGCGGCCGCCGTGATGACCTTGCCGGTGGCGGCGAGACCTTCGCGTACCGCGCCCTGCGGATCCTTCGTACGCTCCCACTCCTCGTGGATGCGCGAGACCAGGAAGACCTCGTAGTCCATCGAGAGCCCGAAGACGATCGCGAAGATCATGACCGGGATGAACGCCTCGATCGGACCGGGTTCGACGCCGAACCAGCCCTTCTGGAAGACCAGCGTGATCGCTCCGAGCGCGGCCGCGATGGACACCAGGTTGAGGATCGCGGCCTTCAGCGGGATCAGGACCGAGCGGAAGACCAGGAGCAGCAGCAGCGCCGACAGGCCGACGACGATCGCGACGAACAGCGGCATCCGGCTCGAAACGGTGGACGCGAAGTCCTCGGTGGCCGCGGTCGGTCCGCCGACCAGCAGCTCCGCGCCCGTGGACTCCTCCAGTGGCGGAAGGACATCGTCGCGCAACCGGTCGACAAGTCGGGAAGTCTCCTCCGCCTGCGGAGCGGAGTCAGGGAAGGCGATGACCGTGGAAACCGCCACGTCCTTCGTCGGGATCGGCCCGGTGACCGCCGCGATGCCCTCGGTCTCCTCCAGCACCTGCTGCAACTCGGCCGCGGCACCTGCGCCTCCGCCGTCCGAGACCACGATCAGCGGCCCGCTGAAGCCCGGACCGAAGCCCTCCGCGAGCAGGTCGTAGGCCTGGCGGCTGGAGGTGCTCTCCGCGTCGTTGCCCGCGTCCGCGAATCCGAGGCGCAGGTCGAGCGCGGGCGCGGCCAGCGCGCCGAGCGCCACGACGGACACCACCAGGGCCGCCCACGGCCGCTTCTGCACGCCCCTCGCCCAGCGTCGCCAGCCCGCGCCCTCGACCCGGCGGGCCTTTGCCGCGCGCCCCGAGACCTGCCGCTGGATACGGGCGCCGAAGACGCCCAGCAGGGCCGGGAGCAGAGTGAGCGAGGCGGCCATGGTGACCAGCACAGTCAGCGCGACCGCGAGGGCCACTCCCTGGAGTGAGCCGAGGCCGAGGGCCACCAGCCCCATCAGGGCGATGATCACGGTGCAGCCGGCGAAGAAGACCGTACGGCCGGCGGCGTCCAGGGCGGATCGCGTGGCCTGTTCGGGGGACGCGCCGTCGAGGAGTTCGCTGCGGTAGCGCGAGAAGATCAGCAGCGCGTAGTCGATGCCGACGCCGAGACCGACCAGCATCATGATCGGCGGAGTGAAGTCGGCGACGTTCGCGAAGTGCGAGGCGAGCGCGATGAGTCCGATGGAACTGCCGACCGCGAACAGCGCGGTGATCACCGGCAGACTCGCGGCCACCAGCGACCCGAAGAGGAAGACCAGGATCACCAACGCGCCCAGAATGCCCGCGCCTTCGGCCGCTCCGCCCTCGGCCTCCTCGGCGCCGCGTGCCGCGTCACCGCCCACGGCGGTCTCGATCCCGTCGCCGGTCACGGACTCGGCCGTCTCGATGATCGTCCGCACGTCCTCCTTGGGGACGTTCTGCGCCTCGCCGTCGAGCGTGACCGTGGCGTAGGCGACCGTGCCGTCCTCGGAGACGGCCGCCGCGTCCTCGTACGGCGTCCGTACGTCGGTGACGCCCGGCAGCCCGGCGACCTTTTCGAGCATCCCCTGGACGCGGTTCTCGACGCCGTCGCTATGGATGCCGTCGGTTGCACGCACCACGATCTGCACGGTCGCATCGGCCTGCGCCGAGCCGTGTTTCTCCAGTACGGACTGCGCCTGCTGGGAATCGGTGCCGGGCAGCGAGAAGTCGTTGTGGTACGCGTTCCCCGCCGCTATGGAGACGCCGGTGATCCCGATCAGGACCACCACCCACAGGAGCAGGGCGCGTAGCCGGTGGGCGTACGAGAAGGCGGCGAGGCGCTCGAAGACGCCTGCGCGCGTTGCGGTGGTCATTTGTGATCTCCCGGTGGGATTCGGAGGGACTCGGAGGGACGGGTTCAGAGGTACGAAGGGCGGGTCACGCGGTGCCGGAAGGCGTGCCACGTCCACGCCTGGACGGCGCACAGCAGCGGTGTGACCGCCAGCAGCACAGGCACAAGGAGCGAGAGCGTCGCGCCGTCCGCCGCAGATGGGCGCAGCGGCAGTCCGCGCCCGGCGAGCAGCGGCACCGCGGCCATCAGGACACCGGTCAGCGCAAAGGACTGCCACGGGCCGGTACGGCCCACGAGCACGCGCGCGCGTTCGTAGGGCGCTCCGGTGAGCCGTACGGCCGCGAACCCGAGCCCGTGCACGGCGAACAGCGCGGCCACCGCCAGCGTGGTGAGAACGGCGGCCGGGCCGGAGGCGGGTGAGCCGGGCGTACCGCCGAACAACGCGGTCAGCAGCCAGCCCCAGGACAGCGCGAACGCCCAACTGCCGCACACCACCGCTGTGTCGCACCCGGCACGCCAGAGCCTCAAGTGCGTACGGCCGCGCAGCCACAGCCCCATGTCGCGCACGATCCAGCCGGCCAGCAGGGCGACGACGACCGCGAACTGGCCGCTGAACAGCTCTCCTTCGAGCTCTGGAAAGCAGCCGACGAGCACGCCTGCCGTGGCCACCAGCCACACCTCGTTGCCCAGGAAGAACGGCGCGAACGAGGTGATGACCAGCCGCCGCTCGGCATCGTCGCGGCCGAGATACGGCACGAGCATCCCTGTCCCGATGTCGGCGCCCGCGAGCACGAAGTATCCGGCGGCGAAGAAGCCCAGCAGCACGATGGCGAGAGTCTCCATGGCGCACTCCTCAGTAGCTCGTGGCGGGAAGGGAGTCGGCCGGGTTCTTCCGGTCCGTGCGGTCGTCGTGGCCCAGACCCGCGTCGACGGGCCCCTTACGGGCATGCCGCACGATCAGCCAGCCGTTGACGGCCGCCAGCAGCGCGAACAGGGTGGTGAACGTGATCAGCGAGGCACGCATCGCGCCGGGGGAGTGGCCGGAGACGGCGTCCTCGGTCTTCAACAGCCCGTACACGACCCAGGGTTGGCGGCCCGCCTCGCGGAACACCCAGCCACTGATCATCGCGAGGTACGGCAGCGGCACGGCCGTCATCAGCGCGAGATGCCAGAGCCGGAACCGGAAGACGACCTTCTTGAAGCAGGCCAGGACAACGCCGGCGAGGCTGAAGTACATCATCAGCGCAAAGGCGATCAGCATGATCAGCCCGGCCCCGCGCGTCCAGCTCTCCGGCGGCACATAGTCACCGGGCCCGAAGCGGGCCGCCATCTCGGCCTGGATCCGCGCGATCTCCGCGGACTTCGCACTGAAGACGGCCGACTTCATGGGCTGCATCGCGGCGAACTGAATGCCACCGAAGACGGCGGTGAACATCAGCGCTGGGAAGGACAGGAACACGCCGATCCGCAGACTGCGGCCGAAGAACTCCCACTCGGACGTGCGCCGGAAGAGGTGGTACGCGCTCACGCCGGCCATGAAGAACCCGGCGGTCAGCAGCGCCCCGCCCGCGACGTGCCCGAATGCCAGCAGCGCGTTCGGATTGGTCAGCAGCGCCCCGGCGTCGTCGAGGACCAGCTCGCCGCCCTCGGCCCGGTGGCCGACCGGATTGTTCAGAAAGCCGTTGGAGACGAGGATCCAGTACGCCGAGAGATACGCGGTGAGCGCGACGATCCAGATCATCGCCAGATGCACCCACCTGTTGAAGCGGTGCCAGCCGAAGATCCACAGCCCCAGGAACGTCGACTCGACGAAGAACGCCACGATCGTCTCGACCGCGAGCGAGGCACCGAAGACATTGCCCGCGTAGTGCGTGAGCCCGCTCCAGCTCAGCCCGAACTGGAACTCCATCACCAGCCCGGTGACGATCCCTACCGCGTAGTTGATGACGTACAGCTGGCCCCAGAAGCGCACCATGCGGGCGGGCAGCGGACGGCGGCCGATCGTCGCCACCGTCTGGAGGCAGGCGACGACAGTCGCGAGCCCCAGGGTGAGCGCCACGAACAGGAAGTGGCCGCCCGCCGTGAGGGCGAACTGCAGCCGCGCGAGGTCGAGCGTCTCTGGGGTCACCCCGAGAGCGTCGGGGTACGGCTGCGGGCGGGGCGTCGGCCGGCGGAGGACACCCGGCATACCCCATGAGTTGTGGCCGTCCTTCCGTAGGTACTACGGAAGTTGCTAGGCCATCCAGCCCGGAGTGATCATCCCGGACTCGTACGCCAGGATCACCAGCTGCGCACGGTCCCGTACATCCAGCTTCGTCATGATCCTGCTGACATGCGTCTTCGCAGTGGCGGGGGAGAGGACGAGCCGCTGTGCGATCTCGTCGTTGGACAGGCCGGCCCCGACCAGTCCCATCACCTCGCGCTCCCGCTCAGTGAGGGCGTTGAGGCGCGGGCTCGGGTCGGGCCGGGGGCTGCGGCCGGCGAACTCGGAGATCAGCCGCCGGGTGACGGCGGGCGCGATCAGGGCGTCGCCGCGGGCCACCACCCGTACGCCGTGCAGCAGTTCCATCGGTTCGGTGTCCTTGACGAGGAAGCCCGACGCGCCGGCGCGCAGCGCGCCGTACACGTAGTCGTCGACGTCGAAGGTGGTCAGGATGACGACGCGGACGTCCGCCAGACGCGGGTCGGCGAGGATCCGGCGGGTCGCCTCAAGGCCGTCGACGCCGGGCATCCGGATGTCCATGAGCACGACGTCCGGGCGCAGTTCGCGGGCCAGGGCGACGGCCTGCTCGCCGTCGGATGCCTCGCCCACGACCTCGATGTCGGCCTCGTCGGCAAGGATTGATCGGAAGCCGGCCCGCACCAGAGTCTGGTCGTCGGCGAGCACCACGCGAATCATTCGGTCCCCCTCAGGTCCTGTTCAGGACCCAGCGGCAGCCGGGCGCTGACCCGGAAGCCGTCTGCTGTGTTGCGTGCGGTCAGTTCGCCGCCGAAGGCCTTGGCGCGCTCGGCCATGCCCATGATGCCGCTGCCCAGTGACTGCGCGTCGGCCGAGCCCTGTCCGTCGTCGTCGATCCGTACGCGGACGTCGTGCTCGGAGTAGGCGATGGTGATCAGCGCGGTGCTCGCGTTCGCGTGCCGGGTCACATTGGTCAGCGACTCCTGCACGATCCGGTAGGCGGCGAGGTCGACCGGCGGCGGCAGCGGACGGGGCGTGCCCTCCGTGCGCGTACGGACCTCGATGCCGGTTGCGCAGGCCCGTTCGACGAGCTCGCCGAGCCGGTCGAGCCCGGAGACGGGCGCGGTCGGCGCGGCCTCGTCGGCCTGCCGCAGCACCCCAAGGGTGGAACGCAGCTCGCGCAGCGCGTCCTTGCTGGTGCTCTTCACCGCCTCCAGCGCCGCCTCGGCCGCGGCCAGCGCGTCGGCGGGCTGCGGCTGCTTGCTCAGCTTGTGCAGTACGGCGCTGGACTGGACGTTGATCAGCGAGATGCTGTGGCCGAGCACGTCGTGCAGCTCGCGGGCGATCCGCAGCCGCTCCTCGGTGGCGCTCTGCCGGGCCCGCGCCTCCTGCTCGCGCTCGGCTGCCAGGGCGCGCTGCTCGACCTCGTGCAGATAGGCGAGACGGGTGCGCTGGAGGCGGCCGACGGCGACGAGACTGATCAGCCAGCCGGCGAGCATCACGAGCGAGGTGTCGTCGATCTGCCGGTTGCCCTCGCTCTGCCGCACCTCGCCGAGGCCGACGGCGAGCAGGGTGATGGCGGCGAGCGCGACGGCGGCGGTGAAGCGGCCCTCGGCGGCGACGCTGTAGAGCGCGAGCGCGAAGGTGATCATCAGCGGGCCGTCGAAGGAGCTCAGCGGGTAGTAGGCCGCGCAGGCGGCCAGCGTGACCACGGCGACGGCGACGGGCCGGCGACGCCGGAAGTAGAGCGCGCCACAGCCCACCGCGATCAGGGCCCAGCCGATGAGCGTGGCGGCCGGCGACTCGCTCTCGTACTGCGACATCACCGCGGTCCAGACGACCACGACGACGCTGACCAGCAACGTCACGACCGCGTCGGTCGCACGCGCGGACAGGCGGCTGCCCGGGGCGCGGGAGGGGAGGGCCATGCCTCGAAGGATAGGCGGGCGCGGCACTGTTGTGACCGAACGCTTCAGCCGTGGACCGTGGGCCCGGGGTGATCGAGGCGCTCCGTGCTGCCCCCGCGGTTACGATGCCAGAAAGGGCAGGTCGCCGGTCCCGGCACACCGAGCCGGCCCCAAGGACACCTGCACCGGCCTCAGCAGAGAGGCATGGCTCATGGCAAAGGACCAGATCCCAGGGGTCGATCCAACGGCGACTCCCAGCGGGGACGGCTGCGTGGAGTGCCTGGAGGGCGGCGGATGGTGGTTTCACCTGCGCCGCTGTGCGGCGTGCGGGCACATCGGATGCTGCGACTCCTCACCCGAGCAGCACGGTACGAAGCACGCTCGCGAGGCGGGCCATCCGTTCCTGACCAGCTTCGAGCCGGGCGAGAGCTGGACCTGGAACATCGAGACCGAGGAGTACTACGAGGGGCTGGAACTGCCCGAGCCCACCTCGCATCCGGCCTCCCAGCCGTCCCCGGGGCCGCTGGGCAAGGTCCCCGCGGACTGGCAGCAGCAGCTCCGCTGACCGCGCCGACTCTGCAGATTCACTGGATTCACTGGAGTGGGGCCGCCAGCAGTGGGTCGGTGATCCCGCCCGGAGAGGCGAGCCGGGGGATGTCCCAGCCCGTGTGCCGGGCTCCGGCGAGGTACGCGCTCTCGTAGAAGGCGAGTACGGCGGAACGAGGGTCGCTCTCGGCACGGGCCTCGGCGTACGGCAGCACGGCCAGATGGCTGTCATTGCGCGGGACCCAGTGCGCCGACGCGGGCACGAGCGGTTCGCCGGCCAGTTCCGCGGGCTCGGGTGCGGTGTAGGAGTAGAAGGCCGGTTCGCCCATGGCCTTGTCACCGAACCAGAATCCGAAGCTGATGAGCTCTCGGGAGTAGGCCTCCCGCGTTACGGGATCGACCTGCGGCGACTGGTCGGCATGGCGCCCGGAGAACCGGGTGTGGGCGACGTCGAAGCTGTGCCAGAAGTGGTGGACGGGGCTGGCCTTCCCCGCATAGCCGGCCGCGAACTCCTCCAGCACCAGCGTCACTTGGCTGAGGACCTGCCAGTAGCGGTTGGCCTGGGCGGGGTCGTAGCCGGCGTGCTCGGTGTCCTCGGCGAACGGCCGGTCGGCATCGGGCAGGTCGTACGGCCGGGGAAGCCGGATGCTCACGTCGATGCCCAAGTCGGCCAGTGCCTCAAGGGTGTTGCGGTGGAACGACGCCACGGACTGGCCCTGGAGCGGGAAGGATCTCGCCCGGCCGTCCAAGGTCGCGACGACCAGTTGATGGCTGACGAAGTCGAAGTCGATGGTGAAGACCGGCCGGCCGTCGGCCCGGCCCGTCGGACGGGTGGTCATGCCACGTCCGGTGAGATGGAACGGAACGTTCCACCAGTGATTGCGGCGGACGCTCGCGGCGAGCCGGATCTTGCCTACGACCTGCGCGAATCGGTGCAGCGTCTCTTTGGTGTCCTGCCACTGAGCGAGTGGCATCGGCGGGAACAGCTCCATCGCGTTCCCCTTCCTGCGTGGCACTGAGGTTCCTGCGTGGTGCTGCGCTTCCTGCGTGGTGCTGCGGCCGGGCCCCTTCATGATGGCCTCCGCTTACGCCGACGGCACCCGCTCGCGTGGTGCGCTTGACACCAAAATCGAACATCCATTCTCATGGAATTCCGGCCCTCGGTTCCGGGAGTTGTCCACAGGCGGGAAGGACGCCGGGGCCCATTGTCAGTGGCAGGGGATAGCGTCTTTGACGTGAAGCGATCGACTCAAGCAAATCGGGTGGAACCCATGGCAGGTACCGACCGCGAGAAGGCGCTCGACGCCGCGCTCGCACAGATTGAACGGCAATTCGGCAAGGGCGCGGTGATGCGCCTCGGCGAGCGGCCGAACGAGCCCATCGAGGTCATCCCCACCGGGTCGACCGCGCTCGACGTCGCGCTCGGCGTCGGCGGCCTGCCGCGCGGCCGTGTGGTGGAGGTGTACGGCCCGGAGTCCTCCGGCAAGACGACCCTCACGCTGCACGCGGTGGCCAATGCCCAGCGGCTCGGTGGCTCGGTGGCCTTCATCGACGCCGAGCACGCCCTCGACCCCGAGTACGCGAAGAAGCTCGGCGTCGACATCGACAACCTCATCCTGTCCCAGCCGGACAACGGTGAGCAGGCGCTCGAGATCGTCGACATGCTCGTCCGCTCCGGCGCTCTCGACCTGATCGTCATCGACTCCGTGGCGGCCCTGGTGCCGCGCGCCGAGATCGAGGGCGAGATGGGCGACTCGCACGTCGGTCTGCAGGCGCGGCTGATGAGCCAGGCGCTCCGGAAGATCACCAGCGCGCTGAACCAGTCCAAGACCACCGCGATCTTCATCAACCAGCTCCGCGAGAAGATCGGCGTGATGTTCGGCTCGCCGGAGACCACGACCGGTGGCCGTGCGCTGAAGTTCTACGCCTCGGTGCGGCTCGACATCCGCCGTATCGAGACCCTCAAGGACGGCACGGACGCGGTCGGCAACCGCACCCGCGTCAAGGTCGTCAAGAACAAGGTCGCGCCGCCCTTCAAGCAGGCCGAGTTCGACATCCTCTACGGCCAGGGCATCAGCCGCGAGGGCGGTCTGATCGACATGGGCGTGGAGAACGGCTTCGTCCGCAAGGCCGGCGCCTGGTACACGTACGAGGGCGACCAGCTCGGCCAGGGCAAGGAGAACGCCCGTAACTTCCTGAAGGACAATCCCGATCTCGCGAATGAGATCGAGAAGAAGATCCTGGAGAAGCTCGGCGTCGGCGTGAAGCCGGAAGCCCTGGCGGCGGAGCCGGGCGCGGACGCGGCCGGTGCGGCGGCTCCCGCAGAGGACGCGGCGAAGTCGGTGCCCGCGCCCGCCACCAAGGCCAAGGCGGCCAAGACGGCGGCGGCCAAGGGGTAGCGGGTGGCCCGGCGAACCGAATGGCCGGGCGACAGCGCCGACTCGTCGAGGGCCGAGAAGGAGCTGTCGCCCCAGGATCCGGTTGAGCGGGCGCGGGCGATCTGCCTGCGCCTGCTCACCGGGACCCCGCGCACCCGCAAGCAGCTCGCGGACGCGCTGCACAAGCGGGAGATCCCCTCGGAGGTGGCCGAGGAGGTCCTCTCCCGTTTCGAGGACGTGGGACTGATCAATGACGCGGCCTTCGCGGACGCATGGGTGGAGTCCCGGCACCACGGCCGTGGGCTCGCGCGGCGGGCGCTGGCGCGGGAGCTGCGCACGAAGGGCGTCGACTCCGCGCTGATCGACGACGCGGTGGGGCAGCTCGACTCCGACCAGGAGGAGGAGACGGCCCGCGAGCTGGTCGCCCGCAGACTCCGAGCGACCCGAGGCCTGGAACGGGACCGCCGCCTGCGGCGCCTCGCGGGCATGCTCGCCCGCAAGGGCTACTCGGAGGGGATGGCGCTGCGAGTGGTCAAGCGCGCGCTGGAGGAGGAGGGCGAGGACGTGGAGGACCTGGACGGGGACGGGGGCCTCTAGGGCCTGTCCGGCCGATCCTCGGGCCGATCCTCCCGTCGCTCCCGTCGCTCCCGTCGCTCGGCCCGAGCGGGGCCGATGCGGAGCGTGCGTCGCGGGCTCCCGCGCGGACCGGCGGTGCGCGCGCAGCGCACTTGCGCCTCCAGGTCGCCCCGTGCCCGCGCCCCGCCCGTACTTCCGCGCCCAGCGCCCAGGAGGCTCGCCCCCTCCCTGTCGCCGTGTGGTTCTACCCCTCGACCGGCAGACCCGCCGACTTCCAGGCCTGGAAGCCGCCGATCAGGTCGGTCGCGCGGTGGATGCCCAGCTGCCGCAGGGAGACCGCCGCGAGCGAGGAGGCGTAGCCCTCGTTGCAGATCACCACGACCCGCAGATCGTGGCTGACCGCCTCCGGCGCGCGGTGGCTGCCCTGCGGGTCCAGCCGCCACTCCAGTTCATTGCGCTCCACCACCAGCGCACCGGGGATCAGACCGTCCCGGTCGCGCAGGGCCGCGTACCGGATGTCCACCAGCAGCGCGCCGTCCGCCGCCTCCTCGAAGGCCTGCTTCGGCTCCACACGGTCCAGGTCCTCCCGGACCCGCTCCAGCAGTTCGTCGATCCCGATCCGGTCGCTCACTGCCAGTCCTCCGGTCGCTCGACCTGCTCAAGCCGGAGCACCGCGCCCGAGCGGCTGAAGCGGCGGATCAGCGGCAGCGGCGGGTAGTACGCATGGACCGATACGGCGTGCTCGGTGAACGACTCGTTGAGCACCTCGTGCACATGGTGCTGACCGAAGGCCCGGCCCTGGCCCGCGCCCAACCGCCGTTCGCGGTCGACCCCTTCGTGCAGTTCCAGCGTCTTCCAGCCGCTTGCCGGCAGACGTACGGCGAGCGAGTTCTCCTTCAGCTCTCCGGCGGCGGTGGCGAACGCGCCGTGCGACTCGGCGTGGTCGTGCCAGCCGGTGCCCGTGCCCGGCGGCCAGGCGATCAGCCAGGCCTCACTGCCGCCCGGACCTTCGAGCCGTACCCAGGTACGGCCTTCGGGGTCGAGCGGCAGCGAGGCGATGAGTTCTTTGTCGGCGGCGGAGCGCCGCACGAAGTCGAGCAGATCGGCGGCGGTCGGCGCGCTCGGATCACGGGTGGTGACAGCCGCGGAGAGAGACTGGGACACGGGAACCGTCCTGGGAGTTCGCTGGAGAGCGCGCAGGCACGGCGGCCCACAGCGCGGGGAAGAGGCGAATCAGCAGGACGGGCGACACACGCAGCCCGCATAGCGGACGAGGTCCATATGGACCCTCCGCCACAGGCGCACATCGGTGTCGGTCACGCTCCGGAGTACACCATGCGGGTCCTCGAGGGTCAATTGATGTCCGCAGTGCGGTCACTACGGACCGCTGACGGAGATCCGGGAGCCCCGCCGCGCGCCGCGTCCGCCGCCGAGTACAGCTCCGCGGGCCGCACTCCGGCGAACGCCGCGACCAGGTGCCCGTCCGGCCGCACCAGCAGCACCGTGTGCGCCGACGCACCCGGATAGCTCTCTGTCACCAGCAGCTCGGCACGTACCGGCAGTGCGGTCACCGCAGCCGCCAGCCGTGGCATCACTCCCGCGGTCATCCAGTGCCGCCGGTCCCACACCCCTGTACCCGGCGCGACCAGCATCACCAGCAGCCGGCCGCGGCCCAGCCGGTCCCGCAGCCGGGCGCTCGTCCCGTCCGGCGTCGTCACCCGCACGTCCGAGACCGGAGCGCCCGCCTCGGTGCCGACGAAGGTCTGCGAAGGGGCGTACCCGGGTGCGAGAGGAGAGTGCGTGTAGACGGGGGGCGCACCCAGCGGGCCGTGCCCCAGGTGGCCGTCGGTGAGCAGGATGTCGTGGCCGCGCGCGGCACCCGGCAGATACGTGCGCAGCCCGCTGCCGCCGCGCAGTATCGGCAGCGACTGGTCGGCGGCACGCAGCCGGGAGGCGACGGCGGCCCGCCGTTCCGCCTGATAACTGTCCAGCAGCGGCTCGGAGATGCCGTGGTGCCAGCTGTGCGCCAGCTTCCACGCCAGGTTGTCGGCGTCCCGCAGCCCCTCGTCGAGCCCCTGTGTGCCGAGTGCACCGAGCAGGTGCGCCGCGTCGCCCGCGAGGAAGGCCCGGTCCACCCGCCAGCGCCGCGCAAGCCGGTGGTGCAGCGTGTAGACCCCGGTGTCCAGGAGCTCGTACGGAGGCGTCCCGCCGCACCAGCCGGCGAGCGTGTCCCGGACGCGGGCCACCAGGGTGTCGGGCGTGACCAGTTCGCCGCGTGGCGGCAGCAGCCAGTCCAGCCGCCAGACGTCATCCGGCAGCGGCCGGGCGGTGACCTCCTCGCCACCGGTCCGCCAAGGCGGCTGACGGTGCAGCAACGCCTCGTCGGGCCACGGGAGTTCGGTGCGCAAGGTGGCGACGGCATGCCGCTCCACCGCCGTACGGCCCGGGAAGCGGATGCCGAGGAGTTTGCGGATCGTCGACCTGGCTCCGTCGCAGCCGACCAGATGGCTGCCGCGCCACCATGTCGCCTCCGGCCCGCGGGTGTGGACCGTGATTCCGCGCGCATCCTGCTCCAGTGAGTCGACGCGGCTCTCGGTGACCAGCTTGATCAGCGGCTCGCTGCTCACGGCGTTCCGCAGACCACGAGCCAGCGCGTGCTGCGGGATGTGCAGCGGCGCGGGCGTCTCGTCGACGCCTAGTGCCAGCTGCCGTACGTCCTGCTTGCGCCGCATGGAGCGCCAGCCGGTCCAGCGTGCCCCTTCGTCACGGAGGGTGGTGCAGCCGAGCCGCTCCACCATCGCGGCCATATCGGACCGCAGCACCACCGTGCGGGCAGGTCGTGGCCCTTCCTTGCCGGGACTCTCGTCGAGCACCACAGAAGGGACGCCTTGCTGCGCAAGGGCCAGCGAGAGCGCGAGACCGACCGGTCCCGCGCCCACGATGATCACCGGGTCCACGGCGTGACTCCTGGGGCCCGAAGGGTTGTGCGGAAAGGTGCGAGGGGAGCCCGGTGCGCGATCACAGAACGTATGCAACCTACTGCGAGTGCTTGCGTCAAGCGGCGCACGCAGTGGCGCGTGCGTCACTGCCCCGCGCTCCGTCTGCAGGTTGAGTATCCGTCAGCTCCGGCCCTCTCCGGTGCACAAGAAACGGCGGGTGGCATTCCTGCTGCCACCCGCCGCTGTCTCTCGTGTTCTGCCTAGAGGGATCCGTCAGCGCCCGCGATACCGCCGCTGGCGTGGTCCGTCACGTGGCCCGGGGCGTTGAGCTCCTGGACGTCGTCCGCTCCGAGGACCGCTCCGGTGCCCTTCTTCGTCCGGCGCGCCCGGCCCTCCAGCCAACTCGCGGCGCTGGTGAGCAGGTAGTTCAGTGCGATGAAGATCAGCGCGATCACGGTGAGCGTGGCGATGGTGTTCGCGCCGTAGTTCGCCGGGATCGTGCGGTACTGCGACATCAGCTCGGCGAGGCCGAGCAAGGCGCCGCCCAGGGCGGTGTCCTTGACGATCACCACGGTCTGGCTGACGAGGGCCGGAAGCATCGCCGTGACCGCCTGCGGCAGCAGTACGTACGACATGGTCTGGCCCTTGCGCATACCGATCGCCTTCGCGGCGTCGGTCTGGCCGGACGGCAGGGAGAGGATGCCTGCCCGCACGATCTCGGCGATGACCGAGGCGTTGTAGAGCACCAGGCCGGTCACCACCGCGTACATCGGCCGGATCTCCGACTCGATGTCCGTGAACTGGACGAACATCGCCTGGGCGAAGAACATCAGGATCAGCACGGGGATGGCGCGGAAGAACTCGACGACGGCACCCACCGGAACGCGGATCCACCGGTGCTCGGAGAGCCGGCCGATGCCGAGGATCGCACCGAGCGGCAGCGCGATCACGATGGCGAACGCCGCCGCTTTCACGGTTAGCCAGAGACCAGGCAGCAGGTAGGTCGACCACACCTCGGAGTCCGTGACGAACGGACTCCACTTGTCCGCCGCCAGCTGGCCCTTGTCGGCCATGAGCGACAGCGCCCACCAGATGACGAGCCCGAGCGCGACCAGGAACAGGATCGTGAAGAGGATGTTCCGCCGCTTGGCGCGAGGCCCGGGGGCGTCGTAGAGAACGGAGGTCATCGCTTCACCGCCACACGCTTGGCCACCCAGCCCAGGATCAGGCCGGTCGGGAGGGTCAGAACGATGAATCCGAAGGCGATGACTGCAAAGACGGCGAAGAGCGCGTCGGCCTCGTTCTCGAGCATTTCCTTCATCAGCAGTGCGGCCTCGGCGACACCGATCGCCGCTGCCACGGTGGTGTTTTTCGTCAGCGCGATCAGTACGTTCGCCAGCGGTGCGACGACCGAGCGGAATGCCTGCGGGAGCACGATGAGGGTCAGCACCTGGAAGAAGTTCAGTCCCAGCGCGCGGGCCGCCTCCGCCTGTCCGACGGGCACGGTGTTGATGCCGGACCGCAGCGCCTCGCAGACGAAGGTGCCGGTGTAGGCGATGAAGCCGAGGACGGCGAGCCGGAAGCCGATGTCCTTGAAGTTGTCTGCGCCCATCTTGAATCCCAGCGTCTGGTTCAGGACCAGCGAGCAGGAGATGATGATCACTGTCAAGGGGGTGTTACGGACGCAGTTGACGTAAATGGTGCCGAAGCCCCGCATCAGCGGGACCGGGCTTACCCGCATGGCGACCAGGATCGTGCCCCAGATCAGGGATCCGATGGCCGAGTACAGGGTGAGTTGAACCGTCACCCAGAAGGCGCCGAGCAGGTCGTACTGCCCAGAATCAAGAAAATCGAACACGTTGCCCCGCGCTCTCCCAGGGTTGGCTGGTGGAGCGCGCCGCCGGCATCGGCCGGCGGCGCGCCTCCGCTGACTCAGCTGCCTTCAGTGATCTGCGGTGCAGGCTCGTTCTTGTAGTTGGCCGGGCCGAAGTTCTTCTGCACGAACTTGTCCCAGGAGCCGTCGTCGACCATCTTCTTCAGGGCGGCGTTGATCTTCGTCTGAAGGTCCTTGTCGCCCTTCTTCAGGCCGATGCCGTAGTTCTCGTTGCTCAGGTTGAGGCCCACCAGCTTGAACTTGCCCTGGTGCTCCTTCTGCGCGGCGTAGCCGGCCAGGATGGAGTTGTCGGTCGTCAGCGCGTCGACGGCCTTGTTCTCCAGACCGGTCAGGCACTCCGAGTAGCCGCCGAACTCCTGCAGGTCCGCCTCGGGCGCCAGCTTTTCCTTGACGTTCTGGGCCGAGGTGGAGCCGGTCACCGAGCACAGCTTCTTCTTGTTGAGGTCGGTGGCCTTGGTGATGGAGTTGTCGTCCGTGCGGACCAGCAGGTCCTGGTGGGCCAGGAAGTACGGTCCGGCGAAGTCGACTTCGGCCTTGCGCTTGTCGTTGATCGAGTAGCTGGCGACGACGAACTTGACGTCACCGTTCTTGATCAGGTTCTCGCGCTCGGCGCTGGGCGCCTGCTTGAAGGTGATGTCCTTGGCGTCGTAGCCGAGCTCCTTGGCGACGTACGTGGCGACGTCCACGTCGAAGCCGGAGAAGGTGCCGTCCGGGGTCTTCAGACCGAGGCCGGGCTGGTCGTACTTGATGCCGACGGTGATCTTGCCGCCGCCGTCACTGCCCGAGTCGCTGTCGCCGCCACAGGCGGTCGCGGTCAGGGCGAGGACGAGGGCCGCGGCGGCCGCGGCGCTTGCCTTTTGCAGCTTCATGATGAACATCCCTTTTGTCGTAACTCGCCGGTCGCGCCGGTCGTCGGTGTGCAGGATCGCCGGTCGTCAGTGGTGCAGGATCGGCCGGTCGTCAGTGGTGCAGGATCTTCGACAGGAAGTCCTTAGCACGATCACTGCGCGGATTGCTGAAGAACTCGTCCGGAGTGGCCTCCTCGACGATCTTGCCGTCCGCCATGAAGACGACGCGGTTGGCGGCGGACCTGGCGAAGCCCATCTCGTGGGTGACAACAACCATCGTCATCCCATCCCGCGCCAACTGCTGCATGACCTCGAGAACCTCATTGATCATCTCGGGGTCCAGGGCCGAGGTGGGCTCGTCGAAGAGCATGACCTTCGGGCCCATGGCCAGCGCCCGTGCGATCGCGACGCGCTGCTGCTGGCCACCGGAGAGCTGTGCCGGGTACTTGTCGGCCTGCGAGCCGACGCCGACGCGGTCGAGCAGCGACCGCGCCTTCTCCTCGGCGGCCTTCTTGTCCGTCTTGCGGACCTTGACCTGGCCCAGCGTGACGTTCTCCAGCACGGTCTTGTGCGCGAAGAGGTTGAACGACTGGAAGACCATGCCGACGTCGGCGCGCAGCCGGGCCAGCTCCCTGCCCTCCTGGGGCAGCGGATTCCCGTCGATCGAGATCGCGCCGGAGTCGATCGTCTCCAGGCGGTTGATGGTGCGGCACAGCGTGGACTTACCGGACCCGGAGGGTCCGATGACGACCACGACCTCGCCACGGGCGATGGTCAGGTCGATGTCCTGGAGCACATGCAGCGCGCCGAAGTGCTTGTTGACGTTGCTCAGCACGACCAGGTCGCCCGACGCGGGTACGGCGTCCTCGGTGCCCTTGGTCACTGACACTCCGCTCATCGGCTTACAGCTCCGTCCTCCTCGGTTGGGAGGACCCTAATCACGCGGTGCGACCAGCGTCATTACATCTGAGGGGAAATTGAGCATAACGATCCGGCCGCGGCCTGACACTATGCGTGAACAGGATGCCGAACGGCGTACCGGGTGCGTAACGGAAACGGGCATGTATCGGGAAGGCCCTTGACTGTCCGGGCGGGAATCAGCCTTGATGCCCTGGTACGCACGCCGACGACCGCAGACCGCAGACCGCAGACCGCAGACCGCAGAACCACAAGAGGGGGGCCATGAGACTGCTGCTCGTCGAGGACGACGACCATGTCGCAGCCGCCCTGTCCGCGGTGCTCGCCCGCCACGGCTTCGAAGTGGTGCACGCCCGCAACGGCGAGGAGGCGCTGCACGCCGTGCTGCCCGCCGCGCATCCGAACAAGCCGCCCTTCGGAGTCGTACTCCTCGATCTGGGCCTGCCCGACCAGGACGGCTACCAGGTGTGCGGCAAGCTCCGGAAGCTCACATCGACCCCGGTGATCATGGTCACCGCGCGGGCCGACGTACGCTCGCGGATCCACGGGCTCAACCTCGGCGCCGACGACTATGTCGTCAAGCCGTACGACACCGGTGAGCTGCTGGCCCGTATCCACGCCGTCAGCCGGCGCAACTCGGCCGGGGACGAGACGGCCGCGTCCGGCGACGACCAGGCGCTGCGGCTCGGCCCGGTCACCATCGAACTGCCCACCCGCCGGGTCAGCGTCGACGGCGCCGCGGTGCAGCTCACCCGCAAGGAGTTCGACCTGCTGGCGCTGCTCGCCCAGCGGCCGGGCGTCGTCTTCCGCCGGGAGCAGATCATCAGCGAGGTCTGGCGCACCAGCTGGGAGGGGACCGGCCGCACGCTCGAGGTGCATGTGGCGTCCCTGCGCTCCAAGCTCCGGATGCCGGCGCTGATCGAGACCGTGCGCGGCGTCGGCTACCGGCTTGTCGCGCCGGCCGGCGTGTAAGGCCCGAAAACCCCGGTGCGTACCCGACTTCTCCCGCTGCTCATCGTGCTCATGGCCGGCGTGCTGCTCGCGCTCGGCTTCCCGCTGGCCGTGAGCCTCGCGGCGGCGGAGCAGCAGCGCGTCGTCGTCGACCGGATCGACGACACGGTGCGCTTCGCGGCGCTCGCGCAGTTCGTCACCGAAAGCTCGGGTCTCGACGAGCGGCGCTCCACGCTGCGACAGCAGCTCGAGCGGTACAGCGAGACGTACGGCATCAAGGCGGGCGTCTTCTACCGCGACGGCGACACCATGGCTCAGGCGCCCGCGGACTGGTCCGTGCCGCCGGAGGGCGAGGGCCGAGAGGCCTTCAAGGACGCCCTGTCGGGGCGGCGCAGCCAGGACCCTCCGCAGGTCTGGCCGTGGCAGCAGGACGGAAGGCTGGTCGTCGCCTCACCCGTCGTACGCGACGGGGACGTCATGGCCGTCGTGTTCACCGATTCGCCCACCGGCCAGCTGCGCTCCCGTGTGCTGCGCGGCTGGCTGCTGATCGGCGCGGGCGAGAGCGCGGCGATGCTGCTCGCCGTCGGCGCCGCCGTCCGTCTGACCGGCTGGGTGCTGCGGCCCGTACGGGTCCTGGACGCGGCCACCCACGACATCGCGACCGGGCAGCTGAACTCCCGGGTCGCGGCGGCCGGCGGACCGCCGGAGCTCAGACGCCTGGCCCGCTCGTTCAACGAGATGGCCGACAACGTCGAGGACGTGCTGGAGCAGCAGCGGGCCTTTGTCGCCGACGCCTCCCACCAACTGCGCAACCCGCTCGCCGCACTGCTCCTGCGCATCGAGCTCCTCGCGCTCGAACTGCCCGAGGGGAACGAGGAGATCGCCTCGGTCCGCACCGAGGGCAAGCGCCTCGCCCAGGTTCTGGACGACCTGCTGGACCTGGCGCTGGCGGAGCATTCCGCAACGGATCTCCAGCTCACCGACATCGGCGAGCTGGCGGCCGAGCGGATCGCCGCCTGGCGTCCGCTCGCCGACGAGAAGGGCGTCCGGCTCACCGAACACGGGGCCGCGGTGACCGCCTGGGCCGATCCGATCGCGCTCTCCAGCGCCCTGGACGCGGTGATCGACAACGCTCTGAAGTTCACGCCGAGCGGCGAGGAGGTCGTTGTCGCGGTCGGCTCCAACGGAGACACGTCGACGATCGTGATCACCGACTGCGGCCCGGGGCTGACCGACGAGGAGCTGTCCCGCATCGGCGACCGCTTCTGGCGCAGCGGCCGCCATCAGAACATCAAGGGTTCGGGCCTCGGCCTGTCCATCACGCGCGCGCTGCTGTCGGCGGGCGGCGGATCGATCGCGTACGCGCACCACGAGCCGCAGGGGCTGAAGGTGACGGTCAGCGTCCCGCGTACCTCTCCGAAGGCCGACCTGTCGCCTGCGTCACCGATGGCCTGACGCTGCTCGTACGGCCATGGCTCGGACGAGCCCTCGGCTCATGCCCAGGACGAGCCGTCGCTCATGGCTTGGACGAGCTGTAGTAGCGCCGGGCCCCTTCGTGCAGCGTGAGCGGATCGGTGTATACCGCCGTCCGCAGATCCACCAGCTGCGCCGGGTGGACGGTTGTGCCGATGCGGTCCCGGCTCTTGATCACCGTACGCGTGAAGCCCTCGGCCATCGCCGGATCCATCCGGTCGGTGGTCACCAGCAGGTTCGCCACCGCCATCGTCGGGACGGGAAGTCCGCTCTGCGCCTGCAGATAGGCGTCCGGAGGCATCACGGACGGGCGGTAGTAGCTGGTCGCGTCGCTGGTGATGTGCAGCCGCTCGACGACTTCGGCCTCCACCGGGACAAGCCGGATCTGGAAGCGCTCGGACAGTTTCTGCACGCTGTTGGTCGGCAGCCCGCCCGACCAGAAGAAGGCGTCCAGCTCACCGCGCTCCAGCTGGCCCGGGACGGTGTCTATGCCGGCCGGGACCGGGGTGATGCCGCGCTCCGGGTCGATGCCGGATGCGATCAGCAGCCGCTCGGCGACCAGCCGCACGCCGGACCCCTCCTGGCCGACGCCGACCTTCTTGCCACGCAGATCCTCGATCGTGTCCAGCGCCGAGTCCCTGGGCACGACGATGTGGACATAGTCGTCGTACAGCCGCGCACAGCCCCGCAGCCGCTCCGCGCCCGGCTTACCGTCCCGCTTGTACTTGGCCACGGCGTCGGCGGTGGCGATGGTGAAGTCGGCCTCGCCTGCCGCCACGCGCGCGAGATTCTGCTGCGATCCCTCGCTGAGCTCCAGGTCTATGTCCACGTCGGGAAGATCGCGGGCCAGCGCCTCCTTCAGCAGCACTCCGTACCGCTGGTAGACGCCGTTCTGCGATCCCGTACTGAAGGTGATCGATCCGCGCGGCGTCGACTCGCCGATCGGCGGCAGCCACCACAGCAGCAGCCCGAGCGCCACGAGGGCGGCCGCCGAGGCCTGAAGGGCGCGGCGGCGGCTGATGGGGGTGAGAGCCGGGGGCATGGGGGCGATCCTGCCAGCTCACTCCCTGTAATGGCCAGGCCCGGCCCGGCCGGCGGGCCCAGCACGGCGGTCAGACGAAGTTGACCGCGGCCCGGCGCAGCAGCGGATCGTCGACCAGCTGCCAGAGCGGTACGGCGTAGTTCCCGAAGCCGTAGCGGCCGCCGAAGTGGAGGCCGAGTACGCGGTGGTCCATGAGGTCGAAGACCGGCGAGCCGCTGTTGCCGCCGAGCGTGGAGCAGTCGTGCATGACGACGGTCCGCTCGGGACGGAACTCGGTAGTGGTGCCGGGCTGGAGGCGCTTGACGTTGTAGATGTCCATGAAGATCCGGCGCATCGATTCAGGTTCGTTGCGGCGGCCGTCGTACGCGGGGTAGCCCACGCAGTACACAGGGTGTCCGGTCAGCTCGGCGGGCGCGTCGGCGGCCACCGCGAGCGGGGCCGGCAGTGCGGTGCCGGCCGCGGCCGGTGCGACGCGCAGCAGGGCCATGTCGACGTCCTCGTGGATGCCGAGCACCTCGGCGATCTCGAAGGCGGGCCCGCCGTCCACCGCGAGCACGCCGTCCGCCGCGGGCCCGGCGTCCGTCGCGGGTGCGCCGTACTCCTCGGCCATGTCGATCCTGGCGCCCATGCCCTGCCGGAAGGCCCAGCCGGCACCGTCGCCGAGCGCGAACTCGGCCGCCACATGACGGTTGGTCATGACGACGTCGGGGCCCACGAGGAAGGCGGTGCCGACCCAGTCGAGGCTGGCGTGACCCGATACCTCGACGCGGCCGACGCGCGCGATCGACTCACGGATCGCCGCCCGGTGGCCGTCCAGGACCGCCCAGTCGCCCGCCTGCGAGGCGAAGTCCTGGTTCTGGACGAGGATGGCGGGCCGGCCCTCCAGCAGGACGATGGCCTCCATGCCGAAGGCCTCGTCGTCGCTGATCTCGTCCGTACGTCCGTCGGCGAGCTTCTCCAGACCGTCGGCCCCTGCCGACAGCACACGGTCCCGCTCCTGCTGGGCGAGCTGCGACAGCTGCTCGGCCGGCCGCTCGTCGGCGGGCAACTCCTGCGCCGACTCCGGGACTTCCTGCCACAGTCCGTCCCGTACGCGTTGCGCGACCTCGCGCAGGTCCGTGAAGACCTGCCCGGGGTCGGTGGCCACCGGTGACCTGCTGCGACTGCCCATATCGGTCTCCTCGATCCCTTGAGTCGATTCCGTTGATCCGATCCCATTGCGTCAATCGCCTTGTGCCGACTCGATCTCGGCGTGGACGGCGGGGCTGTTCGCCGCGAGATGGCGCATGACGGTGTCCATCTGGGTGCCCACATTGACGAAGGCCGCCGTCCTGCCCTGGAACATCACGTCCTCCACGCGCCGCGTGCCCCGGTGCAGCGCGACCACTCTCCAGTCGTCCGTGAGGACGGGAGAGCCGGAGGAGCCGCCCCGGGTGTCGGTGAAGTAGCGGACGTCGTTCTCGTCCGCCGCGTAGACGAGGTTGTTGCGCAGGGCGACGCGCTTCGGCTGGCCGCCGGGGTGCTGGATGATGTTGACGGCCACCACATCGCCATCGGCGACCGTGAGCGGTTTCCTCGTCAGCTTCAGCACGGGGCGTGACGGCTCGGCGGTCAACCGCAGGATCGCGTAGTCGAGTTCGGCGTCCGCGGCGACGAGTTCGGCGATGGCCGCCTCTTCGGTCTCCACGTCGTCGGTGTCGTAGTCGAATCGCGCGCGGGCGTGCCGTGCCTGCAGGAGCAGGTCGTCGGCGGCCGCCTGCGGCCGGCTCGTGCCGGTGCCCGCCCGGGCGTTGACCACATGGTGGTTGGTGATGAGCAGGGCCGGGGCGATGAGCCAGCCGGTGCCGGAGTGCGGGAATCCGTTCGGCTGGAGCGGCTCGCCCGACTCGTACGGCGGCACCTTGATGCGGGCGACTGCCGTTCCCGCGAGATCGCCGCCTCGGAGGAAGCCGAAAGGGACGGTGTCGTCGCGGTGGACGATCTGCTCCTTGAGCTCCGCGGCGGGCATCGCGGCCACGATGTCCGGCTCGCCGCCCGCGCTGCGGGCCACGTCGTCCAGGGACCGTTGAAACAGTGCGAGCGGCGCGGCCTCGGTGGTCTGGGCGACGGCATTGCGCAGCCAGATCTCCAGCGGCACCGAACCGTCCACGAGCCGCTCGACACGGTTCATCTCGTTGAGATCCGAGTGCACCTGCCGCCCGGGCGCGGGCAGCAGCGGCAGCGTGCCGCGGTACTTGGGCATGATGCCGTCGAACAGCAGCGGCCGGACCATGGGGTCGGCGAGCCCGGTCTCCAGGGCCGCGTCCCGCACCTGGAGGATCTCGTCCGGCGTGAGATACGCGGTCATGACGCCTCCTCGCGCGTAGCCCTTGCACGGCCCATCGCGCCCGCGCCCATTGCGGCGGCCACGCCGGCCGCGATCTCACCGCTCTCGTCCGGTACGGCCAGCAGCCGGCGGGCGACTGCGTCGAGCGTGCCGCGGTCGCGGGCCAGCCGCAGGATTCCGGTGGTGTCGGAGGGCCCGGCGCCGCACGCCTGCGGCTGGGAAGGGCCCGCGGCGTCGCCGAGGATGTCCATCAGCGCGACGAGCAGCGCCGGCTGCCGGGAGGCCGCACGGCATATCGCCGCCCCCAGGGTCTCCAGCGCCTCGTCGTCCGCAGGCAGTCCCACGACCTCCAGCGCATGCTCCAGTGCGGCGGGATCGTTCACATAGACCTGCGAGGCGACGGCCCGTACGAGTGCGGGCTGGTCGGCGAGTACGTCGTCCGGCAGCACCCGCAGCCGCTGCGCGAGCCGGCTGTCGGCCTCGGAATCGGGGACCTCCGCGCCTGCGGCCAGCCGGGCGCGGGCCAGCAGCGCACCCATGGCTTCGAGATCCTGGCCGAGTGCCACGGCGATGTCCTCCGCCATCCGCAAGTCCCGGTCCGCGCTCGCCGGGTCGTCCGCGTCCTCGGCTAGCCGGGCGGAGAGCAGCAGCAGCTCCAGCTGCCGTTCCTCGCATCCCCCGCCCTGCGCGGAGGCGATGGCGTCCGACGCTGCCGCACGGGCCTCGTCCTGCCGTCCCAGCCTGTTCAGCGTCTCGGCGAGCAGTGAGTGCAGCGGACTGCACGGTGTCCACGGCCGGCGTTCACCGAGCCGTACGAACGCCGCCTCGGTGAAGCCCTGAGCCAGCAGATCCTCCACCTCGCGTGCGGCGATGCGCTCCCAGTCCTCCTGGTCGGCGCCCTCCATGACATGGTCGGTGACGTCGCCGCCGAGACCTCCGAGCTTCGCTTTCAGCAGCCCGGCGGCCCTCGGTGTCATGTCCTCCTGCGCGCCGGTCAGGAACTGCTCGACGCCGGGCAGCCACCGCTCCTCCACCGATCGCGGGTTCTCGTTGAGCCGCAGCCGGTGGTAGATCTCCTCGGCGCGCGCCTCGAGACCGTCCCGCGCGGCGTAGTAGTCGACCGCGCGCTGTTCGACGGTGCGCATCACATCGGTCCGGTCGCCGCCGGGCAGGCGCAGCATGATGGCGCGTACGTCGGTGCGGTGCCGTACGGCACCTGGGCCGGCCGGCTCCACCAGGTCGAGCCGGGAGAGCTCGTCGAAGAGGTTCCGGGCGTCGTCGAGGGTCTCCACGCGCAGGCCGCACGGCTCGGCGAGTACATCCTTGATGATCTCGGGATTGATGATCCGGAGCACCAGCCCGGGATGCGCGAGACGGCGTACGTCCTGGTCAGCGATGTGGTTGAGGATCCGGTCGTACAGGATGCCCTGCACGAGCATCTGGTCGACGCGGCGGAAGAACTGCCGGCGGCGGGCCGGCAGGCTGCTGATCAGTTCGCCCATCGGGCCGGCCTCGCCGCCGGCGAGAGCGGCGGCCCGTGCCGCCAGCTTCAGGCTCAGTGGATGCCCGCCGACCCGCTCCGCCAACACCCGTGCCACGTCCGGGTCGTCGACGCCGCAGGACTGCAGCAGGCCGACGGACGCCTCCGGATCGAGCTCGCGGAGCTCGATGTCCCGCGGAGTCATCGCACGCGCCGGATGGTCGACGGAGGACCGCCCGGAGATGACGACTCGAAGCCGCGGAAAGAGCTGCTGGAACGAGACGCACATCGTCCACATCCGGCCCAGTACCGGTGAACCCCGGTACTGCGCCTCCTCGAACGAGTCGATGACCAGGACGAACGACGGATCCTCCTGGCCCGCCGACGCCACCGCCCGGACCAGGAGGTCGGCGGCTCGCCGGATGAGTTCCGACTCGCGCTCGGTCGCCAGCAGCTGGAACTCCTGCGAGGAAGTGCGGCCCAGGACGGACCGGGTGGTGGCGAGTTCGTGCAGCTGTGTCACCCGGTCGTGGCCCTCCCGCTGACTGCGCGCCGTCTGCTGGCACTCGTACGCCAGCGCGTCCAGCTCGGCGCGATGGGGCGGGTACTGGATGCCGAGCTGCCGTGCGGCCTCGGCGATGAGCGTGACGGGTTCGTGGATCGAGAGCGTGGGCCGCTCGAAGTCGATGTACGCGAAAGGGAAGCCGGGGGCGAGGTCGTTGATGCTGTCGAGGAGGAACTTGGCGAGGAGGGTGCTCTTGCCCATGCCGCCCGGGCCGTGGATCACCAGAGGCGGCACGGGCGCACCTCGGGCGTCCTCGTCTCCGGAATCGCCCGGCGGGCCGATGTAGTCGCGCAGTTCGTTGAGTTCATGGGTACGCCCTTGAAACGGCCCCTGCACGAGACGTTCCAGCGGCTGCAGGAGCCGGGCCCGCTCCAGAGAGTGCTGCAGGTCGTCCGTGTCCGGCAGCCCTGTCATGCCAGGTACCCGCGCGAGCCACAGCACTGCCTGGAGCGTGTCGGCGAGTTCGTCGGCCGAACGGCCGCTCAGCGACGGCCTGTTGTCGGAGAGATAGGCCAGACAGATGCCCTCAGGGCCCGGGTCGTCCTCGAACTGGGCGCGGTTGCACTCCAGCGCGCTCCGGGCGGCCTGAGGCCCGGAGAGACTCCGCAGCGCCTCGTCCCGGACATCCGACTTGAGACTCCAGACCGCCTGCTCCTTCATGCCCATGGTCGTGCAGTCGTCGAGCAGCTCCAGGACGGCGCCGCCGGTCGGGCGGTCCTCGCCGGGCAGCCGGAGCAGCATGGGATCGAAGTGCGTGAGCAGACAGGCCGCCGCCCGGTAGGCGCCGCGCACGTCCGAGACGGCTTGCGCGCCGTCCTCGCCGGCGCTGAGCTCCTCGCGCAGCCGGGCGGTGAAGATCTCCCGCGCCTCAGAGGGTCTGGTAGACACGGATGGCCCCCTCCGCTGCCGTGCAGATCTTCCGCATATAGCTGTCGCCGTTGGCGTCGGTTTCCGTGGCGCGCAGCACCTCTTGGACGGCGACGTCCACGAGTTCGGCGATCGTGGCTTCCTCGGGCTCTCCGGTACCGAGGAATCCGGGCGGGGATTCGTGGAAGTACTGGTCGAAGAAGTTGCGCAGATCGGCGGGTTCGGCGACCCGGGCCGTGTCCCAGCAGACGCTTCCGCGCAGGTCGTACGGCAGCTGGCGCATCGCGGGCCCGTAGCCGAGGAGTACGAGACGGGGCGCCTGGTCGCCTCGTACGGCGGCGTGTTCGTAGATGGCGAGGGCGAGTTGGCCGATGAAGTCCCACACGTCGGAGCTGGGGTCGAGCTTGTCGCACTCGTCGAGGACCAGCCAGAACCGGTCCTCGGCTGCGGTCGCCCTGCCGACCACCCAGTGCACGGCGTCGTCGATCGACGGCAGCAGGTCATTGAGTTCCGTCGGGTTCAGCGGCGAGATTCCCGCGCGCGGATCGGCGACGAATTCCGCGAGACGGCGCACGACCTTGTCCGCGGTGGAGGTGTGCGACAGCGTGACCCGCGCCGGACGGAATCCGTAGTGCTGGCCGATATGGCGGATGAGGTTGTACGAGTACGACCTGCCGCTGTCCGGGTCGCCGTCGACCAGCAGTACGGATTTCTCGGGGTCGTCGACGAAGGTGCGCAGTGTCTCGCGCAGACTCTGCCGGTCGATGAAGACCTCGGTCCCGTTCTTGAGGACGCAGGTGCGGAAATTGTCCTGAGACGCGTGGGCCCGGCAGTCCTCGCGGAGCCGGTCCCGGAATTCAAGAGCTTTGGATACTTCCGGGAGTACGGAAAGCCGGTCGACCGTGGCGACTTTCTCGACGAGTCCGAGCTGGCCCCGGATGTCTTTGCGTGAAGCTTGAACGAGTGCTCGGGCATTCTCCGCGCTGACCGCCGTCAGCGGAAGTTCGGAGACGAATTCCGCGGAGAAGCCGTACTGGACGAGCTGGGTGTGCGGATCGGTGGTGTCGAGCAGGTACTCCCGTACCCACATGGTCACAAGGTCCCATTCCGTTTCGGTCAACGGCATGCCGCACCTACCCAGCCGCCCCTGAGGAGCACGAGACGGACTAACTCCTACTTGTCATGTTTCCATCCTGTTTATGTACCTGCAAGACGGCTCTATGGACCTGTCGGATGGCCGAACATCGCGTGGAATGCCTCTCTGACCTGAGGATGTGTGAGGTACTCGGTGATGCCGTGATGGTTCTCGCTGTCGTTCCGCACCAGCAGGTCGGTGACCCGCTCGGCCGGCGCGTACTCCGGCCGCAGCGTGTGGTCCAGGGCCACCAGATCCCGCAGGTCCGAGGCGTTGCGCCAGGCCCGCACGCCGGCCGGAACCGCCGGTGGCCGCGCCAGATGGTCCTGGATCTCGCTGATCGCGAGCGGCGAGCCCACGGTGACGAAGAGCTCCACCTCCTGCTGCCGCTCCGCCAGCACCTCGTAGGCGACGATGGAGCCGAGGCTGTGCCCGACCACCGCGACGGGAACGCCGTCCAGGCCCTCCAGGGCCTCCTCGACGACCTCGCGTATCGCCGGCCCCGCGCCGCCGAAGAAATAGGCGTGCACGTCCTTGAAGGTGTGCTTGACGAGTGTCCGGAACACCGACTTTCGGACCGACCGAGGCAGCGGCAACGCCTCCTCCAGTGGAGGCTCGGTCTCCTCGGTCTCGGCGAGCGTGTCCGCGAGATACGTCATGTCCCGCAGCCAGCCGCCGAGCGCGTCCTTCGTACCGCCGGTTCCGGGCGTGCCTTCCGGCGCGATGTCGCCGACTTCGAACCGTGCCTCGTAGAAGGTCCTCGCGACAAACTCCTCGGCGGCCTCGACCTCCACGGGCTCCTGCGCACCCTCGGTTTCCTCGGGTGCGCCGTCCATCGGATCCGACTGGGAATCAGGAAGCGGCGATTCGTACCGGAGCGGAGCCCAGTACGCCATGCGCGAGATCTCGCCCATGTCTCTGCCGAAAAGAGCCCTGTCCCATTGCGACTTGAGCAGTTCCGATCGGACTTTGTTGCCATTGCCGTGGACGTAAATGACTCTGGGGTCCATCGTGCCTCCCGACACCGTTCAAGGACGCCGGTCAATGCCAGTATTGATCTCCGGCGATGCGCGCGCCATTCGGCCGGGGCCTGTGGAAGCATCCGAAAGACGCACGTCGGCACGGCGCAAGGAGCGACCATGGCCACCGGCCTCTCCCTTCACATCGGACTCAACAAAGTCGACCCAGCGAAGTACGGAGGCTGGGACGGCGAGCTCGTCGCATGCGAGAACGACGCCCACGACATGGCGAATCTGGCGCGCGAAGCCGGTTTCCACGACACGACTCTGCTGACGCCCGACGGCACGGTCGAGAACGTCACCGCCGAGCTGCGCAAGGCGGCCAAATCGCTGAAGAGCGGCGACATCCTGCTGTTCAGCTACTCGGGTCACGGCGGTCAGATTCCGAACGCCGTCGGCTCGGACGACGAACTCGACGACTTCGACGAGACGCTCGTCCTCTACGACCGCGAATTCCTCGACGACGAGCTGTACCGGGAGTTCGGCCGCTTCGCGGACGGCGTGCGGATCCTGGCCTTCCTCGACTCCTGCCACAGCGGTACCGGCATCGAGGTGCGGGAAATCCTCAGCCCGCAGGCCATGGAGGAGCAGTTCCAGACCAGAGACCCCGAGCAGATCGAGTACACCTCACGGCTCATGCCGGTCGCCAAGCAGTACGAGATCTACCAGCGGGACAAGGATTTCTACCAGGAACTCCAGCGCGGAATCAGCACCGAGAACGGCCGCGAGGCGGACGTCAGCGCGCTGCTCATCTCCGGCTGCCAGGACAACCAGCTCTCCTCCGACGGCCCGGTCAACGGCAAGTTCACCGGCACGATGCTGGAGGTCTGGGACCGCGGTGCGTTCCGCGGCGGATACCGCGCATTCCACCGGGACGTCGTGCGGAACATGCCGGCCACACAGAGCCCCAACTTCTATGTGACCGGCAGTCCTGGCGACGCGTTCCTGGAGCAGCGGCCCTTTACCGTCTGAGCCGTCTGGGTCGTCTGGTTCGATTGAGCGTTTGCGTCGGTTGAGTGGGTTGGGCCATCCGAGGCTTCAGCCGAAGGCGCCGGCGAAGTCGATGTCCTGGGCCCACTCCTGGTGGTCTATGAGCGGATTGCGGTTGCCCTGTATTTCGGCTATCGCCGCGTTGCGGTGCAGCTCGTACTCGCTCACCTCGTCGTCCCGGTGCCAGGTCAGCAGCAGGTCCAGACGCTCCCGCTGGAGCTCGCGCGCCTCGTCCCCGATGAATCCGGGATAGCGCAGCAGGAAGTACAGCGTCGCCCTGGCCACCGGGCCCTTGCCCGCCGAGGGCTCGAACTTCAGCGGCTCGCGGCGGCCGCAGGCGTGCCGGACTACTTCCTCGGTGTCCGCGAAGTCGAAGTACGGGATGTTCCCGCGGAAGCTGTTGCACGCCGACTCGCAGGCGAACAGATGATGCAGATCCCCGCGCATGGGTTCCTTCTTGGCGAACCAGGACTGGGGCACCACGTGCTCGCAGTTGAACGGCAGCGAGGCCTCCAGCGCGTCGAGTTCGGCCGCCAGGGCCTCGGGTCCCGGCGCGCTCTCGTGCAGGAGGAACTCCTGCCAGCGTCCGATCCGGGCGGCCTCCACCGCCGCGTCGGCGCGTATCAGCTCCTCGGGCGTGAAGTCCTTGCCCGAGTAGATGCTGCGCAGTTGCTGGTCCGGGTGCAGATCGACCCACGGGTAGAGCAGCCGCATCGGCTTGTACGCGGGCCGGCGGTCGTGCGTGGCCTCCAGGAGCTCGGTGAGCTCCCGGCGCAGGACGGTGGGGCTGCCGGTGTTGATGTCCGCGTAGTAGGCCTCGCGCGCGGCTCGGTCCCCGGCCTCGTCGTAGTACGGACGGGCCCTGGACGCGGCGAGGTTGACCAGTGCGGCGGCGAGGTCGGACTCGGCGGGCGCCTGGCCGTCGATGTGCCCGATGCCGGGCATTGCGGCGGTGACCGGAGGCAGGGGCTGGGGATTGAGAGCGGTCGCATCGAGGCTGACGGTGATGTGCAGCGGAACAGTCCACCGCATGGTGTTCGCCGGGAGCGCCGACACCGTCGGCTGCTGCGCGGTCGTGTCCTGCAGGAGCCGCTGGGGCCCGACGCCGTTCATACCGCTCATGCCGTTCACGCCGATCGGCGCAGGCTCCGCCTCCACCGGGTGCAGGGACGCTCCGGCCACGAAGATCTCCTCGCGGAGCGCGGCCGCTGCACCGGACATGGGGACCTGCCGGAGCGCGTTCAGGACACGGCTGATGCGCACTCCTTCATTGGCCTTCCAGTCCAGCCGGTGCTCACCCATGCTCGGCCGCCAGATCGATCCGTCGATGGCGAGGGGCTTGCCGTTCTGGTCGGTGCGCGGAACGCCCGCGTGATGCAGGGCCACGACCTCCCACTGGTCGTTGAAGACCGGCGAGCCGGACGAGCCGGGCGCGGTGTCGGTCTCGTAGTGCACGAAATTCTCCAGCAGGTCCACGACTGTGTTCTCGCGCAACGCGAGCTGTTTGGGTTCGCCGTTGGGGTGCTGGATGATATTCACGATCTCGCCCAGGATGACCTTGCCTTCGCCCTCCTTGAGCGGCAGCCGGCCGAACGGCGAAAGCGGCTCGCCGTCCTGGGAGGTCCGGGTCACGGCGACTACGCTGAAGTCGAGATCGCGGTCGGTGACGAAGAAGGTCCCGGGCTCCAGCCGGAACACCACCGGTACGAGCGCCTTTCCGTCCAGTCCCGCCTGGAAGTTGAATTCGACGACACCACGGCCCGCTTCGTCCGCCGAGCGCAGCACATGGTTGTTCGTCATCAGGAGTGTGGGCGAGATGAGGAATCCGGTGCCGTGATGGACTCCGGCTCCGCCGCGGACGGTGATCCGGCCTATGGAGCGCGCGGCGAGAAAGCCGGCTTCGAGGAAACCGACTCCGATGAGGTCATTGCGTCCCATGAGACGCTCGAGGCCGAGCAGATCGGCGCCGACGGCGTCCGGATCCAGCTCCAGACTGCTGCCGGTGGTGGCTGCAGCGGGTGTCCGCTCGATGGCCGTGGCCAGCGCCAAGTCGGCACCGAGGCGCTTCAGCCGCATGTTCACCCGCTCGGGGGAGTCGGCGTACAGAATCCCATTCCGGTCGAGCACGCGCATATTACGGGCCCGCTCTGCCGCACGCATCTCGTAGCGGTCGCGGGCCTTCTCCACTTGTGCGAGATATCCGGCGTCGGCTTCGGGCAATTGCTGCACTGTCATTCGTCCCGCCTCCTTGTGGCCTCGTCGGTACGTCCATTGTGGGCACGGAACGCGAGGTGCTGCCCACCCGAATGGATCAGTGGTTGGCCGTTCAATACCCGGCCTCTGCAAAACTCGACGGCTGGACAATTGCGCATTGAATTTCGGCTGCACGGAACCTGCATGGCGCGTGCGCGGAAGTTGATCCGTGCACGATCGACGCGCCATTCCTCGGAGGGCTGACGGCCACTCAGAACGCGGCCGCCGGAGGGCCGGTCGCCTGGCCGATCCGTCCGATTCTGCGGATCATGCCCCGGCTCGCGTGGTTGCTCCCTATTCTAGGCGTCTCGCCGGGCCCGAATTGGGGGGTGCCCGGCATGAACTGAGGGACGCTCATGCTCCAAACCCGCACACTCGCCGCGGCTGCCGCCGCGGCGTCTCTCATCGGCCTCGCCCTGCTGCCGGCCCCGGCCCAGGCCGCAGCCGGATCGGTTCACCTGTACAAGATCTACTACGACAGCCCGGGCTCGGACCGGGGCTCCAACGTCAGCCTCAACGGCGAGTACGTGCAGATCCGCAACACCACCACGAAGGCGGTCAGCCTGAAGGGGTGGACGCTGGTCGACGCGAAGAACCACAAGTACGTCTTCCCGACCTACTCACTGGGCGCCGGAAAAGTGGTGACCGTCCACACGGGCCAGGGGACCAACAACGCCGCCCACCGCTATCAGGCGCGGAAGTGGTACGTGTGGAACAACGACAAGGACACCGCCTGGCTGAAGCGGTCGACGGGCACCACCGCCGACACCTGCTCGTACAACTCGACCAGGGTCGACTACAGGATGTGCTGAGCCGCTGACCGTCGTCACGAGCGTCCTGCACCATGAGGGCGCTCGTGGCGGAGGAGAGCCACTGCGGTTGTGTCCGTCACGGACAGGGCGGATTCTGGAGGAAATGACCCGGGCTGGTGTGGCGCTATGAGCGCTTGGAACGCGGCGGAGACCGCCGATTTCCGTGGTCCGCTCGACGTCACCAGGGCCGCCACGGCGGTTCTCGACGCCCAGAACACCGTGATCGGATGGAGCGGCGCGGCAGAGGATCTCCTCGGATACCCGCAGCAGGAGATCGTCGGCAAGCCTCTGTCCACGTTTCTGGCGCCCGGGCAGACCTCCGAGTCCGCCGCGGCACAGCATTCCGTTCAGCCCCTCGGTGCGCCGCTGAGCGGCACCGAGATCCGCGTCGCGCGCCACCGGGACGGCCGGGAGCTGCTGCTCGCGATCGCCGTCTGCCCGCTGCCCGGCTCAGGACCTGCCGCCCGCGTCGTCGTCGCCACAGACCTGGAGCATCTGCGGCTGTGGGAGTCGCGGCTGTCCCTGCTGCAGGGGCTGGCCACCCAGTCACCCGTCGGTCTCGGCATCTACGACACCGACCTGCGGCTGACGTGGTGCAACACCGCGTACGAGCTCGAGATCGGGCGGCCGTTCGAAGAGTTCCGCGGGCTGCGGGCCGATGAGATGTACCCCGAGGGCCGGTTTGTGACCAAGGGGTACCCGACCACGCTCGAGGCGGTCATGCGCCATGTCATCGACACCGGCGAACCGATCCTCGACCTGCACTTCCTCGCCGAGCAGCCCAGCGACCCCGGCAGGGAGCACCTCTGGTCGTGCTCGTACTACCGGCTCCAGGACTCCGACGGCCATGTCTTCGGCGTGTGCGAGGACGCCTTCGACATCACCGACCGCTACGAGGCCCAGCGCCGCCTCAATCTGCTCGTCGACGCGGGCCGCGCGATCGGCACAGCCCTGGACGTGGTGGTCACCGCCGAGGAGCTCACCGAGGTGGCGGTCCCGGACTTCGTCCACGCGGTCACGGTGGATCTGACGCAGGAGGTCCTGGAGGGCGAGGAGCAGGGCGTCGGCGGCCCGGCGACGCCTCTGCTGCGGGTCGCCTCCCGGTCGGCCTGGACGGACGACCCCGACGGCTCGGGCAAGCCGCGGCAGCCCACTCCGGTCGAATACCCGCGGGGTTCGCCGCAGAGCCGCAGCCTCTCCTCCGGCGGACTCGTCGTCGTGGACGACACCATGGTCGTGCCGCTGCGGGTCGGCAGCAGTCTGCTCGGCCTCATCACCTTTCGCCGGGACAACCCGCTGGCCACCTTCGACAACGGCGAGGTCGAGCTCGCGGACGAGCTGGCCACCCGTACGGCCGTGAGCATCGACAACGCCCGGCGCTTCACCCGAGAACGCGCCGCCTCACTCGCCCTGCAGCGCCAGCTGCTGCCGCGGCACGTGCCCCAGCAGTCGGCGGTCGATCTGGCCTACCGCTATCTGCCCACCGACGACGTGAGTGGTGTCGGCGGCGACTGGTTCGACGTCATCGCGCTGTCCGGCAGCCGGGTGGGACTGGTGGTCGGCGACGTGGTCGGCCACGGGCTGCGGGCGGCTGCCACCATGGGACGGCTCCGTACGACGGTACGCGCGCTGGCCCAACTGGACCTGGCCCCGGACGAGTTGCTCACCCGGCTCGACGACCTGCTGGGCCACTCGGCGCACGAACAGTCGGACCTGCCCGGCTCGGAGACCGAACCACAGGAGGACGACGCCACCGGAGCGACCTGTCTCTACACCGTCTACGACCCGGTCTCACGACGCTGCACCATGGCCCGGGCCGGGCATCTGCCGCCGGCGGTCGTGGATACCGAAGGCCATGTCTCCTTCCCCGAGCTGCCGGCCGGTCCGCCACTGGGGCTGGGCGGCCTTCCGTTCGAGTCCACGGAGATCGAGCTGCCGGTGGGCAGTCTGCTGGCCCTCTTCACCAACGGTCTCGTCCAGTCCCGTGACCGTGACATCGAGGAGGGGCTCGGCGTTCTCGGCGGGGTGCTCGGCGACAACCGCCGATCGCTGGAGGATCTGTGCGACCGCGCCGTGGCGGAGCTGCTGTCCGGCGGCAAGACGGTCGACGACTCGGCCCTGCTGCTGGTCCGTACGCGCGAACTCGGCGCCGCACAGGTCGTCGACTGGGAGCTGCCCGCCGAACCGGTCGCGGTGGGCCATGCCCGGGAGCTGGCCACCGGCCAGCTGCATGAGTGGGGCCTCGACGAGCTGTGCTTCTCGACCGAGCTCGTCGTCAGCGAGCTGGTCACCAACGCGGTCAGGCATGCCGGCGGGCCGCTGCATCTGCGTCTGATCCGTGACCGCATGCTGCTGTGCGAGGTCGCGGACGCGGGCCACACCTCGCCGCATCTGCGGCACAGCGCCGAGGACGACGAGGGCGGGCGTGGCCTGTTCATCGTCGCGCAGATCGTGCACCGCTGGGGAACGCGCTACACCGACTCCGGAAAGACCATCTGGACGGAACAGGCGTTCCCCTCGGCGGGATGACGGCGCGCTGAGCGCCGGCAAGTCGCCCACATCAGGCGACGGTTGCGGGCAGCGAGACTCCGGTGAGGCGTTCGGCCTCGGTCCACAGGCGGGCGTTGGTCGCGGTGTCGAGGGCCCGGCGGGTGACGCGGGCGGTGCTCGTGGGACCGACCAGGCCGAAGCGTCCGCTCGGACCGTAGTAGCCGCCCGCGACGGCGTCGGGGCTGGTCGCCGCGTACAGCAGCGGCTCGGTGCCCTGCTCGACCTGCTGCTTGGGCAGGAAGTCCAGTGCGCTGAGCACTGAGTGTGACCGCTTGGGCTTGTCGCGTCCGAGGCTCGCGCCTGCGGTCTGGAGGTTGGTGACGGTGTAGCCGGGGTGCGCGCCGGTGCTCATCAGGTTCCAGCCGCGTTCGGCCACCAGCGCGGCGAGGTGCGTGGTCAGGATGAGGTCGGCCAGCTTGGACTGGGCGTAGGAGAGGTTGGGCCTGTAGCGGCGGCTCTCCCACTGGAGGTCCTGGAAGCCGATCCTGCCGTAGTTGGCCGTGCCGCTGCTCATGGTGGCCACCCGCGGCGCCGTGGCGGCGAGGAGCGCCGGCAGCAGCCGGACGGTGAGAGCGAACGGGCCCAGGAAGTTGCTGCCCATCTGGAGCTCGAAGCCGTCGGCGGTGGTCATCCGCGTGGGCGGGGCCATCACTCCGGCGTTGTTGACCAGCAGGTCCAGCGGCGTGCCGTCGGCGATGATCCCGTCGGCGAACTCCTTGACCGAGGCCAGATCGGCCAGGTCGATCCTGCGCACTTCGAGCCGGGCGTGCGGATGCCGGGCCAGGATCTCGTCGCGGGCCTTCTCGCCCTTGGCGACGGTGCGGACGGCCATGACGACACGGGCGCCCGCGTCGGCGAGGCGGCGGGCGGTTTCCTTGCCGGTTCCGCTGTTGGCTCCGGTGACGACGGCGAACGTGCCGGTCTGGTCGGGGACGGCGTACATGGTGACTCCTCAGGGTTAGCGGACCGTCGGTCTGTTGTGTGGAAAACGCTAACAGACCGATGGTCTGATGACAACAGACCGGGGGTCTGTAGACTGGGTGCATGGCAACGACCTTCCAGCGCGCCCGCAACGAGGAGCAGCGCGCCGTACGACGGCAGGCGATCCTGGACACCGCGGCCGCGATGCTGACCGAGATGCCCGTGGCGCAGGTGAGCCTCAATGAACTGAGCCGCAGAGTCGGCCTGGCGAAGTCGAACGTGCTGCGCTACTTCGAGTCCCGCGAGGCCGTTCTCCTCGAACTGCTCGCCGCCGCGTCCCGCGAGCTGGTGGAGCACCTGCGAACCGCGCTCCCCGCGGCCGTCGACGCCGATGCCCCGGTCCGCGAGCGGGCCGACCAGGTCGCCGCGGCGTTCGTGACCGCGGTGGCGGAGCGTCCTGTGATGTGCGACCTGATCAGCGCGCAGGCGGCGGTCCTGGAGCGCAATGTCTCCCCGCAGGTCGCCGCCGACTACAAGCGCACCGCCATCGCGAACGCCGTCGCCCTGGCGCAGTTGGTGGCCACGCACATCCCCGAACTCGGCGAGCGCGACGCCATGCGTTTCATGGCCGGCGCGGTCATGGTGACGGGCGCCATCTGGACCCACGCGCATCCCTCGGCCGCCATGGAGGCCGCGTACGCCGCAGATCCCTCGCTGGCAGCGCTGCGCCTCGACTTCGCCGCGACGCTTCGCGAGACGCTCGAAGTCCTGCTCTCCGGACTGCTCGCGCGGGCGTCCGGCCAGGGCCGGCCCTAGGTCGTCGCGGGAGTGGAAGGCGGTGGCCGAGAGGCACTCGGGACACCGCCTACCCTTGTTCCATGAGCAGCAGCGACCGGAGCCAGGCAGTGGACGAAGCGAAAACGTACGAGGTGCGCACTTACGGGTGCCAGATGAACGTCCACGACTCCGAGCGTCTGTCGGGCCTCCTGGAGGACGCCGGTTACGTTCGCGCCCCGGAAGGCTCCGACGGTGACGCCGATGTCGTCGTCTTCAACACCTGCGCGGTGCGGGAGAACGCCGACAACAAGCTGTACGGCAACCTCGGCCGGCTCGCGCCGATGAAGACCAAGCGCCCCGGGATGCAGATCGCCGTCGGCGGCTGCCTCGCCCAGAAGGACCGCGACACCATCGTCACCAAGGCTCCGTGGGTCGACGTCGTCTTCGGCACGCACAACATCGGCAAGCTCCCGGTCCTGCTGGAGCGCGCCCGTGTCCAGGAAGAGGCCCAGGTCGAGATCGCCGAGTCGCTCGAGGCCTTCCCGTCCACGCTGCCGACCCGCCGGGAGTCCGCGTACGCCGCGTGGGTCTCCATCTCGGTCGGCTGCAACAACACCTGCACCTTCTGCATCGTGCCCGCGCTGCGTGGCAAGGAGAAGGACCGCAGGCCCGGCGACATCCTCGCGGAGATCGAGGCGCTCGTCTCCGAGGGCGTCTCCGAGATCACCCTGCTCGGCCAGAACGTCAACGCGTACGGCTCCGACATCGGCGACCGCGAGGCCTTCAGCAAGCTGCTGCGCGCCTGCGGAAAGATCGAGGGCCTGGAGCGCGTCCGTTTCACCTCGCCGCACCCGCGCGACTTCACCGACGATGTGATCGCCGCGATGGCCGAGACGCCGAACGTCATGCCGCAGCTGCACATGCCGCTGCAGTCCGGCTCGGACACGGTCCTCAAGGCGATGCGCCGCTCGTACCGGCAGGAGCGTTTCCTCGGGATCATCGAGAAGGTGCGCGCCGCAATCCCGCACGCCGCCATCTCCACCGACATCATCGTGGGCTTCCCCGGCGAGACCGAGGAGGACTTCGAGCAGACGATGCACGCGGTGCGCGAGGCACGCTTCGCGAACGCCTTCACCTTCCAGTACTCCAAGCGTCCCGGCACGCCCGCCGCCACCATGGACGGGCAGATCCCGAAGCAGGTCGTGCAGGCGCGCTACGAGCGCCTGGTCGCCCTGCAGGAGGAGATTTCCTGGGACGAGAACAAGAAGCAGGTCGGCCGGATCCTGGAGGTCATGGTCGCCGAGGGCGAGGGCCGCAAGGACGGAGCGACACACCGTCTCTCGGGGCGCGCGCCCGACAACCGCCTGGTGCACTTCACGAAGCCCGGCGAGGAGGTGCGTCCGGGCGATGTGGTGACCGTGGAGATCACCTATGCCGCGCCGCACCATCTGCTCGCCGAGGGTGCTGTGACGTCCGTACGCCGCACCCGCGCGGGCGACGCCTGGCAACAGCGCAACGCCGCCGAGGCCGCCAAGCCGGCCGGAGTGATGCTGGGCCTGCCGAAGATCGGCGTCCCGGCGCCGCTGCCGGTGGCGGCCGCGCCCGGCTGCGGCTGCGACTGACAAGCGACTGACAAGCGAGTGACGAGCGCCGGACCGGGCTTGGAGACGAGCACGGACTAGGCTGCCGATCATGCTTGTCGCCGCAGCCGTCTGCCCCTGTCCGCCGCTGCTCGTGCCCGAGGTCGCCGCGGGCGCGGCGCCCGAACTCGACGCGGCCAGAACCGCGTGCGCCGACGCCGTCGGCGTGCTCGCCGCCGCCCGGCCCGATCTGCTGGTCGTGATCGGTCCCGCGGACGAGGACGGCCGCGGCCCGCATCCTGCAGGAGCCGCCGGCTCGTTCCGGGGCTTCGGCGTGCCCGTCGACGTACGGCTCGGAACAAGCGAGAACCAGGAAGCGGGCCCGGCAGCGGAACGGCCTCTTCCGTCGTCGCTGGCCGTCGCCGCGTGGCTGCTCGACCGTGCCCAGTGGGCAGGCCCGTTGGAGGGCCTCGGCGTCGGCGAGCCGCTCGCCCCCGAACGCTGCCTGACTGTGGGACGTGAACTCGGCGCCCGCGCCCGGCGCGTCGCACTGCTGGTGATGGGCGACGGCAGCGCCTGCCGCACGCTGAAGGCCCCGGGCTATCTGGACGAGCGGGCCGCCGGCTTCGACGCCATGGCCGCGCGGGCGCTTGGTGACGCCGACGTCGATGCGCTCAAGGCCATGGACGAGTCACTGGCGTACGAACTCAAAGCGGCGGGCCGGGCTCCGTGGCAGGTGCTCGCGGGCGCCGCCGAGGGAGCCGGCCTCGATGGCCGGCTGCTCTACGAGGACGCGCCGTACGGCGTCGGCTACTTCGTGGCCGCCTGGTCGTAGCTCGGTCGGTGCGGGGCACCGGCCCCGGCGGACACACCGCAGCAGACAGGCCCCGGCGGACACACCACGGCGGACGGCCGCGAACAATCCGTCGTCCGCGGCCGTCCGCCGTGAATGCGCTGAATGTCAGGCAGCAGGCGGCGCAGTGCCGCCGTCCTGCGGAGTGGTGCCCTCGTCCTTGGGAGCGGCACCGTCCTGGCGCACATCTGTGTCCTTGTGGGCGATGCGTCCCAGAGCGCCCTTGGCCTTGCCGGTGCCGGACTCGATCTTGCCGCTGTACTTGCCCTTGGTCCGTGAGTCGACCGCCTTGGCGGCCTTGTCCAGACTGTGCTCGATCTTGCCCCCGTGCTGCTGCGCGAGGTCAGAGACCTTGCCCTTGGCCGGGGCGAGCTTGGCTTTCAACGTGTCCTTGAAGCCCATGGGTCACCTTCCCTCGTGAGGACTCACTTGCGGGCGCCCTCGCCGGCTTCGTTGTCCGCCGCCTCTTCGACCGACTGCTGCTTGGGAATCTCCACGCCTTCGGTGACCGTGGCCTCGGCGACCTCCGCCTCTCCGGTTTCGGTGGCCTCCGCCGCGTCGTCCTTCGACTTCTCGTCGTCCTTCGGCTCCTCGACGTCCTTCGACGCCTCGGCCTCGGAACCGCAATCGGCCGGGGGCTCGGCCGTCAGTGTTCCGACGGCTGTGTCCTCGGCCGGCGCCTCGGCCGTCGAATTGGACTTACGACGAAACCGTGAAAAAACGCCCATATCTGCTCCATAGCCTACTCGTGCGGGCGAAGTTCCGCGTCGCCCGGAGCGTCCCATTGCGCCGCCCGCGGGCACCGGTCGGAAAACCGGCGTTCGGAACCTCGCAACAGGCAACGAAGCCGCCTCCGTGCCGTCACCTCGCTCGTTCGGGGACATGCCCGTAGGTTTGCAAGACTGTGTCGGTGAGAAGTCCAGCTCCCGCACCGCGGGTCATCGCCGTTGTCGGTCCCACCGCGGCCGGAAAGTCCGATCTGGGCGTTTTCCTCGCCCAGCGGCTCGGCGGCGAAGTCGTCAACGCCGACTCCATGCAGCTCTACCGCGGGATGGATATCGGCACCGCCAAGCTGACGGCCGACGAGCGCGGCGGCGTCCCGCACCACCTCCTCGACATCTGGGACGTCACGGAGGCCGCGAGCGTCGCCGAGTACCAGCGGCTGGCCCGGGCCGAGATCGACCGGCTGCTCGCCGAAGGCCGCACGCCGGTCCTCGTCGGCGGTTCCGGGCTGTACGTCCGTGGAGCCATCGACGCCCTCGAGTTCCCCGGCACCGACCCGGCGATCCGCGCCCGCCTGGAAGACGAGCTCACGACGCACGGCTCCGGCGCGCTGCACGCCAGGCTCGCCGCCGCCGACCCGGGAGCGGGCAGGGCGATCCTGCCCAGCAACGGCCGCCGCATCGTCCGCGCCCTCGAAGTCATCGAGATCACCGGCAAGCCCTTCACGGCCAACCTCCCGGGGCACGACGCGGTCTACGACACCGTCCAGATCGGCGTCGACGTCGCCCGTCCGGAACTCGACGAGCGCATTGCGGTGCGCGTGGACCGGATGTGGGACGCGGGCCTCGTCGAGGAAGTGCGCACGTTGGAGGCGCAGGGCTTGCGGGAGGGGCGCACGGCATCCCGCGCGCTCGGCTACCAGCAGGTCCTCACGGCGCTCGCGGGGGAGTGCACAGAACTTCAGGCGCGCGACGAGACCGTGCGCGCCACGAAGCGCTTCGCGCGCCGCCAGGACTCCTGGTTCCGGCGGGACCCGCGGGTGCACTGGCTGAGCGGCGCTGCACAGGACCGCGGGGAACTTCCGCACCAGGCGCTGGCGTTGGTCGAACGAGCGGTCACAGCCTGATCACGTGATGGCATCGGGACGCTCCGGCCGTCATTTCGGCCCCCTGGAGCGTGCCATCATCGAGCATCGATCGACGTGAAGTCCGAGTTGGGAGGGCGCGTGGCGATGGAGGCCGGCCCTCACGACACTGAACAGGAACGACGGGATGCCGCGGACAGCGGGACCCGTCTGAGCCCTGACGGGCCCGACGATCAGGACGTGATCGCCGACGAGGTCGAGGTGGAACTGCGTCCGCCGCGCAGGCTGCGGATCTGGCAGCTCGCCCCCATCGTCGTGCTCGCCGCGGTCGGCTCCCTGATGTTCGCCTTCCCGCTCGCCTTCGGCACCGGCGACGGCGGCGCGGTCGTCGCCATGCTCGGCCTGCTGATCAGCTGCTGCGCCGCCGGCTGGGGCGTGATGGCCGCCCGACGCGTCGGCCACACCTGGCCGGGCCTGCCGCCGCGCGGCTCCGGAGAGCGCCCCGACTGGCGCGTTCTCGCGCTCTACGTCGGCGTGGCCGCGGCGATCGTCGCGCTCGCGGTCTGGCGAGTCGCCCGCCTGCGCTGACGCAGACCACGGTCGGCCGCGGGCAGGCCGTCTGCGTACGGACAGACTGCGCACGGACAGCCGGTGCGTCACGGCCGGAGGAGCGCCGCTTCACCGGCTGCTGAAGTGCCACCCGGCACGTTGTCCGAGCCTCCTCGTACGATGGACGGCGTGAGCAACCCGCAGACCTCGCCGATCGCCTTCCTCAAGGGCCACGGGACCGAGAACGACTTCGTGATCGTCCCCGACCCGGACAACGCCATCGACCTGCCCGCCTCCGCCGTCGCCAGGCTGTGCGACCGCCGCGCCGGCATCGGCGGCGACGGACTGCTGCATGTCGTCCGGTCCGCCGCGCACCCCGAGGCGCGTGCCATGGCCGGCGAGGCCGAGTGGTTCATGGACTACCGCAACGCCGACGGCACGATCGCCGAGATGTGCGGCAATGGCGTACGGGTCTTCGCCCGCTATCTGCAGCGTGCGGGCCTCGTCGAGGCCGGCGACCTCGCGGTGGCCACCCGCGGCGGCGTCAAGAAGGTGCACATCGCCAAGGCCCTCCCCGGCAGCGGCCGCGAGGGCGGCATCACCGTCGCCATGGGCCGTGCGCTCCTTCCCGAAGCCGGCGTCACGGTCACCGTCGACGGCCGCAGCTGGCCCGCGCAGAATGTGAACATGGGCAACCCGCACGCCGTCGCCTTCGTCGAGGACCTGGACCACGCCGGCAACCTCTATGCCGAGCCCCCGTTCGGCCCGGCCTCCGTCTACCCGGACGGTGTGAACGTCGAGTTCGTCGTCGACCGCGGTGAACGCCATGTAGCCATGCGCGTGCACGAACGCGGCTCCGGCGAGACCCGATCCTGCGGAACCGGCGCGTGCGCCGTCGCCGTCGCGGCGGCCCGCAGGGACGGCGCCGACCCTTCGGTCACCGGCACCCCCGTCACGTACACCGTGGATCTGCCGGGCGGACGGCTTGTGATCACGGAGCAGCCGGACGGCGAGATCGAGATGACCGGCCCCGCCGTCATCGTCGCGGAGGGTCACATCGCACCGGAACTTCTCGCACGGACCGAAACCGTCGTCGCATAGAGCTTCGCTCGAATGGGTGATCCGGTTCACGCTGAGCGAGAGCCGGACTGCTCCACGTGGTGGGCTCGGTAGCATCAAGCACCGGCCCGGAGGTCACACCTGCTCCTCCACCGCCGGTCGAATGTTGCCGGAGGTGCCCCCATGAGTGCAGAGGCCGCCAACCCTGGTGCCCACAGCCGCAGGCGCGGCCGTCCCAGGATCGACCTCCGCAGGCTGGGCCGCGCCGCGCTCCTCGGCCCAGCGGGCCGCGACCGGCTGCCCGACGCGATCGGACATGTCGCCGAGGCGCACCGCGCACACCACCCGGACGCCGACATGGCCATCCTGCACAAGGCGTACGTCCTTGCGGAGTCGTCCCACCGCGGCCAGTTCAGGAAAAGCGGCGAGCCGTACATCACGCATCCCCTCGCGGTGACCCTGATCCTCGCCGAACTGGGCGCGGAGACCACGACCTTGACGGCCTCTCTGCTCCACGACACCGTCGAGGACACCGATGTGACGCTCGATCAGGTGCGGGCGGAGTTCGGCGCCGAGGTCTGCTATCTGGTCGACGGCGTCACCAAGTTGGAGAAAGTCGACTACGGCGCGGCGGCCGAGCCGGAGACATTCCGCAAGATGCTCGTGGCCACCGGCAACGACGTCCGCGTAATGTCGATCAAACTCGCCGACCGCCTGCACAACATGCGCACCCTCGGCGTGATGCGCCCGGAGAAGCAGGTCCGGATCGCCAAAGTCACCCGCGACGTCCTCATCCCGCTCGCCGAACGGCTGGGCGTCCAGGCGCTCAAGACCGAGCTGGAAGACCTCGTCTTCGCGATCCTCCACCCCGAGGAGTACGAACGCACCCGCGCGCTGATCGCGGACAACACCACCGCGGGAGACTCGCTCGACGCCATGGCGGAGAGCTTCAAGGCGGTGCTGCGGGACGCCGACATCGACGCCGAAGTCCTCATCAGGCCACGCCACTTCGTCTCCGTCCACCGGATAAGCCTCAAGCGCGGCGAGCTGCGCGGCACGGACTTCGGTCGGCTGTTGGTGCTCGTCGGCGAGGACGCCGACTGCTACGGCGTACTCGGCGAACTGCACACCTGCTTCACGCCGGTGATCTCGGAGTTCAAGGACTTCATCGCCGCGCCCAAGTTCAACCTGTACCAGTCGCTGCACACCGCCGTCGCCGGACCGGACGGAGCGGTCGCCGAAGTCCTCATCCGTACGCACCAGATGCACAAGGTCGCCGAGGCCGGCGTGATCGCTCTCGGCAATCCGTACGTACCGGTCGAGGGAACGGCCGAAGGAGCCGAACCCGCCGACGGCGAGCGCGCCGACCCCACCCGCCCCGGCTGGCTCTCCCGGCTCCTCGACTGGCAGGAATCGACGCCGGACCCCGACACCTTCTGGACCTCGCTGCGCGCAGACCTGGCGCAGGACCGCGAGATCACGGTCTTCCGCGCCGACGGCGGAACGCTCGGCCTGCCCGCCGGCGCGAGCTGCGTGGACGCCGCCTACGCGCAGTACGGCGAGCAGGCGCACGCCTGCATCGGCGCCCGCGTCAACGGCCGTCTGGCCACGCTCAGCACGGTGCTGAGCGACGGCGACACCGTCCACCTCCTGCTGGCGCAGGACGCCGCTTCCGGCCCCTCGCCCGACTGGCTCGACCACGCCCGTACACCCGCGGCGCGCATCGCCATCACCACCTGGCTCGCGGCACACCCGGAAGGCGCCAAGGCCCCGGCGGCAGCGCCGCGCAGGCCGGCGCCCGCCCCCGCGGAGCGGCCCGCCGTGGTGAACGCCGTCGTCGATCTGCCGGACGCGACCGTACGCCTCGCCGGCTGCTGTACGCCGGTGCCGCCGGACGCGGTCACCGGCTTCGCGGTACGCGGTGGTGTGGTCACCGTCCACCGCGAGGAGTGCCCCGGAGTCGCCCGGATGAAGTCACTCAAGCGCGAGCCGGTCACAGTGCGCTGGGGCGACGCGGGCGAGGCCCGGGTGACCCTGGTCGCCGAGTCCTTCGGCCGCCCGCGGCTGCTCGCGGACCTCACGGAGGCCATCGCCACCCAGGGCGCGGCCATCGTCTCCGCGACCGTCGAGCCCCCCAGCGAGCAGCGCGTACGGCACACCTACACGCTGCAACTCCCCGACGCCGCCGGTCTTCCGGCCCTGATGCGGGCCATGCGAGATGTCCCGGGCGTGTACGACGTGAGCCGTACGCAGCATCCGGCGACGACCGCCTGAGGGCACCCGGCGGCCCGGGGGAGCATCCGGCGGCCGTCCCCCGTTCTCGTTCGGGTGGTACGACGCGCGTCGCCGCCGCCGTCGGCAGGTGCGCTGATAGCCGTAGTGCATGCTGCACACCTCTCGGCGCCGCCTGCGTGCCGTCCTGCTGGCCGCCGCCTCGGCTGCTCTCGTCGCCGCGGCCCTGCCCTCGCCCGAACCTCTCGGCATCGGCGATCCGCTCTTCCCGCATCTCGGCAACCCCGGCTACAACGTCCTCACGTACGACATCGCCTTCACCTACCGCGGCGCCAACAGCACGCCGCTGAACGCCGTCACCAAGATCGACGCGCTCGCGACCGAGCCGCTGGAGCGCGTCAACCTCGACTTCACCCACGGCACCGTGAGCGCGGTCGAGGTGAACGGGGCGGCCGCCGAGTTCGCGACGGCCGGCGAGGACCTCGTCGTGGAGCCCGTCGCGGCGATCCAGCGCGGCTCCAGGATGCGGATCACGGTGAAACACACCAGCGACCCGCGAGGCACTCGGGAAGCCGGCGGCTGGGTGCAGACCGGCGACGGTCTGGCGATGGCGAACCAGGCCGACGCCGCCCACCGGGTCTTCCCGGGCAACGACCACCCGGCCGACAAGGCGTACTTCACGTTCCGGATCACCGCACCCAACAAGCTCACCGCGGTGGCCAACGGGCTGCGGAAGTCGAAGAAGACGAGCGGCGCCAACACCACCTGGACCTACCGGACCAGCCACCCCATGGCCACCGAACTGGCCCAGGTTTCGATCGGCACCTCGGCCGTCCCGACGCGCACCGGCCCGGGCGGACTGCCGGTGCGCGACGTGGTGCCGGCCAAGGACAGCGCCAAGCTCGAGCCCTGGCTGAAGAAGACGCCCGGCCACCTGGAGTGGATGGAGCAGAAGGTCGGCCGCTACCCCTTCGAGACATACGGCGTACTGGTCGCCGACGCCAACACCGGCTACGAACTGGAGACCCAGACGCTCTCGCTCTTCGAGCGCTCGATCTTCACCAGCGGACTCTTTCCCGCTTGGTACATCGAATCGGTGATGGTGCACGAGCTGGCCCACCAGTGGTTCGGCAACAGCGTCACACCGCGCGGCTGGTCCGATCTCTGGCTGAACGAAGGCCATGCCACCTGGTACGAGGCCACGTACTCCGAGGAGAAGGCGGGACAGCCGATGGAACGGCGGATGCGCGAGGCGTACAAGCGCTCCGACCAATGGCGCGCCGACGGCGGCCCGCCCGCGGCCCCGAAGCCGCCGGCGGCCGGCCAGAAGATCAGCCTCTTCCGTCCGGTGATGTACGACGGCAGTGCGCTGGTCCTGTACGCGCTGCGGCAGACGATCGGCAAGGACGCCTTCGACCGGCTCGAGCGGGCGTGGGTGCGTGAGCACCGGGACGGGACGGCGACCACCGCGGACTTCACGCAACTGGCGTCGACGATCGCGGGGCGTGATCTGTCGGCGTTCTTCCGGCAGTGGCTGTACGCCCCGCGCACGCCGCAGATGCCGGGGCACCCTCAGTGGCGCAGCACCGCGCCGACCGCTCGCAAGGCAGGTTGAAACTGGGATGACGGCCCTGGCGGCAGCGTGCGACCATCGACGAGTCGGCGATGCGGCCGGGGCCGGAATCCTGTACGGGAATCATCCGGGCCCGTCACGCGTTGTGACGTGCAAGCCGGATTTCGGCGAATTCCAATCGACGTAAGGATCCAATGACCTCCTCTTCATCCCCTTCCCAGGACGAGCAGAGCTTCGCGGAGACGCGCACCGAGAGCCTTCGGGCCGATGCCCTGATGGAAGAGGACGTCGCCTGGAGCCACGAGATCGACGGAGAGCGGGACGGCGATCAGTTCGACCGCTCCGAGCGCGCCGCGCTGCGGCGAGTGGCGGGCCTCTCCACCGAGCTCGAGGACGTCACCGAGGTCGAGTACCGGCAGCTGCGCCTGGAGCGCGTGGTGCTGGTCGGCGTATGGACCTCGGGGACGGTGCAGGACTCGGAGAATTCTCTCGCGGAGCTTGCGGCGCTCGCCGAGACGGCGGGCGCGCTGGTGCTCGACGGCGTCATCCAGCGCCGCGACAAGCCCGACTCGGCCACGTACATCGGCTCGGGCAAGGCACAGGAGCTGCGCGAGATCGTGCTCGAAACCGGGGCCGACACCGTCGTCTGCGACGGTGAGCTCAGCCCCGGCCAGCTGATTCACCTCGAAGACGTCGTCAAGGTCAAGGTGGTCGACCGGACCGCGCTGATCCTCGACATCTTCGCCCAGCACGCCAAGTCCCGAGAGGGCAAGGCACAGGTCGCGCTCGCACAGATGCAGTACATGCTGCCGAGGCTGCGCGGCTGGGGTCAGTCGCTGTCCCGGCAGATGGGCGGCGGCAGCGGCGGCGGCATGGCCACGCGTGGCCCCGGTGAGACCAAGATCGAGACCGACCGGCGTCGGATCCGCGAGAAGATGGCGAAGATGCGCCGGGAGATCGCGGAGATGAAGACCGGCCGCGAGGTCAAGCGGCAGGAGCGCCGACGCAACAAGGTGCCCTCGGTAGCGATCGCCGGTTACACGAACGCGGGGAAGTCCTCGCTGCTCAACCGCCTCACGGGCGCCGGTGTCCTGGTGGAGAACTCGCTGTTCGCCACCCTGGACCCGACTGTCCGCCGCGCGGAGACGCCGAGCGGCCGGACCTACACCCTGGCCGACACCGTCGGGTTCGTACGGCATCTGCCGCACCACCTCGTCGAGGCCTTCCGCTCCACGATGGAGGAGGTCGGGGAGTCCGATCTGATCCTGCACGTGGTGGACGGATCGCACCCGGCACCGGAGGAGCAGCTGGCCGCCGTGCGCGAGGTGATCCGCGAAGTCGGCGCGACCGACGTGCCGGAGATCGTGGTGATCAACAAGGCGGACGCGGCCGATCCGCTCGTGCTGCAGCGCCTGATGCGCATCGAGCGGCATGCGATCGCGGTGTCGGCGCGGACCGGCCAGGGCATCGACGAGCTGCTCGCGCTCATCGACGTCGAACTGCCGCGGCCCGAGGTCGAGATCGAGGTGCTCGTGCCGTACACGCAGGGCGGTCTGGTCTCGCGGGTGCACGCCGAGGGCGAGGTGATCTCCGAGGAGCACACCACGGAGGGCACTCTGCTCAAGGCGCGGGTGCACGAGGAGCTGGCGGCAGCGCTGGCGCCTTATGTACCGGTGATTCACTGATCTGCTCGGTCAAGCGGAAGGCCCGCCCCCTCGCGAAGAGGGGGAGGGCCTTTTGCATGCTGTCCCGCCGGTCGGGCCTATGGGCGAAGTCGCCTACTGGGCACCGAACTTGTCGCTCATCGTCGTGTAGATCTGCTGCGCGCCCTGACCGAGGCGCGGACCAGCAAGCCAGCCCGAAGTGACCGGGCCGATGGACGTGTTGGAGACCAGCGCCAGCTTTCCGTTCGGCTGGTTGGCGAACCAGCCGCCGCCGGAGGAACCGCCGGTCATGGTGCAGCCGATGCGCCACATCGTCGGCGTGCCGGGAGCGATCGACAGCCGGCCGGGACGGTCCACGCACTTGTGCATGATCGCGCCGTTGAACGGCGGAGCGGCCGGGTAGCCCCAGGCGCCCATGGCGCCGATGCCCTTGGCCTCGGGAGCGTTGAAGTTCACGTCGAGCGCGACGCCGACCGTCTCCTCCAGCGACTTGGTGCCCTTCTCCGGCTTCACATGCATCACGGCGTAGTCGTACGCGGCGCCCGTGCCGCCGGTCGGCCCGCCCTGGCTGATCCACTCACTGGAGGTCGAGACCCAGTCGGCCCAGTACACGCCGTACGGGGCGATCTCCTGCGGCTGCGCGTTCTGCAGCGCCTGCGGGGACTGGCCCTTGTCGTTGTAGGCGGGCACGAAGGCGATGTTCCGGTACCAGCCGCCCGCCTGGCCCGCGTGCACGCAGTGGCCCGCGGTCCACACCAGGTTGGACTTGCCCGGGTTCTTCGGGTCCTTGACGACCGTCGCGGAGCAGACCATCGACCCCTCGGGGGCGTCGAAGAAGACCTTGCCGACCGGGGCGGCGTTCTGGTGGTACGGCTTCTTCTCCGCGACGGCCTGCACCGGCGCGGGCTCCGGGTCGGTGACGTCCTGGTCGCCGGAGATGTCGCCGGTCGCGAGCGTCCGCGTCGGCGCCTTCGCCGTCGTCATCCGCTCGGGCTTCCACATGCCCTCGATGATCGGGTTGACGAAGTCCTTGGCCTCACGCAGCCACTTGTCCTTGTCCCAGTTCTTCCACCCGCCGTTCTTCCACTCCTCCGGGTCGACGCCGTGCTCCTTGAGCTTGTCGGCCAGGTCCGCGGGAAGACCGGCGCCGCCGTCCGCGGCGGGGCTGGAAGAAGCCGGCTTGTCGGCGGCCTTGTCCTCGCCCGGACCACAGGCGGTGGCCGTCAGCGCGAGCGCGGCGGTGATGCCCGCCACGGCCAGCAACGGACGTATGGATCGCATGGAACGTCTCCCCCTGAAGTGCGTTTGCTCAATGACGAAAGGGCGGCCTTCCGGGGCCGCCCCTACTGCGGCATCACTTTATTTCGGTGCCTGGCAGTGCAGTTGAGACCCGTGCCCTACCTGCACGGAGTCTCCACGAGGAACAAACAGGAGGGCGGGCGGCCCGGCGGGCCGCCCGCCCCTGTCGTTCGTCGCTCGAACCGTCCGGTTCTACTGGCCCGCAAACTTCTTGCTGACCGCCTCGTAGACACCCTTCGCCTCGTCACCGAGGCGCGGACCGGCCAGCCAGCCTGCCGTGATCGGGCCGATCGAGGTGTTGGAGACCAGCGCGGGCTTGCCGTCCTGGCCCTTGGCCACCCAGCCACCGCCGGACGAACCGCCGGTCATCGTGCAGCCGATGCGGTACATCGTCGGGTCGTTGGCCTTCAGTGACAGCCGGCCCGGCTTGTCGGAGCACTGGAACAGCTTCTGGCCGTCGAACGGCGGCGCCGCCGGGTATCCGGTCGCCTTCATGTTGTCGATCTGCGGTACGGCCGGGGCGTTGAAGTCCACCGGAAGCGCCGAACCGACCGTCTCCTCCAGCGACTTGCCCGTGCCGCCCTTCTCCGGGGTCACATGGATCACGGCGAAGTCGAACGGAGCACCCTGGCCGCCGGTCGCGGCGCCCTGGGAGATCCACTGCTCCGACGTCTGGGCCCAGTCACCCCACCACACGCCGTACGGAGCGATCTGCTCCTTGGGAGCCTTCTCCAGCTCGGCGTTGGACTTGGCGCTGTCGTTGTACGACGGCACAAAGGCGATGTTGCGGTACCAGCCGCCGCTCTTGCCAGCGTGCACGCAGTGGCCCGCGGTCCACACCATGTTGGACTTACCGGGGTTGGCCGGGTCCTTCACGACGGTCGCGGAGCAGACCATCGAACCCTCGGGGCCGTCGAAGAACACCTTCCCGGCCTCGGGGGCGCTCGAGTGGTACGGAGCCTTCACCGCCTGCGCGTCGACCGGCGCGGGCTCCGGGTCGGTGACACCCTCGTCGCCGGAGATGTCGTTGTCGACGGGCTTCTCCGGCGGCTTCTCGGCCTCACGCATCCGGTCCGGGTCCCACAGGTCCTCGATGATCGGGTTGACGTAGTCCTGGGCCTCACGGAGCCACTTGTCCTTGTCCCAGTTCTTCCACTCGCCGTTCTTCCACTTGTCCAGGTCGATCCCGTGCTCCTTGAGCCGGTCCTTGAGATCGTCCGGAATGGTGATCTTGTCGTCGGTGGCCTGGCCGGTGGAAGCGCTCGGCTTGTCGCCCGCGTTGTCCTCGCTGGGACCGCAGGCGGTGGCAGCCAGCGCGAGCACGGCGGCGATGGAGGCCGCTGCCAGCGTCGGGCGAATGGGTCGCATGTCTTGATCCCCCTGGGACTTCAGTACTGCTGAGTACTTCTGAACATTCGAACTTCCGGCACCTTACAAGGGCGTTGCCCGCCGGGCCGTGGAGCCCGGTGCGACAACGCGGCCCCCCACTATGCCGATGCCGATGGGGACGGCGCGCGGCAGGTCCGCGGTTCCGTCACCGCAAGGATCTTCCGATTGCCCGTGATCCCCGGCTTGCAGCGTCGTTGCTACCTACGGGGGGCACGCGGGCTGCGTTCAGTCCGGCTGAGCCGCCTACGAACGCTTACGAATGCTGCACAGATGTGCAATGCAACCGTTATAGGTGGAGGACCAACAGCCTTGGCCGTGACCGATCCTGCTCCGGTGGCGTTGCCCGTCGCGCACGAGGGGATTCTGCGCCGACAGTCGCTCCGCGAGTCGGCGGCCCGTACGTACGCGCGCTCGCTGCCCATCGTTCCCGTACGGGCCCGCGGGCTCACCATCGAGGGAGCGGACGGGCGGCGGTATCTCGACTGCCTCTCCGGAGCGGGGACGCTGGCGCTCGGGCACAACCATCCCGTCGTCCTCGAAGCCATCAAGAAGGTCCTGGACTCGGGGGCGCCGCTGCACATCCTGGACCTGGCCACTCCGGTCAAGGACGCGTTCACCACCGAGCTCTTCGCCACGCTGCCACGGCAGTTCGCCGACGACGCACGGATCCAGTTCTGCGGGCCTGCGGGAACCGACGCGGTCGAGGCGGCTCTCAAGCTGGTGCGCACCGCCACCGGCCGCAGCGGGCTCCTCACCTTCACCGGCGCGTACCACGGCATGACCGCCGGAGCGCTCGAAGCCTCGGGCGGCGCCACCGACGTACGCGTGACGCGGCTGCCCTTCCCGCAGAACTACCGCTGCCCGTTCGGCGTCGGCGGCGAGCGCGGTGCCGAACTCGGCGCCCGCTGGACCGAGAACCTCCTCGACGACCCCAAGAGCGGCGTCCCGTCGCCGGCGGGAATGATCCTCGAACCGGTGCAGGGAGAAGGCGGAGTGATCCCCGCTCCCGACATCTGGATGCGCCGGATGCGGGACATCACCGCCGCCCGCTCCATCCCCTTGATCGCCGACGAGGTGCAGACCGGGGTCGGGCGCACCGGCACCTTCTGGGCGGTGGAACACAGCGGTGTCCTGCCCGATGTGATGGTCCTCTCCAAAGCGATCGGCGGCTCCCTTCCGCTCGCTGTGATCGTCTACCGCTCCGAACTCGACGCCTGGCAGCCCGGCGCCCACGCCGGCACCTTCCGCGGCAACCAGCTCGCCATGGCCGCCGGCGCGGCCACCCTCGCGTACGTCCGGGAGAACCGGCTTGCCGACCGCGCCGCGACACTCGGCACCCGCATGCTGGGCTGCCTCCAGGGCATGGCCGCGGCTCACCCCTGCATCGGCGACGTACGAGGCAGAGGCCTCATGATCGGCATCGAACTGGTCGATCCGGACGCCGAGGCCCCCGACGCCCTTGTCCCGCCGCCCGCTCCCGCGCTCGCCGCCGCCGTCCAGCAGGAGTGCCTGAACCGCGGGCTCATCGTCGAACTCGGCGGCCGCCACTCCGATGTCGTGCGGCTGCTGCCTCCTCTCACCCTCACCGACGAGCAGGCCATTGCCGTCCTCGACCGCTTTGCCGATGCCCTTACCGCTGCCGAGCGCGCCGGTCGGCGACGCAGCGACAGCAGGCAGCCCTACTGACCCGGACCAACGCAAGGAAGACCTCCGTGAACCACATCCCCGCACCGGATGCACCCGAGGCCGACGGCCGCCCAACCGCCCAGCACCGGGGACAGCCAGGGCTGCGCGGCCCGCTCTCCGTCGAGGCACCGACAGTCCCGCGCCAGCAGACAGCCAGCCACGGCGAACGCACACCCGCAGCGGGCCCGCCGGCCACCCGAGCCGCCGACCTCCTCGACCATCCGGACCCGTATGTCGCCGCGGACGCTGCGGCCACCGAGAATCTGCTGCGCTGCTGGGTGCGGGAGAACGACCTCGATCAGCCCGAGGGCCACACCCTGCGCATCCCGCTCCACGCCAGCGGCACCACGCTCCTCGTCACGGTCCGGTACTGGTCACCCACCGGATGGCACCGCTTCGGCCCACCCACCATCGAGGAGGGCCTGGGCGACGCACCCACGGTCGACGCGGTCACCGTGGCGGCCCTGCTCGGCCGCGAAGCAGGCCAGAGCGAAGGAGCCGACCTCGTCGGCCGGGTCGCAGACTCCGTACGACGCACCGCCGACTTCCTCACCGACCGTCGTGCCCGCCCCGCCTGCGTGCCCGGGGCGGACCTCTTTCTCACTGCCGAGCAATCCCTGCTGCTCGGCCACCCGATGCACCCGACGCCCAAGAGCCGCGAGGGGCTCTCCGAGGCCGAAAACCGGCTCTACTCACCGGAGTTGCACGGCTCCTTCCCGCTGCACTGGATGGCCGTTGACCGGTCCGTCCTGGCCACCGACTCGGCCTGGACCGAACAGGGCCGCACCCTCCCCGCCGAACAGCTCACGGCCCGGCTCTCCGGGGACCTCCAACTCCCGGACCACACCGTTGCTCTGCCCCTTCACCCCTGGCAGGCCCGCGAACTGCGGCACCGCCCCGCCGTCGCCGCTCTCCTCGAGTCCGGCCTTCTCCACGACCTCGGTCCGCACGGCGACCCATGGCATCCGACCTCCTCAGTCCGCACCGTGCACCGCCCGGGCGCCCCGGCCATGCTCAAGCTCTCTCTCGGCGTACGCATCACCAACTCCCGTCGTGAGAACCTCCGCAAAGAACTCCACCGCGGCGTGGAGGTCCACCGGCTGCTCCGCACCGGCCTGGCCAAGCAGTGGCAGGCCGCCCACCCGGGCTTCGACATCGTGCGCGACCCCGCCTGGCTCGCCGTCGACACCGCCGACGGCGAACCGGTGCCGGGGCTCGACGTCATGCTGCGCCACAATCCGTTCGGCTACGGCGACGACGCCGTATGCATCGCCGGACTGACCGCACCCCGGCCCTGGCCCGGCCGGACCGAAATGCACTCCCGCCTGGCCGACATCGTGAGCCGGCTCGCCGCCCGCACCGGCCGACCCACCGGAGCCGTCGCCGCCGAGTGGTTCCTGCGCTATCTCGACCATGTCGTACGTCCCGTGCTGTGGCTGGACGCGCATGCGGGCATCGCTCTCGAAGCCCACCAGCAGAACACCCTGGTGATCCTCGACCACGACGGCTGGCCGACCGGTGGCCGCTACCGCGACAACCAGGGCTACTACTTCCGCGAGTCACACCGCGCCGAACTCTCCCGCCGCCTCCCCGGCATCGGCTCGAACAGCGACACCTTCGTCGCCGACGACGTCACCGACGAGCGCTTCGCCTACTACCTCGGCATCAACAACGTCCTCGGCCTGATCGGAGCCTTCGGCGCGCAACGCCTGGCCGACGAACGCGTACTCATCGCCGCCTTCCGGCAGTTCCTCGCGGCCGTCGCCGACCTCGGCTCGCCGCTGCCCGCGCAGCTCCTCGAAGCCCCGACGCTGCGCTCGAAGGCAAACCTGCTCACGCGCCTGCGCGGCCTCGACGAACTCGTCGGCCCCGTCGACACCCAGTCCGTCTACGTCACCATCACCAACCCCCTCCGTCCCTGAAGGAACACAACCGACCGACCTGCGAGAGGAGAGCGCCACCGTGCCTCCCACCGATGCGAGCACCGACACCGGAGCCGGTCCGAATCCCCAGCTCACCGGCGGTGTCGAGGACACACTCGACCTGCGGCTCACCGGCGAGCTCCTTGCGCTGTTCCGCAAGGGCGAGCCCGAGCCCGTCGGCGCCCCCGAGCAGGCGGACGACTCGACCGCCGGCGATCTCCTCGACAACCTGGCTGAATGGGGGCCCGTCACCACCCCCGACGGCTCTTTCCACCTCGTCCCCGTACGCATCGAACGCGATCTGGCGCTGATCACCCGCTGGATGAACGACCCAGCCGTGGCCGCCTTCTGGGAACTGGCGGGACCCGACTCCGTCACCACCGCACATCTGCGCACCCAACTCGACGGCGACGGACGCAGCCTCCCCTGTCTCGGCGTCCTCGATGGTGTCCCCATGAGCTACTTCGAGATCTACCGCGCCGATCTCGATCCCCTCGCTCGCCACTATCCGGCTCGTCCTCATGACACCGGCATTCACCTCCTCATCGGCGGCGTCGCCGACCGCGGCCGCGGCGTCGGCTCAACCCTCCTCAGGGCCGCCGCCGAGCTCGTACTCGACCACCGTCCCCGCTGCGCACGCGTGATCGCGGAACCCGACCTGCGCAACACCCCTTCCGTCTCCGCATTTCTGAGCGCCGGCTTCCGCTTCTCCGCGGAAGTCGACCTCCCCGACAAACGAGCAGCTCTCATGGTCCGCGACCGCGCGCTTCGCAACCTGCTGTGAACGACCCGCTGCCTTACTTACACCGCTCGCCCCGCATCGGTTCCACTCGAGGAGTCCCCGTGCCGAAGCCCCCTGCCGTCCACGACTCCGAGCAGCCGCACGACGCCCCGTTCACCCCGCCCGGGCTGAACTCACGGGCATGGGACCTGGCCGCGGGCCGCCTCCTCGCCAAGATGCTGGGCGAGTTCGCGTACGAAGGGATCATCGAGCCGGCCCAGGAAGGGGACGAGGGCGATGACGAGGAACCGCTCCCCGACACGACGGAGGAACCGCTCCCCGACACGACTTCCGACACCGCCGCGGACGCGGCTCCCCGCATCGCCCGCCGCCGCTACACCCTCACGCTCGACGACTCTGCCGCTCTGTCGTTCCGGGCCCGCCGCGGGGCCTACGGAAGCTGGCGCGTCGATCCGGACTCCATCGAACGCGACGGACGGCGCTACACGGACCCGCTCGACTTCCTCGCCCGCGCCCGCCGGCTCCTCGACCTTGACGGAGCCACCCTCGGTCATCTCCTGCGCGAGCTGACCGTCACCCTCGTTTCCGACACCGGACTCGAACACACCGCATTAAGCGCGGCACGGCTCGCCGACCTCGGCTACTCCGAAATCGAGGGCTACCAGACCGGCCACCCCTGGCTCGTACTGAACAAGGGCCGCATCGGCTTCTCCGCCAGTGACACCGCCGAGTGGGCGCCCGAGAGCCGCCGACCCGCCACACTGCCCTGGATCGCGGTCAGTTCGGCGATGGCCGTCTACCGGGGAGTACCTGCGCTGTCCCGCTCCGAAGATCTGTACTCCCGTGAACTGGACCAGCCCGTCAGGGAGTTCTTCGCAGCCACGCTGCGAGCCAAAGGCCTCGACCCTGCCGCGTACCTCTTTCTCCCCGTACACCCCTGGCAGTGGGACGAGATCCTGCTGCCGCTCTTCGCGCCCGCTGTCGCCCGCGGCGACATCGTGCCACTGCCCACCGACGGAGACCTGCGGCTGCCGCAGCAGTCCATCCGCACCTTCGTCAACGTGGACCGCGCCGACCGCCACACCGTCAAACTGCCGCTCTCCGTCCTCAACACCCTGGTCTGGCGCGGCCTGCCCACCGAACGCACGCTGGCCGCGCCCGCCGTCACCTCCTGGGTGCACGGGCTGCGCGACGCGGACCCGTTTCTGCGCGACGAATGCGGAGTGATCCTCCTCGGAGAAGTTGCCTCCGTCACCGTCGAGCACCCGCTGTACGACCGCCTCCCCGAGGTTCCGTACCAGTACAAGGAGCTCCTGGGCGCGATCTGGCGCGAACCGCTGGAGCCCCGGCTCGGGCTCGGCGAGCGAGCCCGCACTCTTGCCTCGCTGCTCCATGTCGACCCGCAGGGCCGCGCCTTCACCGCCGAGCTGGTCAGCCGCTCCGGTCTGGCTCCGACCGTCTGGCTGCGGCGCCTGTTCGCCGCGCTGCTGCCGCCGCTGCTGCACTTCCTCCACCGCTACGGCACGGTGTTCTCCCCGCACGGCGAGAACGCCATCGTCGTCTACGACGACCAGGACGTGCCCGTACGCCTCGCGATCAAGGATTTCGTGGACGACGTCAATGTCAGCGCGCAGCCGCTTCCCGAGCACGAATCCATGCCGGCCGACGTCCGGGACGTGCTGCTCACGGAGGAGCCGTCGTTCCTGACCCAGTTCATCCACTCCGGGCTTTTCGTCGGCGTATTCCGCTTTCTCGCGCCGCTGTGCGAGGAGCAGCTGGATGTGCCGGAGGCCGATTTCTGGTCGTTGGTACGGGCCGAAATTCTGCGGTACCAGGCCCGCTTTCCCGAGCAGAAAGACCGCTTTGAGATGTTCGACCTGTTCGCGCCCCGTATCGAGCGGCTGTGCCTCAACCGCAACCGGCTCCATCTCGACGGCTACCGGGACCGTCCGGAGCGTCCGCATGCAGCGGTCCACGGCACCGTCCCCAACCCTCTGGCGTGATCGGAGCGGATTGTCAGTGGCGCCACGTAGGGTTGTCGGCCTATGACGAAGCCATCCCTTCCCGAACTCCTCCACGCCGCCGTCACCGCCGTCGGTGGTGTGGAAAGGCCTGGTCAGGTAGCCATGGCCGAAGCTGTCGCCGAATCCGTCGACGACGGATCGCATCTGCTCGTCCAGGCAGGCACGGGCACGGGAAAGTCCCTGGCCTATCTGGTGCCCGCGCTCGCGCACGGGGATCGGGTCGTCATCGCCACCGCCACCCTGGCCCTCCAGCGCCAGCTGGTCGAGCGCGACCTTCCGCGCACGGTCGACGCGCTCCACCCGCTGCTGCGCCGACGGCCCGATTTCGCCATGCTCAAGGGGCGGTCCAACTACCTCTGTCTGCACCGGCTGCACGAAGGCGTGCCGCAGGAAGAGGAAGAGGGTCTCTTCAATCCGTTCGAGGCCGCGGCGCCGACCAGCAAGCTCGGTCAGGATCTGCTGCGCATGCGCGACTGGGCCGACGAGACGGAGACCGGGGACCGTGACGACCTGACGCCCGGCGTCTCCGACCGCGCCTGGGCCCAGATCTCCGTCTCGTCCCGCGAATGCCTCGGCGCCAGCAAGTGCGCATACGGCGCGGAGTGCTTCGCCGAGATGGCCAGAGAGCGGGCCAAGCTCTCGGATGTCGTCGTCACCAATCACGCGCTGCTGGCCATCGACGCCATCGAGGGCGCGCCCGTGCTTCCGCAGCACGAGGTCCTGATCATCGACGAGGCGCATGAGCTGGTCTCCCGGGTCACCGGCGTCGCCACCGGTGAGCTCACTCCGGGGCAGGTCAATCGCGCCGTGCGCCGATCGGCCAAGCTGGTCAACGAGAAGGCGGCGGACGCGCTTCAGACCGCGGCCGAGACGTTCGAGAGGCTGATGGAGCTGGCTCTCCCGGGACGGCTGGAGGAGATCCCGGAGGATCTCGGATACGCCCTGATGTCGCTGCGCGACGCGTCGCGCACGGTCATCTCGGCGCTCGGCTCCACCCGGGACAAATCCGTCCAGGACGAGGACGCCGTACGGAAGCAGGCGCTGGCCGCCGTCGAGAACGTCCATGACGTCGCGGAACGCATCACTCAAGGCTCCGAATGGGACGTGGTCTGGTACGAGCGCCATGACCGTTTCGGCGCTTCGCTCCGGGTGGCGCCGCTCTCCGTCTCGGGGCTGCTGCGCGAGAAGCTGTTCGCCGATCGCTCCGTGGTTCTGACGTCCGCCACGCTCAAGCTCGGTGGTGACTTCAACGGCGTCGGCGCGTCCCTCGGACTGGCCCCCGAGGGCACCGATGGCGAGGACGTCCCGAAGTGGAAGGGCCTCGACGTCGGCTCGCCCTTCGACTATCCGAAGCAGGGCATCCTCTATGTCGCCCGCCATCTTGCGACGCCCGGTCGTGAAGGGTCGCGCGGCGACATGATGGACGAGCTCGCCGAGCTGGTGGAGGCGGCCGGCGGCCGCACGCTCGGACTGTTCTCCTCCATGCGGGCCGCCCAGGCGGCGGCCGAGGAGATGCGCGGCAGGCTCGAGAAGCCGGTGCTCCTGCAGGGCGAGGAGACCCTCGGCGAGCTGATCAAATCCTTCTCCGCCGACCCGGAGACCTGTCTGTTCGGCACGCTCTCGCTGTGGCAGGGCGTCGATGTGCCCGGTGCCAGCTGCCAGCTGGTGGTGATGGACCGGATTCCGTTCCCGCGCCCCGACGATCCGCTGATGAGCGCCCGCCAGAAGGCGGTGGAGGAGGCCGGCGGCAATGGCTTCATGGCCGTGGCCGCGACGCATGCAGCGCTGCTGATGGCTCAGGGGGCGGGCCGCCTCGTACGGGCCACGGGCGACCGCGGTGTGGTTGCCGTACTGGATCCCCGGCTGGCCAATGCCCGGTACGGCAGCTACCTGCGCGCCTCACTGCCCGACTTCTGGTACACCACGGACCGCAACCAGGTGCGGCGCTCGCTGGCCGCGATCGATGCCGTCGCCAAGGCGGACGGCAGGTAGCGGCTGTTCCCGCCGACGATGGCAACCGGGACCGCGAAGCAGTGGCCGGACGCTCTGCCGATACGGCAGGGCCCCGGGACCGGCGCAGTGGGTCCCGGGGCCCGGTCAGAGCCGGCGCGTCTGTCAGACCCGCCGCAGCACCGCGACCACCTTGCCGAGGATGGTCGCCTCATCGCCGGGAATGGGCTGGTACGCGGCATTGTGCGGCAGCAGCCATACATGCCCGCTCTCCCGCTTGAACCGCTTGACGGTTGCCTCGCCGTCCAGCATCGCGGCCACGATGTCGCCGTTCTCCGCGACGGGCTGGCGGCGCACCGTCACCCAGTCGCCGTCGCAGATCGCCGCCTCGATCATCGAGTCACCGACGACCTTCAGCACGAACAGCTCGCCGTCGCCGACCAGCTGCCGGGGGAGCGGGAAGACATCCTCGACCGACTCCTCGGCGAGGATCGGGCCGCCGGCCGCGATGCGGCCGACCAGCGGTACGTAGGACGCGGCGGGCTTGCCCGTCGTGTCGGTCGGCTGGCTGCTGGGCTGGTCAGAACCGCGCACCTCGTACGCCCGGGGCCTGTGCGGGTCACGGCGCAGGAAACCCTTGCGCTCCAGCGCCATCAGCTGATGGGCGACGGAGGAGGTGCTGGACAGCCCCACGGCCTGGCCGATCTCCCGCATCGACGGCGGGTATCCCCGACGCTGCACGGAGTCACGGATCACCTCGATGACGCGCCGCTGCCGATCCGTGAGCCCGGAGCTGTCCGCCCGGATACCTGGAGGTCGGCCGGGCAGCGAACGCGTGGGCTTGGGCCCCTCAGGGGTCGTTGCTGCGTCATTCATGGCATGCACCGGCTCGAATCGGTTCTGGGAGCGGTCCTGGGCAGTGATGGTGGCACTGTCTGCGGTGGTGGTCACGTCGGCCCCTCTCGAGTGGTCTCCCTGGCTGGTCAACGGTAGTTGGTTTCGAAAGGTTGCGCCAAACACACGTTCGAGTGAAAAATCGCAGATTGCCTGACGCGGTCATGCGGCTGGGTGTATGTGCGAACGAGCGCGCCGTACGGCAATTCGGGCCATTACGGTAACCATCGCCGCCGAGGTGTGATCGGCGGGGTGCTTCCAGTCTTGCATCCGGCGGGCCGGAATCGGGGGAACCGCGCGATTCCCGTACCCTCGTGGCCGGTCCCGGCCCTCCTGGTGTCGCGGTGTCACCACTCGTACGCCTGCTGCGATCTGCGCCCGCGGCGCGACACGCGCGGCTGGGCGAAAAACGCGACCAGACACCAGATCTAGTGGTTGGATTGTGTCAGCCGCCCAGAAGTTGTGGTCCCTGGTGCTCCAAGACCACGGCGATCGCCTATGCTTGGGGCTGCTTCGGGGGGCGTTCGACCGGCCCGCCGAGGCTATTCAGTCGTGCTGTGAAGGAGGGTTGGGAACCATGCACTGCCCCTTCTGCAGGCACCCCGACAGCCGCGTCGTCGACAGTCGCACCACCGACGACGGAACGTCGATCCGGCGCCGTCGGCAGTGTCCCGACTGCTCCCGCCGGTTCACGACGGTGGAAACCGCCTCGCTGATGGTGATCAAGCGCAGCGGTGTCACCGAGCCCTTCAGCCGTACCAAGGTCATCTCCGGCGTCCGCAAGGCGTGCCAGGGGCGGCCGGTCACCGAGGACGCTCTCGCCCAGCTCGGCCAGCGGGTCGAGGAAGCGGTGCGCGCCACGGGAAGCGCCGAGCTGACCACCCACGACGTGGGTCTGGCCATACTCGGCCCCCTGCAGGAACTCGACCTGGTCGCCTACCTGCGCTTCGCATCCGTGTACCGGGCGTTCGACTCGCTCGAAGACTTCGAGGCCGCCATCGCGGAGCTCCGCGTGCAACGGCCTCCCGCAGGAGAACGCGGGCCCGGCGAGACCCTCGAGGTCACCGTGCCCGCCACCGCCACCGCCGCCGACTGACCGGCCCCGGCAGAGCAGCTGGGGTCCGCCCGATCGGCGCCGCCGATCGACAGCGGTGCGGCAACAAAGACCTGTCACGGGCGCTGCGTGCGTCCGCGGCATCAGACAAAGACTGTGCCACGGGAAGATCTGGGCACTTCAGGGCGTTTTTGCCCGTATATGGGAGGCGGCATGACAGAGACGACGAGCGGCCCGGCACGAGGGTCCCGAACCAAGGGATCCAAGGCGAGCAAGGGTCTGCGCATCGAGCGAATCCACTCCACTCCCGGCGTGCATCCGTACGACGAGGTGGTCTGGGAGCGCCGTGACGTCGTCATGACCAACTGGCGCGACGGCTCGGTCAACTTCGAGCAGCGCGGCGTGGAGTTCCCCGACTTCTGGTCGGTGAACGCGGTCAACATCGTCACCAGTAAGTACTTCCGCGGGGCTGTAGGTACCCCGCAGCGCGAGACCAGCCTCAAGCAGCTGATCGACCGGATCGTGAAGACCTATCGGAAGGCCGGCGAGGACTACAACTACTTCGCCTCGCCCGCCGACGCCGAGATCTTCGAGCACGAGCTGGCGTACGCCCTCCTGCACCAGATCTTCAGCTTCAACTCGCCGGTGTGGTTCAACGTCGGCACGCCCCAGCCGCAGCAGGTCTCCGCCTGCTTCATCCTGTCCGTCGACGACTCCATGGAGTCGATCCTCGACTGGTACAAGGAAGAGGGCATGATCTTCAAGGGCGGCTCCGGCGCCGGCCTGAACCTCTCCCGGATCCGCTCCTCAAAGGAGCTGCTCTCCTCCGGCGGCAATGCCTCCGGTCCGGTCTCCTTCATGCGCGGCGCCGACGCGTCCGCAGGAACGATCAAGTCGGGTGGCGCGACGCGCCGCGCCGCCAAGATGGTCATCCTCGACGTCGACCACCCCGACATCGAGGGCTTCATCGAGACCAAGGTGAAGGAAGAGGAGAAGATCCGCGCCCTGCGTGACGCGGGCTTCGACATGGACCTGGGCGGCGACGACATCACGTCCGTCCAGTACCAGAACGCCAACAACTCGGTCCGGGTGAACGACGAGTTCATGAAGGCCGTCGAGTCCGGCTCGAAGTTCGGCCTGCGTGCCCGCATGACCGGCGACGTCATCGAAGAGGTCGACGCCAAGGCTCTCTTCCGCAAGATGGCCGAGGCCGCGTGGGCCTGTGCCGACCCCGGCATCCAGTACGACGACACCATCAACCACTGGCACACCTGCCCCGAGTCGGGCCGGATCAACGGCTCGAACCCGTGCAGCGAGTACATGCACCTGGACAACACCTCGTGCAACCTGGCCTCGCTGAACCTGATGAAGTTCCTCAAGGACGACGGCGAGGGCCACCAGTCGTTCGAGGTCGAGCGCTTCGCCAAGGTCGTCGAGCTGGTCATCACCGCGATGGACATCTCCATCTGCTTCGCCGACTTCCCGACCCAGAAGATCGGCGAGAACACCCGCGCCTTCCGGCAGCTCGGCATCGGCTACGCCAACCTCGGCGCGCTGCTGATGGCGACGGGGCACGCGTACGACTCGGACGGCGGCCGCGCGCTCGCCGGTTCCATCACCTCGCTGATGACGGGCACGTCGTACAAGCGCTCCGCCGAGCTGGCGGCGGTCGTCGGCCCGTACGACGGCTACGCCCGCAACGCCGCGCCCCACAAGCGCGTCATGAAGCAGCACGCCGACGCCAACGGTGTGGCCGTCCGCATGGACGACCTGGACTCTCCGATCTGGGCCGCCGCCACGGAGGCCTGGCAGGACGTGATCCGCCTCGGCGAGAAGAACGGCTTCCGCAACGCGCAGGCGTCCGTCATCGCCCCGACCGGCACCATCGGTCTCGCGATGTCCTGCGACACCACCGGCCTTGAGCCCGACCTCGCGCTGGTCAAGTTCAAGAAGCTGGTCGGCGGCGGCTCGATGCAGATCGTCAACGGCACGGTCCCGCAGGCGCTGCGCCGCCTCGGCTACCAGCCGGAGCAGATCGAGGCGGTCGTCGCCCACATCGCCGAGAACGGGAATGTGGTCGACGCGCCGGGCCTCAAGCCCGAGCACTACGAGGTCTTCGACTGCGCCATGGGCGAGCGCTCCATCTCCGCGATGGGCCACGTCCGCATGATGGCCGCGATCCAGCCGTGGATCTCCGGCGCGCTCTCCAAGACGGTCAACATGCCGGAGTCGGCGACCGTCGAAGAGGTCGAGGAGATCTACTTCGAGGCGTGGAAGATGGGCGTCAAGGCGCTCGCGATCTACCGCGACAACTGCAAGGTCGGCCAGCCCCTCTCCGCCAAGACCAAGGACAAGGCGAAGACCGAGATCACCGAGAAGGCCGAGGAGACGATCCGGGCCGCGGTGGAGAAGGTCGTCGAGTACCGGCCGGTCCGCAAGCGTCTGCCGAAGGGCCGTCCGGGCATCACCACCTCCTTCACGGTCGGTGGGGCCGAGGGCTACATGACCGCCAACTCCTACCCGGACGACGGTCTCGGCGAGGTCTTCCTGAAGATGTCCAAGCAGGGCTCGACGCTCGCGGGCATGATGGACGCCTTCTCCATCGCCGTCTCGGTCGGCCTCCAGTACGGCGTGCCCCTGGAGACGTACGTCTCGAAGTTCACCAACATGCGCTTCGAGCCGGCCGGCATGACGGACGACCCGGATGTGCGGATGGCTCAGTCGATCGTCGACTACATCTTCCGCCGCCTGGCGCTGGACTTCCTGCCCTTCGAGACCCGCTCGGCGCTCGGCATCCACTCCGCGGAGGAACGCCAGCGGCACCTGGAGACCGGTTCGTACGAGCCGACGGACGAGGAGATGGACGTCGAGGGCCTGGCCCAGTCGGCCCCGCGCCACCAGGAGCTGAAGGCGGTCGAGACTCCGATGACGGCGGTCCCGGCCCCCAAGCAGGCGCACACCTCAGCCGAGCTCGTCGAGATGCAGCTGGGCATCAGCGCTGACGCGCCGCTGTGCTTCTCGTGCGGCACGAAGATGCAGCGAGCCGGCTCCTGCTACATCTGCGAGGGCTGCGGCTCGACCAGTGGCTGCAGCTGAGCTGCCGCTGACGGACTGATGGAGGGAGGGCGCCGGCCTGTGGTCGGCGCCCTCCGCCGCGTTTGTGCCTGTTGCGTCTCGGGCTATTCCTCGATGGCTCCGCCGACTGCTCGCAGATGTTGGCGAAAGGTCAGCGAAGGCGTCTGTCTGCGCCGCGCGAGATAGGCGCCGAACTGCACCTGGATGCGCAGGGAGACACCTGAACGGATCCGGTCGGCCTGGGCGCGTTCGGTGTCGCGGATCGTCTCCGCGAGCGTGAACAGCTCCTCGGCGCGGGCGGCAGGCACAAAGAGCACGCCGTCCTCGTCGCCCAGGACCATGTCCTCGCGGCTCACCGTCCAGTCGCCCACGGTCGCGGACTCCAAGGCATCCTTGGGCTGGACGTCGAGGCTCAGCGGCCCGGTCGAGATCGCTCCCAGGCTGAAGACCGGCAGGCCGATCGCTGTGATGTCGGCCGTGTCGCGATGCAGGCCCCAGATGACGATTCCGTCCAGCCCGGCGGCCTGAGCCTCGAGAACCACAAGGTCACCGACGCAGGCTTCGTCGAGTCGTCCGCGATTGTCGACCACCAGCACATCGCCGGGGCCGGCCCCTTCGAATGCCTCCAGGAAGACGTCGACGCTGCCGACATGCCGGGCCGGAGACACCCGGCCGGCCACTCGGCTGCCGGCTTCCACGGCCTGCATGGGAGCCGGCGCGCAGCGCACCGGGAGCTGGGCGCGAATGCACGCGTCCGCGAGATGAGCAGTGGTCAGCGTCGCAAAGCGCCGCTTCAGGTCTTGCTGATCCATGCGGGGTTTCCTCTCACCCTGCCCACCGTCGCCTCGTTCCAGAGCATTCGCTCACCGACGGTTGCCCATCAGCGCGATGAAGGACTGCGGGTCGGTCTCGAATCCGTGCAGGAGCGCCTGGAACTGCCAGTCGCCCGCCTCGCCGCGGGTGAACTCGCCGACAACGGCGGCGCTGGCCCCTGAGACGTCGGCGAAGTCGTTCTTGCACAGCTCGGTGTGCGCCTCCATCACCCTGACGAGCGGGCTCGCTATGTCACCGAACACCCGCTGTCCGTCCCGCTGCTGAATGACAACGCCGATGACGACACGGCCGTACGCGGCTGCCAGCCGGTCGAACTCCAGCGTCATGACCTCGTCGTTGCCGAAGCCCTGGCCGGTCTTGCTCTCTCTGACGAGCGTGATCGTGCCGTCGGGTGAACGGCTGTCGAAGTGGACGACGTACGCCGCCTTGCCGTAGAGGTCGTCCGCCCGGTACGTCGCGGCGACGATGTCGAGATCGTGGGGCGACTCGCCCAGCGGGCTCGGATCCCACTTGAGGGTCACCTCGGCCCTGCGGACCCCCTTGTTGAGACTGCTCACCAGTTGTCCCTTCCCCGTAACTGCCTGCAGATCTGCACCAGTTGACCGTAGCCGCTCAGCGCGGGCCGCGGCGAGGCGCTCTGTACGCCGCAGTCCTGTGCGCGGCTGTCTGCCGATGGCGAGTCCGGACGGCTCGGCTTCGGAACGGACCGTTCTGGTACCGGAGTTGGCGAAGATTCTCGCTGATGTGTTCGGGATCGAACTGGACGCCGAGGATTCCGCTGAGCTGGTACGAGTGCACTCCGCCGGAGAGTGACCCGCGCCACGCCACGGGCCGTACGATGGCGCGGTGCTGGTCAAGTGGATTCGCTGCACCGTGGTGGACCGTCGAGGGTTCGAGCGGGGGCAGCGGAAGTGGGCGGGGCTGCTGGGTGAGCCGGGTTTTCGGGGACAGGGCGGTGGATGGAGCAAGGGGCGGCCTCATGTCGCCCATGTCTTTACGTTCTGGGAGAGCCGGGCGTTCTACGACTCGTTCATGGCGCGCTCGCACGACAGACTGGCGGCCGGGCAGTCGGGGACGTTCAAGGACAGCCAGGTCAAGCTGTTCGACTACCGCTTCGATGTGAAGACGGGTTTCGAGCCGCGCTTCACGGGCGCCGACGTGGTGCGGGTGGCGCACTGCAAGGTCCGTGCGGACCGGGTCGAGCACTATGCGCTGATGCAGGAGAAGGTGTGGAACCCGGCCATGGCCGGGTCGCCGGGGATGGTGCGCGGCCTGTTCGGCGAGGCGCCGGGCAGCGAGTTCCTGGTCATGTCCATGTGGCAGTCGGACGCCGAGCACGGGAAGTACCGCAGAGAGCGGGTGGAACGGCTGCTGCTCCGCGCGCAGACCGAGGCGGACGTCGCGGCCCTGAGCGGAGACGTCGTGCAGCTCGAACCGTCCTGGACGGTCTGACCGGCCTTCCCCGCGTACGGCCCCGCAGCCGCCGTGCCCGGCCCGATACGCCGGATGGACTCGGGCCGACTGCTCGGCCGGAGCCGGCCCGAACTAGGGTCGAGGCATGGCACGACCGCGACGCATCGTCCTTGTCCGGCACGGCGAGTCGGAGGGGAACGTCGATGACACGGTGTACGAACGCGAGCCCGACCATGCGCTGCGGATGACCACCAAGGGGTGGGCCCAGGCCGAGGAGACGGGCCTCCAGCTGCGTGAGCTGTTCGGAAGCGAGCCGGTCAGCGTCTATGTATCGCCCTACCGCCGCACCCATGAGACCTTCCGCGCGTTCGCTCTCGACCCCTCCTTGGTGCGCGTGCGCGAGGAGCCGCGCCTGCGGGAGCAGGACTGGGGGAACTGGCAGGACCGGGAGGACGTGCGCCTGCAGAAGGCGTACCGCGACTCCTACGGGCACTTCTTCTACCGCCTCGCCCAGGGAGAGTCCGGAGCGGATGTGTACGACCGGGTCGGGGCGTTCCTGGAAAGCCTCTACCGCAGCTTCGAGGCCCCAGACCATCCGCCGAACGTCCTCATCATCACGCACGGACTGACCATGCGGCTGTTCTGCATGCGCTGGTTCCACTGGTCGGTCGCGGAGTTCGAGTCGCTCTCGAATCCGGGCAACGCCGAGACACGGATACTGCAGCTGGGCGAGGACGGCCGCTACACCCTTGACCGGCCGTTCGAGCGCTGGCGTACTCCTGAGCCGTACGGCGTCACCGGATAGAGTGGCAGGAAGATGACCGCTGACTCCACTCGCGACCGGCGCTTTGAACGCGCCCTGGACAGCCTGCGCGGCCTGTCCGTGGGAGACGCCCTGGGCTCCCAGTTCTTCGTTCCTTCGAACTACCCCCTGCTGAAGCGGCGCGAGCTGCCGCCCGGAATCTGGCAGTGGACCGACGACACAGAGATGGCCTGCTCCGTGCTGGCCGTGCTCGCCGAACACGGCCGGGTGGACCAGGACGAGCTGGCCCGCTCCTTCGCCGACCACCACGACTTCGACCGCGGCTACGGCCCCGCCGTCAACCGCATGCTCCGGCTCATCCGCGAGGGCGGCGACTGGCGAGAACTCGCCGCGGCCCTTTTCAACGGTCAGGGCTCGTGGGGTAATGGATCTGCGATGCGGATCGCGCCGCTCGGCGCCTGGTACGCCGACGATCCGGAGCAGGCCACGCACCAGGCCGAAATCTCCTCCTACACCACACACCAGCACCGCGAGGCCGTCGTCGGAGCCATGGCCGTGGCGGCCGCGGCAGCGCTCGCGGCCGATCCGGCAGGCCCGCCCTCGCCCGCGGATCTGCTGGACGGAGTCATCGCGCTCGTACCGCGCAGTGCGGTGGGCGCCGGGCTCCGGCGGGCCCGGGACATGCTGGACTACGGCGACGCCGGGACGGTCGCCGCAGTTCTCGGCAGCGGCAGACGCACGAGCGCGCACGACACGGTGCCGTTCGCACTCTGGTCGGCCGCCCGTTCGCTCGGCGACTTCGAGCGAACGTTCTGGACGACCGCGCAGGTGGGCGGCGATGTGGACACGACATGCGCCATCGCCTGCGGAGTGGTCGCCGCGGGCAAGGCCGGACAGCCGCCGGCGGACTGGCTCCAGCGGACAGAGGACCTCCCGGACTGGTGCCCGACCTGACCTGCTGAGGGACGCCGTCGCGGCGCACGGCCCATGGTCACGGTCCGGCTTCGTCCGGGCCACTGCGTCGTCGTCGCGGTGGCCCGCGACTAGCCTGTCCGTCACGCAACGACGCGCTGGTCATCGCGATTGTGCGCGGCTAAGGCCGGTTCGTGCGACCTGTGCTGTCGGCAGGTGCGATCCGGTCGGGAGGGGGATCCCGTGTCAGACGTACGGTCCACGCAGTCACCGGCTTCCGAGCCGGATCCGGCCGATGAGCAGGACCAGGCCCCGCAGCGGTCGCGGGCAACGACCGACCCGTGGCAGTCGCCGGCCCGGCCGTGGCAGCCCAAGAACGAGCCGAACTCCTGGCTTGCTCGAATACGTCCGCACCCGCCTGCCGCCGTGCAGGCGGCCACACTGTGGTCCGCCCTGGCCACAGCCTTGCTCAGCGCGCTTCTGCTGGGCGACGGGCTCGGCGTGAACCTGCTGATCGTGGCCGTGCCCGCCGTGCTCGGCGCATACTTCGCCGCTCGCGAAGCGGGCCGCCGCCTTCGGCCGTGGACGCTCGTGTGGGCGGTCGGCGGGCTGGCGCTGCTGGTCGTGCCGGCCCTCCGGGACGCGGGCTGGCCCACCTTCCTGGCCGTTGTCGGTGCTCTGGCCGCCGGTTCACTGGCGTTGCACGGCGGCCGCACCTGGCCGGGCGTACTTCTCGGCTCGCTCGGCCTGCTGGACTCGGTCGCGTCGGGCGTGACCTGGGGATGGCGAGGCCTGCGCGAGCGGGCGGGCGGCTCGCAGGGCCGCTGGGGTCCGGTGGTGCGTACGACCGCGGTGGCCGCCGTCCTGCTGGTTGTCTTCGGCGCGCTCTTCGCGGGGGCGGACGCGGCCTTCGCCGATCTCCTCGGCGGGCTGATCCCGGATGTCTCCGTGGCAGACGGGCCGTTGCGCACTTTCCTGTTCGTACTTGGCCTGGTGGGGGCGCTCGCCGCCGCACGCACGGCGGCTGCCCCGGTGCGCTGGGACCGGATCACGGTCCGGCCAGGCCGGGCGCGCTCCCGCTGGGAGTGGGCGCTGCCGCTCGCCGTGCTCGATCTGCTCTTCGCGGCGTTCATCGCGGTTCAGCTCGCCGTGCTCTTCGGTGGCTACGACAAGGTGCTGGACGAGACCGGGCTGACGTACGCCGAGTACGCCAGGCAGGGCTTCTGGCAGTTGCTGTGGGCGACGCTGCTCACCCTGCTGGTGATCGCGCTCGCCCTGCGCTGGGCACCGCGCGGAGCCGCCGGCGACCGCACCCTGGTCCGCGCCGTCCTCGGCACCTTGTGCCTGCTCACCCTGGTGGTCGTGGTCTCGGCGCTGCGGCGACTCGATCTGTACGTCGACGCGTACGGGCTGACCCGGCTGCGGATCTCCGTGGCCGCGATGGAGATCTGGCTCGGTCTGGTGATCGTGCTGATCATGGCGGCCGGGGTTTTCGGGGTGAAGTGGCTGCCGCGCGCCGTCGCGGCGAGCGGCGCGGCCGCCGTCCTCGCCTTCGGCCTGCTCTCGCCGGACGGAATGGTCGCCGATCGCAACGTCGAGCGCTATCAGAAGACCGGGAAGATCGACATCGACTACTTCCAGGAGCTGTCGGCCGATGCGGTGCCGGCTCTGGACCGACTGCCCGAGCCGCTGCGCTCCTGTGCGCTGGAGGGCATAGCCCGGGACCTCATGGACGAGGACCCGCCCTGGTACGCGACGAGTTGGGGCGAGTCGCGGGCGCGGGAGATCTTGGCAAAGCGGGAAGTCGACGCCTATCGCTATGCCTGCGTCGAGCTGCGGGGGCCGGGCGGGGAGGTCGATCGGTACGACCCGGACGCCGGGTTCGAGGAGGAGGGCGAGATCGATCCGTACGGCGTCTGAGTGCCGGACGTACGGGCGCTGAGCGACTGAACCACCGCCTCGGAGCGACGGAAAGGGGTACGGGCCGCACCCCCAAGTACGGCCCGTACCCCCGTTCTGCGCGTCGCCGCTATGCGGCGTGGCCTCCGGGGCCCGTCGTCCCGCTGAGTGCCTCCAGGTCGCTCTTGCGCACCCGGAGGACGAACACAGCCGTGACCACGGCGAGCGCGACCAGGCCCACGCCCGCCCAGAACGAAGTCGCGATGCCTTCGGCGAGGACCTGGTGCCCCCACGGCGGAGGCAGTTCGTGCGTCTTCTCGAATACGGCCTTCTGCGCGGGGGTGGATTCTGCGAGGAAGGACGGCAGCTGCCGCTCGGCCTCGTTGCGGCTCGCGGTGCTGAAGACGGTCACGAGAATCGACAGTCCCAGGGAACCACCCACCATCTGCGTCGCGTTGAGCAGACTGGAGGCCGCGCCCGACTCGTGCTGAGAGACGCCCGAGACCGCCGTCAGTGTCGCTGTCACGAAGACCAGACCCATGCCGAACCCGAAGAGCAGCATCGGTCCGAGTACCCCGCCGAGATACGAGCTGCTGGGATCGAGCGCGGTCAGCCACGCCATGCCTCCGCCGGTGAACACCGCACCGGCCGTCAGGAACGGCTTGGGGCCGAGCACCGGCAGGAGCTTGGAGGAGATGCCTGCCGCGGTGACGATCATCACCGTGACCGGCAGGAAGGCGAGGCCGGCGTCTATGGGGGTGTAGCCCAGTACGTTCTGCACGAACAGCACGATGAAGAAGAACATGCCGAACATCGCCGCGGCGAGGCTCATCATGATCACGTACGTGCCCGAGCGGTTGCGGTCGGCGAACATCCGCAGCGGAGTGATCGGTTCCCGCGCCTTGCGCTCGGTCAGGATGAACGCCGTGAGCAGAACGACCGCCGCGCCGAACGCAGCGAGGGTCAGACCGTCGCTCCACCCGTCCTCGGATGCCCGGATGAACCCGTAGACCAGGGACGCCATACCCGCGGTCGAAGTCAACGCGCCGGCGATGTCGAACTGGCCGGTGTGCCGCTCGGACTCGTTGATGAACACCGGCGCGAGGACGGCAATCAGAATGCCGATCGGCAGGTTGACGTAGAACACCCAGCGCCAGTCCAGCCACTCGGTGAGCATGCCGCCGGCGAGGAGGCCGATGGCCGCGCCACTGGCCGAGACCGCCGCGAAAATGCCGAACGCCCGGTTGCGCTCGGGCCCTTCGCTGAAGGTGGTGGTGATCAGGGCGAGCGCGGTGGGCGAGGCTATGGCGCCGCCTATGCCCTGGAGCGCGCGGGCCGCCAGCATCTGCCACGGCTCCTGGGCGATGCCGCACAGCAGCGAGGCGAAGGTGAAGAGCAGCACGCCGAAGACGAACACCCTGCGGCGACCGAGGATGTCACCTGCCCTGCCGCCCAGCAGCAGGAGTCCGCCAAACGTCAGGGTGTAGGCGTTGACCACCCAGGAGAGCTGGGTTGTGCTGAACTCAAGGGCTCCCTGAATGTGCGGGAGAGCGATATTCACAATCGTCGTGTCGAGGACCACCATGAGCTGCAGGGCGGCAATGACGGTGAGGGCAATCCCTGGGCGGCCCTGCCTGCGGGCCGCCCCTGGTTTGCTCGGAGCCGATAGCTGAGAGGTTGTCACGATGAGTCCCCCACAAGTGTTTTAGTGAACGTAGCCGTTCACTGTCTCGTCAACCGTAGAGAATCCCCCTCAGTGAACGCAAGCGTTCACTGTGCTCGTGTCCCCAACGGAGAGAAGATGATGGCCAATTCGCGCTTGACGGCCGCCGCTGAGACATCCCCGGTCTCGCTGCGCCGTCGAGGGCCAGTGCTGGAACGCGCGATCCTTGAGGCCGCACTGGAGCAGCTGAGTACCGTCGGCTGGAGCGGGCTCACCATGGAAGGCGTCGCCGCCGGGGCGCAGACCGGGAAGGCCGCCGTCTACCGCCGATGGCCGTCGAAGGAGGATCTCGTCGCCGACGCACTGGAGGCGGGACTGCCCAGGCTGGACGAGGCCGCCGACCACGGCAGCATCCGTGAGGACCTCTTCCAACTCTGCCGCCGGGTGCGCGACGCGATGTTCTCAAGGTCCGGCTTCGCGCTCCGTTCCGTCCTTTACGAATGCGACACGGCCGCCGCCGAGCGGTTCCATGCCGTGATCGTGCGCGGCGTCATCGATCCGTCCACACAGCTCTTCCGGGATGTGATGAGCCGCGGCGTCGGACGTGGCGACGTCCGTCCCGACATCACCAGCGAACTCGTCTTCGATGTGATTCCGGGCCTGATGATGTACCGCTCGAAGGTGTGCGGCAGCGAATGGGCCGACGAGGACATCGCCGAGATGATCGATCAGGTGATGGTGCCATTGCTCCGTCCCCGCAAGGGCTGAGCGCGGCCATCGGAATCCGGTTGTTGTGCGTGGGGTCCGGCGGCGTAGGCTTGCTGGCGCCATGCCGTACGAACCACCTACACACACAGTCGAGCGCTCGATTCGAGCCACCACCGGCGCCAAGACCATCGCTGGAGTCGACGAGGTCGGACGCGGGGCGTGGGCCGGTCCGGTCACGGTGTGCGCGGCGGTCACCGGACTGCGCAGACCGCCCGAAGGGCTCACCGACTCCAAGCTGATCAGCCCGAAGCGCCGTGCCGAACTGGCCGTGGAACTGGAGCGGTGGGTCACCTCGCACGCTCTGGGACACGCCTCGCCGGAGGAGATCGACGCCCTCGGGATGACCGCGGCGCTACGCCTCGCCGCCTGCCGCGCCCTCGATGCGCTGCCGGTGCGACCCGATGCGGTCATCCTCGACGGCAAGCACGACTACCTCGGTGACCCCTGGCGCGTTCGTACGGTCATCAAGGGGGACCAGTCCTGTGTCGCGGTCGCTGCCGCCTCGGTGCTCGCCAAGGTGCGCCGGGACGCGATGATGGCGGAACTGCCCGGGGAGTTCGCCGATTTCGGCTTCTCCGCCAACGCCGGATACCCCTCGCCCGTCCACAAGGCCGCCCTCGAAGCCCTGGGCCCCACGCCGTATCACCGGCTCTCGTGGGCCTATCTCGACGCGCTGCCCCGATGGCGGCACCTCAAGAAGGTTCGTCTCTCCGCGGAGGCGGCAGAACTTGAGAGTGGGGGCCAGCTCGGCTTCGAATTCTGAACCGGCCCTGCCAACAGGGCAGTCGCACTTATGTGCCCACCCGCCTATGCCGTTCGAACCGGCATTTGATAGACATCCACCCATGCCTCTCATTCCCGAGGAGCCTCAGATTCACGAGAGTGCCCAGGGTCCCCGCGCCACTCCGGCCGCAGCCGGTACCGCGCCGACCCCTCGTCCCGTACCCGGTCCGCGTTCCATGGCCTCGCCGCGTCCCGGCCACCCGGGCCCCGGTTCCGCCAGGCCCGCCCCGCCCACGCAACGTACGCACACCTCCGCCGGGCAGCCCCAGGCATCCCGGCCCGAGAACCGTTCCCAGCCGCAGATCCAGCTGATCCCCGCTCCGGTGGACGGTGCGCTCGACGCCGCCGGCGAAGCGGTCGACCTGCTGCTCGACACAGGCCGTGCACCGGGCGACGTCCTGGTGCTGACCACCGGTGAACAGCACCCGTGGGCCGCGCACGAACTGTCCTTCGGCGAGCCCGCCTACTGGGCCCAGCACGACGCCCGCGACGACGTCTTCTATGCGGACGCCTCCGCGGCGGGCCGGGCCTCTGCCCGTCCCGTGGTCGTCGTAGCGGTCAACGGAGGCACCGACGACGACGCCGCCCGTGCACTGCCCGCCGCCATGGAGAAGGCGACGGCGCTGCTGATCGTGTGCGGCGACCCCAAGCGGATCAACAACGTCCTCGGCGCGGGCGTCTGAGCCGTACGGCCTTACACGGACCACACGGTCCGGTAGCGGATCCGGCTGCCTCTCCGACAGGCAGCCGGAGGTGGCACCTTCTGCGGGCCTCTGCGCGCCAAAACCCGAGGACGCAGAGGCGGCGGGCTGAAGCGCTCGGGGCGCTCAGCGGGCCGCCGTGCGGCGGAGCGCTTCCGCCGCGCCGCCGGCCGTGCGCAGGGCCAGCGGTTCCGCGACCGCGGTGCCATTGGCGAGGTCGTCCGGTGACGAGGTCGAGTTGGGCCGCCGGCCGCCGCGGCCCTCGCCCAGCACCTGCCAGCCGCCGCGGGTCAGCGTGATGTACGCACCGCAGCGCAGCCCGTGCAGAGTGCACGCGTCCCGCAGCCCCCACATCCAGGCACCGTCCTCCTCCGTCCACCGCTCGTCCCCGTCGCGGCAGTAGAGCAGCACGGCCGTGCGCGCCGGCGTGCGGCGCCGCAGATCGTGCGGGATCACCCGGCGCAGGTGGGCCAGCAGCACGTTCCGGAACTCCCAGCCGTCCACAGGGGCGGCGCGGCGGGCGAACGACGCGCTGGCGGCGAGCCGTTCCTCATGGTCGAGAACGGCGACGACCGCCGTCGCCGGCGTCGGCAGGTGCCGGGAGTGCAGTCCGCTGACCACGTCTCGGGGGTTGCGCAGCAGCGGGATTCCGGCTGCTGCCCACTCGGCGGGCTCGAGCAACCTGGCGAGGTTGCTGGCAGCGTTCGCCGAGGCGGTGATCGAAGTGGCTGCGGACGAAGCGAATCCGAAGGTCACGGTCCTCCCTTCGCATACGCGCCCACAGAGCGGGCAGGGGCGGGTGGGTGCTGGGCGCACCGCGGCACGGCCCTTCCGGACCGCGAACGGACCGTGCGGGGGAGCGCTCCAATTCTTGCTGGCGCCGGGGCATGCGGCAACGAGCAATTTGACGTCGGCGGCGGGAATCGGCGGGTATGACGCTCATATCCCTGCCCAGCAGGCGCCCCGATGACCCTTTCTTTCACGTCTGGACGGCCAGGACCAGCGGAAACACTCCCTTCGCCCCGGACTTGCGCAGCAGCCGCGCCGCCACCGCGAGAGTCCAGCCGCTGTCCGAAAGATCGTCCACCAGTAGTACAGGACCATCGGCCGAGGCCAGCGCCTCGGCCAGCCGGTCCGGCACGGTGAGCGCTTCATGCAGGCCCCGCACCCGCTGGGCGCTGTTGGTGCGCGAGATCGGCGAGTCCCACGCTTCGGGTGTGTACTCGACCGAGCCGAGGAGGGGCATCCGGCCCACCTCGGCGATCCGGCCGCCGAGCGAACCGACCAGTTGAGGCCTGCTGCGCGAGGCGACGGTGACGACACCCACCGGCCTGGCAGGTGCATCCGGCGTGCCGGAGGACCATCCACCGGGACCCTTGGCCCAGTCGGCCAGCACGGTGACGACGGCGTTCACCACATCGTCCGGGACCGGCCCGTCGGGTGACTGCGGCGCCAGCATCGGACGCAGCCGGTTGCCCCAGCCGATGTCGGAGAGCCTGCCGAGCGCCCGGCCCGTGAAGGACTGCTCTCCTTCGGAGATGCGACCCTTGAGGTTCACGCCCACCGCGGGCAGTCCGGTCGGCCACATCTTGCGCGGCTCGACTTCCACGCCCGGCCTGCTCAGCTCCCCGCGTGCGGCGTCCAGAGCCGCGTCGGAGACCTTGTCGCTGAACCGGCTGCCCGAGCAGTTGTCACAGCGCCCGCACGGCGCCGCCTCCTCGTCGTCCAGCTGCCGCCGCAGGAACTCCATCCGGCAGTTCGTCGACCGCGCGTAGTCCCGCATGGCCTGCTGCTCGGTCTCCCGCTGCCGAGCCACCCAGGCGTACCGGTCGGAGTCGTACGACCAGGGCTGCCCGGTGGCGGTCCAACCACCCTTGACCCTGCGCACCGCGCCATCCACATCGAGGACCTTGAGCATCGTCTCCAGGCGAGTACGCCGCAGCTCGACCAATGGCTCCAGCGCGGGCAGCGACAGCGGCCGGTCCGCCTGTGCCAGGACGTCCAGCGTGCGCCGCACCAGTTCCTCGGGCGGGAACGCCACCGAGGCGAAGTACTGCCAGATCGCCTCGTCCTCCCGGCCAGGCAACAGCAGCACCTCCGCATGCTCCACACCGCGGCCGGCCCGGCCCACCTGCTGGTAGTAGGCGATGGGTGAGGATGGAGAGCCGAGATGGACGACAAATCCGAGGTCGGGCTTGTCGAAGCCCATACCCAGAGCGGAGGTGGCGACCAGGGCCTTGACGCGGTTGGCTAGCAGATCCTCCTCCGCCTGCTGCCTGTCCGCGTTCTCCGTGCGGCCGGTGTACGAAGCCACCGTGTGCCCGCACTGGCGCAGATACGCGGTGACCTCCTCGGCCGCCGCGACCGTGAGGGTGTAGATGATGCCGGAGCCCGGCAGCTCGCCGAGATGATCGGCCAGCCAGGCCAGCCGAGTGGCCGCATCCGGCAGCTGGAGCACCCCGAGGCTGAGGCTCTCCCGGTCCAGCGGGCCGCGCAGGACGAGGGCATCCGTGCCCGCCCCCGTCCCCAGCTGCTCGGCGACATCCGCGGTCACCCGAGCATTGGCCGTCGCGGTGGTGGCCAGCACCGGGACACCTGCCGGAAGGTCCGCCAGCATCGTCCGGAGCCGGCGGTAGTCGGGGCGGAAGTCATGGCCCCAGTCAGAGATGCAGTGGGCCTCGTCCACCACGAGCAGACCGGTGGCAGCGGCCAGCTTGGGCAGGACCTGGTCACGGAAGTCCGGATTGTTCAGGCGCTCAGGACTGACCAGCAGCACATCCACCTCGCCGGAGGCCACCTCGGCCTGGACCGTGTCCCACTCCTCGGTATTGGAGGAGTTGATGGTGCGGGCGCGAATGCCGGCGCGCGCCGCCGCATCCACCTGATTGCGCATGAGGGCAAGCAGTGGCGAAACGATCACGGTCGGTCCGCTGCCGCGCTCCCGCAGCAGCGAGGTCGCGACGAAATACACCGCGGACTTGCCCCAGCCGGTCCGCTGTACGACCAGCGCTCGGCGCTTGTCGGCGACGAGCGCCTCGATCGCCCGCCACTGGTCTTCGCGCAGCCGGGCCGTGCCGGTGGTGTCCGAGACGAGGCGGGCGAGGACGGCATCGGCCGAGGCCCTGAGGTCTCCGGAAGCTACGAGGTCTGCGTTGGTCATGCCCCCATGCAACCTGATCGCACCGACAAAGCGCGAACGCGGACGCGAGCCTGTGGATAACGTTATCCACAGGGGTCGCGAGGCTGAACTCTTCGCGAGACGGTCTTGCCATGAACAAGCGCCACGAACCCACCCGCCAGACCGACGAGCAGCAGATCACCCTCCGCAGCCCGGCCGAACTGGCCGATGCTCTCCCGTACATGATGGGCTTTCATCCCACCGATTCGATCGTGCTCGTCGCGCTGCACGGCAGCCGCGGACGCTTCGGCGGGCGGCTGAGAATGGGAATTCCCCACTCACCGCGCGAATGGTCGCCCGTCGCACAGCAACTGGCGGAATGCCTGGTCGAAGGAAGTGAGCGCCGCGGGTACCGCCCTGACGGAATCGTTGTCTTCCTCTGCCAGGACCCGGCCGAAGGTGAGACCAGCCACGGCGTGATGGAGCGGTTGCGTCCGCTCGCACAGGGGTTGCGGACCGCCTGCGGCACCCTCGAGGTGCCCGTCTACGAAGCGATGTGCATTTCCGACGGTCGCTACTGGTCCTACTGCTGCCCCGACGCGCGCTGCTGCCCACCGGAAGGAAGGGCGCTCGCTATCCCCGGAACATCGGTGATGGCAGCGGCCGCCGCCTATGCGGGCATCCAAGTCCGCGGATCCCTGCGGGAGATGGAAGCGCGACTCGAGCCCTGGACCACGCCGTCCGCCGCAGAGCAGGAGATAGCGCTGGACACGGCGGGTACGGCGATCGTGCCCAGGATCCTGTTCGGCGCAGCGCGCGAAGAGGTCGCCGGGGAGACGCTCACGCTCGCCCGGGAGGTGATGGCGCGCATCGCGCAGACACCCCGGCCCACCACGCGGGCCGAAGCGGATGCGGCCGACGACCGCCTCATCACCCATGACGAGGCCGCAACGATCATCCTCGGCCTCCAAGACCGGGACACCAGGGACCGGGCCGCGCAGTGGATGGAAGGGCCGGACGCGGATTGCGCACTGCGGCTCTGGCGGGCGCTGTCCCGGCGCTGCGTCGGCTCCTACGCAGAGCACGCAGCCGCACCGCTGACCCTCGCAGGCTGGGTCGCGTGGTCCACCGGTGACGAACCCGGCGCGCGGGTGGCACTCGGACTCGCTCTGCGCGTCGACCCCGAGTACGTCTTCGCCCGCCTGTTGCACCAGGCCTGCAACGAGGGACTTGATCCGGAGACGCTGCGCAACTGTCTGCGCAAGGAGCAGTCCACGCAGGACACCTCCCCGGCTGGGGCCATCGACGAGCGCGACGAGCGCGATGAGACCGATGAAACCGATGAGCGCCAGCGGCGCTCGCACGGCCGCCGGGTCCGGCCGCCCCGGGGAAGGAAACCCTCGAGCCCCAACAGGAGCCGCAACGAAAAGGCATCCCGGACCTCGGCCGGTGCTCGCCCCCGTCCTCGAAAGGCCGTGGCGAGCCCAGCCGGAAGCCGAAACCGGAAGCCGACCGACGCGGGAAACCGCGGTCGAGCAAACGGCGACACAGAGCAACGCGACGCACGGAGCGAACGATGACCGCGTGACCTGGCTGCCTGCGCCGACGTTCACCGTCGTGGCCGGGTCGCACGCCCCGTGCCGTCGCCCTCGCAGCGGCTGTCCTGAGCGCACGGAAGGCACAGCAGACCACCCATGGCCCTCATCGCCCCACGCCCGCCCCGCCCACCGCAGCCGGGACAGGGCCCCGGCCCCGTGCCGCCAACAGCGGGACGGTCCGGCGAGCTGCCCCCTGCCCACACCGCGCTCATCTGCGTCGCACTGCCCTGCCTGGCGATCTCTCCCGAGCACGGCCAGCTCACCGGGCGAGGTCTCGAAGGCGTCTACCAGTCGGGTCGCCGACTGCTCTCCCGCTGCCAGTTGCGCGTGGCCGGACGTGAACCGGTCGCGGTGCAGGGCCGGTTGGTCTCCGCGGGCCGCGCACGCTTCGTCGCAGTCGCGCGTACGCCTGCCGACTCCGGACCCGACCCGGAGATCGCCGTGGAGCGGACGCGCGACGCCGACGGCACGGAACGGATCACCTTGCGCAGCTCGGCAAGCAGACCGCTTCGGCTGCCCGTGGAAATCGCGCTCGGCACCGATCTCGCGGATCTGGCGGCGATCGCGGCCGGGCGCCCAGGTCCCGAACTGCCGCCCAGCGTCCACGCCTCAGGCATGCGCTGGACAGCTGGCCCCGGTGCCCACGCGCTGGTCACCGCCGATCCGCACCCGAAGGACGCCCTCGCTTCCGCCGGACTCCTGCGCTGGGAGCTGGAGCTCGCGCCCGGGGCCGCGCGCACGATCGATCTGCGTGTCCGCTCCGACGGCCGGGGCAGATGGGCGCCTGGATCCGGCCGACCTGCCCGTGCGTCCGGCCGCACCGGCAGCCACCTCCTGTCCGATGCCCGGGTCGAGGGCGACGATCCGCGGCTGGAGACCCTGCTCCGAACCAGCCAGGACGACCTCAGGGCGCTGCTGCTGCGGGACCCGGGAGGATCCGCGGACATGTACCCGGCGGCGGGCGCGCCCTGGCGCTGCGGGCCGGCACCCGCCGAAGCGCTGTGGGCCGCGCGGATGGCGCTCCCGCTCTCCACCCGGCTCGCCGCGGCCACCCTGCGCACCTTCGGACGCACCCAACTGGCCGGACCGGGACCGGACTTCGGGCGCATCCCCGGGGCGCTGCGGGACGCAGGCCCGCATCTGCCGCCGAGTTGCACGGGCGTCGAGGCCACCCTCGCATTCCCGGCGGTCCTTGCCGAGGCATGGCGGTGGGGGCTGCCGGACCAGGAGCTGGCTGGGCTGCTGCCGGTGGCGGAGCGCTGTCTGCGCTGGTTGCGGCAGGCCGCCGGCGACGACGGAACCTTGTCCGAGCCAGGCGCATACGGAGTGCAGAGGGCCGAGACGCAGGCGCACGCGCATCGGGCCGCGGTCCTCGGAGCCGACCTGCTGGCGGCGTACGGCCGTCCCGGTGCCGACGAATGGCGCGAGTGGGCGAGTGCCCTGCGCCGGCGGTTCCAGCAGGGCTTCTGGATCGACGACCGGGCGGGCGGTCGGCCGGCGGCGGCGCGGCTGGGGGACGGCCGGCTTGTGGCGCACCTGGGTGGGAGCGCCGCGCACCTCCTCGACACCGGCCTGCTCGGCGGTGGGCGGCTTGCGCCCGGACTGCTCGACAGGGTGCAGACCGAGCAGCTGGCCCGACTGCTCGGCGGGCCGGCACTGGACTCCGGCTGGGGGCTGCGCAGCCTGAGCAGGAAGGAGCCGGGGCACAACCCGTTCGGCCACCGGGCCGGAGCCGTGAGGGTGCACGAGACCGCGGTCGCGGTCGCGGGTCTGGCGGCCGGTGGGTACGAGAAGGAGGCGGTAGGGCTGCTGCGCGGTGTGCTCGATGCGGCGGAGGCGTTCGGGTACCGGCTGCCGGAGATGTACGCGGGAGAGCAGCGGACTGCGGACGGGCTGCCCGTGCCGCACCCGGCGGCGTGCCGCCCTGCGGCGCTGTCCGCGGCCGCCGGGATCCATCTGCTGACCACGCTGGCGGGCATTCGCCCCGACGCCCCCGCCGGTGCGGTCGCACTGCATCCGGTGCGCTGCGCTCCGCTGGGCGCGGTGCGGATCTCCGGGCTGTACGTCGCCGGTGAGCCCTTCGCCGTGCGGATCAGCAGGCTCGGGCAGGGCATGGTCGAGGAGGCCGCACAAGGTCTCCAGCTGGGGGTGTGAGCGGGCGGGCGGGGAGGGTGGGCGGGGGTGGGGGAGGGGGGAAGAAACCGAACCCGCAGCCACCGAAACGAGTGTTTATCGTCAGGCAGACGACTATGATCACGGCATGTCTCCCTACGACCCGTCGGCCTTTCCTCCGTTCGCTGTCACCGTCGACCTGGTCGTGCTCACCGTGCGTCGTCATGCGCTGTGCGCGCTGGTCGTACGCCGCGGAGAGCCGCCGTTCCAGGGTCGCTGGGCGCTGCCCGGTGGCTTTGTGCGGGGCGACGAGGATCTGGCAGCGGCAGCGGCGCGGGAGCTCGCCGAGGAGACCGGGCTGTGCGTGCACGACCCCGGCTCGCCGGCGGCCGCGGGCAACGGCGCGCATCTCGAGCAGCTCGCCACGTACGGCGACCCCAAACGGGACCCCCGGATGCGGGTCGTCAGCGTCGCCCACCTGGTGCTGGCGCCCGATCTGCCCGCGCCAAGGGCGGGCGGCGACGCGAACAGCGCACGCTGGGCGTCCGTCGAGGATCTCCTCGGCCAGGAGAACGGGTTCGGCAGGGACGACGAGCAGTCCGCGCCGCTCGCCTTCGACCATGCGCGGATCCTCGGTGACGGGGTGGAACGGGCCCGTTCCAAGATCGAGTACTCCTCGCTGGCCACGGCCTTCTGCCCGCCGGAGTTCACGGTCGGCGAGTTGCGACGGGTGTACGAGGCGGTGTGGGGAGTCGCCCTCGACCCGCGGAACTTCCACCGCAAGGTGACCGGCACCCCTGGATTCCTGGTGCCCGCCGGCGGCACGACCACCCGTCAGGGCGGCCGTCCCGCACAGCTGTTCAGGGCCGGCGGCGCGACCATCCTCAATCCGCCGATGCTGCGCCCCGAGGTCTGACAGACACCCACAACGAACCGGCACAGGTTCGACGGGCCCTGACACCCCGTTCGCTCGCTGCACAAAAAGTCGGAAATGTCGCGTTATCGTGCTTCGGTACCCACCCTGCCGCCGAGCGGTCTCACCTCCGCCCTTCCGCCGTCCCGCGAGAGTAGCGATGCTCCAGGCCTTCGGACTGACCAGCGCCCACCGCCGAACCCTTCCGCCCGCCGTCGACGACCTCACGTTCGAGGCCCGGCCGGGCCGGGTCACGGCTCTCCTCGGTGCGGCCGGATCGGGCAAATCGACGGCGCTGCGTCTGATGCTGGAGCTGGAATCCGGCCGGGGCGTCACCTACTTCCGCGGGAACCCCCTCCATCGCATCGCCCACCCCGCCCGCGAGGTGGGCGTGCTGCTCGGCGATGTACCGGGGCATCCTTCACGGACCGCGCGTGGGCAGCTCCGTATGCTCTGCGCCGCCGCGGGCGTTCCTGTCTCCCGCGCCGACGAGGCGCTCAAGGCCGTCGGCCTCGCCGGCCTCGGAGGCCGGCGCATCGGCACGCTCTCGCTCGGCATGGACCGCAGACTCGGGCTGGCCTCCGCCCTGTTGGGCGACCCGCAGACGCTCATCCTCGACGAGCCTTCCAAGGGGCTTGCGCCCGGTGAGAACAGCTGGCTGTACGGACTGCTGCGCGGACACGCAGACAACGGCGGAACGGTTCTCTTCACCACCGCCGATCCCAAGGAGGCCGCCCGTATTGCGGACCGCGTCGTCACCATCGACGCCGGCCGACGCGTCGCCGACCAGGACGCGACCGACTTCTCCCGCACCAGGCTCCGCCCCCGCATCGCCGTCCGTACCCCGCACGCCGCGCGCCTCGCCGCTGTCGTCCACCGTGAGGCGCGCGCCGCCCAACGCTCCGTCGAAGTGATCGCCGAGAGCAGCAATCTGCTCTCCGTGTACGGCAGTACCTGCGCGGAAGTAGGCGAAACCGCCTTCCGGCACGGCGTACTCGTCCACCGGCTCACCGACGAGATCGGTGACACCGGCCCCCAGCCCCAGCCCGACACCGGACCCCAGCCTGGCACCGGCCCCGAACCTGCCGCCCACAACGAGGAACGGCCTCCCGCACAGGCTCCCGGATCGCCGCCACGCTCGCCGCGTCCTGTGTCCAGCCCCGTGAGGCCGCTGCGTTACGAGCTGCGCCGCCTGCTCGGAGTCCGTACCACCGCTCTCATCGCGACCGCCGCCATCGTCGCCTCGCTCGCTCTGTGCGTACTGCTCGCCCGTTCCAGGGGCACGCCGGTGCCCGTGGCTCTCGCCGCATGGCCGGAGTTTCTTCCGCTGCCGCCCGCGGCGTTCGGCGCCGGGCTGATCGGAGCGCTCTCCTTCGGCGAGGAGCACCGCTATCCCGCTCTCGCCGCCGCCCGCGGCACCGTGCCACGCCGTCTCGGTCTCCTCCTCGCCAAGCTTGCAGTGACCGCCGCAGCGGCGCTGTTGCTCGCACTGCTCGTGGTGGTGGCCGACGATCAGGTCCTGCGCCTCGTCTACGGAAGCGATTTGACCGCACTGCCGCAGAACTGGCCGACCCAGGCCGCCAGTTGGTGCGGACTGTCGGTCGGCTGCGCCTGGGCCGGTCTGCTCGCCGCCGGCGTGTTCCGGGTCACGGCCGCCGGAGTGGCGGCTGTCCTCGCCGTACCGGTCCTCATCGCGCCACTCGTACAGAAGACGATTGTCGTTCCGTCAGCGCGTTCGATCGCCGGACTCCCGGGCAGAATCCGCGAACTGGCCTGGGTGCGGCTGCCGGTGCAGGCCGACGAGTGGCTGATGGCCGTGGTGCATGTAATGGCTCAACCTGTGGGAGTGGCGCTGGCGTTGTCGGTCTCGGTCCTGATCTGCGCATATCTGTTCACGGGCCTTCGTGGCCGGGCCCGTTGGTGATCATGATCGACCGGTACTCCGCGAACTGTTCACAACTCCCTTGAGCGTGCCCGTTTCTTTCCGATAAGGCGTCAATTGCAGGGCGAGCGCCGATCACCCTTTCGTGTGCTTTTCACCAAAGACCTCAAGGGCCGTCGAAGCCACGCCGACAAAGGATGCGTGAGTACCCTTGCGCACACCATGATGACCGCCCGCCCCGCCGATTCCGGCCTCGTCGGCCCGGGCGAACTCGACCGATACCCCTACGCGGAGTCGCCAGGCGTCGACCGCGTCGGGCCGCCCTCCTGGGACGGCGCCGACACGGAGCTGGGCCGGGTCGGCCGCCGCGCGGCAGGCAGCCGGGGCCGCGGGCTGCACGGCCAACTCGTCCAGCAGCTCGGCCAGATGATCGTTTCCGGCGACCTGGGGGCCGACCGCCCGCTCGTCCCCGAGGAGATCGGGCAGCGCTTCGAGGTCTCCCGGACGGTCGTCCGCGAGTCGCTGCGCGTCCTCGAGGCCAAGGGCCTGGTCAGCGCCCGCCCCAATGTCGGCACCAGGGTCCGTCCGGTCAGTGACTGGAATCTGCTGGACCCCGACATCATCGAGTGGCGTGCCTTCGGCCCGCAGCGTGACGATCAGCGCCGCGAGCTGTCCGAGCTGCGGTGGACCATCGAGCCACTCGCCGCCCGTCTCGCCGCAGGTCACGGCCGTGAGGACGTCCAGCAGCGGCTCGGCGACATGGTCGAGATCATGAGCCACGCCCTCGCTCAGAGTGACGGGATCACCTTCTCCCGTGCCGATGCGGAGTTCCACTCCCTGCTCATCCAGCTCGCCGGAAACCGCATGCTGGAGCACCTCTCGGGCATCGTCGGCGCCGCGCTCCAGGTCTCCGGCGGCCCGGTCACTGGCTGTGACCGCCCTACCGAGGTCTCGCTCGCGCACCACGCCCGGATCGTCGAGGCCCTCGCCGCCGGCGACGCGCACGCCGCCGAGTCCGCCATGCGCCAACTGCTCACCGTCCACCTGGAAGTGGAGCGGGTCGTGCCCGCGCCGCGCGAGCACTGACCGTCGGCCGCGGTCGGGAGTGGTCGGGAAGGACGAGTGCGTACGCATTGTGTGTCGCCGGATTCCATGGGGATCCGGCGGCACGATTGTGTGGTGAACGCCCACTCTGGCCGTTTCGCCGCATATGAGGTGTGACTCGGGCCACGCGGATTGGGCGTAACACTCCTCGAAACAGCGCGATGACCTAAGAGGTGACAGCCGAGGAGGGAATACAGCAGTCGTTCACGACGCTGTGTAGTTCCTAGGTTCCGCCCGCGCCACCGGCACATCCGCAGCTCGGTGGTCGTCGGCTCCGGCCCGATCATGGGTGGGGCCGGAAGCCGTTTTCCATCGTTCCGAGAGGTTGTTCGTGTCGGCCAGCACATCCCGTACGCTCCCGCCGGAGATCGCCGAGTCCGAGTCTGTGATGGCGCTCATCGAGCGGGGAAAGGCTGATGGGCAGATCGCCGGCGATGACGTGCGTCGGGCCTTCGAGGCTGACCAGATTCCGCCAACCCAGTGGAAGAATGTTCTGCGCAGCCTCAACCAGATCCTCGAGGAAGAGGGTGTGACGCTGATGGTCAGTGCCGCGGAGTCGCCGAAGCGCGCCCGCAAGAGCGTCGCAGCGAAGAGCCCGGCAAAGCGCACCGCCACCAAGACCGTCGCGGCCAAGACCGCCACGGCGAAGACTGTCGCGGCCACCGCGGCGCCGACGGCCGAAACCGTCGACGTCCAGGCCGACGACGAGGTCACGGCAACCGCGCCTGCCAAGAAGACGGCCGCCAAGAAGACGGCGGCCAAGAAGACGGCGGCCAAGAAGACCGCCGCCAAGAAGACCGTGGCCGCCAAGAAGACCACGGCGAAGAAGGACGCAGACGAGCCCGCCGAGGGCGAAGAGCCGACCGATGAGGTCCAGCCCGGTGCGAAGGCCGAGGAGGAAGAGGCCGAGGGCGAGAACAAGGGCTTCGTCCTCTCGGACGACGACGAGGACGACGCGCCCGCACAGCAGGTCGCCGTCGCCGGTGCCACCGCCGACCCGGTCAAGGACTACCTCAAGCAGATCGGCAAGGTGCCCCTCCTCAACGCCGAGCAGGAGGTCGAGCTCGCCAAGCGCATCGAGGCGGGCCTGTTCGCCGAGGACAAGCTGGCGAACTCCGACAAGCTGGCGCCGAAGCTCAAGCGCGAGCTGGAGATCATCGCCGAGGACGGCCGCCGCGCCAAGAACCACCTGCTGGAGGCCAACCTCCGGCTGGTCGTCTCGCTGGCCAAGCGCTACACCGGCCGCGGCATGCTCTTCCTGGACCTGATCCAGGAGGGCAACCTCGGTCTGATCCGCGCCGTCGAGAAGTTCGACTACACCAAGGGCTACAAGTTCTCCACGTATGCCACCTGGTGGATCCGGCAGGCGATCACCCGCGCGATGGCCGACCAGGCCCGCACCATCCGTATCCCGGTGCACATGGTCGAGGTCATCAACAAGCTCGCGCGCGTCCAGCGTCAGATGCTCCAGGACCTGGGCCGAGAGCCCACCCCGGAGGAGCTGGCCAAGGAGCTCGACATGACCCCGGAGAAGGTCATCGAGGTCCAGAAGTACGGTCGCGAGCCGATTTCCCTGCACACGCCGCTGGGCGAGGACGGCGACAGCGAGTTCGGTGACCTGATCGAGGACTCCGAGGCGGTCGTCCCGGCAGACGCGGTCAGCTTCACGCTCCTGCAGGAGCAGCTGCACTCGGTGCTCGACACCCTGTCCGAGCGCGAGGCCGGCGTGGTCTCCATGCGCTTCGGTCTCACCGACGGGCAGCCGAAGACCCTGGACGAGATCGGCAAGGTCTACGGCGTGACGCGTGAGCGCATCCGCCAGATCGAGTCCAAGACCATGTCGAAGCTGCGCCACCCGTCGCGTTCGCAGGTCCTGCGCGACTACCTGGACTGAGCGGCTTCCGTACGAGCGGTTCCGATACGCGAGCGGTTCCGATACGTCGGACAGGGCCCGGCCACCCTCTGGGGAGGCCGGGCCTTGCGCGTACGTGCGGTGGGCGCGGGTGCGGACAGCGGCTCGTTGCCTGACCCTGAGTGAACTCTATTCACGCAGAGTCAGGAGGCCCCATGCGTCGTCCCCTTGCCCGAGCCCTGGCAGGGCTGCTGGCCCTGGTTGCCGCCGCGGCCGTGGCGCCGTTCGCATCGCCCGTCCCGGCAGCCGCCGACGGCGTCGTCGTGGGTGGCTTTCAGGTCCGGGCCGCCGACACCCCCTGGGTCGTCGCGCTCTCCAGCCGTGACCGGTTCGGAGGAACGCGTGCCGGCCAGTTCTGCGGCGGTGTCGTGGTCGCGCCGACCAAGGTGATGACGGCCGCCCACTGTCTGAGCCGGACCGTCCTCGGGCAGGAGGTGAACCAGGTCCGGGATCTGCGGGTCATCTCCGGACGCGCCGAGCTGGAGGGTGCGGGCGGCCGGGAGATCGCGGTCACCGACAGCTGGGTCTCGCCGGGGTACGACCCGCTCACGAACAGCTCGGACCTTGCGGTGCTGACGCTGGGGCAGGCGTTGCCCGCCTCCCATGTGGTCCCGCTGGCGGCCGAGGGCGACCCGGCGTACAAGCCCGGGACGAGTGCCACGGTCTACGGCTGGGGGGACACGAGCGGCAACGGCAGCTTTGCCTCCTCGCTGCGTGCGGCTCCTGTGACAGTGCTGGCCGACCAGGCGTGCGGGCTCGCTTATCCGGGCGGTCTCGGCGGGCGCTACGTGGCGTCCACGATGCTCTGTGCGGGAGACCCGCAGGGCGGCCACGACGCCTGCCAGGGAGACAGTGGCGGGCCGCTGGTGGCCCGCGGAAGGCTTGTCGGCCTGGTGTCCTGGGGGAACGGCTGCGGGCAGGCGGACAGCCCCGGGGTGTACACCCGGATCTCGGCGTTCGTCAGGTCGTAGACACCGAAGAGAGCCTTGCTGCCGCCGGGGCAATCGCCCGGGCGGTCACGGTACGAGAGCGGGCGGCAGCCTCTGGTATTCAGAGGCTGCCGCCCGTCGGCCGGTCCTGGACCGGCCTTGTGCTCGTCGGGATGCGAGGTGTCAGTGGTCCTCTTCACCGACGGCCGCCGGCACGGCCGTGAGTCGGTCGGTCTCATCCTGTATTTCCGCGGCGATCTTCTTGAGTTCCGGCTCGAACTTGCGTCCGTGATGGGCGCAGAAGAGCAGTTCACCACCGCTGGTCAAGACGACGCGCAGGTAGGCCTGGGCGCCGCAGCGGTCGCAGCGGTCAGCGGCCGTCAGCGGGCTCGCGGGGGTCAGAACAGTAGTCACGTCGCCTCTTCTCTAGCTCGACGAGCTGTCGTACCAGGGTCAACATCCAACCAGCCCGAAAACGTTCCCGCTCGGGGCTTTTCCTCGAAACTTCTTCCATCAAGGCGGCTGTCTGCTGCCGGTTGGCGGCGAATGAGCCGTATTGCTGTGCTCTACGGATTTCGCGGTTGCTTGTCTCGTTTAGCCCTCCCGGCTGGGTTGCCGGTTGTTCATGAGGACGTGCCCGGAGCCTAAATGGTTCATGCCTGGAAGGGAACGTGATGTACGCGTCACTCCATCGAGGGATCGAACATGTGTGTGAGTCTGGACTAGCATGAAGAATCACGAGGGTGGCGTTACATCGGCTCTACCAGGCCTCGGTACCCTCTGACCGGCGACCGACGCCGGGCCTTTACCCCACGGGGCCACATCTGAAATTCAGCGAGGAGCGAACCGCGTGACCGCCGAAACGTCCGTGCCGTCCAGTGCGGTACTGACCGCAGACCGTGACGGTTCCAACTACACCGCGCGGCACCTGCTCGTACTCGAGGGGCTCGAGGCGGTTCGCAAGCGCCCCGGCATGTACATCGGGTCGACTGACAGCCGCGGTCTCATGCACTGCCTCTGGGAGATCATCGACAACTCTGTCGACGAGGCCCTCGGCGGTTACTGCGACCACATCGAGGTCATCCTGCACGAGGACAGTTCCGTCGAGGTGCGGGACAACGGCCGGGGCATCCCGGTCGACGTCGAGCCCAAGACCGGCCTGTCCGGCATCGAGGTCGTGATGACCAAGCTGCATGCCGGCGGCAAGTTCGGCGGCGGCTCGTACGCCGCCTCCGGCGGTCTGCACGGCGTCGGCGCCTCCGTGGTCAACGCGCTCTCCGCCCGCCTCGACGTCGAGGTCGACCGGAACAGCGCCACGCACTCGATCAGCTTCCGGCGCGGTGTCCCCGGCATCTTCACCGAGCAGGGCCCCGACGCCCCCTTCGACCCGGCGAACGGACTGCTCAAGGGCAAGCGTGTCCCGAAGACCCGCACCGGCACCCGGGTGCGGTACTGGGCGGACCGCCAGATCTTCCTCAAGGACGCCAAGCTCTCCCTGGACCACCTCCACCAGCGCGCCCGCCAGACCGCCTTCCTCGTACCCGGCCTGACCATCGTGGTCCGCGACGAGCGGGACCTGGAGGGCGAGGGCAAGAGCGAGGAGATCTTCCGCTTCGACGGCGGCATCAGCGAGTTCTGCGAGTACCTCGCCCAGGACAAGGCCGTCTGCGACGTGGTGCGGCTGAGCGGTCAGGGCACCTTCAAGGAGACCGTCCCGGTCCTCGACGACCGCGGACACATGACCCCCACCGAGGTCACCCGCGAGCTCGCCGTCGACATCGCGCTGCGCTGGGGCACGGGCTACGACACCACCGTCAAGTCGTTCGTGAACATCATCGCCACGCCCAAGGGCGGCACCCATGTCACCGGCTTCGAGCGCTCACTCACGAAGACGGTGAACGAGGTGCTGCGCTCCGCCAAGATGCTGCGCGTCGCCGAGGACGACATCGTCAAGGACGACGCGCTGGAGGGCATCACCGCCGTTGTCACGGTCCGGCTTGCGGAGCCCCAGTTCGAGGGTCAGACCAAGGAGGTCCTCGGCACCTCGGCGGCCAACAGGATCGTGGCCAATGTCGTCGCCAAGGAGCTCAAGGAGTTCCTGACCTCCACCAAGCGCGACGCAAAGGCGCAGGCCCGGGCGGTGCTGGAGAAGGCCGTCGCTGCCGCGCGGACCCGTATCGCGGCCCGCCAGCACAAGGAGGCGCAGCGCCGGAAGACGGCCCTGGAGTCCTCCTCGCTCCCCGCGAAGCTGGCCGACTGCCGCAGCGACGACGTGGAGCGCAGCGAGCTCTTCATCGTCGAGGGTGACTCCGCGCTCGGCACCGCCAAGCTCGCGCGGAACAGCGAATTCCAGGCGCTGCTGCCGATCCGCGGAAAGATTCTGAACGTCCAGAAGTCGTCCGTCTCGGACATGCTCAAGAACGTCGAATGCGGCGCGATCATCCAGGTCATAGGAGCCGGATCGGGCCGGACCTTCGACATCGACGCCGCTCGCTACGGCAAGATCGTTCTGCTGGTCGACGCCGATGTCGACGGCGCCCACATCCGCTGTCTGCTGCTCACGCTCTTCCAGCGCTACATGCGGCCGATGGTCGAGGCGGGCCGGGTCTTCGCCGCTGTGCCGCCGCTGCACCGGATCGAGCTGAGCCAGCCCAAGAAGGGCCAGGACAAGTACGTGTACACGTACTCCGACAGCGAGCTGCGGCAGACCCTGCTGGAGCTCCAGCGCAAGGGGACCAGGTTCAAGGACTCCATCCAGCGCTACAAGGGCCTCGGCGAGATGGACGCGGACCAGCTGGCGGAGACGACCATGGACCCGCGCCACCGCACCCTGCGCCGGATCAACATCGGTGACCTCGAGTCCTCCGAGCAGGTCTTCGATCTGCTGATGGGCAACGAGGTCGCGCCCCGCAAGGAGTTCATCACCAGCTCGGCGGCGACGCTGGACCGCTCGCGGATCGACGCCTGACGTCCACCCGGGGGTGGAGCCGCCGGCTCCACCCCTGATCCGATCCCGGGCCGGGACCTGCTCCGTAGCATCGAGGGTGACGGAGGAGGACGTGACGTGCGCAGCAGCATGTGGACCGCATGGCCCACCCGGGAAGCGCTGTCCCGCCTTGGCGTGCCGCGAGCCCGTATCGCACTCGACATCGCCCTGCTCGCCGGTCTTGCGACCTGGGCGGTGTACAGCGCGTACGGCTCTGAGGTCTTCCACGGCTGGGGTGCGGTGCTCCCGCCGCTGGGTCTCCTGTGCTGTGCCGCCGCGGTCCTGGGCTTTCACCACACGACCGTCGCCAACAGGCTGGGGCTCTCGATCGGACTGATCGCCGCCATCGGGGTCTTCGGTGCGGGGGCGCTCGCCGCAGGGGCCGAAGTCCCCGCGATGGTGCTGTGGATCACGGCATCCGTGACGGCGGTGGAGCGCCTCCCGCTCGTCGCCGGTCTGGGAACGGTCGCGGTGCTGTCCGTCGCGTTCACGCTGGCCGACGACAGCGAACTCGGCGCCTACTTCACGATCGCCGTGGTGCTGCTCAGCGGCTACGCACTGCGCCTGGACGCTCAGGCCCGGGGTTCCGGATTCCGGCTGCTCGCCCAGGAGCGGGCCGCCCGCGAGGCCGAGGCCACGTCGGCCGCCCTCGCCGAACGGGCCCGTATCGCACGTGAGATACACGATGTCCTCGCGCACAGCCTCTCCGCGCAGCTCGTCCACCTGGAAGCGGCCAGGCTGCAGATCGAGCGGGGACCGGAAGGGCCGTTTCGCGAACAGATCCTGGAGCGGGTCGTCGCAGCGCGGGTGATGGCCCGCGAAGGGCTCGCGGAGACCCGGCAGGCGCTCTCCGCCCTGCGCGGCGAGATGGCGCCCGTCGAGGACTATCTGCGCGAGCTCGCCGTCGCTGACGGCGCGACGACCGATGTGAGCGGCGAGCGGCGGCAGCTGACCGCGGAGGCCTCGCAGGCCGTACGGAGAGTGGCACAGGAGGCGCTGACGAACGCCCGGAAGCACGCGCCGGGTGCCAAGGTGCGGATGCTGCTGGCGTACGGGACCGGTGAAGTGACCCTGGAAATACGGGACTCGGGCACGACCGCGCAGGCCGGTGAGCTCGGCATGTCGGGCGCCGGGTACGGTCTGCTGGGGATGCGCGAACGGGCCGAACTGCTCGGCGGCACCCTGGAGGCGGGACCTGAGGGAGAGGGCTTCGTGGTGCGGCTGCGGGTGCCGGCATGACCGAGCAGAGCGGCATGACCGTGCGGAACGCCAGAGTGATCGTCGCCGACGACCAGGCGGTGGTGCGCGAAGGCATCGTGATGCTTCTGGGGCTGCTGCCCGGCATCGAGGTCGTCGGCTCGGCGAAAGACGGCGAGGAAGCGGTCGCGCTCGTCGCCGAACTTGCCCCCGATGTCGTCCTGATGGACCTGCGGATGCCCCGTTGCGACGGGGTCGAGGCGACCCGGCGTATTCGCGAAGCACACCCCGGCACGCAGATCGTCGTGCTCACCACCTATGCCGACGACGACTCGCTCTTTCCCGCGCTGCGGGCCGGAGCGCGCGGCTATCTCACCAAGGACGCCGACGGCGACGAGATCGTACGGGCCATCCAGGACGTCATGGCCGGTCGCGCCGGGCTCTCGCCGGTCGTCCAGCAGCGGCTGCTGGAGCAGGTCACCTCGGCGCCACCACCGAGCGCGCCGAAGCTGCCCGACGGCCTGACCGCTCGCGAGGGCGAGGTGCTGACCCTGATCGCCGAGGGACTCACCAATACGGACATCGCGCGCAGACTGTACATCTCCACGGCCACCGTGAAGACGCACATCAACAACCTGTTCGCGAAGGCCGATCTGCACGACCGCGCCCAGGCGGTGCGGTACGCCTACCGGCAGGGCCTGGCGCAGCCACCTGGCACAAGCATCACCTGATGGGGTGAAGACCACCGGGAGAAGAGTCCTGGATCTTCCCGCTCTGTCCATCCTTGGGCAGGCGAGCCGAAGCGGCTCGCCTGCCCAAGGAGAGTTGATCGGTGGAGAAGCAGGAAGGGCGGGAAGCGGCGGCCGCACGGCTCGACGACCCGTGGTACGACGCCCTGGCTTCCGGCTGGGGCGAGTTGGACGGCACGGGTGCCCCCGCGCCCGTCGCGTCGCCCGGACCCGCAGTCCCGGACCGGGCACCGAGCGCGGCCGACATCTATCTGGAAGTGCAGCGGAGCACCGCCTTCCAGGAGGTGCGCAGCCGCTATCGCAGGTTCGTGATCCCCACCGTTCTCGCCTTTCTCATCTGGTACTTGGCGTATGTCGTCACGGCGACCGCCGCGCCCGGGCTGATGGCCCGGCCGGTGGCGGGAGCGGTGAATGTGGCGATGGTCGCCGGGCTCGCGCAGTTCCTCACCACCTTCCTGCTGACCTGGGCGTATGCACGGCATGCGCGCCTGTACCGGGACCGGGCCGCGCTCGACCTCCGCTGGACCGTGTTTGAACAGGAACGGGGACAAGAGCTGACGCGGGGGACCGGGCGTTGAGCGGCGACCACCAGACCCTGGCTCTGCTCCTGTTCAGCGCCTTCATCGCGGTCACGCTTGCCATCACCACCTGGGTGAGCCGCAACAGACATGGTTCGGCGGAGGAGTTCTATGCCGGCGGGCGGTTGTTCTCGCCGATGGAGAATGGTTTCGCCATCGCGGGCGACTACATGTCCGCAGCCTCCTTCCTCGGCATCTCCGGGCTGATCGCCCTCTTCGGCTACGACGGAATGCTCTACTCCGTGGGCTTCCTGGTCGCCTGGCTGGTCGTCCTGTTCCTGGTCGCCGAACTCGTGCGCAACTGTGGGCGGTTCACTCTCGCCGACGTCGTGGCGTCACGGATGAGCGAGCGTCCGGTCCGTATCGCGGCGGGAACTTCCTCGGTCACCGTGTCCGTTCTCTATCTGGTGGCGCAGATGGTCGGGGCCGGCAGCCTGGTCGCGCTGCTCCTCGGTGGTACGAGCGAGGCCGCGCGCTCGTGGACCGTGATCGGCGTGGGTGCCCTGATGGTGATCTATGTGTCGTTCGGAGGGATGCGAGCCACCACCTGGATCCAGATCGTGAAGGCCGTGCTGCTGATGGCCGGTGCCATCGCCATGACCGTCCTCGTCCTCGTCCGCTTCCACGGCGACTTCAACCAGCTGCTCACCACCGCTGCCGAACGAAGCGGCCACGGCAAGGACTTCCTCTCGCCCGGCCTCAAGTACGGCGGCGACTGGACCGCGCGATTCGACTTCATCAGCCTCGGTCTGGCCCTCGTGCTGGGCACGGCCGGCCTGCCGCACATCCTGTCCCGCTTCTACACCGTGCCGACCGCGCGGGCCGCCCGCCGCTCGGTCGTCTGGTCGATCGGCCTCATCGGCAGCTTCTATCTGATGACGATCGTGCTCGGCTTCGGCGCCGCGGCCGTGCTCGGCAGCGACGAGGTCCGCGCGTCGAGCGCCGCGGGGAACACCGCTGTGCCGCTGCTCGCCCTGGACCTCGGCGGCGGTGCGGGATCCACCGGAGGCACGGTGCTGTTCGCCGTGGTCGCCGCGGTGGCCTTCGCGACGATCCTGGCCGTCGTCGCCGGCATTACCCTGGCCTCGTCGGCCTCGGTCGCCCACGACCTGTACGCCTCGCTGAAGCGCAAGCGCCGCCGTGCGCCGGGCGGCACGGGCGACAGCGGCGACGAGGCCGCGCATGCGCAGCGCAGCGAGGTCGCCGTCGCACGGGTCGCGTCGGTCGGCATCGGCGTCGCGGCGATCGGGCTCGGCCTGCTCGCCCGCGATCTGAATGTGGCGTTCCTGGTGGGCCTCGCCTTCGCGGTGGCCGCCTCCGCCAATCTGCCCGTACTGCTCTACTCGCTGTTCTGGCGGAACTTCACCACACGCGGTGCGGTCTGGTCGGTCTACGGAGGGCTGATCCCGGCCGTGCTGCTGGTGCTGCTCTCACCGGTGGTCTCCGGCAGTCCGGAGTCGCTCTTTCCCGGGGTCGACTTCCATGTCTTCCCGCTGCAGAATCCTGGCCTGGTCTCGATCCCGCTGGGCTTCCTGGCGGGCTGGATCGGCACGGTGACCTCCCGGGAAGGGCCGGACGAGGCGAAGCACGCGGAGACAGAGGTGCGGGCACTCACGGGTGCGGGCGCGGTCTGAGAAACCGCCGGCCCGAGAACCGACCCGACGCACGCCCCAGTCCCTCGGCAGGTCAGAGACTCGCCGACCAGAGATAGCGGTGTTCCGGCCGGCCCGTCTCGCCGTATCGCAGGCTGAGCCGCACCCGGCTCGTCCGCTCCAGCAGCTTCAGATAGCGCTGCGCGGTCTGCCTGCTCACCCCGGCGCGGTCCGCGATCTCCTGTGTGGACAGCGGGCCTTCCGCGGCCAGCAGCACCTGGCGCACCAGCTCGGCGGTGGTCGGCGAGTGGCCCTTCGGCAGATCGGGGACGACGGAGCCCACGGACAGCGCGCCGAAGATCCGGTCCACCTCCGCCTGTTCCGCCTCGCCGCCGCCTTCCAGGGTGCGGCGCAGCTCCGCGTACGCCTCCAGTTTGGCGCGCAGACCCGCGAAGTTGAACGGTTTCACCAGGTACTGGAGTGCGCCGTGGCGCATCGCGGCCTGGACGGTGGCCACGTCCCGCGCGGCCGTCACCATGATCACGTCTGTCTGGTGGCCGAGCCGGCGCAGTTCCCGTACGACCGCGAGACCGTTGCCGTCCGGCAGATAGTGGTCCATGAGGATCAGATCCACCGGAGTGTCGGCGATACGGGCGAGCGCCTCGGCCGCCGAGTGCGCCTTCGCGGAGACCCGGAAGCCCGGCACCTTCGAGACATAGGCGGCGTTGATCTGTGCGACCCGGACGTCGTCGTCGACCACGAGGACGCCGATCGTGCCGGGGCTCTCGGACCCGGCCGCCTCTGTGCCGGTCATCGTGCCTCCACTGCCGCCGCCAGCCCTGGCTCCGTCAGCTCGGTGAGCGCTTCGGGCAGTACGACGGTGAACTCCGCGCCCCCGCCCGGCCCCTCGCCCACCATGGCGCTCCCGCCCTGCCGCTCGGCGAGCCTGCGCACCAGCGCCAGCCCGAGTCCGCGTTTGCCGTGCGCCGGGAGGTCCTTGGTGGACCAGCCCTCGGTGAAGATCAACTCCCGCTGCTCGGGCGGGACTCCGGGCCCGCTGTCCGAGATCCGCAGCACGGCCGCGCGGCCCTCCGCACGCAAGTCGACCTCGATCTGAGGCTCCTCGGAGCCGGCGGACGCGTCCATCGCGTTGTCCACGAGATTGCCGACGACCGTGACCAGACCGCGCGGGTCCACCAGCCGGTCGGGCAGCAGTGTTCCGGGCGCGATGCGCAGCGAGACACCGCGCTCGGCGGCCACGGTCGCCTTGCCGACAAGCAGCGCGGCGAGCAGCGGATCGTGGACCTTCTCGGTGACCTGCTCCGCCGTGGCCCGGTGCACGCCGATCACCTCGGTCACGAACTCCACCGCCTCCTCGTGCATCTCCAGCTCCAGGAGGCCGAGCAGGGTGTGCATCCGGTTGGCGTGCTCGTGGTCCTGCGCGCGCAGCGCGTCGATCAGTCCCCGGGTGGAGTCCAGCTCCCGGCCGAGCTGCTCCAGTTCGGTGCGGTCACGCAGGGTGGCGACCGCACCGCCGTCGTCCGTCGGCATCCGGTTGGCGATCAGCACCCGGGCGCCGCGAACGGTCACCAGGTCCTCGCCGGTGACGCGACCCGCGAGCACATCGGTGGTCCGGCCGCCGCCCAGCACCTCGTCCAGCGGCCGTCCCCTCACATCGGAGCCCAGGCCGAGCAGCCGCTCTGCTTCGTCGTTCATCAGCCGGATCCTGCCCGCCGCGTCGAGTGCCACGACACCCTCACGGATGCCGTGCAGCATCGCCTCGCGTTCGGCCAGCAGCGCGGAGATGTCGGAGAAGGCCAGGTCGTGGGTCTGCCGCTGGAGCCTGCGGGAGATGAGATAGGCGGCCAGCGCGCCGACGGCCAGCGCCCCGCCCGCGTACAGCAGAAGCCCCGGGATGGCGGCCAGCAGCCTGGCCCGCACGCTGTCGTACTCGATTCCCACCGACACCGCGCCGACGATCGTGCCGTCGTCGTCGCGCAGCGGAACCTTTCCGCGCGCGGAACGGCCGAGCGTGCCGCTGTCGATCTCCATGACGTCCTTGCCCGCGAGCGCCTCGCTGGGGTCGGTGGAGACGACCCGGCCGATCTGCTCCGGCGACGTGTGGGACCAGCGCACTCCGCGCCGGTCCATGATCACCACGTACTCGGCGCCGGTGGCACGCCGGATCCGCTCGGCCTCTGCCTGGACAGGACCGCCGGGCGTCGGCCGTGAACCGGTGAGCTCGTCGGCGACGTCCGTCGACGCGGTGGTCTCGGCGATGGCGAGCGCCCGGCGCATCGCCTGATCGTCGAGCTGTGAGCTGAGCGGTGCAAGGAAGAGGCCGGTGGCCAGCACTGTGACACCGGTGGCGATGGCCAGCTGCATGAGCAGGACCTGTGAGAAGACCCGCTGCGGCCAGCCGAACCGCCGGCGTCGGGCCGGAGCGGGTTCGGGGCTCATACCCAGGAACGGTAGAGGCCGGGCGGCCCTTTCCGAAATTCCCTGTTCCGTGGCTCCCTGTTCCGCGCAAACCGCTTGCGTTGCTTGCGGCCGATTTACGTTCCGGTGGAAGTGGGCTGCAAAGCCGCTGGTGTGGCCATATCCCGGGCTTTCGGCCTCGCGGGCGAGAGAGATTTGACGCGGTCATGGCGGTAGACGATGTATCAATCCTCTGCAACTCTCTGACCATCCAACGCAAAGTACTCAATCTGACGTGCAGATCGGGGACATATGAGACCGCAACGCTGGAGTTGGCGGGTGCTCGCCGCCGTGATCGCCACCAGCCTTCTGATGATCACCTGGCCGTCGTTCACCGCCTCGGCGGCCGGCGGCCCCAATCTCGCGGCGGGCCGTCCCGCCGCCGCGAGCAGCGCCCACAGCGAGTACTCCGCGGCGAACGTCACCGACGGAAACACGTCGACCTACTGGCAGAGCGCCGGAACGGCCTTCCCGCAATGGGTCCAGACCGACCTCGGTACCAGCAGCCGCGTCGACGAGGTGGTGCTCGCACTGCCCGCCGGATGGGAGAGCAGAAAACAGACCCTCTCCGTCCAGGGCAGCGCCGACGGCACCGGCTTCGCCACACTGAAGACCTCGGCCGAGTACACCTTCAGCCCGGGCGGCGCCGACGCCAACACCGTGACGATCGCCTTCCCGGCCACCCAGGCCCGGTTCGTACGCGTCCACATCACCGCGAACACGGGCTGGCAGGCGGCCCAGCTGTCCGAACTCCAGGTCCACGCGGCCGGTGAGTCCTCCGTCAATCTCGCCCGCGGCAAGACGCTGACAGCCAGTAGCCACACCGAGGTCTACACGGCCGCCAACGCCAACGACGGCAACGCCGCCAGCTACTGGGAGAGCGCCAACGGCGCCCTGCCGCAATGGATCCGCGCCGACCTCGGCTCCTCCGTGCGCGTCGACCGCGTCGTGCTGCGCCTGCCCGACGGCTGGCCGGCCCGGACACAGACGCTCCAGGTCCAGGGCAGCGCCGACGGCACCGACTTCACCGATCTCGTGGCCTCCAGGGCGTACGCCTTCGACGCGGCCGGCGGTCATGCGGCGACGATCACCTTCGACGCCGCGACCACGCGGTACGTCCGCGTCCTCGTCACCGCCAACACCGGTCAGGCGGCGGCCCAGCTGTCGGAGTTCGAGATCTACGGACCGGCCGGCGGCGACACGCAGGCGCCGACCGCGCCCACCGCACTCGCCTACACCCAACCCGCCACCGGCCAGATCAGGCTGACCTGGGAGGCCGCCACCGACAACACGGCGGTCACCGGCTATGACATCTATGCCAACAACGTGCTGCGTACGTCTGTCGCGGGCAATGTGACGGCGTACACGGACACGCAGCCGGCGAGTGCGACCGTCTCGTACTACGTGCGAGCCAAGGACGCCGCCGGGAACCAGTCGGCCAACAGCAACACCGTCACCCGCCAGGGAGAGAGCGGCGACACTCAGGCGCCGACCGCACCCGCGGGCCTCGCCTTCATCGAGCCCGCCTCCGGCCAGATCAGGCTGACTTGGGGCGCGTCCGCGGACAACACGGCGGTCACCGGCTACGACATCTATGCCAACAACGTGCTGCGTACGTCCGTTGCGGGCAATGTGACGGCGTACACGGACACGCAGCCGGCGAGCGCGACCGTCTCGTACTACGTGCGAGCCAAGGACGCGGCCGGGAACGAGTCCGGCAACAGCAACACCGTCACCCGCAACGGCTCCACCGGCGCGGCCTCGAACCTCGCCATCGGCAAGCCGATCACCGCGTCCTCCGTGATCCACACCTTTGTCGCGGAGAACGCCAACGACAACGACCTGACGACCTACTGGGAAGGCGCGGCGGCCAGTTATCCCAACACGCTCACCGTGAAGCTGGGCGCCAACGCCGATCTCAGCAGCCTCGTCCTCAAGCTCAACCCGGACAGCGCCTGGGGCACCCGGACGCAGAACATCCAGGTGCTCGGGCGCGAGCAGAGCGCATCAGGCTTCACCAGTGTGGTCGCGGCCAAGGACTACACCTTCAACCCGGCGAGCGGGAACGCGGTCACCGTCCCGGTCGAGGCGCGCGTCGCCGACGTGCAGCTCAGGTTCTCCGCCAACAACGGCGCCACGGCCGGTCAGCTGGCCGAGTTCCAGATCACGGGCGTCCCGGCGCCAAACCCCGATCTCGAGGTCACGGGCATCGCGGCCTCGCCCGTCGCCCCCGTCGAATCGGACCCGATCACGCTGTTCGCCACCGTCCGCAACAGTGGTCCGCTGGCCTCCGCGGCCAGCGCGGTCGCACTCCGGCTCGGCGGCACCAAGGTCGCCACGGCGCAGGTCGGCGCGCTGGCGGCCGGGGCATCGGCGACGGTCAGCGTTTCGATCGGAGCACGTGACGCGGGGACGTACCAGCTGAGCGCCGTCGCCGACGAAGGCGATGCCGTCATCGAGCAGAACGAGACCAACAACACCCACACCAGCCCGACTTCACTGGTGGTGAAGCCGGTCGCCAGCTCCGACCTCGTCGCCTCCGCGGTGAACTGGACGCCGAGCGCCCCGGCGGCCGGCGACACCGTCACCTTCACCGTGGCGATCAAGAACCAGGGCACCGAGCCGTCCGCGGCAGGCAGCCACGGCATCACGCTCACGCTGCTGGACTCGAACGGCGCGACGGTCCGGACGCTGACCGGCGCGCACAGCGGAACCATCGCAGCGGGAGCGACCAGTCCCGCGGTGAACCTCGGCACCTGGGCCGCCGCGAACGGCTCGCACACCGTCAAGGTCGTCATCGCGGACGACGCCAATGAACTGCCGGTCAAGCGCGCCAACAACACCAGCACCCGACCGCTGTTCGTGGGCCGCGGCGCCAATCTGCCGTTCGACATGTACGAGGCCGAGGACGGCACGCTCGGCGGCGGAGCCCAGAAGGTCGGGCCCAACCGGACCATCGGCGATCTCGGCGGCGAAGCCTCCGGCCGCCAGGCCGTCACGCTCAACAACACCGGCAACTATGTGGAGTTCACGACCAGAGCCAGCACCAATACGCTGGTCACGCGGTTCTCCATCCCCGACGCGGCGGGCGGCGGAGGCATCAGCTCCACGCTCAACGTGTATGTCGACGGAACCTTCCGCAAGGCCATCGACCTCACGTCCAAGTACATGTGGCAGTACGGGGCCGAGGCCAGTCCCGGCAACTCTCCGAGCGCCGGCGCGCCCCGCCACATCTATGACGAGGCCAATGTGCTGCTGGGCGAGACGGTCCCGGCCGGGTCGAAGATCCGGCTGCAGAAGGACGGCGCCAACCCGCACACGTACGCGATCGACTTCATCAACCTGGAGCAGGTCACCGCGGCGGCGAACCCGGACCCGGAGGCGTACACCGTCCCGGTCGGCACCACCCACCAAGACGTCCAGAACGCCCTCGACAAGGTCCGCATGGACACCACGGGCAAGCTGATCGGCGTCTATCTGCCACCGGGCGACTACCGGACGTCGAACAAGTTCCAGGTGTACGGAAAGGCGGTCAAGGTCGTCGGCGCGGGCCCCTGGTTCAGCCGCTTCACCACCCCGCCCGACCAGGAGAACACCGACGCCGGTTTCAGCGTCCAGGCCACGGCCAACGGCTCGTCCTTCGCCGGATTCGGCTTCTTCGGCAACTACACGAACCGCAACGACGGTCCCGGCAAGGTCTTCGACTGGTCGAAGGTCGCCGACATGACCATCGACAACATCTGGACCGAGCACATGATGTGCCTCTACTGGGGCACGGACACGGACCGGATCACCATCAAGAACTCCCGGATCCGGGACATGTACGCCGATGGGCTCAACTTCACCAACGGCAGCAGCAACAACCTCGTCAGCAATGTCGAGGCGCGTACCACCGGCGACGACAGCTTCGCGCTCTTCCCGGCGGTGGACATCGTCAACGCCGACCAGACCGGGAACGTCTACGAGAACCTGACGGCCCTGCTGACCTGGCGGGCCGCCGGAGTCGCGATCTACGGCGGGTCCGGAAACACCGTCCGCAACATCCGCGTCGCGGACATGCTCACCTATCCCGGCCTCACCATCGCCACGCTGAAGTTCGGCGGGATCAACGCGCTGGGCTTCGGCACCACTCCGACCAGGTTCGAGAACATCTCGCTGGACCGGTCCGGTGGCCACTTCTGGGGCAACCAGGCTTTCCCGGCACTGTGGATGTACTCGGCGGAGTACGAGTACCAAGGGATCCGGATCAGCGGCCTGGACATCACCGAACCGACGTACTCCGGGATCATGTTCCAGACGAAGTACAACGGCAGCACGCCGATGTTCCCGATCAAGGACAGTGTGCTCACCGATGTCGCGGTCAGCGGCGCGAAGAAGAGCGGCGACGCCTTCGATGCCAAGTCCGGCTTCGGGCTCTGGGCGAACGAGTTGCCGGAGCCGGGGCAGGGTTCCGCGGTCGGTGAAGTGACCTTCAACGGCCTGAAGTTCAACGGCAACGCGCAGGACATCAAGAACACCACGTCCACCTTCAAGATCAACATCAATCCGTAGGGAGTTCTGTAGCGAGCTCCGTAGGGAGTTCCGTGGAGCGGGTCGGCGGCGAAAGTCCCTGACCCGGATACGTGAGACTGGCGCAAGCCGCTTGCATGGTTTGCGCTAGTCTTGCGTGTATGACGCGACGACTTGCTCAGGTGGCCAAGAAGGTTGGAGTCAGCGAGGCCACGGTCAGCCGGGTGCTCAATGGCAAGCCGGGAGTCTCCGAGGCCACCCGGCAGTCCGTGCTGACCGCGCTGGACATCCTCGGATACGAGCGGCCGACCCAGCTGCGCGGCGAGCGCGCGCGGCTGGTCGGCCTGGTCCTGCCGGAGCTCCAGAACCCGATCTTTCCCGCGTTCGCCGAAGTGATCGGCGGGGCGCTGGCCCAGCAGGGACTCACTCCGGTCCTGTGCACCCAGACCAAGGGCGGCGTGTCCGAAGCGGACTACGTCGAGCTGCTGCTCCAGCAGCAGGTGTCCGGAGTGGTGTTCGCCGGCGGTCTCTTCGCGCAGGCCGACGCCCCGCACGACCACTACCGGCTGCTCGCCGAACGCAAGATTCCGGTGGTGCTCATCAACGCCTCCATCGAGAATCTCGACTTCCCCTGCATCGCCTGCGACGACGCCGTCGCAGTGGAGCAGGCCTGGCGTCATCTGGCCTCGCTCGGCCACGAGCGGATCGGGCTCGTCCTCGGCCCGCTGGACCATGTGCCCTCCCGCCGCAAGCTCGCCGCGGCCCACGCGGCGGCGAAGACCGCCGGGGGCGAGCTGCCGGACGAGCGCATCGAGCGCTCGATGTTCTCGCTGGAGGGCGGGCAGGCGGCGACCGCGCGGCTGCTGGAGCGCGGGGTCACCGGGATCATCTGCGCCAGCGACCCGCTTGCGCTCGGCGCCGTAAGGGCCGCGCGCCGGCGGGGACTTGCCGTCCCTGGCGACGTCTCGGTGGTCGGCTACGACGACTCGGCCTTCATGAACTGCACCGAGCCGCCGCTGACCACTGTGCGCCAGCCGATCGAGGCGATGGGCCGGGCCGCGGTCGAGCTGCTCGCCGCGCAGATCCAGGGCGGCGACGTGCCGCCCGGTGAGCTGCTCTTCGAGCCGGAGCTGGTGGTACGCGGCTCCACGGCACAGGCTCCGCGCTAGCGCGCAGGGCCCGAACGCCCCTCCGTACAACCGACTGTCAAACTTTTACGAAATCGGCGCGAGATATTGCGGTCTCCTGTCGCCGGTGGTTGAGTGTGCCGCGCCCCCGCTGCGTGTCGGCCGCGGGTCTTCCACGCTCATGCCCGAAGGGGACCACCGATGAGAAGAGCTTGGTTCCGTCGTACGCGCCGCACCACCGCGACCGCCCTTGTCTCCGCGCTCGCCCTGACCGCTCTCGCCGCCTGCGGCACGAGCAGCAGCAGCGACAACGACGAGGGCTCCGGCGGCGGTTCGACCGATCCGTCAGCGCCTCTGGACCCGAAGACCAAGCTGACGCTCACGATCGACTGCATGCCACCCGCGGCCAAGGCCGCGGAGCTCAAGGAGTGGAACGAGGACGTCAAGGCGTTCAACAAGACGTACCCGAACATCAAGATCGAGGGACGTTCCACGCCCGGCCAGTGTCTGGAGCCGCCGCGGTTCACCGCGATGCTCAAGGCCAAGTCCCAGCCGGACGTGTTCTACACCTACTTCACCGATCTCCAGCAGGTGCTGGACAACGCGGGCGCCGAGGACATCTCCGCCTACGTCACACCCAAGACCGTCCCGGCGATCAATGACATCGACGCCGACGTGATGAACTCCCTCAAGCAGGACGGCAAGCTCTACGGCCTGCCGACCAGCAACTACCGCATGGGCCTGCTGATCAACCGCAAGCTCTTCGAACAGGCCGGGCTCAACCCCGACACTCCGCCGACGACATGGGAAGAGGTCCGGAGCGCCGCCAAGAAGATCGCCGGACTGGGCAGCGGAATCGCCGGCTTCGGCGAGTACAGCGCGGGCAACACCGGCGGCTGGCACTTCACCGCCACCATGTACGGCCTCGGCGGCGAGATCGTCGACGCGAGCGGCAAGAAGGCCGCCTTCAACAACGACCTCGGCAAGCAGATCGTCCAGAACCTCAAGGCCATGCGCTGGGACGACGACAGCATGGGCAAGACCCAGCTGCTGAAGTGGGGCGATCTGCAGAAGCAGATCGCCAGCGACAAGCTCGGCATGTTCCTCGCCGCGCCCGACGACATCGCGTACATGGTCCAGCAACTCGGGGCCAAGTACGAGAACTTCGGCATGGGCCCGCTGCCCGGCGAGAAGTACACGCTCTTCGGCGGCAACAACTACATGATCAAGAAGGGCATTTCGCCCGACAAGATCAAGGCCGCCGTCGCCTGGCTCAACTACAAGAACCTCACCGTCGGCAAGGGCCAGTTCGACTGGGCGCGCACCAAGGCCGACGGTCTGCCCGTCGGCGTACCGCAGCCGAACTTCTGGCTCAACGACGCCAAGACCAAGGACGACGCGGCACGCGCCGCCAGCGCCACGATGCCGGTCGAGAACTTCAAGGCCTTCGTGGACAACCCGGTCAAGGGCAAGGCCGAGCCGCCGAAGGCGCAGGAGATCTACAAGGTCCTCGACAACGTGATGTCCGCGGTGCTGACCAACAAGAACGCGGATGCGGCGGGGCTGCTCGCCACGGCGGAGTCGCAGGTCAACCAGATCCTGGCGAACCAGTAGCCGATGTCGGCCCCCACGCTCTCGCCGCACAAGGCCGCGCCCGGACCCGGGCGCGAGGCCGGGCCCCGTACGAACGCATCGCGGGAGGCGTTCGTACGGGCCCTGCGCCGCAATCTGTCCGCGCACGGTTTTCTGATCGGCGCCGTGCTCTGTTTCTCGTTCTTCTCCTGGTATCCGATGGTCAGGGAGTTCATCCTGGCCTTCCAGAAGACCGAGAACGGAGAGACCACCTGGGCCGGCTGGTCCAACCTCACCACGGTCTTCAACGACCCGGCGTTCTGGCAGGCCTGGCGCAACACGCTGCTGTTCACCGGCCTCGCGCTGGTCTTCGGCTTCATCGTCCCGTTCGTCATCGCGCTGGTGCTCAATGAATTCCGGCACGGGCAGGGCTACTTGCGGCTGCTGGTCTATCTGCCCGTGATGCTGCCGCCGGTCGCCTCCGTACTCCTCTTCAAGTATCTGTACGACCCCGGACACGGACTGCTCAACCGGCTGCTGGAGCTGGCGCACCTCCCGCAGCAGCAGTGGCTGCAGGATCCCGACACCGCCATGCTCTCCGTGGTCATCGCCGCCACCTGGATGAACATGGGCGGCGCCACGCTGATCTACCTCGCCGCGCTCCAGGGCATTCCCGGCGAGCTGTACGAGGCGGCCGAGATCGACGGCGCGGGGATTGTGCGCAAGATCTGGTACGTCACCATCCCGCAGACCCGCCTCATCCTCTCGCTGATGCTGCTGATGCAGATCATCGCGACGATGCAGGTCTTCACCGAGCCGTTCCTGCTCGCGGGCGGCGCGGGCCCGGAAGGGTCCACGACAACCGTCGTCTACCTCATCTACCAGTACGCCTTCAACTTCAACAACTACGGCAGCGCTGCCGCGCTCGGCCTGGTCCTGCTCGTGCTGCTGGCGGGATTCTCCGCGGCGTACGTACGGCTCAGCCGCAGCGAGGAAGACTAGGGCGGGGGACACGGACATGAGCACACGCACACTGATCTCACCGGCCCAACTCGCCAGACCACGCGCCAAGTTCTTCTACTGGGCCGCGTTCGTCCTGGTCATGGTCCTGTTCACGCTGGTCTTCCTCGGCCCGCTGTACTGGATGGTCTCCGGCGGGCTCAAGACCACCCAGGAGGTCGTCCAGTCGCCGCCGACGCTGCTGCCTTCGTCCGTGCACACCGAGAACTACTCCCGGGCGTGGGAGGTGATGGATCTGTCCCGGCTGCTGTTCAACACGCTCTACTACGCCTTCGGAGCGCTCGCGTTCCAGCTGGTCCTGGATGTGGCCGCGGCCTACTCGCTCTCCCGGCTCCGGCCCGTGTTCGGCAAGGCCATCCTGGCGATGATGCTCGTGACGCTGATGATTCCGGCGACCGTCCTGGTCGTACCGCAGTATCTGACCGTGCTCGACGTGCCGATCGTCGAACGCAATCTGCTCAACTCGCCCTGGGCGATCTGGCTTCCGTCCGTCACCAACGCCTTCAACATCTTCCTGCTGAAGCGCTTCTTCGACTCGATCCCGCGTGAGCTCATCGACGCCGCGGCCATCGACGGAGCCTCCCGGCTGAGAACCCTGTGGTCGATCGTCCTGCCGATCTCACGGCCGATCCTCGGCGTCGTGTCGATCTTCGCGGTCGTCGGCGTCTGGAAGGACTTCCTCTGGCCGATGCTCACCTTGCCCGACCCGAGCAAACAGACACTCAACGTCGGCATCTACTCGCTGTCCAACGGCGTGCCCGAGAACGTGCTGATCGCCGCGCTGACCATCGCGTCCGTCCCCACGCTGCTGATCTTCCTGGCCTTCCAGCGCAACATCATGAGCGGTCTCACCGCGGGCGGCCTCAAGGGCTGACTCCGGGCCCGTGCCGCCCTGCTCCACCCTCAAGCCTCCGCCGCCGGCCTCGCCGTGGCGCCCCGCTGTCCGGGCCGGCGGCGGAGCCGACCCTGCCCGAAAGGACCTCACGTGGCAGCCCCTCGATCGGATGCCCCTCATCGGGATCACACGGACGACTGGTGGCGCAGCGCCGCCATCTATCAGGTGTACGTGCGCAGTTTCGCCGACGGTGACGGCGACGGCACCGGTGATCTCGCCGGAGTGCGGGCCCGGCTGCCGTACCTCGCCGAACTGGGCGTCGATGCGATCTGGTTCAACCCCTGGTATCTCTCGCCGATGGCGGACGGCGGCTACGACGTGGCCGACTACCGCGCTATCGACCCGGCGTTCGGCACGCTCGCCGAGGCCGAGAAGCTGATCAGCGAGGCCCGCGAGCTCGGCATCCGCACCATCGTCGACATCGTGCCGAACCACCTGTCCGACCAGCACACATGGTTCCGGTCCGCGCTCGCGGCAGGGCCGGGCAGCGCCGAGCGCGAGCTGTTCCACTTCAGACCGGGCCGCGGCGAGAACGGTGAACTGCCGCCCAACAACTGGCCGTCGCAGTTCTCGGGGGAGACGTGGACCCGGGTCGCCGACGGCGAGTGGTACCTGCATCTGTTCACCCCGGAACAGCCCGATCTCAACTGGGACCATCCCCTCGTGCGCCGCGAGCACGAGGACGTGCTCCGCTTCTGGTTCGAGCGAGGAGCCGCCGGCGTACGCATCGACTCGGCGGCCCTGTGCGCCAAGGCTCCCGGGCTGCCGGACTCCGCCGACGGCGACACGAGCCTCTATGTCGACCGCGACGAGCTGCACGACATCTACCGCTCCTGGCGCGCGGTCGCCGACGAGTACGGGGGAGTGCTCATCGGCGAGCTGTGGGTGCCCGACCCGGACCGGTTCTCCCGCTATCTGCGGCCGGACGAGCTGCACACCGCCTTCAACTTCGACTTTCTGGCCCGTCCTTGGGACGCGGCCCAGCTGCGTGCCTCCATCGACACCACGCTGGCGTACCACGCACCGGTCGGCGCGCCCGCGACCTGGGTGCTGTGCAACCACGATGTGACGCGCACGGTCACCCGGTACGGCCGGGCCGACACCGGCTTCGAGTTCGCGAAGAAGCGCTTCGGGACGCCTGCCGACCTGACTGTGGGGACGCGTCGGGCGCGCGCCGCGGCCCTGCTCTCGCTCGCGCTGCCCGGCTCGGTCTATCTGTTCCAGGGCGAGGAACTGGGGCTGCCCGAGGCGGAGATACCGCTGGACCGCATCCGCGATCCGATGCACTTCCGCTCCGGCGGCGTCGACCCCGGCCGGGACGGCTGCCGGGTGCCGCTGCCGTGGGCGGCGGCGGAGCCGTACGCCGGATTCGGCTCGGTCGCCCAGCCGTGGCTTCCGCAGCCCGAGGGCTGGGCCTCGTACGCCGCCGACCAGCAGGCGGCGGCGCGGGACTCGATGCTCGCTCTCTACCGCGAGGCACTGCGCCTGCGCCGCACCGAGGAAGGCTTCGGAGACGGGCCGCTGACCTGGCTGCGGTCCACTCCGGGAGTTCTCGCCTTTGTGCGCACCGGCGGCCTGATCTGCGTCGTCAATCTCACCGCGGAACCCGCCGAACTCCCCGGCCACACAAGCGTCCTGCTCACGAGCGGGCCTTTGGACGCCGGCGGGCGGCTCCCGCAGGACACGGCGGCCTGGCTGCGGAAGTAGGAGATGTCCGGCGATCCGCCTACGGCAGCGGCCTGGGCGGACGGGGCCCGCTGTAGTGCCCGCTCGGACGCATCCGCAGGGGGCGCTCCTCGTACTCCTCCAGCGCATGCGCGATCCAACCGGCCGTACGCGCCACGGCGAAGACCGTCTCACCCGCCTCCGCAGGCATGCCGGACGACACCGAAAGCACCGCCAGCGCCAGATCCACATTGGCGTGCAGCTCCACATGGCGCGCGGTCGTCGCCTCCACCTCGCGGGCGGCGTCCAGCGCCGGCCGGGCGCCGGGGATCTGCGCCAGCACGTCGAACAGGGCCTCGGCGCGCGGGTCCTGGCCCGGGTAGAGCCGGTGCCCGAGGCCCGGCACGCGGCGGCCCGCCCGAAGGTGGTCCGAGACGACCGCGGCGGCGCTGCCACGCTCCAGCACCTCGGCGAGCATCCGGTGCGCGAGCCCGCTGGCGGCCCCGTGCAGCGGACCGTCCAGCGCGCCGAGACCGGCGGAGACGACGGCGTACGGATGGGCGCGCGCGGACGCCGCGACCCGTACGGCCAGTGTGGAGGCGGCCAGATCGTGGTCGATGAGCAGCGACAGCGCCCTGTCCAGGGCTCGCAACGACTCCTCGTCGGGTCGCTGGGCGGTGAGCCGTGACCAGAGCCGCCACGCCAGCCTGCCCTCGCCGCGATGTGTCCGGCCGATCGTGGGCAGCGCGTCGACGAGGGTGGGGATGAGGGAGCGGGCCATGCCGAGCACGGAGAGCCGGTCGAGGTCGAAGCGGAGCGGATCGGCGATTCCCGCGGCGATCGCGGCCACCCGCAGCCGGTCCGTCGAGCCGCTGTGCTCGGGCAGCGCCTCGACCGCGCGCCGGGCGGCGGCGAGGGTGTCGGGCGGAGCGGTGAACCGGATGCCGTGCTGCAGGGTGCCGGTCCACAGCCAGTCGGCGATCTCCTCGTAGTGGTGGTTGCGGGCGAGTTCGGTGGCGTCGACGCCGCGGAAGTAGTAGCGGTCCTTGTCGATCAGCGTGATGCCGGTGCGGATCCGCTGGGTGACATCGCTTCCGGCGGCGGGCTCCCGCCTGCCCCGGCGGACCAGGGCGTCGACCTCCTTGGCGTCGAAGGTGCTGGCGCGCCCGCCCGGTTCGCGGCGGCTGTTGAGCTGGCCGCGGCTGACATACGCGTACACCGTCTCGGGCTTCACGCCGAGCCGCTCGGCGGCCTCACGGGTGGTGAGCCGCTGTCCGTCCGCTGGGTCGTCCGTCATGAGGACACCGTACACATGTTGATCCAATCAATATTGACAGTGATTGAGTCATGCATGGACAGTCGAATCAATTCAAGGAGGCTGTTATGCAGATGGACGTACCGCGTGGACTCGCCGGTGTCGTGGTCACCGACACCGCACTGGGGGATGTCCGGGGGCGGGAGGGCTTCTACCACTACCGCCAGTACTCGGCCGTCGAGCTCGCGCAGGGCAGCGGGTTCGAGGACGTCTGGCATCTGATGTTCTTCGGGGAGCTCCCGGACCCGGCCCGGCGCAAGGACTTCGTCGCCGAGACGGCGTCACTGCGCCGGCTGCCCGACGACGTACGCGCGGCACTGCCGGCGATCGCCCGCTCCGGCGCGCCCTCCGGCCCGCTCGCCGGACTGCGCACGGCGCTCTCGCTGCTGGGAGCCGCGTCCGGACTGCGCCCGGTCTACGACCTCGACGCCGCGTCCCGTCGCGCGGACGCGCTCCGGGCCTGCGCCGCCGTGCCGACGCTGCTCACCGCGCTGCACCGGCTGGGCCAGGGCCTACAGCCGGTCGAACCGCGCGAGGACCTTCCGTACGCCGCCAACTACCTGTACATGCTGACCGGTTCGGAGCCGGAGCCGGCCCGTGCGCGGGCGATCGAGCAGTATCTGATCTCGACGATCGACCACGGTTTCAACGCGTCGACCTTCACCGCCCGGGTGATCGCCTCCACCGGCGCAGACCTCGCGGCCTGCCTGGTCGGCGCGGTCGGCGCGCTCTCGGGCCCGCTGCACGGCGGCGCGCCGAGCCGCGCCCTCGACACGCTCGACGCGATCGGCACACCGGAGCGCATCGACCCCTGGATCAGAGAACGGGTCCTCGCGGGCGACCGGATCATGGGCTTCGGCCACCCCGTCTACCGCACCGAGGACCCGCGCTCCCGGATGCTGCGCTCGATCGCCGAGAGCTTCGGCGGACCGCTGGTGGAGTTCGCGATCGAGGTCGAGCACCGGGTGGAGGCGATCCTCGCGGAGCTGAAGCCGGGCCGGGAGCTGCACACGAACGTGGAGTTCTACGCGGGGGTGGTCATGGAGCTGTGCGGGCTGCCGCGGGAGATGTTCACGCCGACGTTCTGTGCGGCGAGGGTGGTGGGCTGGAGCGCCAATATCCTGGAGCAGGCATCCGACTCCAAGATCATCCGCCCGGCGGCGAGGTATGTGGGACCGCCTCCGCCGCAGCCCGTGCCGCAGGCGTCCTGACGGCAGAAAATGAGCCCGGCACCTTGGTTCGGTGCCGGGCCCTTGTTCGGCCTGCGGTCAGGCGTCGGGGATGTCGTTTCTCGCTCTGATCAGGGTCTCCCGCGAGATCACGACGATCCGCTCATGGTCGGCCCGACCTGCGTCGGAAGGGAGCTCATGGTCGAGAGCGGCCGTCGCCTCGGTGCCGATGACGGCGAAGTCGCCGTTGCTCAGCTCGAAGATGTCGGGGCATGTCTGGCCTGACATGCTCCCGCGCTGACGGGGTGATGCTCCGATCCGGCGCACGATCTTCAAGTGTCGTCCCTGGGTCGAGTTATGCAACCCGGCGATCGTAGTCACACCGAGCCCGCTTGTGATCGATGGGCTCACCAGCCATTGAGTCCCGTTGGGTCAATCGGCCCACCATGCATGGCCTTCCTCGTTCGCGCGCTCGATGAGGCGATCTACCACGCGTCCCAGGTATGCCTCCTGCGACTCGTACCTCACACTTGCGCGATGGTCCCTTGTAGCAGCCCAGAACTCCCGGAAGATGGGGTTCCGGCAAATCACTCGAAGGTGTCCCCTTACGTCGTCCTCGCTTGCCGCTCCGATGCGGTACGCGTGTAACACATGCTGATAGAGGGCGTTGGCGTAGAGAAACTGCCGCTGCTTCACCGGGGACATAGACGTGTCGTCGTACGCATCTAGCACCGCGGCCAGATCGGGATCGTCCATCGCCTTGCTGAGCAGCTCGAAGTGCAGCCGCTGCTGGTTCGTGATGTCGGCGCGGCGCTGGAAGTCGTTTGCCCGTTCCATATGTGTGAGCTGACTGGTCAGATTGCCGTTCTGGCGATGCATCTGCTGGTGTTGGACCACCAGCGCGACGATGACTGCGCCGAACGCCAGCCCCGAGAAGACCGCGTTGGCGGCCGATGTGTCCGTGTCGGGAGCCAGTTCGTGCATCGTGGTGCTGATGGCCAGACTGAGCGCCGCGACAAGCCCGATGACGGCTACGGCGCACACGATGACTACAGCAACTCCGGCGACTACTCCCCGCTGGCCGTTCCCCTGTGTGCTCATCCAACCCCCGATTCACAGTGATCGGCCAACTCCGAGGCCGCTGACTGCGCACACCGGCTCCCAGAGTGCCGGGCAGCTCTGACCGGCAGAGGAGGCGGAGAGGAGGCGCACGGATGGAACGATTTTTCGTGAAACCGGGCGCCGTGTCGAAGTGTGCCCGCTGCGCGCCGCTGACAATCGCGGCTCGGCCCGGTGTTCCGGCACGTCCACTACGCTCGACGCTCATGACCAGCAAACCCGTACCCGTTCTCGTCCTCGCGGGCTTTCTGGGATCCGGCAAGACCACCTTGCTCAACCATCTGCTCAGGGCGAGCCGCGGCACCCGGATCGGCGCGATCGTCAATGACTTCGGGTCCATCGAGATCGACGCCATGACCGTGGCAGGACAGCTCGGCGACTCCACGGTGTCGCTCGGCAACGGGTGTCTGTGCTGCGCCGTCGACGCGAGCGAGCTCGACGTCTTCCTCGACAAGCTCACCCGGCCCGCCGCCCGCCTCGATGTGATCGTCATCGAGGCGAGCGGTCTCGCCGAGCCGCAGGAACTCGTCCGGATGCTCCTGGCCAGCGACAACGAGCGGATCGTGTACGGCGGCCTGGTCGAGGTCGTCGACGCGGCCGAGTTCGAGGCGACGCGGGAGCGGCATCCCGAGCTCGACCGGCATCTGGGGATCGCCGATCTGATCGTGCTCAACAAGGCGGACCGGGTCGGCGACGTGGCTTGGCGGCTGCTGCGGGAGCGGATCGGGGGCCTCGCCGACGGGGCCGCCGTGATCCCGGCGACGTACGGACGCATCGATCCGGAGCTGCTCTTCGAATGCCGCCCGCGGACCGAACGCGTCGGGCAGCTGTCCTTCGAAGACCTCCACGACCCTGATGATCACGACGGTCACGACGGTCACGACGGTCACGACGGCCACGACGGGCATCTGCACGACGCCTACGAGACCGTCGCCTTCACCGCCGCCGAGCCCCTCCATCCCCGCAGGCTGCTGGACTTCCTCGACTCCCGGCCCGAAGGGCTCTACCGGATCAAGGGATTTGTGGACTTCGGCGCGGCCGATCCGCTCAATCGGTATGCCGTCCACGCCGTCGGCCGGTTCCTCCGGTTCTATCCCGAGCCCTGGCCCGGCGACGCGCAGCGACAGAGCCAGCTCGTCGTGATCGGCTCCGGCATCGACACCGGAGCCATGCGCAAGGAACTCGACGCCACCCCGGTGACGGGACCTCAGGACGCCCCGGGCGAACAGGCCATGTGGGGCATCCTGCGCTACGTACCGAACGGGCAGGCCGGGTCGGACGACGACTACGTGGGGTGACCCCCTGACCCTGCACCGTGCGGGGAGTTCGTAGGATCGACCCCGTGACAACGAGGACAACGGGGTGGGTTCCGCCGACGGAGACCGAGCGACTGCTGTACGAGGCACGAGCGGCCGGCGACGAGGCAGCCGGAATCGGCGTACTCTCCCGCGCGAAGCTCTTCCTGCCGACCGGCCGGCTCTACGCCGACACCCCCGGCGCCACCGCCCCGTTCACTCCGGTCAAGGACCCCGAGAACGGGAAGTGGAGCGTCCACGTCCGCACGGCGGGCATGCTCCAGCCCTGGCATCCGGACTGGGTGCACTTGTCCGTCACCCTGGCGGAACTGGCCCGTGTCTGGCCGAACGCCTCATGGCGGCTCGCCGTCAACTCCGGTACTCCGTGCGCCATCAGCCTCAAGGCCAAGCCGTCCCACCGACAGGCCTGGCTGAAAGCCGGCAACGAGAGCGGCGGTCCGCCACGGGGGTTGCTCGTCGCGTATGCGGGCGGCCCGTCACACGGCGCTCTGGCTCACGGCCTGGCCTGCGGGGCGCACCTGTCGCTGCACAACAGCGTTGCCTGGAACGAACTCGGCACGACGTACTTCGACTACCGCAGGGACGCCGCCAGCCTGCGCGAGGTCTGGCGAGTGACGAACCGGGCCCAGTACGCCGACAAACTGGAAGAACTCTACGGGGCCCGGCTCTGCGGCTGGGAGGAGGCCATCGCGCTGAACTCGCGTGCCGCTCTGCACGAGCACCTGGGCAGAGCGCCTTCCGAGGCCGAGTGGCAGGACGCCCTTGCAAAGGCCCCCGCCTTGCACCGGGCCGACGCGGAGACCGTCGCGGAGGTCCGGTGGACCGCGGGGCGCATTGCCCGCTACGAGGAGCGGTTCCGCGCCGACGGGATACTCACCGCCGGTGAACGCGTCGACTCGCTGAGGGCCTTCGACTACGGCCGCATCATCAGCTTCGTGCGCATGGGACTCGGTGCCCGCCTCACCGAACCGGGACCAGCGGAAGAAGCCGTTCTCGCGGCGGGCAGGCTGAGCCGGGAGACCTACAACTCGTGGGAGGCGTTCTCCGCCGCGTACGCGCTGGCCCGGGTACTCGCCTTCGACGACGGGGAGTTCGGCCGGACCTATCAGGAGTCGGTCGCCCAGCACCGCATCCTGACCCAGGACCTCAAGAGCCCGTACCGGAGCCTGCCGTGGTCATGAGCTGGACACCACCGACGCACGTCGAGCGTGAACTGCACGAGGCGGGGCTTCGAGGCGACACCAACGCGCAGCTGAGAGTGCTGGCCAGGGAGGAGCTGTTCATCGGGCAGCCTCGGGCCGACTACGAGGCCAAACCGGGCCTGGTCACGTGGCGCACGATCGCTCACCCGACGTCCGGGGCCCGCTGCATGGCCCTCCTCACCCGCGGCATGCTCCCACCCTGGCACCCGGACTGGGTCTTCTTCGAGGTCGGCCTGGACTGGGTGGCGGACCACGACTGGAACGATCCGAAACTGTGGCTCGCCGTCAACCCGGGCACTCCTGCCTCCGTGAGCCTGCCGGCGGCGGCGCGGGACAGGGCGCTGTGGCGCCGCTACCACGCGGAGAACGACCGCACCACGACGGACCGGCTGAACGCCCTGCACACCGGCCCGCTCTTCGGGCCACTCGCCTTCGGGCTCGCCTGCGGGGCGCACCTCTCCGTGGCCAACGGCGTGCCCTGGAACGAGGCCGGCACGGTCTACCTCGACTACCACTCCCAGCGGCGCATGCTGCGCGAATCGTGGGCGATCAGCGACAACGCAAGCTGGCACCGGCAGATGAGCGCTCTGCTGGACTTCTCCAACAGCCCGCCGGAGCCCGAGTTCGCGCTGCGGGTGCGCGAGCAGCTGCGCAGAGGGCGGGGCGAGCTCCCGTCCGCGGACCTGTGGCGCGAGACCGCCGCCGGAACCCTGCACGATCACGGCGCACCGCAGACCCTCGTCACGGAGATGGAGGAACTGGTCCGCCGCATCATGCGCTACGAGGCCAGATTCCGGGCCGACGGGCTGCTGCCCGAGGACGGCCGGGTCGTCACCGCCGCCGCGTACGACTACGGACGCGCGCCCACCGTCGCCCGCTGGGGCCTGGCCGCCCGGTTCTGCACCCCGCACGAGGCGGAACAGGCGATCGTCCACGCGGGCGCGCTCAGCAAGGCGGCTTACGGATCGTGGGCGGAGTTCTCCGCGGGCTATGCGCTGGGCAGGGCGCTGCGCTTCGACGAGGAGGAGTACGGCCACTACTACGAGTGCTCGCTGACATCCCACCGGATCCTGACGGAGAACGAGGCCAGCCCCTGGCGGAACATCCCCTGGAGCTGACCTCCCTCGGTCCGTCCGCGCAACCGGACAGGCCGAGGCCGCAGTTGTGCTAACTCGCCGGGCCCGCCAGCACCGCCACCGTCGAGACCGGCGGCGTGCCCGAGCCGTCGCGGCGCGGGTCGAGCTCCGGGAGCCGGGCGGGTGTGCCGTTCTGCTGGGCCGCGCGGGCCGGGGACTCGCCCGCCCAGGCCAGCAGCAGCACGTCCTCGCCCTTGAGGAAGCGCTGGCAGCGGACGCCGCCCGTGGCCCGGCCCTTGCGCGGATACTGGTCGAACGGCGTGAGCTTCACCGTCGTCACCGAGTCGTCCAGCGCGCCGGTCGAACCCGCTGCTGTGAAGACCACCGCATCCCGCGCCGGATCGACCGCGGTGAACGAGATCACCTGCGCGCCCTCCGAGAGCTTGATGCCGGCCATGCCGCCCGCCGCCCGGCCCTGCGGCCGCACCTGAGAGGCCTGGTAACGGAGCAACTGGGCGTCGGAGGCGATGAAGACCAGGTCCTCCTCGCCCGTACGCAGCTCGACACCGCCGACGATCCGGTCACCGTCCTTCAGCGTGATGACCTCCAACTCGTCCTTGTTCGCCGGGAAGTCGGGCACCACGCGCTTGACGACACCCTGCAGGGTGCCGAGCGCCAGGCCCGGCGAGGACTCGTCGAGCGTGGTGAGGCAGATCACCGACTCGTCCGCCTCCAGTGACAGGAACTCCGAAAGCGGCGCTCCGCCCGAGAGGTTGGGCGCGGACGCGGTGTCCGGGAGCTGCGGCAGATCGATCACCGAGATCCGCAGCAGCCGCCCGTCCGAGGTGACGGCGCCGACCTCGCCGCGCTGTGTCGCCGGCACGGCCGAGACGATCACATCGTGCTTGGTGCGCTTGTCGGTCTCCGTCAGCTGGGCCTCGGCCGTGGCCGTACGCGCCAGCAGACCGGTCGACGACAGCAGCACCCGGCACGGGTCGTCCGCGACCTGCAGCGCCGCCGTGGCCACCGGCGTGCCCGCCGACTCCAGCAGCACGGTCCGCCGATCGGTGCCGAACTTCTTGGCCACCGCGGCCAGTTCGCCCGAGACCAGCTTCCGCAGCTCGGCGTCGGACTCCAGGATCCGGGTCAGCTCGGCGATCTCCGTGTTCAGCCGGTCGCGCTCGCTCTCCAGCTCCAGGCGGTCGAACTTGGTCAGCCGGCGCAGCGGCGTGTCCAGGATGTACTGCGTCTGGATCTCGCTGAGCGAGAAGTGCTCGATCAGCCGCCGCTTCGCCTCCGCGGAGTTCTCACTCGACCGGATGAGGCGGATGACCTCGTCGATGTCGAGCAGCGCGACGAGCAGGCCCTCGACCAGATGCAGCCGGTCGCTCCGCTTGCTCCGCCGGAACTCGCTGCGCCGCCGCACCACCTCGAAGCGGTGGTCGAGATAGACCTCCAGCAGCTCCTTCAGGCCCAGCGTCAGCGGCTGGCCGTCCACCAGCGCCACGTTGTTGATGCCGAAGGACTCCTCCATCGGCGTCAACTTGTACAGCTGCTCCAGAACGGCCTCCGGAATGAAGCCGTTCTTGATCTCGATGACCAGACGCAGGCCGTGCGAGCGGTCGGTGAGGTCCTTGACGTCCGCGATGCCCTGGAGCTTCTTGCTGGAGACCAGGTCCTTGATCTTCGCGATCACCTTCTCCGGGCCCACGGTGAACGGCAGTTCGGTGACGACCAGACCCTTACGGCGCGCCGTGACGTTCTCCACGGCCACGGTGGCCCGGATCTTGAAGGTGCCGCGGCCGGTCTCGTACGCGTCCTTGATGCCGGCGAGGCCCACGATCCGGCCGCCGGTCGGCAGGTCGGGCCCGGGGACCAGGCGCATCAGCGTCTCGAGGTCCGCGCCGGGGTGCTTGATCAGATGGCGGGCAGCGGCGATCACCTCGCCGAGATTGTGCGGCGGCATATTGGTGGCCATGCCGACCGCGATTCCGGACGCGCCGTTGACCAGCAGGTTCGGGAAGGCCGCGGGAAGCGCGACGGGCTCGCGCTCCTGGCCGTCGTAGTTCGGTGAGAAGTCGACGGTGTCCTCGTCGATCGACTCCGTCATCAGCGACGTCGCGTCGGCCATCCGGCACTCGGTGTAACGCATCGCGGCCGGCGGGTCGTCATTGCCGAGCGAACCGAAGTTGCCGTGGCCGTCGACCAGCGGGAGGCGCATCGAGAACGGCTGTGCCATGCGCACCAGCGCGTCATAGATCGACGCGTCGCCGTGCGGGTGCAGCTTGCCCATCACCTCGCCGACGACGCGGGCGCACTTCACATAGCCGCGGTCGGGGCGCACCCCCATCTCGTTCATCTGGTACACGATGCGGCGGTGCACGGGCTTCATGCCGTCGCGGGCGTCCGGCAGGGCTCGCGAGTAGATCACGGAGTACGCGTACTCGAGGAAGGAGCCCTGCATCTCGTCGACGACGTCGATGTCGAGGATCCGCTCCTCGAAGTCGTCGGGCGGCGGGGTCTTCGTGCTGCGGCGGGCCATCGCGGCTGCTGCTCCTTCACGTACCGGATCTGGATCTGACGCCGACCATTGTGGACCGTCCCACTGACAACGTGGACCACGACCCGGGAACAACGCCGATCACGGCCCTGGAACTTCGCCAGGTGTCAGCACGCTTGCATACAGTGGCAGCACTCTCTGTATCGCGATCGAAGGGACGTACATGCCCATGGGTCACACGGCCACAGCGCAGGCCGGTTCCGGCGGCCTGACAGCGACAGAGCACCGGCTGGCCAACGGCCTGCGCGTGGTGCTCTCGGAGGACCACCTGACCCCGGTCGCCGCGGTCTGCCTCTGGTACGACGTCGGCTCGCGCCACGAGGTCAAGGGCCGTACGGGGCTCGCCCACCTCTTCGAGCACTTGATGTTCCAGGGCTCGGCCCAGGTGAAGGGGAACGGCCACTTCGAGCTGGTGCAGGGCGCCGGCGGTTCGCTGAACGGCACCACCAGCTTCGAGCGCACCAACTACTTCGAGACGATGCCCACCCACCAGCTGGAGCTCGCGCTCTGGCTGGAGGCCGACCGCATGGGCTCGCTGCTCGCCGCCCTCGACGACGAGTCGATGGAGAACCAGCGCGACGTCGTCAAGAACGAGCGCCGCCAGCGATACGACAACGTCCCGTACGGCACGGCGTTCGAGCGGCTGACCGCGCTCGCCTACCCCGAGGGCCACCCGTACCACCACACGCCGATCGGCTCGATGGCGGACCTGGACGCGGCCACTCTCGAGGACGCCCGCGCCTTCTTCCGTACCTACTACGCGCCGAACAACGCTGTACTCTCCGTGGTCGGCGACATCGACCCGGAGCAGACGCTCGCCTGGATCGAGACGTACTTCGGCTCCATCCCGTCCCACGACGGCAAGCAGCCGCCGCGCGACGGCTCGCTGCCGGTCACCATCGGCGAGCAGCTGCGCGAGGTCATCGAGGAGGAGGTCCCGGCCCGCGCGCTGATGGCCGCCTACCGCCTGCCGCACGACGGCACCCGCGAGTGCGACGCGGCCGACCTCGCCCTCACCGTCCTCGGCGGCGGAGAGTCCTCCCGGCTGCACAACCGTCTGGTGCGCCGCGACCAGACCGCCGTCGCCGCCGGATTCGGTCTGCTGCGCCTCGCCGGCGCTCCCTCGCTCGGCTGGCTCGACGTCAAGACGTCCGGCGGCGTCGAGGTCCCGCAGATCGAGGCCGCGGTCGACGAGGAGCTGGCGCGGTTCGCCGCCGAAGGTCCGACGCCCGAGGAGATGGAGCGCGCGCAGGCGCAGTTGGAGCGCGAGTGGCTGGACCGGCTCGGCACGGTCGCGGGCCGCGCGGACGAACTGTGCAGGTACGCCGTGCTGTTCGGCGACCCGCAGCTGGCGCTGACCGCAGTCCAGTGTGTCCTCGACGTCACCGCCGAGGAGGTGCAGGCCGTCGCCGAGGCGCGGCTGCGCCCGGACAACAGGGCGGTGCTGGTCTACGAACCGGTGGCGGGCTCCGAGAACGGCGACGTCAGCGACGAAGACGTCAGCAACGAAGAGGAAGAGGCGGACCAGTGAGCGACGCTGCCGTGACCATGGACTTCCACCCGCAGCCGACGGCCGGACCCGCCCGGCCCTGGGCCTTTCCCGCCCCCGACCGCGGCACGCTGGACAACGGCCTGACGGTGCTGCGCTGCCACCGCCCCGGCCAGCAGGTCGTGGCCGTCGAGCTCTCGCTCGACGCACCGCTCGACGCCGAGCCGGACGGCCTCGACGGCGTCGCCACGATCATGGCCCGCGCCCTGTCGGAGGGCACCGACAAGCACTCGGCCGAGGAGTTCGCCGCCGAGCTGGAGCGCTGCGGCGCCACGCTCGACGCGCACGCCGACCACCCCGGCGTCCGGGTCTCGTTGGAGGTCCCGGTCTCCCGGCTGCCGAAGGCGCTCGGTCTGCTCGCCGACGCGCTGCGGGCACCCGCCTTCGCCGACAGCGAGATCGATCGGCTGGTCAAGAACCGGCTGGACGAGATCCCGCACGAGGCGGCCAATCCGGCCCGGCGTGCCGCCAAGGAGCTTTCCAAGGAGCTCTTCCCGTCCGCGCTGCGGATGTCGCGCCCGCGCCAGGGCACCGAAGAGACCGTGGCGCGGATCGACTCCGCGTCCGTACGGGCCTTCTACGAGGCGCATGTCCGGCCCGCCACCGCCACCGCGGTGATCGTCGGCGACCTCACCGGAGTCGATCTCGACGCCGTGCTCGCGGACAGCCTGGGCGCCTGGACGGGCGACAAGGCATCGCCGCGGCCCGTACCGCAGATCTCCGCCGACGACACCGGCCGCGTGGTCATCGTGGACCGCCCGGGTGCCGTGCAGACGCAGCTGCTGATCGGCCGCGTCGGCCCGGACCGCCACGACAGCGTCTGGCCGGCCCAGGTGATCGGCGCGTACTGCCTCGGCGGCACGCTCACCTCCCGGCTCGACCGCGTGCTGCGCGAGGAGAAGGGCTACACCTACGGCGTACGGGCCTTCGGCCAGGTGCTGCGCTCGGCTCCGGACGGCTCCGGCGCGTCCATGCTCGCCATCAGCGGCTCCGTGGACACGCCCAACACCGGACCGGCGCTGGACGACCTCTGGAAGGTGCTGCGCACGCTCGCGGCCGAGGGGCTGACCGACGCGGAGCGCGATGTCGCCGTGCAGAACCTGGTCGGCGTCGCGCCGCTGAAGTACGAGACGGCGGCGTCCGTCGCGAGCACGCTGTCCGACCAGGTCGAGCAGCATCTGCCGGACGACTTCCAGGCGCAGCTGTATGTGCGGCTGGCGGACACCGGCACCGTGGAGGCGACGGCCGCGGCCGTGAGCGCCTTCCCGGTGGACCGGCTGGTCACTGTGCTCGTCGGTGACGCCTCGAAGATCGAGGAGCCCGTCAGGGCGCTCGGCATCGGCGAAGTGACCGTCGTCACGGGCTGATCGGGCACCTCGCGCCGTTCGATGCAAGGCCGATCGAGGCGAACAACTTCACAACGAAGAACGGAACCCCGGCGTCCACCCGACGCCGGGGTTCCGTCATTTGCCCCTTTTGTAGCGGTGGTGCCTGTCTGTCCTGTGGCATGCGTGACAAACGGGGCTGACTTTTTGGTGATGGGAAGTTGATCCGTTTAGCGTCGGTCGGGCTGTCCGCCAGTAGCCCGCCGCATCCGCGGCACGGGCAGCCATCGCCGAGTCCCCGTCAGGCGCGAGCCTGGGGAGCCGGGGACCCACATGAAGTCCCTGGGGTGAATCGGACGCCTTCGCACTCGTGTGAAGGGGCCCGTAGGAGACCTTCCTGCTCCGAACCCGTCAGCTAACCCGGTAGGCGAGAAGGAAGGAAAGGACCAGCCACTTCATGGCGTTCACCCGTGCCACCGGGAAACACCGTGCCCCCAGCCGGATGTCGCGCAAGAGCGCGAACATCGCCGGCGTTGCGGCTCTCACCACCACCGGCGTCATCGGAGCCATCGCTTCTCCGGCCTTCGCCGCCGAGACCGCTGCCGCGCCCGCCGCGGCCACCGTCACCGACTCCGGTCCCACCCAGGTCGTCGGCTCCGCGTCGCTCGCCGCCCAGATCGCCGAGCAGGCCGAGGCCCAGGAGCGCGAGGCCGCCGAGGCCCGCGCCAGGGCGAAGGCCGCCGCCGAGGCGAAGCGCAAGGCCGAGGCCCGTGCCAAGGAGATCCGCGAGGCCAAGGAGCACGCCGCCCGTGAGGCCGAGCGCAAGCGCCTCAACGCCTTCCGGCTCCCCGTCGCCGGTTCGCACGTCACCACCGGCTACAAGGCCGGCGGTTCGCTCTGGTCCTCCGGCAGCCACTCCGGCGTCGACTTCCGTGCCGCGTCCGGCAGTTCGGTTGTGGCCGTCGGCGCGGGCACCGTGGTCGAGGCAGGCTGGGGCGGCGCGTACGGCAACAACATCGTGCTCCGGATGAAGGACGGCTCGTACACGCAGTACGGCCACCTGTCCTCCATCAGCGTCTCCGTCGGGCAGAGCGTCGCCGCGGGCCAGCGGATCGGTCTCTCGGGCTCGACCGGCAACTCCACCGGGCCGCACCTCCACTTCGAGGTCCGCACCACCCCCGAGTACGGCTCGGACATCAACCCGGTCGCGTACCTGCGCGCGCACGGCGTGAACGTCTGACCCCCTTGCGACGCGTCTGTTCCCGCGCACACACCGAAGGCCCCGGCCCCTCGCCGGGGCCTTCGGCGTTTGGGGCCTCCTGGCCAAAAGATATCCATGGATTCCGGCCTGCCATCGGAAAATGCGGCTCACTGCAATAGAGTCACTGAACAGACGTCAATCGGCTGCGTTTCGCGCGGATTAAAGCGGAGGTTCGGTCATGCGCATTCCCGCGCACTCGGTATGTACGGCGATCCGCGACGACATCGTCTCCGGTGTATTCGAGCGCGGCAGCCGGCTCACCGAGGAGCAGCTGGCCCGCCGCTACGGCGTCTCCCGCGTCCCGGTCCGCGAGGCCCTGCGCACCCTGGAGTCCGAGGGCTTCGTCACCACGCGCCGGCATGCCGGCGCGTGCGTCGCCGAGCCCACCGAGCAGGAGGCCGCCGACCTGCTGGACATCCGGATGCTGCTGGAACCGCTGGGCGCGGCGCGGGCCGCGCAGCGGCGCACCGAGGCGCATCTCAAGGTGCTGCGTGGCCTGGTCAGGCTGGGGCAGGAGCGGGCCAGACGCGGCCAGGGCGAGGACCTGCGCTCACTGGGCGGCTGGTTCCACGAGACGCTCGCCCAGGCGTCCGGCAGTCCGGGTCTGATCGCCCTGCTCACCCAGCTGCGGCACAAGATCGCCTGGATGTACTCCGTGGAGCAGCCGGCCAAGCCGGTGGAGTCCTGGGCCGAGCACGGCGCGATCGTGGACGCCGTGGCGCGCGGCGACGTGGAACGGGCGCGGGCGCTGGCCACGTTGCACACCGAGCGTGCGACGGCCGCGCACCGGCTGCGGATCCCCGAGCGGGTGAGGACTTCGCAACATGCCGTAAACACCTCCAGCGTCCGCAATTAACCATCGCGCCGTATACAAAGGGAAGCAATTCGCGGCCCGAGTGGCCTTCCTTTCGTGTGCCCGAATTCTCAGTGCGTTCTGCCGGGGGAAAGCAGGAGCCGCGGTCACCCGAATTCGGGCGGCCGCGGCTCCTGCTTTTCGATGACCAGATTCAGACGGTTTCCGGAAGCTCCTCGAGCCCCTCGGCGACCAGCTTGGCGAGACGGTCCAGGGCGGCGTCGGAGCCGTCCGCGTCGGAAGCCAGCACGATCTCCTCGCCGCCCTGCGCGCCCAGGCCGAGCACGGCGAGCATGGAGGCGGCGTTGACCGGGTTGCCGTCAGCCTTGGCGATCGTCACCGGAACGCCGGAGGCGGTGGCGGCACGGACGAAGATGGAAGCGGGGCGGGCGTGAAGGCCCTCGGCCCAGCCGACGTTGACGCGGCGCTCAGCCATGGTGTTGCCCTTCAAGTCTCAAGAGGTTGTCTAGACCAGTCTCTCATGCGCTGCGGCGTGCTCCCAGCGACCCCGCACACTGCCCGGGACACTGCCCGAGCGGGTGCGGGGTCACCTCAGACTGCCGCGCGCCAACGGCCCACGCGACCGGTGGGTGAGCCGTACGCTTTCAGGCATGCAGACCCAGCCGGACCACGCCTACCCCGATCACTGGGAAGCAGACGTGGTGCTGCGCGACGGCGGCACCGCGCGCATCAGGCCCATCACCGCCGATGACGCCGAGCGTCTGGTCAGCTTCTACGAACAGGTCTCGGACGAGTCGAAGTACTACCGCTTCTTCGCGCCCTACCCGAGGCTCTCCGCCAAGGACGTCCACCGGTTCACCCATCACGACTATGTGGACCGGGTGGGTCTCGCGGTCACGGTGGGCGGGGACTTCATCGCGACCGTCCGCTACGACCGGATCAACGCGGACGGCCGGCCCGCGAGCGCCCCGGCGGACGAGGCCGAGGTGGCGTTCCTCGTGCAGGACGCGCACCAGGGGCGCGGTGTCGCCTCCGCCCTTCTTGAGCACATCGCCGCGGTGGCCCGTGAGCGGGGAATCACCCGCTTCGCCGCCGAGGTCCTGCCCGCGAACAACAAGATGATCAAGGTGTTCCGGGACGCCGGCTACACGCAGAAGCGCAGCTTCGAGGACGGCTCCGTCCATCTGACCCTCGACCTGGAACCGACCGCCGAGTCCCTCGCGGTGCAGCGCGGCCGCGAGCAGCGCGCCGAGGCGCGCTCCGTCCAGCGCCTCCTCGCCCCCGGATCGGTCGCCGTGATCGGCACCGGCCGCGCGCCCGGAGGGGTGGGCCGGACCGTGCTGCGCAACCTCCTCGAAGGGGGTTACACGGGCCGTACGTACGCCGTGAACCGCGCCTTCGCCGAGGACCGGCGCGAGGTGGACGGCGTTCCCGCCTTCCGTTCCGTCGGCGAGATCGGCGAGCCGGTCGATCTCGCCGTGGTCGCCGTCCCGGCCGAGCGCGTGCCGGACGTGGTGGCCGACTGCGGCGAGCACGGCGTCCAGGGCCTCGTCGTCCTCGCGGCCGGATACGCCGAGAGCGGCCCGGAAGGCCGGCAGCGCCAGCGCGAACTGGTCCGGCAGGCACGCTCGTACGGCATGCGCATCATCGGCCCCAACGCATTCGGCGTGATCAACACCTCGCCCGGCGTCCGGCTCAACGCGTCGCTCGCCCCGCACCCTCCGGCGAGGGGCCGGATCGGTCTCTTCACCCAGTCCGGCGCGATCGGCATCGCACTGCTGTCCGGGCTGCACCGGCGCGGCGCCGGTCTCTCCTCCTTCATCTCCGCGGGCAACCGCGCGGACGTCTCCGGCAACGACTTTCTGCAGTACTGGTACGAGGACCCGGACACCGACGTCGTCCTGCTCTACCTCGAATCGATCGGCAACCCGCGCAAGTTCACCCGCCTCGCGCGGCGTACGGCGGCGGTGAAGCCGGTCGTCGTCGTCAAGGGCGCGCGCCACAGCGGCAGCGAGCCGCCGGGCCACGCGGTGCCGGTGACCAGGATCCCGGACGCCACGGTCGGCGATCTGCTCCGCCAGGCGGGCGTGATCCGCGTCGACACCGTCACCGAACTCGTCGATGCGGGCCTGCTGCTGGCGGGCCAGCCGCTGCCCGCGGGCCCGCGGGTGGCGATCCTCGGCAACTCCGAGTCGCTCGGCCTGCTGACGTACGACGCCTGCCTCGCGGAGGGCCTGCGCCCGCTGCCGCCGACCGACCTCACGACCGCGGCCACGCCGGCGGACTTCCGGGCTGCGCTCGCGCGGGCGCTGACGGACGAGGGCTGCGACGCCGTCGTGGTGACGGCGATTCCCTGGGTCGGGGACAACGGCGTGACGGAGTCCGGCGATGGCGAGGTCCTCGCGGCGGCCCTCCGCGAGGCGGCGGCGACGTCCCCGGCGAAGCCGGTCTCGGTGGTCCATGTGGAGCTCGGCGGCCTCGCGGACGCCCTGGCGGCGGCGGGCACCACGCGGCCCCGCGCTTCGGTACCCGCGGGTCTCGGGGCGCCCGTGTCCGCGGGTCGGCCGCCCGCGCCCGCGGCTGAACAGGCACCGGCCGCCGGCCGTGACCTGGCCGGCGGCGACGTGGCAGCCGCGCGTCGCGAACCCGGCGCGGAGTCCGGGGGAGTGCGGCCCCCAGCCAGCCCCCGCCCGCCCGTGGCGGCCGGACCGGCCCGGGGCGGCCCACCGGCTGCGAGCCCGGCTCCGGGCTCGAGCGGCCGGGCACCGGCAGGCGCCGAGGCTGATCGGCCCGGGGCCGATCAGCGCCGGATTCCCGCCTATCCCGCCGCCGAGCGGGCCGTGCGCGCACTCGCCGAGGCGGTGAAGTACGCGCAGTGGCGTCGGCACGCCGCCGAGCCCGGCAGAGTCCCCGAGTACGAAAACATCGACGAGGCCGGGGCTGCCGCCCAGATCGACGGTCTGATCGGGGAGGACACCGGCTCCCGGGGGATCACTCTCGCGGCCGGTGACGCGCGCGAGCTCCTCGGGCGGTACGGGATCCTCGTCCGGCACACCCTCCCCGCCCCCGGTCCCGACGACGCCGTGACCGCCGCCGAGGCGCTCGGCTATCCCGTCGCTCTCAAGACCACCGCCCCGCACCTGCGCCACCGCGCCGATCTCGGCGGCGTTCGGCTCGATCTGGCCAACGAGGCTCAACTCCGCCAGGCGTACGAAGAGTTGACCGAGGCCTTCGGCAAGCCCGAGGAGCTTCAGCCCGTCGTGCAGGCGATGGTCCCGCGCGGTGTGGACACCGTCGTACGGGCCGCGATCGATCCCGCCGTCGGTGCCGTGCTCTCCTTCGGTCTCGCCGGCGCCCCGTCCGAGCTGCTCGGCGACACCTCCCACCGTCTCGTTCCGGCCACCGACCGTGACGCCGCCGAGCTGATCAGGGCCATCCGGACCGCGCCGCTCCTCTTCGGCTGGCGCGGCTCCGCACCGGTCGACACCGCCGCGCTCGAGGAGCTGCTGCTGCGCGTGTCACGCCTGGTCGACGATCACCCGGAAGTGGTCGGAATCAGTCTCGAACCGGTCGTCGTCGCTCAGCGTGGCCTCTCCGTGCTCGGTGCGTCCGTACGACTCGCCCCGCCCGCCGCCCGCACCGATCTCGGACCGCGACGTCTCCCCAGCTACTGAGGGCGGCCGGAGCGTTCCCGCCCCGTAGGATGGGGCCCATGGCGAAGACCGGTACGACGACCCAGGGGCTGCGAGCGGCGATCGAGCGCAGCGGCTACTACCCGGCCCTCGTGGCCGAGGCGGTGGAGGCCGCTGTCGGAGGCGAGCAGATCGCGTCGTACCTGGTGCATCAGGAGACCACTTTCGACGCCAATGAAGTCCGCCGCCATGTCACCGTGCTCGTCCTGACGGCCAACCGCTTCATCGTCAGCCACACGGACGAGCAGGCCGCCGACTCCAGCTCGCCCACGCCGTACGCCACCACCTCCACCGAATCGGTCAAGCTCGGCCGGATCTCGTCGGTCGTGGTCAGCCGCGTCGTCGCCAACCCGGAGTCGTACACCCCCGGCACCCTGCCCCGCGAGGTCGTCCTCACCATCGGCTGGGGCGCCGTCTCCCGTCTCGACCTGGAGCCCGCCGCCTGCGGCGACCCCAACTGCGAGGCCGACCACGGCTACACCGGCAACTCCACCGCGGACGATCTCAGCCTGCGCGTCAGCGAGGCCGGCGACGGCCCCGACGCCGTCCGGCAGACCCTCACCTTCGCCCAGGCGCTCTCCGAAGCCACGGCAGCCACGCGCTGATGGCTCAGCCCGCTGCCTGGTCGGACGACCCCATCCCGCTCGCCGTCGGTTCCGCGCCCGTCCCCGAGTACGGCTTCGGATCACTCTCGGAACTGCTGCCGACGCTCGCCGCCGGACAGGGCGTGCCGGATCTCGCGTACTCCATGCCGGAGCTCACCCCCGCCGACCGGAACTGCGTCTTCCTGATCGACGGTCTCGGCTGGGAGCAGATCAAGAACCACCCGGACGAGGCCCCGTATCTCACCTCGCTGCTCGGCACCTCGCGCGGCGGCACCGGGCGGCCCATCACCGCCGGCTTCCCGGCCACCACGGCGACCTCGCTCGCCTCTGTCGGCACGGGACAGTGCCCGGGCGCGCACGGCCTGCCCGGCTACACCGCGCGCAACCCGCAGACCGGTGAGCTGATGAACCAGCTCCGCTGGAAGCCGTACACCGATCCGAAGACCTGGCAGCCGTACCCGACCGTCTTCCAGCTCGCCGCCGAGGCGGGCGTGCACACCGCGCAGGTGTCCTCACCGGGCTTCGAGCAGACCCCGCTGACCCAGATCGCACTGAGCGGCGGAACGTTTCACGGGCGGCTCTCCGCCGAGGAGCGGATGGACCTCGCGGCCGAGCAACTGGCCGCGGGCGACCGGTCGCTGGTCTACACGTACTACAGCGAGGTCGACGGCAAGGGCCATCGCCTCGGCGTCGACTCCGACGCCTGGCGCGGCCAGCTGATGTACGTCGACCGGCTGGTGCAGCGGCTCGCCGAGCAACTGCCGCCGCACGCGGCGTTGTACATCACCGCGGACCACGGCATGATCGACATTCCCTTCGACGAGCAGTCGCGCATCGACTTCGACGAGGACTGGGAGCTGCGCGCCGGAGTCGCGCTGCTCGGCGGCGAGGGCCGGGCCCGCCATGTCTACGCCGTCCCCGGGGCCGAGGCCGATGTGCTCACCGTCTGGCGCGAGGTGCTCGGCGAGCAGTTCTGGGTGGCGAGCCGCGACGAGGCGATCGCGGCGGGCTGGTTCGGCCCGCGGATCGACGAGCGCGTGTACGGCCGGATCGGCGATGTCGTCGCCGCGGCTCACGACGATGTGGTGATCATCGCGTCCGTCAACGAGCCGAACGAGTCCGCGATGGTCGGGATGCACGGCTCCATGACCCCCGTCGAGCAGCTCGTCCCGCTCCTCGAAGTACGCTCGTAACCTCCCGCCTCCCGGCCGCCCGACCCGAAAGGTCCTCAACTTCCCATGCCCGAGCTGGTGTTCTTCAGCGGAACGATGGATTGCGGGAAGTCGACCCTGGCTCTCCAGATCGAGCACAACCGCTCGACCCGCGGCCTGCAGGGCATGATCTTCACCCGGGACGACCGTGCGGGCGAGGGCAAGCTCTCCTCCCGGCTCGGCCTGGTCACCGATGCCGTCGAGGCCGCGGAGGGCTTCGACTTCTACGCGTATCTCGTCGACAGCCTCTCCCAGGGCGGTCGTTGCGACTATGTCATCGCCGACGAGGCGCAGTTCCTCGCCCCCGAGCAGATCGACCAGCTCGCTCGCGTCGTCGACGACCTCGAACTGGACGTCTTCGCCTTCGGCATCACCACCGACTTCCGCTCCAAGCTCTTTCCCGGCTCGCAGCGGCTGGTGGAACTGGCCGACCGGGTCGAGGTGCTTCAGGTCGAGGCGCTGTGCTGGTGCGGGGCGCGCGCCACGCACAACGCCCGTACGGTCGGCGGCGTGATGGTCGTCGAAGGCGCACAGGTGGTGGTCGGCGATGTGGGCGCGGGCGACGAGGTCGGCTACGAGGTGCTGTGCCGGCGTCACCACCGTCGGCGGATGACCGCCGCGTCTGCCCGCGCGGCGGCCCTCTCACCGGACGTGCTGCCCGTCGAGGTCACCGATCGGGCGAACGGCCGGCCGACCGTACGATCGTGAACACCGCGCCCTCCGGGTCCGCGACCGTCGCCAGCCGCCCCGCGGCCTCCTGCCTCGGCGGTTCGATCACATGCCCGCCGAGCGTGGCGACCTTCTCCGCGGCCTGATCGGTGTCCTCGACCTCGAAATACGTCATCCAGCGCGTGCCGCGGTGGCGCGGCAGCGCGGTGCCGACGCCGCGCAGGGCGGCCACCGGGCGGTCGTCGAGCAGCAGCGTCACATAGTCCTCGTCGGCGTCCTCGTCGGCGTCCTTGTCGGACGGGGCGGCCGGCTCGGCCTTGTAGCCGAAGACCGCCTGGTAGAACTTGACGACCGACGAAGTCTCCGCGGTCACCAGCTCGTTCCACACCGGCGTGCCGTGTGTGCCGTGGATCGCGATGCCGCTGTGCGCGGCGGCCTGCCAGATGCCGAACACCGCGCCTGTCGGGTCGGTCGCGATGGCCATCCGGCCAGCGTCGCCGGCGTCGAGCGGGCCGACGCCCACCGTGCCGCTGTAACTCCTGATCGTTTCCGCGGTGAGATCCGCGTTGTCGGTCGCCATGTAGGTCGTCCACGCGATCGGCAGATGCCGGTCGGCTGGCAGCCGACCGATGCCCGCGACCTCCTTGCCGTCGATCAAGGCGCGGACGTACGGGCCGAGCTGTTGCGGCCCTGGGGAGAACTCCCAGCCGAACAGCGCGCCGTAGAAAGCCTGGGTCGCGTCAAGGCCATGCACCATCAAGCTCACCCAGCAGGGTGTGCCGGGTGTCTGCCGAGTCGCCTCGGTCATTGTCACTCTCTCCTCGGACCATCGTCGTGGCCGTGCGGGGGGACCGGGTCCGCGCCGTTGTGCGGAACGGTCGCGTGCCCCGACAGATGCTTTCACCACCTGGCGTCCCGTGCGCCCCGGCCGCGCCGCTTTTGGCGGGTTCCCGATGGAGGATGCCCGTTTTGGCGCGGGACATCCGCTTCGACGGCGTTACGGGAGAGGCTCCTGCTGCGCGAGGATGGCTGTCATGAACCCCATCATCACCGCGGCCGATCTTGCGAACGAACTCTCCGGACCCCGCCCGCCGGTCGTGCTGGACGTCCGCTACCAGCTCGGCGGGCCGCACGGCCGGCCCGACTACGAGGCCGGCCACATCCCCGGAGCGGTCTTCGTCGACCTCGACGCGGAACTGGCCGACCTGCCCGGCGACCGCGGCCGCCACCCGCTTCCGGACCTGGCGGCCTTCGGCGCGGCGATGCGCCGCGCCGGAGTCTCGGCCGGGACGCCCGTGGTCGCCTACGACGCGGCGCAGGGCTGGTCCGCCGCCCGCGCGTGGTGGCTGCTGCGGTGGACGGGCCATGCGGACGTACGCGTCCTGGACGGCGGCCTGTCCGCCTGGACGGGTCCTCTGGAGACCAAGATCCCGGACCCGGCGGAGGGCGACTTCAGGCCAACTCCGGGCGCTCTCCCGCTGCTCGACGCGGACGCCGCGGCGGACCTGGCCCGTACGGGCCTGCTCCTGGACGCCCGCGCGGCCGAGCGCTACCGCGGTGAGGTCGAGCCGATTGACGCGGTGGCGGGCCACATCCCCGGCGCGGTCTCGGCCCCGACGACGGAAAACCTCGACGAGAGCGGCCGATTCCTCCCGCCGGAGAGCCTGACGTCCCGCTTCCGCGCCCTGGGAGCCACGGACACGGCCCAGGAGGTCGGCGTCTACTGCGGATCCGGCGTCTCGGCGGCCCAACAGGCCCTGGCTCTGGAGATCGCGGGCTTCACCCCGGCGCTCTATGCCGGCTCCTGGTCCGAGTGGTCCCGCGACCCCGAGCGCCCGGTGGCAACAGGCCCCGAACGGGGCTGAGTCGGTCCGCCCGCGGCCGAGGCGCCGACCTCCCGCCCGAGCGGGTTGGGCGGCGGCTTGAGCGTGAGCGCCGCGCCGGCGCAACGCCCGCACCAGCAAGGCCCGGCACGCTCAGCGTGCCGGGCCCTGTCGTCCTGCGAAGCGGCTAGTCCTGCTTCTTGCGGCGCGTGCCGAAGACGATTTCGTCCCAGCTCGGGACCGCCGCGCGGCGGCCCGGACGGACGCCGTCGGCCTCCGCCTGGCGGTCCGTCGTGCCGGTCAGACGGTCGCGGTGGCCCGCAACCGACCGCGGCATCAGCACATCCGCGTACGCCGATCCCGCACCCGCCGACGCCGCAGGAGCAACCGGCTCCTCCGCCTCGGGTTCCTGCACGGGCTCCGCGGCCGGCGGCTCCGGCGGGGCCGGGCGTTCCGGCACCACCATGTCGCCGCGGAAGCTCGGCACCGCCTCCAGCAGACTCGTCAGCGAGTCCCGCTCACTCGTCCCGTTCCCGTTCCCGTCCGCGGGCGCCGGCTCCGCCGGGCGCTCAAGTGCCCGGTCCAGCGGCCGGTCCCGCGGCAGCCGTGCGATGCGCGGCACGAACGGAAAGCTCGGCTCCGCGGCCGCGATCGTGTCGTCCGTCTCGCCGATCAGCGCGCGCGCCTCGTCGTCGACGGCCTGGACCAGCCGCCGCGGCGGGTCGTAGGTCCAGCTCGCCGAGTGCGGTTCGCCCGCCACCCGGTAGACGAGCAGCACCTCCCACGTGCCGTCGTCACGGCGCCAGGAGTCCCACTGCACGGTGTCCTTCTCCGCGCCGCGCAGTGTCAGCCTCTCCTGCACCGCCTCGCCGAGCTGCGGCCCCGTGTTCTCACCGGGCCTGCGTACGGGAGTCTTTCGGGCCCGCTCCGCCATGAAGGCCCGCTCCGCGAGCACCGGACCCTCGAAGCGCCGCACCCGGTCGACCGGAATTCCGGCGAGCTGTGCGACCTCTTCGGCGGAGGCTCCTGCGCGTATACGTGCCTGGATGTCCCGGGGGCGGAGATGGCTCTCCACCTCGATCTCGATCTGGCCGAGGCGGGCGCGGTCATTGCGCACGGCAGCGCGCAGCCGCTCGTCAATCGGAAGGGTGTACTCCGTGCTGTCCGCAGCTTTGAGCACCAGTCGTGTGCCGTCGTTGGAGACGGCCACGACACGCAGTTCGGGCATGGGGACCTCCCGGGTGGTGCCTGCCGACGTCACGTGCGTCGCTGCTTCCGCTAGTCGAGTGTGGCCTGCCCGGGTGCAGCCTGCCACAACCTTGCCGAGTTGCCCGGCGTGTCGGGCACAGGCCCTGGATCGCCGTTATGGCACGGTTACCTATTTGCCACTCAGTGTGACGAGTTGGTCACTCTGAGTGCAGGCATCCGTGCGGTACCGCGACGCCGCCGGATCGAGCGCCGCTTTCGGCCCCCTACCTGGGGTCCGAACGCCCGAGAGGGAGGCCGGGCCCAGGGCTCGCCACAGTACTCCATTCGGGCGTTCGGGGTGGACCGCCGCGCCGCCGAACTTCTCGCTGCGTACGGGAGTTGGGCGCGGGGACATGGTGACAGGCGTCTTGATTCACAGAATCTTCGCAAAGGGAATTATTCGCTTCGCTCATTCGCCCCTCTGTTACAGGAGTGACAGAAGGGCAAGTAGCGACCGCGAATGCTCAGTCGCCCAGCACCCGCCGCAGGTAGTCGTTGCCGAACAGCCGTTCCGGGTCCAACCGGTCGCGCAGCGCGGTGAATTCGCCGAACCGCGGATACGCCTCGGCGAAGTACTCCGCGTCCCGCGTGTGCACCTTGCCCCAGTGCGGCCGGCCGCCGTGCGCCGTCATGATCCGCTCCACCGCGGTGAAGTACGACTGATACGGCGTGCCGCGGTACAGATGCACCGCGATATAGGCGCTCTCCCGGCCCGACGCAGTGGACAGTGTGATGTCGTCGGCCGGCGCCGTCCGCACCTCCACCGGGAAGCCGACCCGCAGCGGCGAACGTTCGATCATCGCCTTCACCTCCCGCAGCGCCCCGACCACGGCCTCCCGCGGCAGCGCGTACTCCATCTCCACGAACCGCACGCGGCGCGGAGAAGTGAAGACTTTGTACGGGATGTCGGTGTAAGTACGGGCGGAGAGCGCGCGGCTGGAGATCTTGGCGATCGTCGGGATGGTCGCCGGGACCGCCCGGCCCAGCGAACTGACCACCTGGAACAGGCCGTTGGAGAGGAGCTCGTCCTCGATCCAGCCGCTGATCGCTCCCGGCGGCGCGGCCGGTCCGGCGCTGCGGTTGTTGCGCTTGGTGTTGCAGTTGCCGGTGTGCGGGAACCAGTAGAACTCGAAGTGCTCGTTCTCCGCGTGCAGGGCGTCGAACTCGGCCGTGACTCTGTCGAAGGCCATCGGCTCCTCGCGGGCCGTCAGAAAGAAGATCGGCTCCACGGCGAAGGTGATCGCGGTGACAACGCCGAGCGCGCCGAGCCCGATCCTGGCCGCCGCGAAGACCTCGGGATTCTCCTTCTCCGAACAGGTCAGCAGCGAGCCGTCGGCGGTGACCAGCTCAAGTTCCCTGATCTGAGCGGCAATCGAGGCCGAGTCGCGGCCGGTGCCGTGCGTGCCGGTGCTGGTAGCGCCGGCGACCGTCTGCTCCATGATGTCGCCCATGTTCGTGAGCGACAGTCCTTCTCGGGCGAGCGCCGCGTTCAGCCGCTTCAGCGGAGTGCCCGACTCGACGGTCACCGTCATCGCCGTACGGTCGATCCGCCGGATTCCGGTGAGCAGTTCGGGACGTATCAGCAGTCCGTCGGTGGCGGCGATGGCGGTGAAGGAGTGACCGGCGCCGGCCGTCTTCACCCTGAGGCCGGCCTCTGCCGCCTGCCGTACCGCGTCGGCCACCTCTTCGGCGGAGGCCGGCGAGACCTCCCGGGCCGGACGGGCGGTGACGTTCCCCGCCCAGTTACGCCACGTGCGCGTCGTGCTCGTCGTGCTGATGGTGCTCATCGGCCCGCTGCCCCTCCCGCGTCGGCACCGGCCTGCTCAGCCGGCGGTACCCCAGGAACGCCACTCCGGCCGCGACCGCACCCGCAACAGCGGGCACCACATACCCCGCGTCCGCCCCGGACGCGTCGACGACCCAGCCGGCGGCCGAGGAGCCCAGCGCCACGCCGACCGCGAGCCCGGTGCTGGTCCAGGTCATGCCCTCGGTCAGTTTGGTGCGCGGTACGTGCGCTTCGACGAGGGCCATCGTGGTCACCATCGTGGGTGCGATGGACAGGCCCGCGACAAAGAGCGCCACGGCAAGGAACGGCAGGTTCCCGGCCAGTTGGAGGGGGATCATACTCACGGCCATCGCACACACTCCCACCAGCCACCTTCGTCCGGCCGGACCCTTGAGATGCAGCAGCCCGAAGACCAGTCCGGCCAGGCAGGAGCCGAGCGCGTACACCGCGAGTACCAGGCTCGCCGCGGCCTTGTGGCCCTGCTCCTCGGCGAAGGCCACGGTGACCACGTCCACCGCGCCGAAGATCGCGCCGGTCGCCACAAAGGTGACCACCAGGACCTGCAGGCCCGGGGAGCGCAGCGCGGAGCCGCCGCTGTGGGATTCGCGGGGATGCGGCACCGGCTCGGTCGCCCGCTGAGCGGTCAGCCAGAAGACGCCGATCAGCAGGAACGCGGCGGCGAGCAGCGGGCCCGCCTCCGGGAACCAGGCGGTGGAGAGACCGATCGAGACGATCGGGCCGAAGATGAAGCACACCTCGTCGACGATCGACTCCCACGAGTACGCGGTGTGCAGCTCGCGCGGCGAACCGCGGTAGATCTCGGCCCAGCGGGCGCGGATCATCGAGCCCACGCTCGGCACGCACCCGGCGGCCGCGGAGAAGACGAACAGCGTCCAGTCCGGAGCGCCTTGCTGCGCGCAGATCAGCAGGCCCGCGACCGCGGCGACCGCGGCGAGCGTGGCCGGCCGCAGCACCTTGGCCTGGCCGTGCCGGTCGATCAGCCGGGAGATCTGCGGACCCATCACCGCGGCCGACATCGCCAGCGTCGCGCAGAGCGCGCCCGCCAGCCCATAACGCCCCGTGAGCTGGGAAATCATCGTGACGATGCCGATGCCCATCATCGACAGTGGCAGTCGGCCGAAGAACCCTGCGGCGGAGAACCCCTTGGTGCCGGGGGCGGCGAAGATGGCGCGGTAGGGACTGGGCAAGGAGCGCTCCGGTAAGGCGTATCAGTGGCGTTGACAGGTTACGTCCGGGCACCCGCCGCGCGCACCGCGGTTTTCCGGCTGTCTGCGGCTGGTGGCAGGATCGTTGCCATGTCAGATCAGCGTGACCCAGTGCCTTACGACGCCCTGCTGCTGCTCTCCTTCGGCGGCCCCGAGGGCCCCGACGACGTCGTCCCGTTCCTGGAGAACGTGACGCGCGGCCGCGGCATCCCCAAGGAGCGGCTCAAGGAGGTGGGGCAGCACTACTTCCTGTTCGGCGGCGTGAGCCCCATCAACGACCAGAACCGCGCGCTGCTGGACGCTCTGCGCAAGGACTTCGCGGAGAGCGGCATGGATCTCCCGGTCCACTGGGGCAACCGGAACTGGGCGCCGTATCTGACCGACACCCTGCGCGAGATGGTCCAGGAGGGCCACCGGCGCATCGCCGTCCTCGCCACCAGCGCGTACGCCTCGTACTCGGGCTGCCGGCAGTACCGCGAGAACCTCGCGGACGCGCTGGCCACGCTCGAGGCGGAAGGCCTCCAACCGCCCCGCGTCGACAAACTCCGGCACTACTTCAACCATCCCGGCTTCGTCCGCCCCATGATCGACGGCGTCCTGAAGTCCCTCGGCGACCTTTCCGACGACGTGCGCGCCGGAGCGCATCTCGCCTTCACCACCCACTCCATCCCGACGGCGGCGGCCGACGCCTCGGGCCCGGTGGAGGGCCACGGTGACGGCGGCGCGTATGTGCGCGAGCACCTGGACGTCGCCCGGCTGATCGCCGACGCCGTACGGGACGAGACGGGCGTCGAGCACCCCTGGCAGCTCGTCTACCAGTCGCGCAGCGGCGCACCGCACATCCCGTGGCTGGAGCCGGACATCTGCGACCACCTGGAGGAGCTGCACGCCTCCGGCGCCCCGGCGGTCGTGATGGTCCCGATCGGCTTCGTCTCGGACCACATGGAGGTGCTGTACGACCTCGACACCGAGGCCACGGCCAAGGCCGCCGAAATCGGCCTGCCGGTGCGCCGCTCGGCGACCGTCGGGGACGACCCGCGGTTCGCCGCCGCCGTGCGCGACCTGCTGCTGGAGCGCGTGGCGGCAGAGCGGGAGCTGCCCGTCGAGCGCTGCGCGCTGGGCTCTCTCGGCCCCTCGCACGACCTCTGTCCGGTCGGCTGCTGTCCGGCCCGGGCGCCCAAGCCCGCGGCCGCCGGCGCCGACAGTCCGTACGCGTAAGGAATCGCTGTGACCGAGCCTCTCCTGTCCGAACTGCTCGACCTCGCGCTGGAGGCCGCCCGCCGGGCGGGAGAGCTGCTGCGCGACGGACGCCCCGACGATCTGGGCGTCGCGGCCACCAAGTCCAGCCCCATCGACGTCGTCACCGAGATGGACATCGCGGCCGAGAAGCTGATCACCGGCTTCCTGACCGAGCGCCGCCCGGACGACGGCTTCCTCGGTGAGGAAGGCGCGTCCGTCGCGGGCACGAGCGGCGTCCGCTGGGTCATCGACCCGCTCGACGGCACCGTGAACTACCTCTACGGCCTGCCGACCTGGGCGGTCTCCATCGCCGCCGAACGGGACGGTGAGACGGTCGTGGGCGTCGTGGAGACCCCGATGCGCCGCGAGACCTGCCGGGCGGTGCTGGGCGGCGGCGCGTATCTGAACGACAAGCCCGTCCGGTGCCGGCCCGCGCCGGAGCTGGACCAGGCCCTGGTCTCCACCGGCTTCAACTATGTGACGTCCGTCCGCGCCCACCAGGCCGACGTGGCCCAGCGGCTGATTCCGCGCCTGCGCGACATCCGCCGCAGCGGCTCGGCGGCCGTGGACCTCTGCGACGTCGCCGCGGGCCGCCTGGACGGCTTCTACGAGCGCGGGCTCAACGCCTGGGACTACGGAGCGGGTGACCTGATCGCGCGTGAGGCGGGGGCGCTGGTGGGAGGCCGGCCCGGTGAGCGTCCTTCGTACGAACTGACGGTGGCGGCGAGCCCGGGCGTCTTCGAGCCGCTGCAGTCGCTCCTGGAGGAGCTCGGGGCGTGGCACGACTAGAGGCAGCTGCCGCACATGACCTGCTGCGCATGAGCTGTACATGACCTGCTGCACATGAAAGGACCCCGGCGCCGTCCCGCGGCGTCGGGGTCCTTCCATGTCCGGGAAGGTGCCGGAAGTGCGGCGCTATACGGCGCCGACCTCCACACCATGCTCGGCGGCGAGGCGATGCAGGTCGTCCAGCTCTGCCTGCTCGACATCCGCCAGGAAGTCGTCGCCCGTTTCACGAGCGTGCGTGAGGTCGGTCTCCGCGGCCTTTATGCGCTGCAGCAGTCCTGCGGTGAATGCGTCCATGTGCGCCCCCTCGTCGTGGGTCGGTGGCACGGGGGTGTGCCTGGGGTCTTCTTCCCCTGCCGCAGCAGGGGACGGGTGATCAACCCTGGAACAGGTCGTGGTGTGCCACATACAGGGCGTGATCGCGGGTGTGAAGTCGTCCTCCCCAGCCCTTCCCTCAGAGAAACCTCAACTCCGCCGAGAATCCCGTTATTTCCCGGCCGCCCAGGTCGGGCGTTTGCGGGCCGCTTCGCCTTACCGCCGGTTTACGCGCGTAACGGGCAGGATGTATACGCACAGCCAGTGCACACACCTGCCCTGATCATGGCTTCATGGCCGACGGGCCCAGAGGAAGGAACGCGACGTGCGCGTACTCGTCGTCGAGGACGAGCAGCTGCTCGCCGATGCGGTGGCCACCGGACTGCGCCGGGAGGCCATGGCCGTCGACGTCGTGTACGACGGCGCGGCCGCGCTGGAACGCATCGGCGTCAACGACTACGACGTCGTCGTCCTGGACCGCGACCTCCCGCTCGTCCACGGCGACGACGTCTGCCGGAAGATCGTCGAGCTGGGCATGCCGACCCGGGTGCTGATGCTGACCGCGTCCGGGGACGTCAGCGACCGTGTGGAGGGCCTGGAGCTCGGCGCCGACGACTATCTGCCGAAGCCGTTCGCCTTCACCGAGCTCACCGCCCGGGTACGTGCGCTCGGCCGGCGTACGACGGTGCCGCTGCCGCCCGTGCTGGAGCGCGCCGGGATCAAGCTCGACCCCAACCGTCGCGAGGTTCACCGCGATGGCAAGGAGATCCAGCTCGCGCCCAAGGAGTTCGCCGTCCTGGAGGTCCTGATGCGCAGCGAGGGCGCGGTCGTCTCGGCCGAGCAGCTGCTGGAGAAGGCCTGGGACGAGAACACCGACCCGTTCACCAATGTCGTGCGCGTGACCGTGATGACCCTGCGCCGCAAGCTCGGCGAGCCCCCGGTGATCGTCACCGTGCCCGGCTCCGGCTACCGGATCTGACCCGGTGACCGCCGCCCCGGCGCCACCCGCGGCGCCTCCGAAACCGACCTGGGACCCCAGGGACCCGGTCCGTCCCCTGCTCCGTCCGACGATCCGGATACGCCTGACGCTGCTGTACGGCGGCATGTTCCTGATCGCCGGCATCCTGCTGCTGTCGATCATCTATCTGCTCACCGCGCAGGCGCTGCAGGTCAGAGTCAGTGATCTGCCATTCGAGATCCAGTCCGGCCAGGTGGCGGCCACCACCGACTGGTGCGTGCTTCCCCGGCAGGGAACCGGGGAGCAGTTCAACCGCGCCATGGTGGCCTGTCTGCAGCACCAGCGCGAGATGGCGCTGGACGATCTGCTCCGCCGCTCGCTCTTCGCACTCCTCGGGCTGAGCATCATTGCCTTCGCCTTCGGCTACGCCATGGCCGGGCGGGTGCTCTCGCCGCTCGGCCGGATCACCCGCACCGCCCGCCAGGTGGCCGGCTCGGACCTGTCCCGGCGCATCGAGCTGGACGGCCCGGACGACGAGCTCAAGGAACTCGCCGACACCTTCGACGAGATGCTGGACCGCCTGGAGCGCGCCTTCTCCGCGCAGCAGCGGTTCGTCGCGAACGCCTCGCACGAGCTGCGTACCCCGCTCGCGATCAACCGCACGCTGCTGGAGGTCCATCTCTCCGACCCGGGAGCGCCGGTCGAGCTCCAGCAGCTCGGCAAGACCCTGCTGGCCACCAACGAGCGCAGTGAGCAGCTGGTCGAGGGCCTGCTGCTGCTCGCCCGCAGTGACAACGAGATCGTCGACCGCAAGCCGGTGGACCTGGCCGAGGTCGCGTCCCGCGCCGTCGACCAGACACGGGCCGAGGCCGAGGCGAAGGGCGTGGAGATCCGCGGCGAGCGCGCACCCGCCGTCGTACAGGGCAACGGCGTCCTGCTGGAGCGGATCGCGCTGAACCTGGTGCAGAACGCCGTGCGCTACAACGTCCCGGACGGCTGGGTCGAGGTCACGACGGAGACCGAGCAGGGCCAGGGGGTGCTGGTGGTCTCGAACACGGGACCAGTGGTTCCCGCGTACGAGATCGACAACCTCTTCGAGCCGTTCAGACGGCTGCGGCAGGAGCGCACGGGCAGCGACAAGGGCGTCGGCCTGGGCCTTTCGATCGCCCGCTCGGTTGCCAGGGCCCACGGAGGCCGTATCATCGCGGAGCCTCGCGAGGGCGGAGGCCTCGTGATGCGTGTCACCCTTCCTGTCTGAGATGCTGATCGGCATCGCGCGCTTTGTTCGCTTTACGCGGAATTACCGGGACCCGTGCCCGAGTAGGGCGTGTGGAATCGATCACATGGGCGAATTTCAGGCCATCTACTCTCCGTGATCAAGAACCTTGCCAAAAAACCGGGAAAAGTCCTGGTTTCCGGGGGTCGAGATCACGGGAAGTACACGGGGTGGCGCTTGTGAAGTGCGACGTTCGGACCGTGTACGGTCCCCATCGCCAGCCAACTCGATCACTCTCGAGGGATCCGGTTGGGTGTCGATTGAGTAACAGACCTTGATGTGAGGCAAAATCTCCGCCTCGGGTCGGGCACAAGTCCGGCCTCTCACGCGTTACGTGCGCTGGAGACACCGCAACCACCCAGAGGGGGAGAGCGACATGGCAACGGATTACGACACCCCACGCAAGACCGATGACGACGTCGATTCCGACAGCCTTGAAGAACTGAAGGCCCGGCGGAACGACAAGTCCACCTCGACCGTCGATGTCGACGAGTTCGAGGCCGCCGAGGGCATGGAGCTGCCTGGCGCGGACCTGTCCAATGAGGAGCTGGCCGTCCGGGTGCTGCCCAAGCAGGCGGACGAGTTCACCTGCATGAGCTGCTTCCTCGTCCACCACCGCAGCCAGCTGGCTCGTGAGAAGAACGGCCAGCCGATCTGCCGCGACTGCGACTGAGGACAGGTCGGCCGTGGCAGGCGAGACACCGTCCAGGAAGCGGCGTTTCCGGCGTCTGAAACCGCCGGAGACGCACCGGGGCGGTACGGGAGCGGCAGAAGGCGCCACGGCCTCTGCCGAGCACTCGGCCGCCCTCCTGCCCCACGGCGCAGGAGCCGACGACGAGCGGGGCCACCCGGCCTCGCTCGAAGCTCTCGAGGCCCGCTCGGCACTCGAAGCCCTTGAGGCGGCGGACCGGGCCGAGCCCTCGGTCAGGGCCCGGCGTCTCGAGGCAGTGCGCCGGGGCATCCGTAAGAGCGGCGCGAGCGCCAAGGCGGTGCTCGGCTACATCGCCGACCGGATCATCGAGAACGCGCCGCGCGTCCCGGTGCGCGATCTCGCGACCCTGCGCAGGCAGTTTCCCGGCCTGGGCCCCGAGGAGCTGGCCGACAAGCTGGTGGCGGGCGCTTCCAACGCCACCTCCACCGTGGGCGCGGGCATCGGCGCCGCGGTGATGATGCCCGTACCGCCGGCGATGCCGGCCGCGCTGGCGACGGAGATCGTCAGCGTCGCCGTGATCGAGCTGAAGCTCGTCGCCGAGCTTCACGAGGTCTACGGGATGCGACCGCCCGGCTCGCTCAAGGAACGCAGCAGCGCGTATCTGATGGCCTGGACGGAGGAGCGCGGAATCGACATCACCAAACCGGCGAGCATCAACGCCGCGCTCGGCGGGCAGGTCAATCGCGAGCTGCGCCAGCAGATCATGAAGCGCACGGTGCGCAATCTGCCGAACCTGATGCCGTTCCTGGTCGGCGCGGCCGTCGGCGCCGTGATGAACCGGCGGGACACCAGAAAGCTCGCGGACCGGGTCCGTAAGGACATGCGGCGTCGCCAGGTCCCCTGGGACGCGCTGCCATCACTCCCGCCGCTGGAGCAGCCCCAGAAGCCGCTGGACACCGGTCAGGGGCCGCAGGAGCTGGGTCACTGAACCTCAGGCCGCCAGTGCCGCGGCCAGCGCCTTCGGATTGCGCGTCGACAGATAGAGATACGGCGTCGGGTCCTCGGGGTCCGTGACCTCGACCCGCAGCGCCGTAGGGACATAGCTGCGCAGCAGCATGAAGGCCCGCGCGTCGGCCTTGTACGAGCGCCAGGCCCGCGCTTCCTCCGCGTCCAGGACCTCCACCGGGCCGAGCGCGCTGAGCGGGATCCGGGCGTCGCCCGCGACCAGCGAACCGGCCACCACGCGGATGCGGACCGAGCCGTAGGCGCTCACCAGGACCGCGGCCAGCGCCGTCGCGCCGATCAGACCGCCCAGCATCGGCAGCGTGCCGAGCGGCAGCGTGATCAGACCGCCCGAGAAGCCCACGAGTGCGGTGATGAGCCACCACGAACGGGGTGCGGTCAGACGTTCTTCGTAGCGCGGGGCGGAAGGCTGCATGTGCCCAAGCTTGGCACGGTGCGGCCAGGTGGCGGCCGCGCGGGTAAGGTCTGCGCCTGTGAGCAATGCGAAATCCCAGGGGGAGGCCCCCGGACCGTCGCGCCGGGCCGCGACCATGATCCCTCCGGCCAACGCCATACCGCCGGTACGGCACCCCGAAGCCCCCGCCCCCGGCGAACTCCTCGGGGCGCACTACGAGCACTGCTTCGGCTGCGGCGAAGGCCAGCCCCACGGACTGCACCTGCAGGCGCGGGCCGGCGAAGGCGTGAGCGTCAGTGCCGAGTTCACCGTGAAGTCCGCCCACCAGGGCGCGCCGGGACTCGCGCACGGCGGCGTGCTGGCCACGGCCCTGGACGAGACGCTCGGCTCACTGAACTGGCTGCTGCGGAAGATCGCGGTCACCGGCCGGCTCGAGTCCGAATTCGTACGGCCGGTGCCCGTCGACACCGTGCTGCATCTGCAGGCCGAGGTGACCGCGGTCGCCGGACGCAAGATCTACTCCAGCGCCGTGGGCCGGATCGGCGGCCCCGACGGACCCGTCGCCGTCCGCGCCGACGCGCTCTTCATCGAGGTCAAGGTCGACCACTTCATCGACAACGGCCGCCCCGAGGAGATCCGGGCAGCCATGGCCGACCCCGACCAGGTCCGGCGCGCACGTGCTTTCGAGGTGAACCCCTGATGCGTAACCCTGTCGATGTGCTGATCCGCCGGGTGGACCCCGAGGTGCCGCTCCCGGCGTACGCACACCCCGGCGACGCCGGCGCCGATCTGGTGACCTGTGAGGCCGTCGAACTCGCGCCCGGCGAGCGTGCCGTGCTGCCCACCGGGGTGTCCATCGCGCTCCCGGACGGATACGCGGCCTTCGTGCACCCGCGCTCCGGTCTCGCCGCCCGCTGCGGAGTAGCCCTCGTGAATGCCCCGGGGACGGTGGATGCCGGGTACCGTGGGGAGATCAAGGTGATCGTGGTCAATCTCGACCCGCGTGAGAGCGTGCGGTTCGACCGCTTCGACCGGATTGCCCAACTGATCGTCCAGCAGGTCGAGAAGGTGCGCTTCCACGAGGTGGCGGAGCTTCCCGGCTCGGCACGGGCCGAGGGGGGCTTCGGGTCCACCGGCGGTCATGCCGCTGTGGATGGCTCAACGGGTGGGAATCGATACGCTTCGGCCGTATCCGACCGGGAAGGACAGTGACGTGTTCGGACGTCGCAAGAAGAGTGGTTCCGCGGGGGACGCGGACGCAACGGGCGAGGCCGAGCAGGTCGTCGACGAGCGCGACACGTCGTACGCCGACGACGACGCCGAGGAGGGCGAGACCCGCAGGGCGAACCTTCCGCCGGCTCCCCGGCCCGACGGCCCATGGGACGTCTCCGAGGTGTCCAAGCCCGGCGAGGGCCGGGTCGATCTGGGCGGTCTTTTTGTGCCCGGAGTCGAAGGCATGGAGCTGCGCGTCGAGGTAGCGGGTGACGCGATCGTCGCCGCGACCGTGGTGCTGCGCGACAGCGCCGTACAGCTGCAGGCGTTCGCAGCGCCGAAGAAGGAAGGCATCTGGGGCGAGGTCCGCGAGGAGATCGCCTCGGGGATCACGCAGCAGGGCGGCATCATCGACGAGGTCGAGGGCCCGCTCGGCTGGGAGCTGCGGGCCCAGGTGCCCGTGCAGCTGCCGGACGGCACCGGCGGCGTCCAGCTGGTGCGCTTCGTCGGCGTCGACGGGCCGCGCTGGTTCCTGCGCGGAGTGATCTCCGGTCAGGGCGCGGTGCAGCCGGAGGCCGCCGGGCTTCTGGAGACGATCTTCCGGGACACCGTCGTCGTACGCGGCGAGGGACCGATGGCGCCGCGCGACCCGATCGTCCTCAAGCTGCCCGAGGACGCGCAGATGGTGCCCGAGGGCGTCCAGCAGGAGGAGCAGGAAGGCTCCCGCTTCTCCGGTGGCATGGGACAGCTGCAACGCGGCCCCGAGATCACCGAGGTGCGCTGACGCGTCCGCTTCACCGCCTTTCAGGTGGGCCGCACTCCCGCAGCGGGAGTGCGGCCCACCTGCCGTTTCACGCGTCAGAATCGCGTCAAATACGCAGCTGATGCCCACCCTGCGCCCGATTTGCCCGAATCTCTGGCCGTAAGGTCGACGCAGGGTAAGAGCTGTTCCTGAAAGACAATGGGGCCATGGGACGCGGCAGGCTAAGGATCTATCTCGGTGCGGCGCCGGGCGTCGGCAAGACGTACGCCATGCTGTCCGAGGCGCATCGGCGCCTGGAGCGTGGCACCGACTGCGTCGTGGGCTTCGTGGAGCACCACGGGCGGCCGCGTACCGAAGTGATGCTGCACGGCCTGGAGCAGATCAAGCGGCGCGAGATCGAGTACCGGGACACCGTCTTCACCGAGATGGACGTGGACGCCGTCCTGGAGCGCAAGCCCGCCGTCGCTCTGGTGGACGAGCTCGCGCACACCAATGTGCCCGGCTCACGCAACGCCAAGCGCTGGCAGGACGTCGAGGAACTGCTGACCGCCGGGATCGACGTCATAACGACCGTCAACATCCAGCACCTCGAGTCCCTCGGTGATGTCGTCGAGTCGATCACCGGCGTACGGCAGCGCGAGACGGTCCCGGACGAGATGGTCCGGCGGGCCGACCAGCTCGAACTTGTCGACATGTCGCCGCAAGCGCTTCGGCGGCGGATGGCCCACGGCAACATCTACAAGCCGGACAAGGTCGACGCGGCCCTCTCCAACTACTTCCGCCCGGGAAACCTCACCGCACTGCGCGAGCTCGCGCTCCTGTGGGTCGCCGACCGGGTGGACGAATACCTTCAGCAGTACCGCGGCGAGCACAACATCCAGTCCACCTGGCGGGCCCGTGAGCGCATCGTCGTCGGCCTCACCGGCGGACCCGAGGGCCGTACGCTGATCCGCCGCGCGGCCCGGATGGCGGCCAAGGGCTCCGGCAGCGAGATCCTCGCCGTCTACATCGCCCGCAGCGACGGACTGACCTCCGCGTCGCCCAAGGAACTCGCCGTCCAGCGGACCCTGGTCGAAGACCTCGGCGGCACCTTCCACCATGTCATCGGCGACGACGTACCGGCCTCACTGCTGGAGTTCGCCCGTGGCGTCAACGCCACCCAGATCGTCCTCGGCTCCAGCCGCCGCAAGGCCTGGCAGTACATCTACGGCCCCGGCGTCGGCTCCACCGTCGCCCGTGACTCCGGACCCGACCTCGACGTGCACATCGTCACGCACGAGGAGGTCGCCAAGGGCCGCGGACTGCCGGTCGCACGCGGCGCGCGGCTCGGCCGCTCCAGGATCATTGCGGGCTGGCTGGTCGGCATCGCAGGCCCCGCCCTGCTGACGCTGCTGATCTCCCGGCTCGACGACTCACTGGGCCTGGCCAACGACGTACTGCTCTTCCTCTTCCTGACCGTCGTGTCCGCCCTGCTCGGCGGACTGCTTCCGGCACTGGCCTCCGCGGCCGTCGGCTCGCTGCTGCTGAACTACTACTTCACGCCTCCCACCCACACGCTGACGATCGCCGACCCGAAGAACATCGTCGCCATCGTCGTCTTCTTCGCGGTGGCCGTCGCGGTGGCGTCGGTGGTCGACCTGGCGGCCCGGCGTACGCATCAGGCGGCCCGGCTGCGTGCCGAGTCGGAGATCCTGTCCTTCCTGGCCGGCAGCGTGCTGCGCGGCGAGACGACGCTGGACGCCCTGCTCGAACGGGTCCGCGAGACCTTCGGTATGGAATCCGTGGCCCTCCTGGAACGGGCCGGCGACGTCGACCCGTGGACCTGCGCGGGCAGCGTCGGGCCGAACTCCGTCGTACGTCCCGAGGACGCGGACGTCGACATGCCCGTCGGTGACCACATGGCGCTCGCGCTCTCCGGCCGGGTACTGCCCGCCGAAGACCGGCGGGTGCTGTCCGCGTTCGCCGCGCAGGCCGCCGTCGTACTGGACCGGCAGCGGCTGGTCGGCCAGGCGGAGGAGGCCCGCAGACAGGCTGAGGGCAACCGGATACGCACTTCGCTGCTTGCGGCCGTCAGCCACGATCTGCGCACCCCGCTGGCCGCCATCAAGGCCTCGGTCTCCTCGCTGCGCTCCGACGACGTCGCCTGGTCCGACGACGACGAGGCCGAACTCCTCGAAAGCATCGAGGAGGGCGCAGACCGGCTCGACCACCTCGTGGGCAACCTCCTCGACATGTCCCGGCTCCAGACCGGCACTGTCACCCCGCTGATCCGCGAGACCGACCTCGACGAGGTGGTGCCGATGGCGCTCGTCGCGGTGCCCGAGGACAGCGTCGAGCTGGACATCCCGGAGACGCTGCCGATGGTGGCCGTCGACCGCGGACTTCTGGAGCGGGCCGTCGCCAACATCGTCGAGAACGCCGTCAAGTACAGCCCCGACGCCACACCCGTCACAGTGGGCGCGAGCGCGCTCGGCGACCGCGTCGAGGTGCGGGTCGCCGACCGCGGCCCCGGCGTCCCGGATGACGAGAAGGACCGGATTTTCGAGCCGTTCCAGCGTTACGGTGACGCTCCACGAGGTGCCGGAGTGGGCCTCGGACTCGCCGTCGCCCGCGGCTTCGTCGAGGCCATGGGCGGCTCCATCACGGCCGAGGACACACCGGGCGGCGGTCTCACCATGGTCCTCACCCTCAAGGCGGCGCCCGGGTTCGCACCGGCAAGCCCCGATCTTTCCGCCCAGGTCACGTCATGACCGGCCGGACAGCAGCAGAGACGACAGTGCAGAAAGGCAGGCCATCAATGACCCGGGTGCTCGTGGTCGACGACGAGCCGCAGATCGTACGCGCCCTCGTGATCAACCTGAAGGCGCGCAAGTACGAGGTGGACGCGGCTCCCGACGGTGCGACCGCGCTCCAGCTGGCCGCGGCACGCCACCCTGATGTCGTCGTTCTCGACCTCGGTCTGCCGGACATGGACGGTGTCGAGGTGATCAAGGGCCTGCGCGGCTGGACCCGCGTCCCGATCCTGGTCCTCTCCGCCCGCCAGACCTCCGACGAGAAGGTCGAGGCGCTGGACGCCGGCGCCGACGACTATGTCACCAAGCCCTTCGGCATGGACGAGCTGCTGGCCCGGCTGCGTGCCGCGGTCCGCCGCGCGGAGCCGGTCGGCGGCGGTGACGACGACCTGGTGATCGTCGAGACGGACGGCTTCACCGTCGATCTCGCGGCGAAGAAGGTCAACCGCGACGGCCGCGACGTCCGGCTGACCCCCACCGAGTGGCATCTGCTGGAAGTCCTCGTACGCAACACCGGCCGGCTGGTCAGCCAGAAGCAGCTGCTGCAGGAGGTCTGGGGCCCGTCGTACGGCACCGAGACCAACTATCTGCGGGTCTACATGGCGCAGCTGCGGCGCAAGCTGGAGGCCGACCCCTCGCACCCCAGACACTTTGTCACCGAGCCGGGCATGGGCTACCGCTTCGAGCGTTCCTGAGCCGCGAGGAGCGCCACGCACCGACCTCCGTTGCTGTGGGCGTGGCCGGTACGCTTTCTGTATGAGTGCTGCACCCCGTTCCGGGAAAGCTGACAAGGCGCCGAAGCCGGCCGGCCGCTTCCGCCGCATGCTCGACCGGCTGTCGACCTCCCAGCAGGACCTCGAGTCCGAGGAGCTGCAGGAGGACGCGGAGGCGTCCGGGTGCACGCGCATCGCCGAGTGCAACGACCGCCAGATAGTCCGGGTGACTGGTACCTTGCGCACGGTCACCCTGCGTCCGCGGGCCGGGGTGCCCGCGCTGGAGGCGGAGCTTTTCGACGGCACGGCCCCGCTGGACGTCGTCTGGCTGGGCCGCCGGTCCATCGTGGGCATCGAACCGGGCCGCAGGCTCATAGCCTCGGGCCGGATCTCCGTCGACCACGGCCGCCGGGTGCTGTTCAACCCCAAATACGAACTCCGACCACTCGGACAGGAGTAGCCGGTGACGTCTCTCGACAAGCCGACCCCCACGCAGACAACACCGCACGACCAGCAGAAGCAGGACAGCGACGCCAAGGCAGTCACGGAGGCGGCGCTGTTCGAGGCCTTCGGCGGCATGCGCGGCATGGTGGAGACGGTCCTGCCCGGGCTGCTGTTCGTCACCATCTTCACGATCAACAAGAACCTGCACGTCTCGGCCATCGCGGCGCTGGCGGTCTCGCTGCTCCTGGTGGCCGTACGGCTGATCCGCAAGGACACGGTGAAGCACGCCTTCAGCGGCGTCTTCGGAGTGGCCTTCGGTGTGATCTTCGCGATGATGACGGGCAATGCCAAGGACTTCTATCTGCCCGGCATGCTCTACACGCTCGGCCTGGCGCTCGCGTACATCATCACGACCATCGCAGGCGTGCCGCTGATCGGCCTGATCCTCGGCCCGGTCTTCAAGGAGAACCTCTCCTGGCGGACCCGTAACCCGGGCCGGAAGAAGGCGTACGCGAAGGCAAGCTGGGCCTGGGGCCTGATCCTGCTGGCCAAGTGCGCGATCCTGTTCCCGCTCTACTGGTGGGCGGACACGGAACAGCTGGGCTGGGTGCTGGTCGCGCTCAAGATCCCGCCGTTCCTGCTCGCGGTGTATCTGACCTGGGTCTTCCTGGCCAAGGCGCCCGCGCCGATCGATGTCTTCGCCGAGATGGAGGCGGAGGAGCGGGCCGAGAAGGAGCGCAAGTCCGCGACGGCGACGCCGCAGCGCGAGGCCTGAGGCCTGTCCGACCACGTGGGGCCCGGGACCGATTCGGTCCCGGGCCCCACGTCGTGCATACGGTTGCCTCAGTCGGAGGTGTCCCCGCGGCGCACCGAGAGCAGGTCCTCCAGCTGCTCCTCACGCGCCTGCGCCGCGACGAACAGCAGCTCGTCGCCGGCCTCCAGCGTCTCCTCCGTGCTCGGCGTCAGGACCCGCGAGCCGCGGATGATCGTGACCAGCGAGGTGTCCTCCGGCCACGCCACATCGCCGACCTGCGTGCCCGCGAGCGCGGACTCCGGCGGCAGCGTCAGCTCGACCAGGTTCGCGTCGCCGTGGCTGAAGCGGAGCAGCCGTACGAGATCGCCGACGCTCACCGCCTCCTCCACCAGCGCCGACATCAGACGCGGCGTGGAGACCGCGACGTCGACGCCCCAGGACTCGTTGAAGAGCCATTCGTTCTTGGGGTTGTTGACCCGGGCCACCACCCTCGGCACCCCGTACTCGGTCTTCGCGAGCAGCGAGACGACCAGGTTGACCTTGTCGTCGCCGGTCGCCGCGATCACCACGTTGCACCGCTGGAGCGCCGCCTCGTCGAGCGAGGTGATCTCGCACGCGTCGGCCAGCAGCCACTCCGCCTGCGGCACCCGCTCGACCGAGATCGCCGTGGGCGCCTTGTCGACCAGGAGCACCTCGTGCCCGTTCTCCAGCAGTTCGCCCGCGATGGAACGGCCCACCGCGCCGGCGCCGGCAATAGCGACCCGCATCAGTGACCGCCCTCCTCAGGGCCCTCGGAGAAGGCCGCCTCGACCTTCTCGATCTCGTCCGTACGCATCATCACGTGGACCAGATCGCCCTCCTGCAGCACGGTCTGCGACGTCGGCAGCACCGCTTCCCCCAGCCGGGTGAGGAAGCCGACGCGTACGCCGGTCTCCTCCTGAAGCTTGCTGACCTTGTGGCCGATCCACGACGACGAGATGTGCACCTCGGCGAGCTGCACACCGCCGCTCGGGTCACGCCACAGCGGCTCCGCGCCGGACGGCAGCAGCCGCCGCAGCATCTGGTCGGCCGTCCAGCGGACCGTGGCGACGGTCGGGATGCCGAGCCGCTGGTAGACCTCGGCGCGCCGGGGGTCGTAGATCCGGGCCGCGACGTTCTCGATGCCGAACATCTCGCGCGCGACCCGCGCGGCGATGATGTTCGAGTTGTCGCCGCTGCTGACCGCGGCGAAGGCCCCGGCCTCCTCGATCCCCGCTTCACGCAGCGTGTCCTGGTCGAAGCCGACTCCGGTGACGCGACGGCCGCCGAACCCGGAGCCCAAGCGGCGGAAGGCCGTGGGGTCCTGGTCGACCACGGCGACCGTGTGCCCCCGCTGCTCCAGGGTCTGCGCGAGAGCGGCTCCCACTCGCCCGCATCCCATGATGACGATGTGCACGCCCGTCCTTCCGGCTGTCAATTGTTTTTCAGTGGTCTTGGCTCAGGGTTAACAGGGTCTCAGACCGTGGCCAAAGCTACACACGCGCGGTCCGCAGAGGCAGTCCCCCTGCGTACGGAGCATGTGACTCCGCCGTGGGACGGGGGTGGGGGTGGGACGCGTTCATACGCAACGCTTACGATCCTGTGCGTGTCCAAACTGACCGACGTGCCCAAACGGATCCTCATCGGCAGGGCGCTGCGCAGCGACCGATTGGGAGAAACGCTCCTCCCGAAGCGCATCGCGCTCCCCGTCTTCGCCTCCGACCCGCTGTCCTCGGTGGCGTACGCGCCAGGTGAAGTCCTGCTGGTTCTCTCCATCGCGGGTGTGTCGGCCTACAGCTTCAGCCCGTGGATCGCGGCGGCGGTCGTGGTGCTGATGTTCACGGTGGTCGCCTCGTACCGGCAGAACGTGCACGCCTATCCGAGCGGCGGCGGCGACTACGAGGTCGCCAACACCAACCTCGGCCCCAGGGCGGGCCTCACCGTCGCCAGCGCGCTGCTCGTCGACTATGTCCTGACGGTGGCCGTTTCCATCTCCTCCGGAGTGGAGAACCTCGGCTCCGCGGTCCCGTTCGTCGTCGAGAACAAGGTCCTCTGCGCGGTCGTGATCATCGTCCTGCTGACGCTGATGAATCTGCGCGGTGTGAAGGAGTCGGGCAAGCTCTTCGCGATCCCGACGTATGTCTTCGTCGCCGGCGTGTTCGTCATGATCGCGTGGGGCGCGTTCCAGGGGTTCGTACTCGACGAGACCATGAAGGCCCCGACCGCGGACTTCGAGATCAAGGCCGAGCACGAAGGCCTCGCGGGCTTCGCCTTGATCTTCCTGATGCTGCGCGCCTTCTCCTCCGGCTGTGCCGCGCTCACCGGCGTCGAGGCGATCAGCAACGGCGTCCCCGCCTTCCGCAAGCCGAAGAGCAAGAACGCCGCGACCACCCTGCTGCTCATGGGCGGCCTGGCCGTCACCATGTTCTGCGGCATCATCGGCCTGGCCATGGCCACCGACGTGAAGATGGCCGAGCAACCCGCGCACGACCTGCTGCGCAACGGCGTGCCGGTCGGCGGCGACTACGTCCAGAACCCGGTGATCTCGCAGGTCGCGGCCGCCGTCTTCGGCGACGGGACGTTCTTCTTCGTGCTCATCGCCGCGGCCACCGCGCTGGTCCTGTTCCTGGCCGCCAACACCGCGTACAACGGCTTCCCGCTGCTCGGCTCGATCCTCGCGCAGGACCGCTATCTGCCGCGCCAGCTGCACACCCGCGGCGACCGGCTCGCCTTCTCCAACGGCATCGTGCTGCTGGCCGGCGCGGCCATTTTGCTGGTCTGGCTCTACGGGGCCGACTCGACCAAGCTGATCCAGCTCTACATCGTCGGTGTCTTCGTCTCCTTCACGCTCAGCCAGACCGGCATGGTGCGGCACTGGAACCGCCATCTGAAGACCGAGAGGGACCCGGCCAAGCGCCGCCACATGATCCGCTCGCGGGCCATCAACACCTTCGGAGCCTTCTTCACCGGCCTGGTGCTGGTGGTCGTGCTGGCCACCAAGTTCACGCACGGCGCCTGGGTGGCGCTGCTGGGCATGGTGATCTTCTACGGAACGATGAGCGCGATCCGCAAGCACTACGACCGGGTCTCGGACGAGCTCGCGGCGTCGGACGAGCCCAGCGACGACAGCGTGCGGCCGTCCCGGGTGCACGCCATCGTGTTGGTCTCCAAGATCCACAAGCCCACGCTGCGCGCGCTCGCGTACGCCAAGCTGATGCGGGTCGACAAGCTCGAGGCGGTGAGCATCAGCGTGGACACGGCCGAGACCAAGGCGCTGCGGGCGGAGTGGGAGCGGCGCGGGATCAATGTGCCGCTGAAGATCCTCGACTCGCCCTACCGCGAGATCACCCGGCCGATCATCGAGTATGTGAAGGGGCTGCGGCGCGACAGCCCGCGCGACGTGGTCAGCGTCGTCATTCCCGAGTACGTGGTCGGCCACTGGTACGAGCATCTGCTGCACAACCAGAGCGCGCTGCGGCTCAAGGGGCGGCTGCTGTTCACGCCCGGCGTGATGGTGACGTCGGTGCCGTACCAGCTGGAGTCCTCGGAGGCGGCGAAGCAGCGCGCCCGCAAGCGGCAGGATTGGAACGCGCCGGGTTCGGTACGCCGCGGTCCGGTGGACGAGCGGCCGAAGGAACCGACCACCAAGCGTCCGAGCAGCGGGACCTGAGGGTCCGCGCACGCACGTAGACTGGGGGGCTGTCGTCCGCACTCGGACGGCGGCCCCCTCTCTCATCCCTGGAGTCACCCCGCCATGCAGAACGCATCAGAGTCTTCGCTGGTCGGGGAGGAGTACGAGGTCGAGGTCGGTCCGGTGGCCCACGGCGGCCACTGCATCGCCCGCACCGAGGAGGGGCGGGTGCTGTTCGTACGGCACACGCTGCCCGGCGAGAAGGTCGTCGCCCGTGTCACCGAGGGCGAGGCGGACTCCCGCTTCCTGCGCGCCGACGCGGTAAGGATCATCGACCCGTCCAAGGACCGCATCGAGGCGCCCTGCCCCTACTCCGGCCCCGGGAACTGCGGCGGCTGCGACTGGCAGCACGCCAAGCCGGGAGCCCAGCGCCGGCTCAAGGGCGAGGTGATCGCCGAGCAGCTGCAGCGGCTCGCCGGTCTCACGCCGGAGGACGTCGGCTGGGACGGCACGGTCATGCCGGCGCCGGGCGACAAGCTGCCGCAGGGCGAGGTGCCGGCCTGGCGCACGCGGGTGCAGTACGCGATCGACACGGAGGGCCGCGCGGGGCTTCGCAAGCACCGCTCGCACGACGTCCAGCCGATCGACCACTGCATGATCGCCGCGCCGGGGGTCACCGAACTCGGCATCGAGAACCAGGACTGGTCGCAGATGGCCACGGTCGAGGCGATCGCCGCCACGGGATCGAGCGACCGCCAGGTGGTCCTCACCCCGCGCCCGGGCGGCCGGCTTCCGCTGGTCGAACTGGACAAGCCGGTCTCGGTGTTGCGCGTCGAAGAACGTGACGGCGCGGTGCACCGGGTGCACGGCCGGGACTTCGTACGGGAGCGGGCCGACGAGCGCACGTACCGCGTCGGCATGGGCGGCTTCTGGCAGGTGCATCCGCAGGCGGCCGACGTCCTGATGAAGGCCGTGATGCAGGGCCTGCTGCCGCGCAAGGGCGACATGGCGCTCGATCTGTACTGCGGCGTGGGCCTGTTCGCGGGCGCGATCGCGGACCGGGTCGGCGACCAGGGCGCGGTGCTCGGCATCGAGTCGGGCAAGCGCGCGGTGGAGGACGCCCGGCACAACCTCGCGTCCTTCGACCGCGTACGCATCGAGCACGGCAAGGTCGAGTCCGTCCTGCCGCGCACCGGCATCACCGAGGTCGACCTGATCGTCCTCGACCCGCCGCGCGCGGGTGCGGGAAGGCAGACGGTGAAGCACCTGTCGGGGCTCGGCGCGCGGCGGATCGCGTACGTGGCCTGCGACCCGGCGGCGCTGGCGCGGGACATTGCGTACTTCGGCGAGAACGGGTACCGGGTGCGGACGCTGCGGGCGTTCGACCTGTTTCCGATGACGCATCACGTCGAGTGCGTCGCGATCCTTGAGCCCGCCGAAAAGGGCCGCTGACCTGCGGGTTCGGTAGGTGTGCGTTATGTGCGCTACGTGCGTTACGGGCGATATCTCGACGCATGTTCGACGCACGTGACGCACGCTTGACGTACATTCTGGCGGGGCGTCACTCGGCTGATCGCGCAGGTCGCGTGGGGCGGGAGATGCAGTTCCTGAGGTCTGCCCGATTCCCGAACACCGCTGAGAAGCGGCGGACGGCCCGGCCGGCGCACCACGAAGGCATGGACGACGCCCACCTGATCTGTGCCGCAGTCTGCCGGACATTGATGCCGTTCAGAAAGACCTCCGCAAGTCCGGTCGTTCGCGCGTGTACGACCGGCCCCGCGGTCCGCTGCGGATGATGCCGTCCACGCCGACGTGAGAGTCGGCAGCGACAGCGGGGACTGCTGTTTCCCGACTGCAACTGGCCTCCCGTCGGCAACCACTAGCTCTACGACTGGAGAACCAGGTAACCGTCCGAATAGGGGAGAGCCTTCGCGCGCGGTAGATGCACCAGGAATTCGCCGATCGCAGGAACCCCGTCCTCTCGCGGCACCTTCGCCTTCATGGGCTGGCCGGCCACGTCGATCTCGAGCACGTGCTGAGGGCCGTGATCCTGGACGCCGCGAAGCCTGGCGGCAAAGGTGTTTGGCCCGGGTTCCGTGACGACCTTGACGTATTCGGGCCGGATTCCCACCTGGACCGCGCCGGTGCTCTCCGGGATGTCCCACGCCACGCCCAGGGTCCGGCCTCCAAGGGTGAACTCCTGGTGCGCCCGGTCCAGGGTGAGGAAGTTCATGGCCGGTGATCCGATGAAGTAGCCGACGTACGTTGATGAGGGTGCCTCGAAGAGCTGCTCCGGAGTGCCCTGCTGCATGGCCTGGCCGTCCTTCATGACCAGCACTTCCTGCGCAATGCTCATGGCCTCGTACTGGTCGTGGGTAACGTAGATCACCGTCGGCTGGAACTGCTCAGTGATCTCACGGATCTTGCGCCTCAGCGAGTGCTTCAGCTGCGGATCGATGACGGTCAGGGGCTCGTCCATCAGCACGGCCGCCACGTCGTCACGGACGAGACCACGGCCGAGCGAGATCAGCTGCTTGTCATCCGCGGTGAGCCGCCGGGCGGGCTGCCCCAGCCGGTCGTCCAGATCCAGCGCCTCGGCCACCTGATGGACCTTGGCATCGATCCTCGCCTTGTCCCACCGGCGGCACTGCAGCGGGAAAGCGAGGTTCTCGTACACCGTCATCGAGTGGTAGATGACAGGGAACTGGAAGACCTGGGCAATGTTCCGCGCCTTCGTCGGCAGAGCCGTGACGTCCACGCCGTCGAACAGGACCTGGCCCTGTGACGGTTTGACCAGCCCGGACAGGATATTCAGCAGCGTTGTCTTGCCGCAGCCCGACGGCCCGACCAATGCGTACGTCTTGCCGGCCTCGAAGGTCAGCCTCAGTGGCTTGAGGGCCCACTGCTTCCCTTCGGCGCCGGGCGTGTAGCTGTGCCCGACGTCGACGATGTCCAACTGCGCCATCTCAACGCCCTCCCACTGAAACAAGATCGTACGAAGGTGTCCGCACGAGCGAGCCCTTCTCGTCGAAGGCGTACAGCCGCTCGGGGCGTAGCCGGAGTTTCACAAGATCACCGAGAGCGACGTCATGGATGCCCTCGATCTGTATGACGAACGGAGTCTTGCCGACAGCCGCGTGAACGAAGGTCTCCGAGCCGGAGATCTCCACGAAGGTGACCTCGCCTTCGACACCGGCGGAGGCCAGGCTGACATCCGTTGCCCGCAGGCCGAACTGGTAGGCGCCGTCGGGCAGGTCGGCGAGATGCGCGGATACGTGTGTGGCCTGGAAGCCGGCCACCGTGACCTGACCGCCCTCGATCCGGCCGGGGAAGATGTTCATGGGCGGGTCGTTGATGATGGATGCCACGGTGGTCGTTGCGGGGCGCTCGAAGACCTCCTGCGGGGGGCCGACCTGGAGGATTCGTCCCTCGTGCATGACCAGCACCACGTCACCGAGCATCATCGCCTCGGCGGGCTCGGTCGTCGTATAGACCACTATCGTGTCGCCCTGGTCCGAGAAGAGGGTCTTGAACTCGTCGCGCAGTTGTTCGCGCAGTTTGTAGTCGAGGTTGGCCAGTGGCTCGTCGAGCAGGAGAATCCGCGTGCCGCGTGCGAGGGCGCGCGCCACGGCGACGCGTTGCTGCTGTCCGCCGGAAAGCTGGGACGGCTTGCGCCGCTCGAAGCCGGTCAGGCCGACAAGCGCCAGGCTTTTGCTGACCCGTCGTTGGATCTCGTCCCGGGACAGCCCCTGCCGCCGGAGTGGGAAGGCCACGTTGCCGAACACGCTGAGATGTGGGTAGTTGATGAACTGCTGGTAGACCATGGCGGTGTCGCGCCGCCAGACCGGTGTTCTCAGGAGGTCGGCTCCGTCCCTGGTCAGGGAGCCGGAGTCCACCTCCTGCAGGCCGGCCAGGGCCCGCAGCAGCGTCGTCTTTCCCGCCATGGTGCGGCCGATGACCGTGTGGAGCCGTCCCGGTTCAAATAGTGCGGTCACATTCTTGAGATGGTCGACGCCATCGACGTTCAGGCACAGATCAGTGGCACTCAGATTCATCGGACTGCTCCCGACAGGTTGCCTTTTGACAGATAGCGCTCCACCCAGATGGCGAGCAGGACCAGCGGCGCCACACCGAACAGGGCAGCCGCGGACAGGGTCCACCAGGGCGGGATGGAGGAGTTGAGGGCGACGACCGCCTGGGGCAGGGTCTGGACCTCGGTGAAGGTCAGCCTGAAGGCGAAGAAGAAGTCGTTCCAGCCGAACACCGCGCAGAACATCGCGGCCACGGTCAGCCCAGGCAGCGAGTTCGGCAGGATCGCCCGCACGAAGGTCTGCAACGGCCCGCACCCGTCGAGCATGGCCATCTCGTCGATCTCGCGCGGGATGCCGTTGAAGAAGTCCACCATCACCCAGACCGCGATCGGCAGCAGCAGGGCGACCGTCACGATGACCAGTCCCGGGATGCTGTCCAGGAGGCCCGCCCACTGCAGCAGGTAGAAGAAGGGGATCACCAGGACGACGGGCGGCATGATCCGTTGTGACACGAAGAAGAAGACGATGTCGCTGTTCTTGATGAAGCCGATCTTGAACCGGTAGCGGGACAACGCGTAGGCGGCCAGGGATCCGAGGACGAGGCTGATGGCCGAGGCGGCGATGGTGACGATGGCGCTGTTGAGGAAGGGCTGGATCACATCGATGCCACCGGCTCCGCCGAATATGTTGTGCCAGCCGGTGGCGGTGGGCTGGTACTGGATCCAGGGAAGATATGTGGCGCCGCCCTGCACTGCGTTGGCGTCCTTGAAGCTGGTCGTCATGGCCCAGAAGAACGGTCCCGCGACGAAGCAGGCCCACAGTGCGATCACGGTGTACTTGAATACGGGGTAAAGGCGTGGCCTCATGAGTGCCCCTTCAGCTTGAGGGCCCTGGTGAGCAAGGCGGCGACAACGGTGAGCGTGACGATCATCAGGACCAGGTAGGTCAGGGACATCGCCCCGCTGTAGCCGGTCTGCTGATCCCGGAGCCCCTGGATGTAGAGGTAGTAGCCCGGAGTCTCCGTGGAGGAGCCCGGTCCGCCGGAGGTCAGCACGTAGACGCTGTCGGAGAGCTTGGAGGCCTCGATCAGCCGGATGATGACCGCCGCTACCGACACCGGCGCCATGAGCGGGAAGGTCACCTTCCAGAACGTGCGCCACACGTCGGCGCCGTCGATCGCGGCGGCCATGAACGGTTCCTTGGGAAGGCTCAGCAGGCCGGCCAGCAGCAGCAGGAACATGAACGGCGTCCACTGCCAGACCTCCACGGTCATCAGCGCGACCAGCGCCGGCCCGGACTCGGTGAGCCAGGCAACCTTGGTCAGGCCCAGCATCCCGAGCAGATCGTTCAGCGGCCCAAGTGACTCGTGGAAGATCATCTGCCAGATGGCGGCCATCACGACGGGAGTGGTCATCATGGGGACGAGGAACAGCACCCGCCAGAACCTGCGGCCGCGTACATCGCGCCAGACGAGCAGGGCCATGCCGAATCCGATGACGTACTGGATCAGGACTGTGCCGCCCGCCAGCAGGATCAGGCGCATGATCGCGGACCAGAAGCGGCTGTCGTGCAGCATCGCGGCGTAGTTGGCCCCTGCGATGAAGTCCATCTGAGGGCTGCTGACGTTCCAGCCGGAGAAGCTGACGCGGATGGTGAACAGAAGAGGGAAGATGATGATCAGTAGGAGTGTGAGCAGTCCTGGGAGCAGGAACATGCTCTTGTGCCGGCGCAGGCCGTACATGGTTCTCCTTGCGGAAAGGGGCGGTCGCCCCCGGGTGGCCGGCCGGGGCCGGGCGGCCACCCGGGGCGTCCTGCGGTCGGGTCAGCGGTAGTCCTCGAGTGCGACCACGTTGCGATAGGCGTCGCGGACCTTGTCCTCACCGATCTGCTTGGTGATCTTGGACCATTCCCGGGCCGCCTCGTCCAGTGCCTGCTGCGGCGCCTTCTGCCCCGCCAGAGCCGCGGCGACGCCGTTGGCCAGCGCGGACATGTACTGGTTGACACCGGGGACACGCAGGTCGAAGACGCGGTTGGTGCTCTTCTCCATGCCGGAGAGCGTCTGCACGTACGACTTCGCGACGTCCTTGTCCCAGCCCTGCTTCTCCCAGAACGCCGCATCGAAGTGGGCGTTGCGGTAGGGATTCACGCCGAAGCGGCCGATGGTCAGATCGAGCGCGGTATTCGCCTCGTTGCTGAAGAAGCACAGATAGTCGAAGGCCATCTTCTGGTGGCCCGAGGCCTTGGACACCGCCGAGGTCCACCCCCAGGTGAAGTAGGGAGCCTGGTTCGGCTTCTTGTCCCACGCCTGTGTGGTGCGGTTGTAGACCTCGGTGGAACCGGGCAGCGCCGCTGCTTCGATCTTGTTGCGTATCCTGCTGTCCGGCTGCTGGGCCTGGATGAACGCGTCGTCCCACGAGTAGGACATCAGCGTCTGACCGCCTCCGAAGGAGAAGATCTCGTCACCCAGACCGAAGTTGGCGCCACCGGGAGCCCAGGTCGACTTGGCCTTCACCATGTCGTCGAGAGCGCGTACGAAGCCTGGGGTGTTGATCAGAGGCTTCATGGTGTCGAGGTCGAAGAAGAGGCCGCCCTTGACGTCCGGGTGCTTCACATACGGTGCGGCACGGCTGATGAATGCTGAGAACGTCAGGTCATCACGCTTGGTCACCTCGGCACTGCCGAAGTTGGGCTTGCCGTCGCCGTCCATGTCCTTGCCGCTGAAGAAGGCGGCGACCTCCTGGTATTCGGCCCACGTCCTGGGCGTGCGCAGATCCTTGCCCGTGGCCGCCTTGTACGCCGCCTGGCGCTTCGGGTCCTTCAGGACGTCCGTGCGGACCTTGAGGTAATGCCGGTCACCGTCCACGGGGTACTGCACGACCTTCCCGTTCCAGGTCGCCACGTCCATATAGGCCTTCGTGACGTCCTTCATGCCCGGGGAGTCCAGATACTCCTTCGGCACCGGGGCCAAGTAAGGGGCCATGTCGCCTATCCACAAGGAGGGGTAGAACATGACGTCGTACGCCGGCTGACTCGCTTGCAGGGGCGTGAGGATCTTCTGGTGCAGCTCCCCGAACGGGACGTTGACCACCTCCACCTTCGCCCCGGTGATCTCCTCGAACTGCTCGGCATGCAGCTGGGTCGGCTCGCCGATGACGGGTATGGCGTGGCTGATGATCTTCAGTGTCTGTCCGGAGTAGTCCTTACGGCTGATCGCCTCGTAGCTGCAGGGCCCCGGGACGTCCTTGACCGTCGTCGTCGGGTAGTTCTTGCTGTACTTCCCGTAGCTGATCTCCGAACCCGGCTTGAACAGCGCCGGCTTGTCAGGCTTGCTCTCCACCGGATCCTGACCGGTGCATCCCGTGGCGGTGAGGGCCACGACGGCAGCGGCGGCGATCATGCCCTTGTACGAGTTGTTGCGCATGGGGCTGCTCCTTCGACTCACGGGATCAAGATCGCTCGGCCGCGGACGGCACCGGCGGACAAGTCGTCGAGGGCGTCGCGGAAGGACGCCAGGGGGTACCGCTGGGTGTGCAGGCTGACCTTGCCCTGGGCCGCCAGGACCATCAGCTGGGAGAGGTCGTTGTAGGACCCCACGAGGTTGCCGATGAAGTTGATCTCGGTGGAGATGACGTCGATCGTGGGAACGTCGAGACGGCCGCCGTAGCCGATGACGTAGTAATGGCCGTTGCGGCGCAGGCAGGCCACGCCGGTCTCGACGGCACCGCCCTCGCCCACGAAGTCCAAAACCGCCTCGGCTCCGTGCCCGCCGGTGAGTTCCAGGACGCGTTCGCTCTCACTCCCGTCCGCGACCAGCGTGTGTTCGGCGCCCAGTTCCTTGGCGAGGGCAAGAGCGTCCGGGCTTCGGTCGATCACGATCATCTCGACCGGCGACAGGGCCCGGAGCACTTGGATGCCGATGTGCCCGAGACCTCCGGCGCCGATCACCACGGCTCGATCGCCCGGTCGCAGGACCCGGGCCGCCTTGGCGACAGCGTGGTACGCCGTCAGCCCGGCATCGGCCAGTGCCGCAACCGACGCCGGCTCAAGGGACGGGTCGAGTGCCACCACTGAGCGGGCGGTGGTCTTCAGGTACTCCGCATAGCCCCCGTCGGTGTCGATGCCCGGGAAGGCCGAGTTCATACAGTGCACGTCGTCGCCTGCTCGGCAGGCACGGCACAGACCGCAGGTCACGAGCGGGTGCAGGATGACCGGGTCGCCGACCTTCACATTGGTGACGGCCTGTCCCACCTCCTGCACCCAGCCGGCATTCTCATGACCGATGGTGTAGGGCAGGACAACCCCGCTCTTGTCGCTCCACTGCCCTTCGAGAATGTGCAGATCGGTGCGGCAGACCCCCGCGCCCCCGACCTTCACGATCACATCCAGCGGACCGGTGATCTGCGGGTCCGGCACATCCACGAGCACTGGCGGCTCGTCGTACTCGATGACCTGCACGGCTTTCATGGCGCTCCCTGCGAATCGGCGGGTGGGGTGCGCCGATTACACAGCCCGCCGCGCGCAGGCCGATGTCTCACAAGCGGTCCGCGGATGTATCAATGTGATACAGGCCATAGGCGCGGCGTCATCGAGCTGTTCCAATCACTCCACCGAGGGATGACGCGTGCGATACGGGAGTGTTAAATGCCCCGACGTCAACCTGGCAGCGCGCTGACAGCAGCCAGAGAGCTTTACCAGGAAGCCACCAAGGATCCGAACGCACGCCCGCTCGTGGTCGCGTCGTGGCAACGCTCGATCGAGTACGAAGTGAAGTCGAGCTGCATCGACGCCCCCTACTTCGAGAACCCCAATCTGGACAGCCCGCTCGCCAGAGCGGCGCTACCGATCGTGAACAGGCTGCACGAGCAGCTTGCCGACGACCCGGTGTCCACGATGGTCACCGACCGGAACGGCGTGGTGCTGTCCCGCATGGTCTCCCACGAAGCTCTGACGACGCGGCTCAACCGAGTGCAACTGGCTCCGGGCCACGTGTTCGCCGAGCGCTACGTGGGCACCAACGGCATCGGGACCGCATTGGCCAGCGGACGCCCTGTCATGATCGCCGGAAGTGAGCATTACGTTGAGGCGCTGCGGGACTTCCATTGCGCGGCCGTGCCGATTCTGCATCCCATCCGGCGCACGACGCTGGGAGCCTTCAACCTGACCACGGTCCGGCAGGGTTCTGCCGGCATGCTCATGGCCTTGGCCCGCTCTGTCGCAAACCAGATCGAAAGTGAGATCGCCGCGATCAGCTCGCGACGGGAGCGGGCTCTGTTCCATGACTACATGGACGCGTGCTCCTCGGTGCGCCCGGGACCCGTCCTGGCCCTCAACCGTGATGTCGTCATGATGAACGAGCAGCTGAGATCGGCCGTGACAGGGCCGGATCACCACGCACTGCTCGACCACGCACGTGAGGTGGCCGACGACCCCCGGTTCCAAGGGACCCGGAGCATCGCCCTCCCCTCCGGACGAGTCGCCGAACTCCGGGTCAGCCGTAGCCGTCGCGACGACAGCGACGCGGGCACGATCTTCCGAGTCCGAGTCATCGGACGTCCCCAGCCCGGACCGGTCGTCGCCTCCGGGCCTACGCGATCGGGCCTGGGCCTGGTGGGCTCCTCGCCGCAATGGCTGAGCGCGGTCGCCGAAACCGAGGCGGCGTTCGTCGCCGGGTCCTGGCTGCATCTCGTGGGCGAAGCCGGGGTCGGCAAGAGGGCGCTGATCGAAGCCATCCACCGAGCCCGCGGTGCCGGGCGTCGACTCGAGAGGACGGAGGCGCCGCTGTCGGAGTCACCGCACGCCGCCGAGCACTGGCTGGGCAACGTCCGCGAGCTGCTGGCCGAGCCGTCGAACGTGGTCGTCCTGCGGGATGTCCACCTTCTGGGCGACCTCCTGCGCCAACAGCTGCGGAGCCTCCTTACGCAGCTCGACGGGACCGCCACCGGGCAACTGATCATGACCAGTCAGCCGTCCATGGTCACGACTGAGGACGAGCTCGACCGTCTGTGCGGCGCCTCGGTGGAGGTGCCGCCCCTCCGCCATCGCTATGGCGACATCGAGCACCTGGTCCGGTTCTTCCTGCTCAAATACCGGCCGAGCGGAGAGACCAGCTGCTCCCCGGATGCGCTTGCGCTGCTGCAGCGCTGCTCCTGGCCGGAGAATGTCCGGCAACTCGAGTCGGTGATCCGTGGACTGGCACGGCGGCCGTCCGTCCGGATCCTGCGAGTGGAGGATCTCCCACCGGAATGTCGGGTGTCCTCGCACAAGGTCCTGACCACCATCGAAGCGCTGGAACGGGATGCCATTCTCCGCGGCCTGATGGACCGCAACTCCAACGTCCAGCGCACCGCGCAGGATCTCGGTATCTCCCGCGCCACCATGTACCGCAAGATGCGCCGTTACGGGATCGTCCCGTCGAGCCTCACCTAGGGCCTGTCGTCTGGATCTTGCCGGGCTCGCGTGCCCTGGCAGCGCGCCTCGCTGCGTTGTCGTCGGTCGGCATGGCTCCGCCATGCCTCCCTCCTCCGCCTTGCGATCCACGACACCAGACCCCGCTCACTGATCCGGCCTGATCCAGACGACAGGCCCTAGGCCTCCCACCGGCTTTCCCCAGTGGCGTACACATCCAGTTGTCGCGCCATCCGGATGGGAACAGACGAATCGTATGCGCGACAGCACCGCTCCATCAGCGGGAGGCTGCCGAGTTCCTCACTCGTCTTTCAGGTGCGCGAGCGTGGTGATCATGCGTTCGGCGATGTCCGGCGGCCACGGGTAGGCAACTGTCACCGACCGCTGGTGGGCGAGCCCGTGCAGGCCCAGCCACAACGCCACCGAGTCGGCGACCAGGTCGGTGCTCGTGGCGCAGCCCGCCGTGACGCAGTCGCTGAGGGTGCCGCTGAGCAGCGTCATGTTGGCATCGCCGAGGGAGGAGATGTCGGTGTCGGTCAGGGTGCTCTTGCTCAGATCGGGCATCCAGAGTCCACCGAACATCGTGCGGTAGCGCCCGGGATGGTCCTCTGCGAATTTCAGGTAGGCCGTGCAGACGGCGAACAGCCGTTTCCGAGGATCGTTGTCGGCGGCGTCCAGGGCGGCGCGCAGTTGCGCTTCCAGCTCGGCGAAGGCCTGCTGCGCGACGGCCAGCATGATGGTCGGCTGGTCGGGGAAGTGGCGGTAGATCGAGGGGGCGGCGATCCCGACGCGGCGGGCGACGGATCGCAGGGTGACGGCGCTTTCGTCGCCGGTCTCTTCGAGTAGTTCGACCGCCGCAGCCACGATGTCGTCGCGCAGGCGGGCGCCCTCCCCCCGACGATTGCGAGCGCGAGCGGGCGGCGGTGCGGTCGTCGCGGTCCTGTCTTTTTCCATCCCGTTATCTTACGCCAAAAACCTTACAGGTGTTTCCTCTTGTCCTCATGAGTTCGCGGGCGTAGCCTTACGACTGTAAGCACACGGCCGGATTTGGAGCCCACCATGAGCAGCAGAGCCCTTGCCACCACCGTCACCGAAGTCCTTCTGCCCGGGAAGGTCGAGCCGAGCGGCCTGCGGGTTCAGACCCGCGACCTCCCGGCCCCGGCTGCGGGAGAGGTCGTTCTCCGGATGGATGCGACCGGCGTGTCCTTCGCCGAGCAGCAGATGCGCCGCGGCAAGTACTACGACCAGCCGCCCTTCCCCTTCGTGCCCGGTTACGACGTGGTCGGCACGGTGACCGCTGTCGGCTCGGATGCGGATGCCGCGATGGTGGGGCGCCGGTTCGCCGCGGTCACCAAGGTGGGCGGCTGGGCCAGTTCTCTGCTGGTCGACGCCGCGGACCTGGTGGCCGTGCCGGACGAGGTGGGCGCTGCCGCCGCGGAGACCATGGTGGTCAACGGGATCACGGCCTGGCAGATGCTGCACCGGACCGCCAAGGTGCGCTCCGGCGCGACGATCGTGGTGCTGGGCGCCAACGGCGGCGTCGGTTCCACGCTCGTGCAGCTGGCCCGGCATGCCGGGATCAGGGTGATCGGCACGGCGTCGGTGCGTCACCATGAGACTGTGCGCGAGCTGGGCGCGATCCCGGTCGACTACCGCGACCCGGACATGTACCAGCGCATCCGCGAGATCGCGCCGGACGGTGTGGACGCGGTGTTCGACCACGTCGGCGGGTCCGGCCTGAAGGAGTCGTGGCGGATGCTGCGCCGGGGCGGGACGCTGGTGTCCTACGGCACCGCGGCCACGAAGAACGAGGACGGCAACTCGCAGTTGCCTGTGCTGAAGTCGTTCGCGCGGCTGGCGATGTGGAATTACCTGCCCAACGGCAAGGGCGCGCACTTCTACAACTTCTGGGCGGGCAGGCGTCGCCTGGCCGTCTTCCGGGACCGGCTGCGCGAGGACCTCACCCAGGTGCTGCGGCTGCTGGCCGACGGTGTGCTCACCCCGCAGATCGCCGCGGAGTTCCCGCTGGCCGATGCCGGTTCGGCGCTGGCGCTGGCCGAGTCGCGCACCGTCGCCGGCAAGGTCGTCATCGTCCCGGGCGTGCCCCAATCGTGAGTGTGGCAGCAGATTGCCCTCGCCCTCGCGGGGGGACCGTCGCGGCGAGGGCCGCCCGCTGCGCGCGAAGATCCTGGCCATCGACGGCGACGTCACCACAGATGATCTGGCCGTTGTCGGCATCGAAGTGATGCGGATCCTCTCCGACGCCCCGGCCGCCGACGCGCTCGCGTTGTGGTCGGCGCTGCTCGGCTTGCCCGCCAACGCGCCGTCGCCGCTGTCTTCCCCTGGCCCGCCGATACCGGCGGGCCGGCGCGCTGATCATCTCCCTTGCCCGCCTCGTCGCCGCTTGAAAGTCGCGCCAAAAACGGCGCCGGGACTCCTCACGCACCGTTGACGCCCGTTAGGTAACGACTGTAAGTTTTGATGTGTAAGGCCATGCTGCAACACGCCCACAACGGAGGTATCCAGCCATGACCATCACCGCTCTCACCGCCCCGATCGCCACCACCGCGACCGACGACACCGCCCGCACCGCCGAGGTCGACAACCGCGCCACCTACGTCAGTTTCGGGCTCGCGTACGTCTTCGGCCACGGCGCCTCGGCCCTGTCCCAGGGCGCCAACCCGCTGGTCAGCATGCCCGGTTGGCTGCCGACGGTCATCCTCGGTATCGGCCTCGCCGCCGGTACCGTCCACGCCACCATCGCCGCCACCCGCGCTCAGCGCGGTGCCAGCACATCCGACGTCCGCTCCGCCAGGCTGCTCGGCCTGTCCTGGCTGAGCGCCTTCGCCGCCCTCTTCCTCGCCATCACCGGCCTCACCGCCACCTTGGACATGCCCGAACTGCAGACCACGCTCTGGCCCACCGGCGCCGGCCTAGTCGTCGGCCTGCTCTACCTCGGCGAAGGCGCCGCGCGCCGCAACGTCCTGCACTACAGCCTCGGCACATGGCTCGCGCTGATCTCCACGGCCGCGCTCTTTCTCAGCACCCCGGGCCTCTTCTGGGTCCTGGCTGTCGCCGGTGGCGGCGGTTATGCGGTCGCAGCCGTCCTCGAGCGCCGCCGCCTCACCGCCGGCAACCACGCGCTCCGCTGATCCACGCGGATTCCGTACGCGGCCTCTGGCATGCCGCCTGCCCGCATTCCTGACCGCACGGACGCGGCGAGCGGCTCAGGTGTGCCGCGGTTCAGAGGGACGTCTGTCCGTCGGCGCGGTAGACGGCATACCCGAAGCCGTCGAGGCGCACCCGCCCGTCGGTGAACGAGGCGCCCCGGCCGATGAGCAGCGCACCTGGGTTGGCGCCGACCTCGGTTTCGGCGGGCTCCGCGCCGGGGTTGACGGCGACGAGGAAGCGTCCGCCTCCGCGCCGGTAGACGAACGGATAGCCGGCGTGGACGACTTCGACGTCGCCGGCCGTGCCCAGCCCCGGGTTGGCCCTGCGCAGGGCGATCAGGTCGCGGACCAGATGGAGCACGGATCCGTGGTCCGCGCGCTGGGCGGCGACGTCGGGGCGGTCCGGGTCGGGATCGGGCGGGAGGTAGGTGATGCCGGGGTCGTCGGCGTCCCACTGGATCGGGGTGCGCGAGCCCGCGCGGTTGTAGTCCGGCCCCACTTGGCTGCCTTCGACGTTGGGCAGGCCGGGGACGTACCGCATGCCGATCTCGTCACCGTTGTAGACGGCGGGAAGCGTGGGCCAGGTCAGCTGGAGGGTGAAGGCGGCGTGCAACTGGTCGCCGGTGCGCGCGCCGCAGGCCAGACGCGGGAAGTCGTGGTTGGAGGTGGGCAGCGAGATGTGTCCGCGGTCCCCGACGGCGTGGGTGGCCTGGCGCCATTCTTCGACGAAGGCGGTGGGAGAGCCCTTCGCGGCCGCGTCGAAGAAGCAGGGACCGACCTCCACCCAGCCGTCCGCCGTGATGCCGCCGTTGTCCCACAGCGAGCGGAAGGCCCTGCCGGTGTAGTGGAGGAAGAAGTCCGCGTGGAAGCCCGCCTCGACGGCCGTTCTCGGATCGCCCCACTCACTGAGCAGGATCGCGTCGGGATGAGCCCTGTCCAGCCAACTCCTCAGTTCCTGCCACAGCTTGACGGTCTCCGCCGTGCCGGGATCGTCCTTGACGAGAGAGGCGGCCATGTCGACCCGGAAGCCGGAGACCCCGGTCGACAGCCAGTGATCCATGATCTCGCGCAGGGCCCGGCGGTTGTGCCGCGGGCCTTCGGCGTCGACGGGCTGCCGCCACGGCTCGTCCGGGTTCTGCCGGGCGTAACCGAAGTTCAGGGCCGGCTGGAAGGCGAAGAAGTTCGGCAGGTAGTAGCCGGGACGGCTGCCGGGCGACGGCTCGAAACGCTCGGCCCGGCGCTCCGCCCAGATGTACCGGTGGTCGTCCGGGGCGTTCGCGGAATGAACGAACCATGCGTGCTGGTCCGAGGTGTGCCCGGCCACCAGGTCAAGGAGGATCCGGATACCCCGGCGACCGGCCGCTGCCACCAGCCCGGCCAGGTCGTCCTTGCTGCCGTAGCGCGGGTCGATCGCGTAGTAGTCGGAGATGTCGTAGCCCGCGTCGCGCATCGGCGAGGCGAAGCACGGATTGATCCACACCGTGTCGATGCCGAGCCAGGCCAGATGATCGAGGTGCGACTCGATGCCGGCGAGATCACCGATCCCGTCGCCGTTGGAGTCCGCGAAGCTCTGCGGATAGATCTGGTAGAGCACGGCATCGGCCAGCCATGCGGGCGGACGGTTCATCTCATCCCTCGCCTTGCCCTCGGTGGAACGTAGTAGCCGTACCCTCATGAGCCGTTCCGCACTCCGGATCGGTCCGCGAGGAACAGCGGCCGGCTTGGCGGCGCTTCGAGACGGTGCAGCGGACGAGGAGCACACGGCGAACGGCCGATCCGGCCCTCTCGCGGCGGCATCGTACGGTGGGCACCGGCATGGTGCAGGAGCCGTACGGATGGACGGGAGCGAGCGGATGGACGGTGACGCCGCCCGGGGGCGGGTGCTGGTCGTGGACGACGATCCGGCCATCCGGCGTTCGCTGGAGCGAGGACTGCGGCTGGCCGGTTTCGCGGTCGCCCTCGCGGACGGCGGACGGCCCGCGCTCGCCCATGTACGTCAGCGTCCTGCCGATGTCGTCGTGCTCGACATCTCCATGCCGGACCTCGACGGGATCCAGGTGTGCCGGACGCTGCGCGACGACGGAAACGACGTGCCCGTGCTGATGCTGTCGGCGCTCGACGAGACGGCGGACCGGATCGCCGGGCTCCAGGCGGGCGGCGACGACTATCTGGTCAAGCCGTTCGCGCTGCAGGAGCTGGTGCTGCGCCTCGAGGCGCTGCTGCGCCGGCGGCCGCCCAAGGCCACCGACGTGGTGCGCATCGGCCCGCTGGTGCTCGATCCGGCGGCCCGTGAGGCACGGCTGGACGGCGAGCAACTGCCGCTGACCCGGCGAGAGTTCGAGCTGCTGGAGGTCCTCGCGCGCAACGCGGGGATCGTGCTCACCAGGGACCAGCTGCTCGACCGGGTCTGGGGGTACGACTTCGAGGTACGCACCGACGCCGTCGACACCTTCGTCAGCTATCTGCGGCGGAAGCTGGAGAGCGGCGGCCGCCCGCGGTGCATCCACACGGTGCGCGGAGTCGGCTTCGTCCTGCGCTGCGACGACTGGGCGGGCGAGATGAAGGGACAGGGCATATGAAACTGTCCACACGGATCGCGCTCGCGGTCGCCGTCACCGTGCCGGTGCTGGTCCTCGCGGCCGGATGGCTGCTGCTCCAACTGGTCGCTCGCGATCTGCACGCCGAGCAGGACGCGCATCTGCGCGAGCGCGCGACGCAAGTGTCCGGCGATGCGCGCCGGCTGCTCCGGGTCACCGCCGCCGACCGGTCGGCGGCCGTCGAGCAGGCACGTGAGCGGCAGTTGTACGCCTCGGCCCTCGACGTCGGCATCCGGCTGACCGGACCAGAGGGAACCGTCTCCGGCGGCCCTCAGCCACGTGCATCCGTACCGCTGCCGGCCAGTGCCCCCAGACCGGTGACCGTCGAGGAGGGCGACAGCAGCTGGCGCGTCATGTCGGTCCGCGTCCGAGGAGCGCGGGTGGGCGTCGACGGCACGCTGTGGCTGTTCTCTCCCGACGCCGCGAGCCAGGCCCAACTGACGCTCGTCCGCAGGCGCGTGGTGACCGTGGCGCTGCTGGCCGCTCCGGTGGCCGGACTGCTCGGCCTGGCCGTCGCCTCCCGGGCCGCCCGGCCGCTGCGTCGGCTGCAACAACGCACCAGCGGACTCGACCCGACGGCCGACTCGGCACGTCTCGACCACGCATCCACCGGGGTCACGGAGGTGGACGACCTCGCACGAACCCTGCAGACCGTGCTCGCCCGCTACGACGAACAGGCCGCCAGAACCGCCGACGCCCTGGCAACCGCACGGTCCTTCGCGGCCGCCGCCGCCCATGAACTGCGCACCCCGCTGATGAGCATGCGGACCAACCTGGACATCCTGACCGAGCACCCGGACCTTGGACCTTCGGACCGTACGGAGGTCCTCGACGACCTCCACAGCGAGCACGGGCGGATGCTCGGCCTGCTGGTGATGCTGCGCGAACTCGGCCGGGGCGACCTCGTGGAGGCCGACGCCTTCGGCCCGGTGGACCTCGCGGAGGTGATCGACGCTGCGGTCGCCGACGCCCGGCGCAGACAGCCCGACGCGGAGATCGGCGTGCCCGAGATGCCGCGCCTGAGCGTGTACGGATGGGAGCCGGGGCTCCGTACCATCGTCGACAACCTCCTGGCCAACGCGCTGATCCATGGACGCAGCGACGACGGGCGGGCCCGAGTCGAAGTCGGACTGCGAGCCGGCGGGCACGCGGCGGAGCCGGTCGCGGTACTGACGGTGGACGACCTGGGACCCGGGATCCCGCACGCACAGCGAGCCACGGTGTTCCAGCGCTTCCGGCGCGGACCGGACAGCCCGGGCTCCGGACTCGGCCTCACTCTGGTCGCACAGCAGGCGGCCCTGCACCGGGGCGGCGTGCAGGTCCAGGACCGGCCGGCGGGCGACGGGCGGTCTGGTGAGGTGCGGTCTGGTGACGGGCGGTCGCCGTCGGGCACACGGTTCGAGGTGCGCATCCCGCTCCGCGGAGCGACACCCCTGCCGGCCGACCGGGACTGGCTGATCGGCACCGCCCGGCACCCACAAGGTTTCCACAAAGTCGGCTCCTAACTTCTGGCTGCGCGCAGGCACATGGGCCGCGCCACGCTCCAGGAGGTACACCGTCATGAGGACCGCCAAGACCGCCGCCCTGGCTCTCACCGCCGCCGTCGGCCTGCTGGCCGCGACCGGCACAGCCTTGGCCGACACCGGGAAGCCGTCGCCGCGCGCGACACCGACCGGCGACGGCGCGCAGGCGCTGTGCAAGCGGGTGCCGAAGATCGAGAAGCGCCTCGACCGCGTACTGGACCGGCTGGGCGGCGACGCGACCCGACCGGGGTCCATCAGCCGCTTGGAGAAGCGCGTCGAGAACGCGAAGAAGGCCGGTCACACCGAGATCCAGACCTACCTCAACGACAAGCTCACCTTCCGCCGCTCACTCGTTCCGACGCTGGAGAAGCGCCAGAAGGACCTCGCCGGCGTGAAGACCTGGTGCAAGGCGAACAACAACGGGAGCGAGAAGTGACGGCCGCCGCACGCCGACGTACGGCCGTCGCGGTGGCGGCCGGTCTTCTCGCTGTTTCCTGCCTCGCAGGCTGCGGCGAGAGCGACGGGCCGAGCACCGGGACGGGAACCGCGACCACGGGTCCGTCCGATCTCGCGGAGATGCAGAAGCTCGTGGATGCGGCCGAATCGGCCGCCGCCGAGGCGGAATCCGCCGCGGCCGACGACGGAAACTGACCCTGTGCGCGTACGTCCGGGACGCCCTCGCGGGCGTCCCGGATCCTCCTCTCGGAGGGACGAGTCACGCCGGCGGGGAGAGGAAGTCCCTCGGAGCCAGCGCCCGGTTGACGATGCGAGTGTCGCCGATCCACCCGTAGAAGCCCTGCCCGAAGCGCTCGTCGAACTGCGTGCCGCCGATGACGAACGGCTTGCCGAGCGTCGCGATGCCGGTCGACGGCTGCGACGGATTACGGGCGATCTTCGAGCCGTCCACGTACATCACCGTCCGGCGGCCGTTGTTGACCACGGCGATGTGCATCCAGCGGCCGACCGGAACGGCGTGGCTCCACGAGGTGGGATCGGCGTCCTGCTTGTGCGGATAGACCACGAACTGCAGAAATCTCTCCGGCGACAGATTGAGGCTGCACGTCGGCTCCAGCGGCGACCAGCCGGTGGTCTTGCCCGCGTCGCCGTTGCGCCCCTCCCAGCTGAGGATGCCCATCCAGTTGTGATCGCCCTCGAACGGCTCCGGCAGCCGGACGAAGGTCTCGATGGTGTAGCCGTACGGGAACTTCTCGCTGTTGAGCGCCGCACGGGCCGCCGTCCTCAGCACCGCACCGCGGTCCGGGCTCTTGCCGCCGTCGAAGCGGAGACTGGCGTGCGCGGGCTGTCCCGGGTGGTGGTCCGCGGACCAGGTGAGCGCCTCGGGTCCGCTGGAGTGCAGCCGGCCGACGGTCAGATCGTTGCCGTTGCCGGTGAGATCGCGTACGACCGCACCGTCCGTCACAGGGGCGCCGGTGGTCCTCCCGGCCTCGTCGAAGCGCCAGTACGCGACGGTGCCGCGCGGCATCACGGCGGAGGCGGGACGCGGCTTCGGCGGTACGACCGGGTCGAAGCCCTTGAACCGTTCGTCGAAGTCGATGCTCAGGCTGAACCGGTCGGTGGGGCCGGTCAGTTCGACGGTCTCGGCCTCCAGCGGTGTCCGCTTCTCCGGGTCGCGGTCCAGGAACCACGGCGAGAAGGTCTCGACGTCGACGACCTTGCGGACCAGGTCGAATCCGTACAGCCGGATCATCCCGGCGCCGCCGTAGTAGCGGTCCTGGTAGTTGGTGATGTGGACGTGGACATCGTTGTCAGCGTCGTTGGTGAGAACGGTGCGCCCCGGCGGCCAGTAGTGGCCGCCCAGCGCGAGGAAGATCTGGTCGTTGCCGCGGATGAGCCCGTCCCACAACCGCTGTCCGTTGCCGGACAGTTGCGCCTTGCCGTCGTCGTCCGACCAGGCGATGTCGTGCGTGGTGAGCACGGCGGGCAGCGTCGGGTGCGCGTCGAGCACTCCCTGCGCCCAGCCCAGCCCCTTGTCCGACACCCGCCAGTCCAGGGCAAGCACCAGCCACTCCCGGCCCGCGGCGCTCAGCACGTGGTAGCTGTTGTAGCCGTCGGGCGAGGCGCCGCGGAAGGTCGGCATGGAGGCGTAGCGCCTGGGCCCGAACGCCTTGAGATAGGCTGAGTCGCCGCGCTGGTCGTCCGTGGACGAACGGATGTCGTGGTTGCCCGCGAGGACGCTGTAGGGCACCTTGCCGTGGATGGTCCGGAAGGTGTCCGCGGCGAGCTCGATCTCTTCCTGGGTGCCGTGTTCGGTGACGTCACCGAGGTGGGTCATGAAGGCGATGTTCGCCTCCGCCCGCTCGGTGGTGAGATGGCGGAACGTCGCACGCAGGGGCTCCGGGTCGGAGCTGTCGGCGTCGAAGAGGTACTGCGTGTCGGGAAGGACGGCCAGCGCGAAGCGCGGGCTGTCGCTGTCGAACCGTCCTCCGTGGGGCGCGGCGGCCTGAGCAGGCGCCGCGTCGAGGGCGGTGGCCACCGCACCGGCGGCCGGTATGGCGACCGCGGCCTGCAACAGGGCGCGTCTGTCGAGCCGGTTCTGCGTTCCTGTCTGCGGTCCTGTCTTCTTTTCTGCGGTACTCATCTGCACTCCAATGACGGGACGCTCGGGTTGTTCGCAGACTGCTGGCCCGCCATGGCTCGGTGATGTCCGGAAGCTGAACGCCGACTTTTGTGTGCGGCAAGAGGCCCATGTGAAGCTTCACAGGCGCTGTTCACGCGCACTGTTCGCGATCACGGAGGCTGAACGACCATGACCGACCGGCGAGTTCTGATCGTCACCGGCGGCGGCACGGGCATCGGCGCGTCCACCGCCCGCCTGCTGCGCGAGACCGGCCACGACGTCGTCGTCTCCGGCCGCAGGCCCGAGCCGCTCCACCGCATTGCGGAGGAGACAGGTGCCCTGGCCCACCCGTCGGACATCGGCGACGCTGACTCCGTCCGCTCGCTCGTGGACGCGGCGGTGGACGCGTACGGCCGGCTGGACGGACTCGTACTCAACGCGGGCACCGGCCGAAGCGGAGCGGTCGGCGACCTGTCCGACGAGGACTGGGAAGCGGTCATGCGCACCAACCTCACGGGCCCCTTCCTGCTGCTCCGCGCCGCACTCCCGCACCTGCTGGAGTCCCGTGGCTCAGTCGTCGCCGTCGCCTCCGTGTCGGCCCTGCGCAACGGACTCGCCAACGCCGCGTACGCGACGTCCAAGGCGGCACTGCTCCAGCTCTGCCGCTCGGTCGCCGTCGACTACGGGCGTCACGGGCTGCGCGCCAACACGGTGTGTCCCGGCTGGGTCCGCACCGAGATGGCCGACCGGCGGATGGCCCGCTTCGCCGATGAGGCGGGCCTCGGAGGTGGTGTCGACGAGGCCTACGAGGAGGCGACCAGACTGTCGCCCGAGGGCCGGCCCGGAGAGCCGAGGGAGGTCGCCGAGGCGATCTGCTGGCTGCTCTCACCGGCGGCGTCGTATGTGAACGGCTCGGTGCTGACGGTGGACGGCGGGGTTTCGGCGCTGGACCCGGGGACGGTGGGGTTCGACTTCCGCGTGGAGCGGCGGGGCGGGCACGAGTAGGCCGGTCACCGCCCTGACGTTTGTCAGGACCGGACACCGGTCCCGGCCGGTTAGTTTCCTCCCGCAGCATCCCGAAAGGCGAAGCAGCGGGGGACATCGGTATGAAGCGCAGGTTCGTCGTCGTGGGTGTGGCACTGGCCGTCATGACGGTCATGGCCGGGTGCACCAGCGGCAACACTCAGGGCAAGCCGGACAACGCTCCTGTGTCGGCAGGCAGGTTGAAGCCGCTGACGGACGCCGAGCAGCTGCGCATCTCGGACGCCCAGCAGCAGCTGATCACCACCTGTATGGCTCGCCAGGGCTTCGCGTACTTCGAGGCCCAGAAGCTGAGCCTGGAGGAAAGCCGCACCCTCGGTTACGTGTCGGACGACATCGCCTGGGCGCGCAAGCACGGTTACGGCAGCCGGATCCGGGCCAAGGAGGACCGGGTGCGCCGTAGCAATCCCAACATCGCCTACCGCAAGTCGCTGCCCGAGGAGCGGCGAAAGGCGTGGGACAGAGCTCTGGACGATGCGCTCGACGCGCCGGTCATGGTGGCCGACGTTCCGGGCGGCGGCACCTACCGCAAGCAGGTGGGCGGCTGCGTGGCGGAGTCCGAGAGGAAGCTGTACGGCGACCCCAAGGCGTGGTTCCAGGCAGAGAAGACCTCCGGCAGCCTCCGGCCGATGTACGTGCCGAAGGTGCTGGCCGACAGGCAGTTCGCCGCGGCGCTGAACGCATGGGCGCAGTGCATGAAGCGGGCGGGCCACCCCTACAAGGACCCGGGTGAGGCCCGTCAGGCAGCGATGACACGCGCCGGGCAGAGCTCCACCGACGAGAGCTTCGCGGCCGAGCGGAAGCTGGCCGTCGCCGATGCCACCTGCGCCCGCGACACCGAGCTCCGCTCGATCGGCAACGAGCGGGAGACCCACTATGTGAACCGGCTGCGCCCCCAGTACGGAGAAGCCCTCGACGCGTACGCACGGATGCAGCACCAGGCTCTGGCCCGCGCGGTCGAACTCGTCGCGCCCCGCACCTGACAGAACCTCTCCCGCACTTCCCGGCCACCCGCCGTGAATCAGTACGCCTCCGACGAGGCAGACAAACAGGAGTGAAGTATGCGCAAGTTGGGCACGATCCTCGCAACTCTGGGACTGACGGCCCTCGGCCTCGCCGTCCCCGTCACATCCGCACAGGCAGCGACGGCTGATGGCAATCTCTGCGCCTCCAAATGGCCCGGGCGGGACGGAAACGTCCGAGCCTGGGAGCACTGGGGCTGCAACGGGGAGCTCCTCGGAGTGACCGGAGGCTCCGACACCAACTGGAGTGACGCTCTGGGCGATTTCCAGTACGGGGATGCCTACAAGGCATCATCGGTCATGAACAGCGGCTTCGCCGGCGCGGGTATCAAGGACGTCGTCGCCTTCTACTTCAACTGGGACTACAAGTGGCAGGACGGGTACGTCTGCCTCGCGCCCGGCGAGAAGTGGGCGGACAACCTCACCGACAACAACTTCACCGCCGGTCAAGGCGTCGTGAACGACCGGATCGGATCCCACACCTGGGTGTACTCCACCGGTTGCGCGGCGGACAGCTGGCTGACCTGACCTGACCTGACCTGTCGCCCGGCACCTGCGGCCCGTCGGCGCTCTGCCGACGGGCCGCACGCGTAGGAACGCGAGTTGAACACGTAATGCACGGGATCAGCTGCCGGGCCGGATCACCGCCGCCACCGTCTCGACGCGGCCGCTGTCGCGGAAGTGCAGGACGAACGGGATGGTGTCGCCCACGCGCCAGCGGCCTTTCGTCCGCACCATCACGTCCACACCGGACGGGGACATCGTCAGCGTGCCGCCCGCGGGGACGTCGGCCGAGTCGATCATGCGCATGAAGCCCGCGCCGTCGTCCGTGTTCACATGACGGCTCAGCATCGCCCGGTCCACGGCCGGAGAGGTCACCGCGGTCAACAGGTCGTCGGAGCCTCCGGTGTTCGTGATGCGGAAGAACGCGGCGGTTTCCGTCCGGCCGCCGTACGGCAGGAAGACGCGCGAGTCGCCGACCTCGATCCTTGGCGGGCTGCCGGCGGCTCCTGAGGCGGTCCAGGTTGTCAGGCCTGCCAGGGTCAGGGAGCAGGCAGCCAGGGGTACGAGTGCGGTGGTGAGAGCGCTGCGTATGCGCGTCGTCATGCCTGAACGCCCTCTCGGACACGGCGAGTTGTCGCCGGGCGCTTGTGGGACGGGTGCCAGGAACGGAGGCGCAGGCTGTTGGCGGTCACGACGAGGCAGCCTGCGTATGTGGTCACGGCAGCGAGCGTCGGGGTGAGCAGGCCCACGGTCGCCGGCGGGAGGGTGACCGCGGTGCAGGCCAGCGACCACGCCAGGTTGAAGCGGATCGTCGACACCGTGCGCCGGTCGAGCCGGATGGCCTCTTCGGCCGCCTCCAGGCTGCCTCGAACGTCGCCGATCACGACGACGCGACGGTTCACTTTCTGGAGCTGCGCCATCAGGCCCACCTTGTCCGTGCAGTCGGCGTGGACTTCGGTGATGCCGAGATCCGAGGCGACTGCGGCGGCGGACGATTCGGGGGCACCCGTCGCCAGGACCGGTGTGATGCCCGAGCGGCGCAGGCGGTCCACCACGCGGTAGCCGCCGGTGTCGGTCGTGTCCAGGACCACCGTGTCGATGTGGCGCACCGCCTCCAGCCCTTGAGGCCGGTGGACCGGGAGGCCGAGCTGTGCACCGCGTTCGGCCGCCGCCCACAGCGCCGTCGTGGCCGCCAGACCGAGCGCGGCCGGGCAGGCGGCCACCAGCACCGAGACACTGGCGGCGACCGCGGGCTGAAGGTCGGCACCGGCGCCCAGCCAGAAGCCGAGGACCGTGACCGCGACCGCAGGCGCGGCGAGGACCGGATAACGAGTCACACTGTCGGCCACATCCTGCGCCCGGGCCAGGAAGCGCCCGGTGAGGACGCACAGCGGCACGACGACCGCCGCGTTCAGGTAGCCCGTGTCGCTTGCGCCGCCGAGGAACAACCCGTACGCCGACCAGCAGAAGGCAGCCGCCACACTCAGCGACACCAGCGTGTCCAGGGTCGCTCCGCGCAGCGCACGGCGGTGGAAAGGCCATGCGCTCCAGACGGCCACCGGCGCTGCCAGGACGAAGCACAGCCACTGCCAGTTGCGGAACTGCACGGCGGGGATCAGGGACAGGACCAGTACGGGGGCGGAGAGCAGCGCCGTGACGATCAGCCGTTCGCGCTCATCGTCCTGACGGTCCGTCGTCGGGCGGACTGTCGTCGGGCGGACTGTCATCGGACGCCGTCCGCATGGGAATGGCCCGGGCTGTCGGTGGCCGGAGCGTTGTCCGTCGAGCGCATGCCCGGTGCCACCGGGCCGAACGCCGAACCCACGACATACGACCCGGCGAACAGCAGCACCAGCAGCGCCACGAACCGCAGCACGGAAGAACGGCCCGCGCTCACGCTGCCGCCTCGAGGGCCTGTGTCCCCTCGCAGACCGGCAGTTCGTCGCGCACCCAGGTCGGCTCCGCCGCCGGACACTCCGCCTCCGTGATCATGTCGATCAGCGTGGCCCGCGCCCGCGCCACCCGCGAGCGCACCGTGCCGATCGGGCAGCCGATGGTCACCGCCGCCTCGGCGTACGGAAGGCCGAGCAACTGGGTGAGGACAAACGCCTCACGGCGTTCGGCCGGTATCGCCGCGAGGAGTTCGGCGAGCGCGATCCCGTCCTCGAAGCCCGGCAGACCGTGCGGCTGCGCCTGCTCGGCCGCGGTCTGCCAGTCGTCCCGGTCGGCGACTCGGGGGCGGGCGGCGGAATAGCGGAGGCTGTCGACGACGGTGCGCCGTGCGATGGAGAGCAGCCAGGTCCGCGCCGATGAGCGGCCTTCGAAACGGTGCAGGCTGCCCAGCGCGCGCAGAAACGTGTCCTGGGCGAGGTCGTCGGCCGATTGCGGATCGGCGCTGAGATGGGCCACATAGCGCCACACGTCGCGGTGCAAGGCGCGTACGAAGTGCTCCACGGCCTCGGCGTTGCCGTCGCGTGCGGCGAGTGCGAGACGGGTGACTGATTCGTCGGCGGAATCCGTGTGCCGCCAACGCGGCGCCGGACAGGAAGAAAGGGACATGGAAAGGGCAGGGGTAAGGACAGCAGTCATCGCCTGAATTCCTTTGAGGGGAAGCCGGATTCCGGCCGGAGGTCAGCCCGGCCGGTGAGAGAGGTACGGCCCCGCTGACGTGCGGGGACGATGCCCGAGGCGCGCGTGAGGCACCGAACGGCGGCGCGCGGTCGGGGAGCAGCTGTCAGACGACAGCGATCCCGGCGGGCGGTCCTCTTGAGACGATGGCGTGGACGAGCAGAAGCTGCCGCAGCGTGCGAGCGCGGCGGTCCGGGCGTACGCGGACGCGCGGACGGTCAAGTGGCCGCGGCAGGCGGAGAATCAGCCGCAGCGGAGCGGCGAACCAGCCGGCGAGCGCGCGTCCGATGCGGTACGCGGCCTGCTCGCCGTATGCGAGCCACAGGCCGCACAGCAGCGCGGAGAGCAGGTGGGCGGCAAGCATTCCGGACGGCGACATACCGTCCATGTCCCCGGCCATGCCACCACTGCCGGTCATGGCACCACTGCCGGCCATGCCACCCATGTCGCCGCTGTCCATGTGGTGGAGGTGTCCCGGAGGCACGACGGCAACAGCGGGCCCGGCGTCGGACGGTGACGCGGATCCCGTCGCACCGCACAGCAGGTATCCCACCCACTGCCGCATGAATGACGCACCGTCGGAGACCGCCGGGTCGACCGCGGCCTGCGCGAATGAGAATCCCGAGTGCATCGCCGCCTGAGCGGCGACGGCCGCCGACGTGACCATCAGCAGCCCGCGCTCGCGGTGTGCGAGCAGCCACGCCGCCGCGGCGGTCGGGGCGAAGGCGGCGGTCACGACCCACCAGGGCACCGTGGCACCGGACATGAAGGCGTGGCCGGCGGTTGCGAGCAGCACACAGGCGGCCGCGAACACCGCAGCCCGTAACGCGCGACAGCACCCGCTCCCAGTCATGGCGGGCTCATCCTCGCATCCGCTTCGCGCCCGACACAGCTGGGTCCGGAATGTTCTGATGAGGTCATACCCCGGCCAATGAGTGGCGCAGGCCACATCGCGGATCGGGAACTCCGAGGCGCTTTCAGCCGACTGCTGACGTGATCCACACGACGCGGCGCACGGGAACGGAGACATCAGGTGGTGGCCGAGCAGCAGGCAACCGAGGCGCGTCCCGCGGCGGACGGCCGGCTGACCGTGCTGCTCACCAGCGCCATGGCGTTCTCCATGCTCCAGCTGTTTCTGCTCGGCGCTCTCGGCCCGCGTCTGGTCGACGAGTTGGGCATCTCGCCGACCGTGCTCGGGCTGACGACCACGATCGGCTTCGGAACCGCGGCCGTGCTGTCGCCCGTCGGCGGTCGGATCGTGGACCGGTTCGGCCCGCGTCGCGCGCTCGTCACGTTGCTGCTCGTGTCCGCCGCCGCGCTCGGGCTGATCGGCGCGGCTCCCGGCGCCGCGGTCCTCCTCACGGCGGTGGCGCTCGGCGGTCTGCCGCAGGCGCTGGCCAACCCGGCGACCAACAAGGCGATCCTGGCGGTCGTCCCGCCTGCCCGGCGTGGTTCGGTGACGGGCATGAAGCAGTCGGGCGTACAGCTCGGTGCTTTCGCGGCCGGGCTGCCGCTGGCGGCGCTCGCCGGGGGGGTGGGCTGGCGCGGCGCGGTGTGGACGGCCGCCTGTTCGGCGGTGGTTGTCGCGCTCTGGGCCCGGCGCGCACTGCCTGCCGACCCTCCGGCGACGGCCAAGCCGAAGGCCAGGACTGCGTCGGAGACGGCGACGGGAGCCTTCCGCTCGTCGCTGCTGCCTCGCGGCACGATCGCCTGGCTGGCGGTCTTCTCGCTGCTGCTGGGCTCCGGCATCGCCTCCGTCAACACCTATCTCGCGCTGTTCGGCGCGCAGAAGCTCGGCATGGGACCCACGGCCGCCGCCGCTCTGGTGGCGGTCCTCGGCGTGACCGGAATCGCCGGCCGGGTCGGCTGGTCCAGGGCCGCGGTCCCAGGAAGGGCCGAATGGCTGCCGGGTGTACTGGCGTTGGGCGCGGTCGGCGCTGCCGCTCTCCTTGCGGTGGCGCTCGCCGTGCACCCGCTCGCCTGGGCGGGAGCCGTGGCGGTGGGCGTGTTCGCCGTGTCCGGCAACGCGGTCTCGATGGTGCTGGTGATGCAGCGCGCCGCACCGGGACGGGCCGGGCAGGACTCCGCGCTCGTCTCGGCAGGGTTCTTCGCCGGTTTCGCCGTGGGGCCGCCGCTGTTCGGCCTGTTCGCGGAGGCGGACCGGTATGGCTTCGGCTGGACGCTGGTCGCCGTGGAGTTCGCGGCTGCGGCTGCCGTCGGGTTCGCCTGGTGCGTACGGGACCGGCGGCGGCGGACGCGTACGGCGGCGGCGTGACGGGCGGCGCGGACCGGACCGAGCGCGCGCTGGCGGCCGTACTCGAGCGGGTGGCCGTCACCCGGGCCGAGGTCGGCGACCGTTTTCCGCTGTTCGCCGATCCGCTCACGGGCCGGTGGACGACCACCGGCCGCGGTTCGTGGACCGGCGGATTCTGGGCCGGACTGCTCTGGCTGCGCGCGCGGCACACCGGCAGCGCGGACGACCGGGCCGCGGCTTCGGCCTGTACGGCGAGGCTGGCCGACTGGGCCGAGGCCGACACCGCCACACGCGGTCTGATCTTCTGGTACGGCACGGCTCTGGCGTCCTGCGACGCCGGGGCCTCCGAGCTGCGGGTCCGCGCGGCCAAGGCCGCTCTGGCGGCCCTGGACCCCGAACTCGGCCTGGTGCCCTGGGGATCGGCCCTCGGCGGACCCCGCCTGCTCGCCCGCGCGGACGCGGTGCCCGGGATGGTCCCGCTGCTCGCCACCGCGGGACCCGAAGGAGCTGCGGCGGCCCACTCGCATCTGCACCGCCATCTCGACCTCTGCCTCGGCGACGGCCGACTGATCCCGGCCTGGCGTTATGACGCGGCAGACGCGGCAGAGGCGGCAGGCGAGACCGCCGGCTGGCGTCCGTGCGACGAGCCGCCGTCCGGCTGGAGCAGGGGACGGGCGTGGCTGCTGCTGGCGGTCGCCGACGCACTGCACTCCCCGGGCCCCTGCCGGTGGGAGGAGCGGCGTCGACTGGAGTCCGCGGGGCGCCAGTTGGCGGCCACCGGGCATCTGGCGAGTCTGGTTCCGCCCGCCGACGAGGCGGTCCCGGACGGGCCTCTCGACACCTCCGCCGCCGCGATCACGGCCGTCGCCCTGCTGAAACTCGCCCGCCGTCCCGGGCCTTGGGCAGCCGAGTACCAGCACCGGGGCGAAGCGATCCTGCACCGTCTGATCAGCGTGCATCTGAGCGGGCACGGCGAAGGCCGTCCGTCCGGAATGCTGCTGGACGGCTGCTACGACGCGGGCCGCGGGACCGCCGTACGGCACGAACTGATCTGGGGCGACTTCTTCCTGGCCCTCGGTCTGGCCGCGCTCACCGGTCTCGTGGACATCCGCGACGAGTGAGCTGGATCGTGTCGTCCAGCCAGTCGAAGATCCGTGCCAGCGCCAGCCGTTGTGCACCGGCATGGCAATGAGCGCCCGCTCCCTCCTGCTCCGTGAACGTCAGCAGCGTCTTCGGGCCGGTCAGATGCTCGTACAGCCGCGCGTCGTCGGGGTTGCCGTGCAGGAAGTGCTCGGCGGACCTGTAGTAGGTGGACGCACGGAGGAAGCCGTCGCGCGCGCTGACCGGGTGTGCTGTCGCGGCCTCGGCCGAGACCCGGTCTGCCGTCTCGAGCCAGGCGTCGTGCCAGCTGTCGTAGTCGCCGGGTGCGATACGGGACGCCGTGGCCACGATCTCGCCGAAGTCCGAGCCGCCATAGCTCGCGTGCCCGAACAGCCGCAGCGTCTCGAACCAGAACTGGACGTCGTCCTCGAAGAGCAGTTGCTTCATCCGAGGTGCTCCTCGGCGAACGCGCGGAAGCTGCGCGGTGGTCGGCCCGTGATCGCCGCGACCGTGCCGGTGACGCGGTCCTCGGCGCCTTCGGCGACGGCCCGGTCGAGTCCGGCCAGCAGTTCGGCGAACTCCTTCGGGATGCCGGCCGCCGCCAGGCGGTCGCGCATTTCCTCGTACGTGAGCGGCTCGTGGCGTACGGTCCTGCCGGTGATCCGCGAGACCGTCGCGGCGATGTCGGCGTAGCTCAGCGCCTGCGGACCGGTGAGCACCAGACCGGTGTTGGGAGCGGTCGCGCCGGTGAGGGCGTGCACGGCGACCGCGGCGATGTCGTCCGCGTCGATGAACCCGACGCGGCCCTCGTCGGTCGCGGTCATGATGACGTCCGCGTCGCGGATGGTGGCCGCGTGCATATGGCTGTCGGTGAAGTTCTGCATGAACCACGACGGCTGCAGGACCGCCCACTCGTCGAACAGACCGGGAAGGGCCTCATGCACCTGCCCGACACCGGGACCTCCGGCGGGGATCGCCGATGAGCTGAGGAGCACCACGCGGCGCACACCGGCCGTACGCGCCTGATTCAGGAAGGGGACCATCACGGCGGCCGGGTCCGGCTCGCCGATCGGCGGCACGAGATAGAGCCGGTCCGATCCGAGCAGGGCCGGGGCGTGCGTGGCGGAGTCGTACCAGTCGAAGCGGACGGCCTGCGCGCCGTCCTGCTCGGTGGCGCGGCGGCTCGCGGCCCTGACGGTGTGCCCGAGCGCGGCGAGCCGGGGCACGATTCGGCTGCCGGTGTTGCCCGTGGCCCCGGTGACCAGGACGGTGTTGATGTCGGTCGTCATCTGAGGCCCCTTCGGGATGCGGCGGACGACGACTTTGCGTCGTCCATGGAAGCCGGGATCCCGAGCGGGTTCCAGTAGTCGCGCCAGTTCGTGATGCGGCCGTTCCTGGCCGTCATCACCACGATGTACCGCATCTCGTACGGCTCACCGCTGGCGACGAACAGGCCGACGGCACGCATCTCCGCGACGATCGTGTCCGGGTTCGTCGTCTCGTGGATCTCCAGGTCGGGGAAGGCGTGGATGTCGATGTGGTCGGGATAGTCGCGCATGTACTCACCGAGAGCGGCCCGGCCTGCCAACCGCTTCGGAAAGCCGTCCGGCGCGAAGGGGAACTCGACGACCACGTCCTCGTCGGACAGGGCCACCCAGCCCTTGATGTCATAGTCCAGCAGCAGCTGCAGTCCGTGGCGGTACAGATCCGCCGGTGTCATCGTTCCGGTCATCGTAGGCTCCGTCTCTGAGCAATGTGGACCACGAGTCCGTTTAAAGATATGGACTGCCGGTCCGTTTTGCAAGCGTGACCCGGTTCACCGGTAGCCGCGCAGCACCCGTCTCGCCACCGACGTGATGTGCAGCTCGTCGGGACCGTCGAGGATCCGGGCCGCGCGGCCCGTGCGGAAGAGCGCGGGCAGCGGTGTGTCAGGTCCCAGCCCGGCGGCCCCGTGCACCTGGATCGCGGCGTCCGTGACCTGCTGGAGCATGCGTGCCGCGGCGACCTTCGCAAGACCGACCTCCGTGTGCGCGTCGCCGCCGGCGGCGATCAGCGCCATGGCCTCGTGGACCAGCGGGCGGGTGGTCCGCAGCGCGAGCAGCGCGTCGAAGACATGCAGCTGGACTAGCTGGTGGCGGGAGAGCGGGCCGCCGGAGCCGGTGCGTGAGACGGCCCGTTCGCACATGAGGTCAAAGGCGCGCTGGGCCTGGCCGAGCCAGCGCAGACAGCGCAGCGTCCTGCCCAGCTGGAGCCGCTCCCCGGCGACGGCGAGCGCGTCGCCGCGCCCGCCGATCAGATGGCCGGCGGGCACGGCGACCCGGTCGAGCTCGATCTCCCACTGGCCGCCGGCGCCGAGCACCGGCAGTTCGCGCACGACGCGGAAGCCCGCGGAGTCGGTCGGCACCAGCAGCAGGCTCAGGCCTTCGCGGTCGGACGGTGCCCCGTCGGTGCGCGCGAGCACGGTGACCAGGTCGGCGTCGCCCGCGTTCGAGGTGAACCACTTGCAGCCGGTGACGATCCAGCTGCCGTCCGCCTGCTGTTCGGCGCGGGTCCCGGTCAGCAACGGATCGGTGCCGGGGACGTCCGGCTCGGTCATGGCGTAGCAGGTGCGGATCTCACCGGCCACCAGCCGCTTCAGATACAGGTCGCGAACCGTGGCCCCGCCGTGCCGCCGCAGCATCGTTACGTCCAGCAGCGGCGCCGAGCCGAGCGCGGCGGGCCCGTGATCGCTGGCGCCCTCGGCCTCGGCGAGTGCCGCGTACTCGCTCAGGGCCAGGCCCTGGCCGCCCAGTTCGGCGGGCAGCGGCAGCGCCCACAGCCCGTGCTCCTTCGCCTCGCCGCGCAACTTCCGCAGCGTGGCCGCCGCGGCCGGTCCGCCGGCGTCCAGCACCGGCTCGTACGGCATCACCCGGCCGCGTACGAAGTCCGCCACCCGGTCCCGCAACTCCGCCGAACCGGACCGGCCTTCAGGGCCGCCGCGTACCGCCGTGCCTCGACTCGACACCGCTCTCCTCCACTCCGCCGGGAACCCATGGGAACGACAGTCCGACTGTCTGTCCGTGGAACTGGTCGGCTGCCACCGCTCCCGGGTTCCCGCGTACCGGACAACCCCGGCGACGGCCCCGGCCGCGTCAGGAGAGGAGAGGCATGGCGTCACCAGCAACCACGCAGACGGACCGGCCGCTCGGCACACTGCGCTTCGACACCTCGGGACCGCCCGAGCTCACCGGCGTCGTCGCCGAGCATCTGCGGCTGCTCGGCGCACGTACGGACGCGTCCGGCGCGGGAGCCACCGCGCTCGGTCGGACCGTCGTGACCGGCGCAGACTTCCAGCCGGCCGAGGCGCACACGGCCTGGTCATCGCCCGCGAGCGAGATCGTCGACGAGGCGACGGCGCAGGCCGCCACCGGCATCATGGCGGTCCACGGCCGCCGCGACGGAAGCCCGCGCGGCCTCGCCGCCGACTACGCGGCCACCGCCGCCGCAGTCCTCACCGTGCAGGGGCTGCTGGCCGGACTGCTCGCCCAGGCACGCGGCGCGGCCCCGGCACCAGTCACCACAGGCGCCGACCGGGCCGGGCTGCTGGCCGTCTCGCAGTACTTCGCGGCGACCGGAGCCGACGAGGGCGAGGCGGCCGAACTGGACGCCGGCGGACCGCCGTTCACCGCGGCCGACGGCAGGCTCTTCGAGCTGGAGACCCTCGACCCCGGTGCCTGGGCCGCGTTCTGGCGGGCCCTGGACGCTCCGGCCGATGCGATACGGGCCGGCTGGCGGCCCTTCCAGTTCCGCTACGCCACCGCCTGCGCACCCTTCCCCGCAGCGCTCCACAGGACCACGCGCGACAGCGGCTGGCAGCGCATCCATCAGGCGGCGTCCGTCTCCGGGGCCGAGGTGTGCGCGCTGCGCACGCTCGCCGAGCGCGCCGCCGAACACGACGGCGCCGCGCCCTGGACCCTGACACCGCACGGCTCTGGACACAGCTCTGCGGGCATCACGGCCGCACGACCGCTGAGCGGGCTGACCGTGCTGGAAGCGGGACGCCGCATCCAGGCCCCGCTCACCGCACATCTGCTGCGCATCCTCGGCGCCGATGTGATCCGCATCGAACCGCCGGGCGGCGACCCGCTGCGCGGCATGCCGCCCGCCTGTTCCGGCGTCTCCGCCCGCTGGCTCGCGCTCAACCGCGGCAAGCAGGCCGTCGAGGTGGACATCAAGGCCGAGTCGGGCCGGCGCCGGCTGCGCGAACTGGCGGCGCAGGCCGATGTCTTCCTGCACAACTGGGCACCGGGCAAGGCGGCCGAACTCGGCCTCGACTGCGACGACCTCACCGCGGCCAACCCGGCGCTCGTCTACGCGTACACCAGCGGCTGGGCCGGACGGCTCGCGGACGCACCGATGGGCACGGATTTCATGGTCCAGGCCCGCACCGCGGTGGGCGAGGCCGTACGGCCCGCGGACGAGGCCCCGGCGCCGTCGCTGATGACGCTGCTCGACGTGCTCGGCGGACTGCTCGGTGCCGAGGCCGTGCTCGCGGGCCTGCTGCTGCGTGAACGCACCGGCCGGGGCGTACGCGTGGACTCCTCGCTGCTCGGCGCCGCCGACGTCCTCACCGGCCCGGCGCTGCGCCGAGCGGCCCGCGGCGAGGAGGCCAGACGGCCCGCCGGGTTCCGCCGGCCGCTGCGTACGGCCGACGGCTGGGTGGCTCCCGCCGACGCGTGCGCCGCCGCTGCCGCCGCGTACGACCTGCGCGAACTCTCCACCGGCCAGGCCCTCGCGCAGCTGCGCACCCATGGACTGACCGCGACCGCGGTCACCACAGACCTTGCCGACCTGCACCACGACCCGCGCTTCGCCGGCTCGATCAGCCGCGACGCGCACGGCGCCCCCGCAGTCCCCGACCCCTGGAGCTTCGCGTGACCGTCGCCCTGCACGATCTGCTGCCCGCCGAACTCCGCCGATCCTGGGTGATCGACGGAACCTGCCCCGACCTCGACCTCTACAGCCTGTTCCGGGCCCGCCAGATCGCGGATCTGCACCGTACGGCCGTGATCGACGCCAAGGGAAAACTCTGTTACACCGCGCTGGACCGCAAGGTCCGATGTCTGGCCACCGGCCTCAGATCCCTGGGCATCGCCGAGGGCGACGTGGTCGGTGTCCAACTGCCCAACGGGCGCAATGCCGTCATCGCGGATCTCGCACTGGCGGCGATCGGCGCGGTGGCGCTGCCGTTCCCGGTCGGCCGGGGCAGCCTGGAGGCCGAGTGCCTGCTGCGGCGCGCGGACGCGGTGGCCGTCATCGCGCCCGTCGAGCACCGCGGCAGCCACCACGCGGCCGGCCTGAAGGTCCTGTCAACTGCCCTGCCCGCGCTGCGCCATGTGATCGCCGCCGGGCCCGGCACAGCGCCGGACGGGACGGTACCGCTCTCGGACCTGCTGCGCTCCGACGCGAGCGGCTTCGTCGCCGCACGGCCGGACCCGGAGAACGCGGCCCGCATTCTGGTCTCCTCCGGCTCCGAGGCGGAGCCGAAGATGGTCGCGTACTCCCACAACGCGCTCGCCGGCGGACGCGGGAACTTCCTCGCCTCCCTGATGCCCGACAAGACACCGCCGCGCTGTCTCTTCCTGGTGCCGCTCACCACGGCGTTCGGCTCCAACGGCACCTCGGTCACGCTGGCCCGGCACGGCGGGACGCTGATCCTGCTCGACCACTTCACCCCGGAGGCGGCGCTGGCGGCGATACGTGAGCACGAGCCGACGCACATCCTGGGTGTGCCGACCATGGTGCGCATGATGCTCGACCGGCTCGAAGGCACTGACGACAAACTGCCGGCGCCGACCGCTCTCGTCCTCGGCGGCGCCCCGCTCGACGAAACCACGGCGGCCGACGCCGCGGACGCCTTCGGCTGCCCGGTCGTCAACCTGTACGGCTCGGCCGACGGCGTCAACTGCCATACGGGACTGGGGCATCAGACCCCGCGGACGGACGGGTCCGGCGTGGTTGCCGGCGTTCCCGATCCCCGGGTCGCCGAGATACGCATCACCGACGCCGAGACAGAGCAGCCGCTGCCGGACGGACGGCTCGGCGAGATCACCGCGCGCGGCCCGATGACCCCGCTGTGCTACGTCGGCGCTCCCGAGCTGGACGCCCGCTACCGCACGGCCGACGGCTGGGTGCGCACCGGCGATCTCGGCTTCCTCGACGAGGACGGCGTCCTGCATGTCGTCGGCCGGCTCAAGGACGTCGTGATCCGCGGTGGTTCCAACATCAGCCCGGCGGAGGTGGAGCGGGAACTGACGGCGCATCCGCTCGTACGCGACGTGGTGTGCGTCGGCGTCCCGGACGAGCTGATGGGGGAGCGGCTCGCGGCCTGCGTGGTGGCCCGCACCACGGACGGCCTGACGCTCGACTCGCTCTGCGCCCATCTGACGGCCCGCGGCCTGGAACGCCGCAAGCACCCGGAACGCCTGCTGCTGGTGGACGAACTCCCGCTGACCCCGGCGGGCAAGCCGGACCGGGCGGCGCTGCGGGAGCGCCTGACGGCGGGTCCGTCCGCGACGGACGGCGACATTCCGATGCCGGAGGCGAGCTGACACGGCTTGACCGCCCGCCGGGCGGGGTTCCCGCCCGGCCGGCGGAACTCCGCGCCGGTCGGGCGGGAGCGCATGCCCGCGTGGCGTCTGCGGCGCGGGGTCCGGGGCCGCGCCCCGGGTTACGAAGCCATCGCCTTCTTCAGCTCCGTCGCCGCACCGCGGTACACGGCCACCAGATCCAGGTCCTCACCCGGGTAGTTGACGACCTGCACCTGCTTCGCGCCCGAGTCCGGCAGCACCTTCCCCGTCGACATGTGCGCGTTGTCCAGCACGTACGCGGGCTTCTTCTTGGACAGCTCCGCCAGCTGCGCCGGAGTCACCGCCTCCGGCCCGTACGTGCCGAGCGTCGTCGCGCCCGCCATCTTCGCGGACCAGGCGGTGAACACCTGGGTGACGACGGCCGGGCTCCTGCCGCCGGGCCACGCGGCCCTCAGGTCCTTGGAGAGGCCTGCGTACTGGGTGTCGAAGGACTTCTGCCACGTCGCCGCGGCATCCTCCGTGCCGAACAGCTTGCCGAGCCGCGCCACTTCACCCGACACCTTCTCGGCGTCGTTGTCGAGGTTCACCTCGACCAGCTCGGCCTTGGAGCCCGCGGCCTCCTTGATCTTCTCGGCGTACGGCTCGAACGGCGCGTACAGCACGAAGTCGGCCTTCGCGACCGCCGCGAGGTCCGAGGGCTTGGGGTCGTAGTCGGGCGCGTGGTGCACCGACTGGGGCACGATGACCTTGATGTCCTCCGCGCCCGCGGCCTTGGCGAAGGCTCCCTCCCAGGTGGTGGTGACCACGACGACGGGCTTGTCCTTGCCGCTGCCCTCGCCGCCCGCGTCCTTGGAGCCGGTGTCGCTGCCGCAGCCGGCGGTCAGCGTGAGCGCGGTGCTCAGTGCGAGGAGAGAGAGGACGGAACCGATGCGGCCGCGGGTGCGTGCCATGAGCTGATTCTCCGTTCGGGTATGAGATGGACGGCGAGGACGACCGCCCCCGCCGTCAGGACGAGGACCGGGCCGGGCGGCCAGTCCAGCCAGAGAGCCGTGAGGAACCCCGTCAGATTGACGACGACGCCGATGGCGACCGCCCACAGCGTGATCGACCCGAGCGAACGCCCCAGCCGCCGCGCGGCCAGCGCGGGCAGCAGAGTCAGCGCGTCGACCAGCAGTGCGCCGGTGAGCTTGATCGCTCCGGCGACGGAGACCGCGACGAGTACCAGCAGCACCAGCGTCAGTCCGCGCACGGGCACGCCGGAGACCTGCGCGAGTTCGCGGTCGTACAGCAGCAGCGCCACATCGCGCCGACGCCACCAGAACAGAGCCGGTACGACGACGGCGAGCATCGCGAGCACGGTGAGGTCGGCCGCCTCCACCGACAGGATCGAGCCCCACAACAGGGCGAACGCACCGGAGGCGTTGACGCCGGAGACGGCGAGCGTGAGGAGCGCCGCCGCGATGGCCATGCTCATCAGCAGGCCCATCGCGCCGGACAGACCGTCCGGCGTGCGGGCGAGCGGTGCGACGCCCGCACCGGCCAGGGCACAGGCCACCAGCGCGCAGACCATCGGGTCGAGGCCGGTCAGCAGGCCGATCGCGATGCCGAGCAGCGCGACATGCATCATCGCGAAGCGCACCGGCATGATGTCGAGGCCGACGATCACCACGCCGATCACCGGCAGGCCGATCGCGGCCAGTAGCAGCGCGAGCCCGGCTCGCTGCACGGGCAGCAGCTGGAGCAGTTCGCCGACGTCGGCGGTGGCCAGGGTCGTCAGCGAGGTCATGTGACCCGTCACTTGACCTCCCGCAGCCGGCCGGCGGCCATCTCCATGACCCGGTCGCAGCGGTCGGCCAGTGCCCGGTCGTGCGTCACGACGACCAGCGTGACCGGCAGCGAGAGCAGTACGTCCGCCGCCTCCTCCTGGCCCGAGAAGTCGAGGGCGGCGGTGGGTTCGTCGGCGAGCAGCACCTCGGCCCCGGCCGCGACACAGCCCACGGCCCGGGCGAGATACATGCGTTGCAGCTGACCGCCGGAGAGGGTGTGCAGCGGCCGTGCCGTCAGCGCTCCGACGCCGAGGCGCTCCGCGGCTTCACCGGCCGCGGCGGGTGCGGCGCTGCTGGCCAGCAACTCCCGGCCGAGGAGCGGGAAGCGGCCGGCCGCGGGCTTCTGCGGGATCCATGCGCAGGCCCGTCGTCGCCAGGCCCAGTCGGTGGCCGACCGGGTGTCGCGGCCGCCGACCAAAATCGTGCCGGTCGTCCGGCGGTGCAGCCCGAGGACGGCGCGGACCAGCGTGGTCTTGCCGGAGCCATTGGTTCCGGTCAGTGCGACGTGCTCGCCGGCCCCGATCTGAAGGTCCACGTCGGCGACGGCGTCGACCCGCCCATGGCGGCAGGCGACGCCGCGCAGTTGTACATCGAGCCCGCCCATCACACGCCCCTCGTCCGTCCGTTGCCGTACGGGAGGGGGCGAACTGCGTGCCCTCCCGCGCGGCAGTAGTCGGATACGAGGCGGCTCTGGTTCCCGCGACCCGCGCTCCGGGTCAGTGCGCGGCGTCCAGCCGGGCCCGCTGATCGGCCGTGAGCTCCAGGTCCACCGCCGCCAGACTCTCGTCGAGCTGAGCCACCGACGACGCGCCCACCAGCGGAATCATCGGGATGTCGCCTCCGATCAGCCAGGCGAGCACCACCTGATTGACGGTCGCACCCGTCTGCTGGGCCACCTCGCGCAGTGCGGCCCTGCGGACCGGCGTGCCGGAGTGGTCGAAATCGCTGCCCAGGGGCTTGTCCTCGCGTACGTATCCACCGGCAAGCAGCGGCGAATAGGTGACCAGCGCGAGTTCCGGCTCCGCCCGCAGATAGCTGAGCAGCTCGCCGCTCACCACACCTTCCTGGCCGTCCGGCGAACGCCGGCTCGGCATGTCGGTGCGCCGCCGCAGATAGCTGTGGTGGTACTGCAACACCTCGTAGCCGGGAAGTCCCGCGGCCTTGGCCAGGCTCCGCGCCCGCTCGACCTGCCAGGCCCAGTGGTTGCTCACTCCGAGCAGCCCGACCGTGCCGTCGGCGACAAGACCGGCGAACGCCTCGACCGTCTCCTCCATCGGCACGCTCCTGTCCTGAACGTGCGCGTACAGCAGATCCAGCTTCTCGACGCCGAGATGATCGCGGCTGCGCTCCGCGGACTCCCGGATCACCTTCGCCGAGAGGCCCTCGATGTCGAGCGAGAAATCACTGCTCGGCCGGTTCGGCCGTCCGCCGAGCTTGGTGGCGATAACGACCTCGTCCGTGACACCGCGGCTGCGCCGCCAGCGGCCGAGGAGCCGCTCGCTCTCGCCGCCCTGGCTGCCGTTGAACCAGAACGCGTAGTTGTTGGACGTGTCGATGAAGGTGCCGCCGGCCTCGACATAGCGGTCGAGGATCGCGAAGGACGTCGCCTCGTCGGTCGCCGTGCCGAACAGCATGGCGCCGAGGCTCAGCACGCTCACCTCGCGGCGGGTCTTCGGGTCCTGGCCGATCATGCGGTACTTCATGCGGACTCCCCTCATGTCCTGCGGCCGTGGATTCACGCGGCCGTCTCGGAGGAGTCTGGATCTTGGAGCGCGCTCCAAGTCAACCACCCAGGGCTCTACCAAAGATAGTGATCAGTCACTATCTTGAGTACGGATCCTGAGTACGGATCTTTGGTTGTCGAGAAGCACAGGAGGAGACATGGAGAACGCGCAGCGCTTCCGCGCCGCCGTGGAGGGACGCGATCTTGCCGCTCTGGAGGATCTGTTCACCGAGGACGTGCGCTTCTACAGCCCGGTGAAGTTCAGCCCGTTCGAGGGCAGGCCCATGATGCTGGGCCTGCTGCGCGTCCTGCTGCGCACCTTCGAGGACTTCCGCTACGTCGGACACCTCGACGGCACGGCCGAGACCAGCACGGACGGCAAGGAGGCGCCGTCGGAGATCCTCGCCTTCCGGGCCAACGTGAACGGCAAGGAGATCCACGGCATCGACCTGCTGCAGTTCGACGAGGCCGGCCTGATCAAGGAGTTCACCGTGATGGTCCGCCCGCTGTCGGCGGTGGAGGCGATGCGGGACGCGGTCTTCGCCGGGCTGGTCGCCGACGGTCTCGTCCCCGCACCCGCCGAGGGCTGAGCGGCGGGCGGCCGCAATCCCGCGCCGATCCCCGGCCGACTCACCCGTGTCGCTGTTGGGCCGAACGGGTGAGGGGCGCGAGGATGGGGCGCATGAGTAGGTACGAGAGGTACGACGTCACCGACGAGCAGTGGGAGGGCCTGGCTCAGGTCGTCCCGCTGCGCAGCCGTAACGAGTGGCCGTCGCGGGTCGACCACCGCACCGTTCCGCAGGACTACGCGGCCGTGGAGCAGCGTCGCTTCGTCGTGCTGAGGGTGCAGGTCTTCGCCGACGCGCGCGAGGTCGCCGAGTATCTCATCGCCCGGATTCCGGTGCTGCTCGACCTCACCGGCGCCGACACCGATGTTGCCAAGCGCATCCTGGACTTCAGCAGCGGTGTCGTCTTCGGACTCGGCAGTGCCATGCACCGGGTCGACCGCAATGTCTTCCTGCTCGCCCCTGAGGGTACGGAGGTGGAGGGCATCGCGGCGGCCGCCGTCCCTCATTCGTAGGAAGGTCATCGAGACGGAACGGTTCGGCGTGTCGCGCGCTGCATACGGTCCGGATCATGGAAGCACACACCTTGCTCAAAGCCGTGAACACACCGTTCGACGGCGCGAATGCCCTGGTCAACGCAATTGACGGAGCGCGACCCGCGGTCACAGAACTACGGCTCTCCGCCTTCAGGACGCACCGGGGAGCGGCCTTTCCGGTCGGCCCGCTGACGCTCTTCGCGGGTACGAGCGGCAGCGGCAAGTCGAGCGTCCTGCAGGCGTACGAAGCGCTGGCGCGGCTGGGCGCCGGCGACGATCTCGCGACCGCCTTCCCTGATCCCGCCGGCTGCGTGCCGGAGTGGGCGGCGGCCGACGGACAGGGTCGGCGCGGATTCCGCATCGGCTGCACGGTCGGCGGCCCGGTCGGTCCCGTACGGCTCGATCTCGCCGTGCAGGCCGAGCCCGAACTGCGCATCGTCGGCGAACGGTTGACCTGTGCCGGGCAGACGCTGCTGAGCACCGCGCTGCGCGATCCGGGACGGTCCTCGGTGCAGGCCGCCTGGCACACCGCCGGCTCCGTGCCGGTGACGCGCGCACCGCTTCCGGACGATCTGCTCGGTACGGCGCTGCTGCCGCTGCGCGTGGCGGGCAAGACGGAGGGCCAGTTACTGGTTCTCGCCGCAGCCGAGCAGGTCGTGGTGGCACTGCGGTCGGTGTTCGCCTGCGATCCCCAGCCGCAGGTGATGCGCAAGCCGGTGGCCACGGGGGAGGGGCGGCTGCACAGGAGCTGCGGCAACCTCGCCGAGGTGCTGCACCGCACCCGGAGCCAGTGCGCCAAGCGGCATGCCCGGCTGGCCGCGGCGGCGCGGGTGGGGTGTGCGGGGGAGGTGGCGGACCTGGCGGTCGAAGAGCTGGCCGACGGAACTGTACGGGCGCTGCTGGCCCGCGGCGGCAGGCGCGGCGCGACTCCCGTGGGGCGGCTCGGCGAGGGCGAGTTGAGGTATCTGGCGCTCGCGCTGGTGCTGCTGACCGGGCCCGGCGTGCTCGCCATGGAACAGGTGGCCGAGGTTCCGGCGGCGTATCAGTCGCTGACCGTCCTCGCGGACGGCTTCGACCGCTGTCTCGACCCGCGGCAGGCCCGCGAACTGGTGTCGCTGGCCGCCGAGATGTCCGCGCGCGGCCATGTCCGGCTGGTCGGGGCGGTCGCCGACGCCTCGTTCGCGCGCGGGCTGGACGGCGTGACGGTGGTAGATCTGGTGCCGTGACGAGACAAGACGGACTGGATGTGGCGGGCCTGCAGCGCAGACTGGCCGAATTTGCGGCCGAGCGCGACTGGGAGCCGTACCACACACCCAAGAATCTGGCGGTGGCGCTGAGCGTCGAGGCGTCCGAACTGGTGGAGATCTTCCAGTGGTTGACGCCGGAGCAGTCGGCGCGGGTGATGGAGGAGGAAGGGTCCGCCCACCGGGTGCGGGACGAGGTCGCGGACGTGCTGGCGTATCTGCTGCAGTTCTGCGAGGTGCTCGGGATCGACGCGCTGGCGGCCCTCTCCGACAAGATCGACCGGAACGAGATCCGTTTTCCGCCGAAGTGACCGCGGGTGCAACGGTTGTTGGCCGGAATCAGTGGGTCCGGTACGTCGCTCATCGTGGCATCGTCACTCTATGGAGTCATCAAGTTATCCACAACGGCCTTGCTGTCCACAGATTTCCGAATTCCTCTGGCGTTCGGGCTCAAGCGCATTCACTCTGGGTAATGAACTGAGTGGGCAGTAGTCGTACGAACGGGGGCGGCGTACATGGAAGCGGAGCGACTCATCAGCATCAGCCGGCACGCCTTGGCGCAGAGCCAGGAAGTACCGGACATCGTGGCGGAGGCCTGGCAGGCCCAGGCCCTCGCGCAGGCGATCGGAAGTCGCCTTGCGGCACACGGACCGCCGGAGCTGAGAGGCGAGGCACGAGGGCTCAGCGAGATCGGCGGACGAGGGAACGGAGCGCTGGATCATCCCGCGGTGCGCAGCTGCGGCGTCAGAGCCGCGCAGCTGTCCGAAGTGGCGGACGCGCGCGTGACGTTGACCGCGCTCGGCGTGCTGCTGGGCGATGTGGGCATCGCGCTGGTCGGAGTGGCGTGTGCCACGGATGAGGAGGGTTTGTACTGGCAGTGCATCGAGGCGATAGACGCGGCCGACGAGTCGAACGACAGGGTGCGCGGCATGCTGCGCCGGCTCGCGGCGCGGGAGGCGGACCGGCCTCCTGATGCCTTCCGCGAGAGGGCCGGTCCTCCGGCGGCTCTCCGGGAGAGAGCTTTACCTCAGGAAGCGATCCGGGAAAGGGCCGAACCTCCCACCGCGATCAGGGGAAAGGCCGAACCTCCCACCGCGATCCGGGAAAGGGCTGGTCCTGTCCCGACGCCGGCCGGATCGGCGGGCGGCAAGAGGGTGCCGGACGTGGCTGATGCGGTCGACACGGTGGACTCGGCGGCGGGTTCATCGTGATCGGCGCCCACGCACGGGGCACGGTGGGCACGGTCGCGGGTTGACGGCCGTTCGAAGGTGCAGGATGGAATCATGGATCTTCGAATCTTCACCGAGCCCCAGCAAGGGGCGAGCTACGACACCCTGCTGACCGTTGCCAAGGCCACCGAGGACCTGGGCTTCGACGCCTTTTTCCGTTCCGACCACTATCTGGCCATGGGCAGCGCCGACGGGCTGCCCGGGCCGACCGACGCCTGGATCACACTGGCCGGTCTTGCGCGCGAGACCCGGCGTATCCGTCTCGGCACGCTGATGACCGCCGGCACCTTCCGGCTGCCGGGCGTGCTCGCCATCCAGGTCGCACAGGTCGACCAGATGTCGGGCGGCAGGATCGAGCTGGGGCTTGGCGCCGGATGGTTCGAGCAGGAGCACAAGGCGTACGGCATCCCGTTCCCCAAGGAGAAGTTCGCGCGGCTGGAGGAGCAACTGGCGATCGTCACCGGGCTGTGGTCCACCGAGCCCGGCAAGACGTTCTCCTTCGACGGCGCGTACTACGAGCTGTCCGACTCGCCGGCGCTGCCGAAGCCCGCCCGGGGAAAGGTGCCGGTGCTGATCGGCGGACACGGCGCGACCCGCACGCCGCGGCTCGCCGCGCAGTATGCCGACGAGTTCAACATTCCGTTCGCCTCTGTCGAGGACACTGAGCGGCAGTTCGGTCGGGTCCGGGACGCCGCGAAGGCCGCCGGGCGCGGTGCGGACGACCTCGTGTACTCGAATGCGCTGGTCGTGTGCGTGGGCAAGGACGACATGGAGGTGGCGCGCCGCGCCGCCGCCATCGGACGGGATGTGGACGAGCTGAAGGCGAACGGGCTGGCCGGCTCGCCCGACGAAGTGGTCGACAAGATCGGCCGATACGGCGCCGCCGGGGCGTCCCGGATCTATCTCCAGCTCCTGGACCTGGACGACCTCGACCATCTGGAACTGATCTCCTCCCAGGTCCAGTCCCAGCTGAGCTGATCCCCGTGCAGCCCGCCCGTACGCTCGCCGCCGCTCTCGCCGAAGGGCTCGTCGTCCTCGACGGCGGGCTCTCCAACCAGCTGGAGGCGCAGGGCTGCGACCTGTCCGACGAGCTGTGGTCGGCGCGCCTGCTCGCCGACGATCCGCGGCAGATCGAGGCAGCGCACGCGGCCTATGTACGGGCGGGCGCGCAGGTGCTCATCACCTCCAGTTACCAGGCCACATTCGAGGGGTTCGCGCGGAGAGGAGTCGGACAGGAAGAGGCCGCGAGGCTGCTCGCGCGCAGCGTTGAACTGGCGCGCGCAGCAGGCGAGATGACGGCGAGCGAGGTGTGGGTGGCGGCCTCGGTGGGGCCGTACGGCGCGATGCTCGCGGACGGCAGTGAGTACCGGGGCCGGTACGGGCTGTCGGTGCGGGAGCTGGAGCGTTTCCACCGGCCCAGGGTCGAGGCTCTGGCGGCGGCGGGCCCCGATGTGCTGGCGCTGGAGACGGTGCCGGACATGGACGAGGCGGAGGCGTTGCTGCGCGCGGTCGACGGATGCGGGGTTCCGGTGTGGCTCTCGTACAGCATCGCCGGCGAGCGCACCCGGGCCGGTCAGGAGCTGGCCGCCGCCTTCGAGCCGGCCGTGGGCAGTGACCAGGTGATCGCCGTCGGGGTGAACTGCTGCGAGCCGGCGGACGCGGACCGCGCGGTGGAGCTCGCCGCCGCGGTGACCGGAAAGCCGGTGGTGGTCTATCCGAACAGCGGAGAGCGGTGGGACTCGGAAGGGAGGAGATGGCTGGGCGGGGCCACGTATGACCCGGCCAGGGTCGGCGACTGGCTGGCCTCGGGTGCCCGGCTGGTCGGCGGCTGCTGCCGGGTGGGCCCGGACCGGATCGCGGAGCTCGCGGCCCTTGCCGGCGGCGGTCGGCAGGAATTCCCTGGTCGGAGCGGGTGAATGCGACCATACTCGGACGCGTGTTCTTGACGATCAGTACGACCGGCGACCTCGGACGTCCCGCCACCGACCTCGGTTTTCTGCTGCACAAGCATCCCGACAAGGCGCAGACGTTCTCCACCTCGCACGGCACGGCGCATGTCTTCTACCCCGAAGCGTCCGCCGAGCGGTGCACCGCCGCGCTGCTGCTGGAGGTGGATCCGGTGGCACTGGTGCGGCGAGGCAAGGGCAAGGGCCGCGGCGGCGCGCCCGATTCGGCGCTCGCGCAGTACGTCAACGACCGGCCGTATGCCGCGTCCTCGCTGTTGGCGGTGGCGCTGAGCACCGTGTTCAAGAGCGCCCTGCGCGGAGTGTGCGCCGCTCTGCCCGAGCGCGCCGAGGCCCCGCTGCCGCTGCGCATCGAGGTTCCGGCGATGCCCGCCCGCGGCGGCGCCGAGCTGGTCCAGAAGCTGTTCGGGCCGCTCGGCTGGGCGACGGTCGAGGCGGAGCCGGTGGCGCTGGACGAGCAGTTCCCGGAGTGGGGCGACTCGCGCTATGTGCGGCTGGTGCTGGAAGGAGAGCTGCGGCTCGCCGACGCGCTGCGGCAGCTGTACGTCCTGCTGCCGGTCCTCGACGACGCCAAGCACTACTGGGTCGCGCCGGACGAGGTGGACAAGCTGCTGCGGGCGGGCGAGGGCTGGCTGGCCGAGCACCCGGAGCAGAAGCTGATCACCAGCCGCTATCTGTCCCGCCGCTGGGGTCTGACCCGGCAGGCGATGGAGCGGCTCGAGCTGGTACGGCTGGCCGAGGCCGACGACCTGGTGATCGAGGACGTCGACAACGCCGTGGACGAGACGACCGACACCGAGGAGAAGCCGGTGCCGCTCGCCGAGCAGCGGCGGGACGCGATCCTGGCGGCGCTGCGCGCGGCCGGCGCGATCCGGGTGCTCGACCTGGGCTGTGGGCAGGGCCAGTTGGTGCAGGCGTTGCTCAAGGACGTGCGCTTCACCGAGATCGTCGGGGTCGACGTGTCCGTACGGGCGCTGGCCATCGCCGGACGCCGGCTGAAGCTGGACCGGATGGGCGAGCGGCAGGCGGAGCGGATCAAGCTGATGCAGGGTTCGCTCACCTACACCGACAAGCGGTTGACCGGCTATGACGCGGCCGTGCTGAGCGAGGTCATCGAGCATCTCGACCTGCCGCGGCTGCCCGCACTCGAGTACGCGGTGTTCGGCTCGGCCAGGCCACAGACGGTGATCGTGACGACGCCGAACGTCGAGTACAACGTGCGCTGGGAGACGCTGCCCGCCGGACATGTGCGTCACGGCGACCACCGCTTCGAGTGGACGCGCGAGGAGTTCCGCAGCTGGGCGGGGGCCGTCGCCGAACGGGACGGCTACGGCGTGGAGTTCGTGGCCGTCGGGCCCGACGACCCCGAGGTCGGTCCGCCGACGCAGATGGCCGTGTTCACCAGGACCGACAAGCCCGGAGCAGACAAGCCCGGGAAGGCCAAGCGCGGTACCGACAAGCCCGAGGCCCACAAGCCCGAGACCCGCAACACCGAGACCGAGAAGGAGGCGAAGGCCGCATGACCAGTCCTGAGACAAGCACCGCCGGCACCAGCAACAACGCCCGCAAGCTGCCGGTGACCGACCTGTCCCTCGTCGTCCTCATCGGCGCGACCGGATCCGGCAAGTCCACCTTCGCCCGCAAGCACTTCAAGCCGACCGAGGTCATCTCCTCCGACTTCTGCCGCGGGCTCGTCGCCGACGACGAGAACGACCAGAGCGCGAGCGGCGACGCCTTCGACGTACTGCACTACATCGCGGGCAAGCGGCTCGCGGCCGGCCGGCTCACTGTCGTCGACGCCACGAGTGTGCAGTCGGAGAGCCGGAAGCAGCTGGTGCAGTTGGCGCGCCAGTACGACGTGCTGCCGATCGCGATCGTCCTCGACCTGCCCGAAGAGGTGTGCGCGGAGCGCAATGCCGAGCGGCCGGACCGGGCCGGGATGCCGCGCCATGTCATCCAGCGCCACCGGCGCGAACTGCGCCGCTCGCTGCGCGGCCTCGAGCGCGAGGGCTTCCGCAAGGTCCACATCCTGCGCAGCGCGGAGGAGGTCGAGGCCGCCGAAGTCGTCCTGGAGCGCCGCTACAACGACCTCACGCATCTGACGGGGCCGTTCGACATCATCGGCGACATCCATGGCTGCAGTTCCGAGCTGGAGACCCTGCTCGCCCAGCTCGGCTATGTGGACGGCGCACACCCCGAGGGCCGTACGGCCGTGTTCGTCGGTGACCTGGTCGACCGGGGACCGGACAGCCCCGGCGTACTGCGCCGCGTCATGTCAATGGTCGCCTCAGGCACCGCCCTGTGCGTGCCCGGAAACCACGAGAACAAGCTCGGCCGCTACCTCAAGGGCCGGAACGTGCAGCACACCCATGGACTCGCCGAGACCATCGAGCAGCTGGACAAGGAGGACGACGCCTTCCGCGAGCAGGTGCGGGAGTTCATCGACGGACTCGTCAGCCACTACGTCCTCGACGAGGGCAAGCTGGTGGTCTGCCACGCCGGGCTGCCCGAGAAGTACCACGGCCGCACATCCGGCCGGGTGCGCTCGCACGCGCTGTACGGGGACACCACGGGCGAGACCGACGAGTTCGGGCTGCCCGTGCGTTACCCGTGGGCGGAGGACTACCGGGGACGGGCCGCTGTGGTCTACGGCCACACACCTGTGCCCAACACCTCATGGATCAACAACACCATCTGCCTGGACACCGGAGCCGTCTTCGGCGGCAAGATGACCGCGCTGCGCTGGCCCGAGCGCGAGCTGGTCGACGTACCGGCCGAGAAGGTCTGGTACGAGCCTGTCCGCCCGCTCAGCACGGAGGCGCCCGGCGCCCGCGAAGGCCGGCCGCTGGACCTGGCCGATGTGCAGGGACGGCGGGTCGTGGAGACGCGGCACATGGCGCGCATCGGCGTGCGCGAGGAGAACGCGGCCGCGGCGCTGGAGGTCATGAGCCGGTTCGCGATCGACCCCCGGCTGCTCACCTATCTGCCGCCGACGATGTCGCCGACCGCGACGTCGCGTGCGGAAGGCTTCCTGGAGCACCCGGCCGAGGCGTTCGCCCAGTACCGCGCGGACGGCGTCGCCAAGGTCGTCTGCGAGGAGAAGCACATGGGCTCGCGCGCGGTCGCCCTGGTGTGCCGTGACGCCGAGGCCGCACGTGAGCGGTTCGGAGTGGACGGACCGACCGGAGCGCTGCACACCCGTACCGGACGGCCCTTCTTCGACGACGCCGCCGTGACGGAGGAGATCCTGGACCGGCTGCGTACGGCCGTCACCGCGGCGGATCTCTGGCAGGAACTGGACACGGACTGGCTGCTGCTGGACGCCGAGCTGATGCCGTGGTCGCTCAAGGCGTCCGGGCTGCTCCGTTCGCAGTACGCGGCGGTCGGCGCGGCGTCCGCTGCGGTCTTCCCGGGTGCCACGGCGGCGCTCGAGGCGGCCGTCGCGCGCGGGGTCGAGGTCGACGGACTGCTCGCCGTCCAGCGCGAAAGGGCCGCCGACGCGGCGGCGTTCACCGAGGCGTACCGGCGCTACTGCTGGACGACCCAGGGCCTGGACGGAGTGCGTCTCGCGCCGTTCCAGATCCTCGCCGTGCAGGGCCGGTCGCTGGCGGCCGTACCGCACGACGAGCAACTGGCGTGGCTGGACCGGCTGGTGGAGCACGACCCCACCGGCCTCCTCCAGGTCACCCGGCGGCTGGTCGTCGAGACCGCGGACGAGGACTCGGTCGCGGCCGGGGCCGACTGGTGGCTGGAGATGACCGGCAGGGGCGGCGAAGGCATGGTCGTCAAGCCGCTCCAGGCGCTGGCGCGCGACGGCAAGGGCCGGCTGGTGCAGCCGGGCATCAAGGTCCGCGGCCGCGAGTACCTGCGGATCATCTACGGCCCGGAGTACACGCGTCCGGAGAACCTGGAGCGGCTGCGCAACCGCTTCCTCAACCACAAGCGGTCGCTGGCGCTGCGCGAGTACGCGCTGGGGCTCGAGGCGCTGGACCGGCTTGCCGAGGGTGAGCCGCTGTGGCGGGTGCACGAGGCGGTCTTCGCGGTCCTCGCGCTGGAGTCGGAGCCGGTCGACCCCCGGCTGTGAGCCGCAGCTGAGAGAGGATCGGCCACACGGCCGGGGACTCCTGGAAAAGAAGTGGATCGTTCGCCGGGTGAACGGCGCGCCGCGCGGTGAGGATGGGGGCATGGGATTCCATGTCGACTCCGAGACCGGGCGGCTGCGCCGGGTCATACTGCACCGGCCCGATCTCGAGCTGAAGCGTCTCACCCCCACCAACAAGGACGCGCTGCTCTTCGACGATCTCCTGTGGGTGCGCCGCGCCCGCGCGGAGCACGACGGGTTCGCGGACGTGTTGCGCGACCGCGGGGTGGAGGTGCATCTCTTCGGTGATCTCCTGCGCGAGTCGCTGGAGATTCCGGAGGCCAGAAAGCTCGTCCTCGACCGGGTCTTCGACGAGAAGGAGTACGGTCCGCTCGCCGCCGACCACCTCCGGACCGCGTTCGACGAGCTGCCCACCGCCGCTCTGGTCGAGGCGCTGGTCGGCGGGATGACCAAGCGGGAGTTCCTCGCCGGTCATCCCGAGCCGACGTCCGTCCGTTTCCATGTGATGGACCTGGATGACTTCCTGCTCGGCCCGCTGCCCAACCATCTCTTCACCCGCGACACCTCCGCCTGGATCTACGACGGAGTCTCGATCAACGCGATGCGCTGGCCGGCCAGGCAGCGCGAGACCGTGCACTTCGAGGCGATCTACAAACACCATCCGCTGTTCACCGGTCCGCTGGCGGGCGATTTCCACCACTGGTCGGAGGGGCAGGACGACTACCCGTCCACCATCGAGGGCGGCGACGTGCTGGTCATCGGCAATGGCGCCGTGCTGATCGGGATGAGCGAGCGCACCACTCCGCAGGCCGTGGAGATGCTGGCCCGCGGGATGTTCGCGGCCGGATCGGCGCGCACCATCGTGGCGCTGGACATGCCCAAGCGGCGGGCCTTCATGCATCTCGACACGGTGATGACGATGGTCGACCGGGACATCTTCACCCAGTACGCGGGGCTCGGCATGCTCCGCTCGTACACCATCGAACCGGCCGAGGGCTCGCAGGCGCTGAAGGTGAGCGACCATCCGCCGGAGCAGATGCACAGCGCGATCGCCGCCGCGCTCGGCCTGAAGGAGATCCGGGTGCTGACCGCGACCCAGGACGTGCACTCCGCGGAGCGCGAGCAGTGGGACGACGGCTGCAACGTCCTTGCGGTCGAGCCGGGCGTCGTCGTCGCGTACGAGCGCAATGTCACCACCAACACGCATCTGCGCAAGCAGGGCATCGAGGTGATAGAGATCCCAGGCAGCGAGCTGGGACGGGGCCGGGGAGGACCCCGTTGCATGAGCTGTCCGGTCGAACGTGACGCCGTCTAGCCACCTCGGGGCCCCCGCACAGCCCTCTCGCGGCCCCCGAACAGCCCCTGTATAGCAATGCAGAGCGTCGTATACACTTCCACGGTCACCGCAGTCGCGACCCAGGAGCAGCCCCCATGGCGATACATCTCGCAGGCCGCCATTTCCTCAAGGAGCTGGACTTCACCGCCGAGGAGTTCCGCGGCCTGATCGAGCTGGCCGCCGAGCTCAAGGCGGCGAAGCAGGCCGGTGAGGAGGTCCAGCGGCTGCGGGGCAAGAGCATCGCGCTGATCTTCGAGAAGACCTCCACCCGCACCCGCTGCGCCTTCGAGGTCGCGGCCGCCGACCAGGGGGCCTCGACGACCTACCTCGATCCGGCCGGCTCGCAGATAGGGCACAAGGAGTCGGTGAAGGACACCGCGCGCGTGCTGGGCCGGATGTTCGACGGCATCGAGTACCGGGGCCACGGTCAGGGCGTGGTGGAGGAGCTCGCCGTGCACGCCGGGGTTCCGGTCTACAACGGGCTCACCGACGAGTGGCACCCGACCCAGATGCTCGCCGACGTGCTGACGATGACCGAGCACACCGACAAGCCGCTGGACCAGGTCGCGTACGCCTATCTCGGCGACGCCCGCTACAACATGGGCAACTCGTACCTGGTCACGGGCGCGCTGCTGGGCATGGACGTACGGATCGTCGCGCCCCGCCTGCTGTGGCCCGACGACACGATCGTGGCGCTGGCGCGGCGGCTGGCCGAGGTGTCCGGGGCGCGCGTCGCTCTCACCGAGGACGTCGCCGACGGCGTGCGCGGTACGGACTTCGTCGCCACCGATGTATGGGTGTCGATGGGGGAGCCGAAGGAGGTGTGGGACGAGCGGATTGCGCTGCTCGGTCCGTACGCCGTGACGATGGACGTCCTGCGTGCCACGGGCAATGCGAACGTGAAGTTCCTGCACTGCCTCCCGGCCTTCCACGACCTGGGCACCAAGGTCGGCCGTGAGATCCACGAGCGGCACGGTCTGACCGAGCTCGAAGTCACTGACGAGGTCTTCGAGTCGGACCACTCGGTCGTCTTCGACGAGGCGGAGAACCGGATGCACACGATCAAGGCGGTCCTGGTCGCCACGCTCGCGGCACCCTGAGGTGTGACGGTCCGGGGCCGTCAGCTGCGCGACGGGAGGGTGAACCAGACCGCCTTGCCCGCGGCGGTCTGGCGGTGACCGCAGTCCGAGCTCAACGCGCGGATCAGCAGCAGGCCGCGGCCGTCCTCCTGCCAGGGGTCGGGCCGCGAGCCCGCGGCGGGACGGTGCAGATCGCCCGGCGGTGCCGGGTCGCCGTCATGGACCTCGACCTGGCAGCCCGTGGGCAGCAGCTCGACCACGAGTTCTATGGGTGACTCGCGGTGGGTGTGCTCCACCGCGTTGGCGACCAGTTCCGCGGTGAGCAGCTCCGCGGTGTCGCTGTCCGCCGCCGCCTCGATGTCCGCCAGCGCCGTACGGATCAGGGCGCGCGCGATGGGCACCGCGGCCGCGGTGTGCGGCAGCGCGATGCGCCAGGAGGCGGGTCCGGAAGCTTCGAGCACGGCGGGTCCATTTCGGCGGTCGGTACGGTTTCTGCCCGATTTTTACGGGATCAGGCGGTATTCGTTCGTGGTGTGACGTCCTGCTTTCAACCTTATGGAGCGAGAGACGCCTAACAAGGGGCCGGGTACCCCACTGGGTGGGACCTGTGCCACAACCGTGGCAGGACCATTGCCGTGTACCGGACCGGCACCGGTTGGCGTATCGCGCACTCGTGACGGCAGTCACGTAAGGGTGATAGCTTCGGAGGGAGGCGGCAGACCACTCGCCAGAGGAGGCCACACCCGATGAGCCCCTTTCTCAGCTCCGCGCAGCGCACCGAGAACTGGCGTCATCTGCGGCTGACCGTGGACGACGGGGTCGCGACCGTCACACTCGCCCGCCCGGAGAAACTGAACGCGCTCACCTTCGGCGCATACGCCGACCTGCGCGATCTCCTCGCCGAGCTGGCGCGCGAGCGGTCCGTCCGGGCGCTGGTGCTCGGCGGCGAAGGACGCGGCTTCTGCTCCGGCGGCGATGTCGACGAGATCATCGGCGCGACGCTGTCCATGGACACGGCTCAGCTCGTCGACTTCAACCGGATGACCGGCCAGGTCGTACGGGCTCTGCGCGAATGCCCCTTCCCGGTGATCGCGGCCGTGCACGGCGTCGCGGCCGGCGCCGGTGCGGTGCTCGCGCTCGCCGCGGACTTCCGGGTCGCGGATCCGACCGCCCGATTCGCGTTCCTGTTCACCAAGGTGGGGCTCTCGGGCGGCGACATGGGCGCGGCGTATCTGCTGCCGAGGGTCGTCGGCCTGGGCCATGCGACCCGGCTGCTGATGCTCGGAGAGCCGGTCCGCGCGCCCGAGGCCGAACGGATCGGCCTGATCAGCGAGCTGACGGACGAAGGCCGGGCGGACGCCCGGGCCGCCGAGCTGGCCCGCCGCCTCGCCGACGGCCCGGCGCTGGCGTACGCACAGACCAAGGCGCTGCTCACGGCCGAACTCGACATGCCACTCGCGGCATCGGTCGAGCTGGACGCCTCGACGCAGGCGCTGCTGATGACGGGCGAGGACTACGCGGAGTTCCACGCCGCGTTCACGGAGAAGCGCGAGCCGAAGTGGCAGGGACGCTGACGATGTCCCCGCGCCCCGGTCCCGCAGGTCCCCCCGGCAGCAGCCTCCGCGTCGCCGTCATCGGCGGCGGACCCGGCGGGCTGTACGCCGCCGCCCTGCTCAAGCGGCTCGACCCCGCCCGCGAGATCACCGTCTGGGAGCGCAACGCTGCCGACGACACCTTCGGCTTCGGCGTCGTCCTCTCCGACGAGACTCTCGGCGGCATCGAGCACGCCGACCCCGTCATCTACCGGGCGCTCCAGGACGAGTTCGTACGCTGGGACGACATCGACATCGTCCACCGCGGCCACACCCTCACATCCGGCGGCCACGGTTTCGCCGCGCTCGGCCGCCGCCGGCTCCTCGAGATACTCCACGAGCGCTGCACCGACCTCGGCGTACGGCTCCGTTTCCGCTCGCCCGCCCCGCCCGCCGCCGAACTCGCCGCCACCCACGATCTGGTCATCGCCGCCGACGGCGTGAACAGCCTCACCCGCGAGGCGCACGCCGACGCGTTCGCGCCGCACATCACCACGCACCGCTGCCGCTACATCTGGCTCGCCGCCGACTTCGCCTTCGACGCCTTCCGGTTCGAGATCGCGGAGACCGAACACGGCGTGATGCAGCTCCACGGCTACCCCTTCTCGTCCGACGCGAGCACCGTGATCGTCGAGATGCGCGAAGAGGTCTGGCAGGCCGCCGGGTTCGACGACTGCGACGAGCAGGAGTCCATCGACCGGTGCGCGAAGATCTTCGCCGACGCCCTCGACGGCCACCCGCTCAGCGGCAACAACTCCACCTGGATCGCCTTCCGCACCGTCGTCAACGACCGCTGGTCCCACGGCAATACGGTGCTCCTCGGCGACGCCGCCCACACCGCCCACTTCTCCATCGGCTCCGGCACCAAGCTCGCCGTCGAGGACGCACTCGCGCTCGCCGCCTGCATCGACGAACAGCCGACGCTTCAGAGCGCGCTCGCCGCATACGAGAGCGAGCGCCGCCCGGTCGTCGAGTCGACCCAGCGGGCGGCCGCGGCCAGTCTGCGCTGGTTCGAGGAGCTCGCGAACGTTCTCGACCAGCCGCCGCGCCAGTTCGCCTTCAATCTGCTCACCCGCAGCCGCCGGGTCACCCACGACAATCTGCGGCTGCGCGACCGCGCGTTCACGGACGCCGTCGAACACGACTTCGGCTGCCGGCCCGGCACACCGCCGATGTTCACCCCCTTCCGGCTGCGCGGTCTCGAACTGCGCAACCGCGTCGTCGTCTCGCCGATGGACATGTACTCCGCCGTGGACGGCGTTCCCGGCGACTTCCACCTCGTCCACCTCGGCGCGCGGGCGCTCGGCGGCGCCGGGCTGGTGATGACCGAGATGGTCTGCGTGAGCGCGGAAGGCAGGATCACCCCCGGCTGCACCGGCCTCTACACCCCGCAGCAGGCCGCAGCCTGGAGCCGTATCACCGACTTCGTGCACTCCCAGTCGCCCGGCACCGCCATCGGAGTGCAGCTCGGCCACTCCGGCCGCAAGGGCTCCACCCGGCTGATGTGGGAAGGCATCGACGAACCGCTCCCGGACGGCAACTGGCCGCTCGTCGCGGCCTCACCGCTCCCGTACAAACCGGGCGTCAACCAGGTCCCGCAGGCGCTGGACAGCACCGGACTCGCCGAGATCCGCGAGCAGTTCGCCGCCGCGACCTGGCGCGCCGCCCGCAGCGGATTCGACCTGCTCGAACTCCACTGCGCCCACGGCTATCTCCTCTCCGGCTTCCTCTCACCGCTCACCAACCGGCGCACCGACGCCTACGGAGGCTCGCTCGAGAACCGGCTCCGCTTCCCGCTCGAGGTCTTCGACACCATGCGCGGCATCTGGCCCGACGACCGGCCCATGACCGTGCGCATCTCCGCCACCGACTGGGCGCAGGGCGGCAACACGGCGGACGACGCCGTGGAGATCGCCCGCGCCTTCGCCGCCCACGGCGCCGACGCGATCGACGTCTCCACCGGCCAGGTCGTCGCGGACGAACAGCCGGAGTACGGCCGCTCGTACCAGACTCCGTACGCCGACCGGATCCGCAACACCATCGGCATTCCGGTCGTCGCGGTCGGCGCGATCTCCTCCTGGGACGACGTCAACTCGCTGCTGCTGGCGGGCCGCGCCGATCTCTGCGCGCTGGCCAGGCCGCATCTGTACGACCCGCACTGGACGCTGCACGCGGCGGCCGAGCAGGAGTACGCGGGAGAGGGCGCGGTCTGGCCGGAGCCGTACCGGGCGGGTAGCCGCAGGCCTCCCACCGGCCGCACGGACGCGCCGAAACCCCGGCTCACCCTGCGCTGACCACGGCGCGCCCTTACGACTGCACGAACGCCGCGCCCGCGTCCCTCAGCAGCTCGTGCAGCCGCGCGAAGACCTCCGCCGACCGTCCGCCCGGCCAGCCCTCAGGCAGCAGCTCGGCCGGCAGTCCGGGATCCACGTACGGCAGCCGCCGCCAGGAGTCCAGCGCCAGCAGATAGTCCCGGTACGCGTCCTCCGGAGTCCCCGTGTGCCCCGCCGACCAGGCCCTGAGCACCGGCTCGTGCACATCGAGGAACTCATCGTGCTCCTTGGCGATCGCGCCGAGGTCCCACCAGCGCGCCACCGCCTCCTCCGTCGCCGCGAAGCCGAGGTGCTCGCCGCGGAACAGTTCGACATACGGGTCGAGTTGAAGGCGGCGGAGCGTGTGCCGGGTCTCCTCGTGCAGCCGCGCCGGCGCGATCCACACTCCGGGCGCGGCCGAGCCGAAGCCGAGCCGTCCCAGCCGCGAGCGCAGCAGATGGCGCTTGTGCCGTTCGGCCTCGGGCACCGAGAAGACGGCGAGCACCCAGCCGTCGGACAGCAGCGGCGAGCCCCGGTCGTAGATGCGCCGGTCGCCGTCGTCGAGGAGCTGTCGGGCGTCGTCGGACAGGGCGTAGCCGGCCGAGCCGTCGTCGGTGCGGGCGGGAACCAGCAGGCCCCGGCGTTTGAGGCGGGAGACCGAGGAGCGCACGGACGGCGCGTCGACGCCGAGTACCGCCAGCAGACGGATGAGTTCGGACACGGGGACGGGCCCCGGCCGTTCGCGTCCGTACGCGCCGTAGAAGGTGACGATCAAGGAACGAGGGGTGTGCTGCTCAGCCACGTGATCACTTTAGGGCCCTCAGGCGGAAGCGCTGCAGCTTGCCGGTCGCGGTGCGCGGGAGCGCGTCGAGGAAGACGATCTCGCGCGGGCATTTGTACGGAGTCAGTCGCTGTTTGACCGACTCTGTGAGCGCGTCCGCGGTGTCGGTGCCGTCCGGCACGCCTTTGCGCAGAACGACATACGCCACCACGATCTGGCCGCGGAGCGCGTCCTCATGGCCGACGACCGCCACTTCCGTCACATCCGGGTGGTGCAGCAGCGCCTCCTCCACCTCGGGTCCCGCGATGTTGTACCCGGCCGAGATGATCATGTCGTCGGCGCGGGCGACATAGCGGAAGTAGCCGTCCGGCTCACGCACATACGTGTCACCGGTGAGATTCCAGCCGTCGTGCACGTACTCCAGCTGGCGCGGGTCGGCCAGATAGCGGCAGCCGACCGGGCCGCGCACGGCCAGCAGGCCCGGCTCGCCGTCCGCCACAGGAGTGCCGGAACGATCCACCACGCGCGCCTGCCACCCCGGCACCGGCACACCGGTGGTCCCCGGCCTGATCGCCTCGTCGGCGGCGGAGATGAAGATGTGCAGCAGCTCGGTCGCGCCTATGCCGTTGATGATGCGCAGACCCGTGCGTTCCAGCCAGTCCTGCCAGGTCGCGGCCGGCAGATTCTCGCCGGCCGACACACATCTGCGCAGCGAGCCGATGTCGTGCGTGCCGAGGTTGTCCAGCATCACGCGGTACGCGGTCGGCGCCGTGAACAGGACGGACACCCGGTGCGCGGCGATCGCGGGCAACAGCTGTGTCGGACCCGCCTGTTCGAGCAGCAGCGCCGAGGCGCCCGCCCGCATCGGGAAGATCACCAGACCGCCGAGCCCGAAGGTGAAGCCGAGCGGCGGGCTGCCCGCGAAGACGTCGTCCGGCTCCGGCCGCAGCACCTGCGCGGAGAAGGTGTCCGCGACGGCCAGCACGTCCCGGTGGAAGTGCATGCACCCCTTCGGCCGGCCGGTCGTGCCGGAGGTGAAGGCGATCAGCGCTACATCGTCGGCCGCGGTCTCAACGGCCGGGTACGGCTCCGAGGCCCGGGACGCGGCCAGCCGCAGCAGATCGTCGGGGGAGTCGCCGCCGTACGACGTGATGCGCAGCCCCGGCACCTCGGCCTTCGCCAGATCGTCGAGCGAGCGGATGTCGCACAGCGCATGGCTGACGGCCGCGATCTCGCACACGGTCGCCAGTTCCCTGGCCCGCTGCTGGGCCAGCACGGTGACCGCCACCGCTCCGGCCTTCAGCACCGCCAGCCAGCAGGCAGCGAGCCAGGGCGTGGTGGGGCCGCGCAGCAGGACGCGGTTGCCGGGGACGATCCCCAGCTCGGAGGTGAGGGTGTGGGCTATTCGGTCGACCTGTTCGCGCAGTTCCGCGTACGTCCAGATCTCGCCGCCGCCGGTGCGGAAGACGGGCCGGTCCGCGCCGAAGCGCTCGATCGTACGGTCCAGCAGCTCGGCTCCGCAGTTGAGCCGCTGCGGATAGTCGAGCGCGGGCAGCTCGAAGAGGAGTTCCGGCCATTGCCCGGCGGGCGGGAGATGGTCGCGCGCGAAAGTGTCGAGGTGGGCCGAGGGTGACAGCGCCATTGTTCGCCCCCTTCTCGTGGTGGGGTCGCGAATCGAGCGTATCGTGAAGGTGACGACAGTCAACGGTGCGCGATACCGTGCTTTTCCCGGGGGCACCCCCGGACCCCCGGCCAGCCGAAGTGGGGGCACGAATGTCCGTATTTTCGCTCGATCCGGCACAAACCGCCCGGTGTGCGCAGCTGCGCACGCTGGCCGCCGAGACGCTGCGGCCTCTCGCGGAGAAGGCGGAGCCGGGACGCGTCAACCGCCCACTGATCGCGGCCCTCGGCGAACTCGGCCTGCTGGAGCGGCTGTTCGAGGCCGGAGCGCTGGAGCTCTGTCTGCTGCGCGAATCGCTCGCCCACGGCTGCACGGAGGCCGAGACCGCGCTCGCGCTGCAAGGCCTCGGCAGCTACCCCGTCGCCCAGTCCGGCACCGCGGCCCAGCGCGACCGCTGGCTTCCCGAGGTCGTCGCGGGCCGGGCCGTCGCCGCCTTCGCGCTGAGCGAGCCCGACGCCGGATCGGACGCGGCGGCGCTGGCCCTCAGAGCCGTGCCGGACCAGGGAGGCTGGCGGCTCAGCGGCGAGAAGCGGTGGATCTCCAACGCGCCCGAGGCCGACTTCTACACCGTCTTCGCCCGTACGACCGAGGGTGCGGGCGCCCGCGGCGTCACCGCCTTCCTCGTGCCGGCCGACCGCGCGGGGCTGACCGGCACCGCACTGGAGATGCTCTCGCCGCATCCCATCGGCGCGCTGACCTTCGACGGCACGCCCGTGACCAGGGAGGACGTCCTCGGTGAGCCGGACCGCGGCTTCCGCGTCGCGATGAACACGCTGAACCTCTTCCGGCCGAGCGTCGGCGCCTTCGCGGTCGGCATGGCACAGGCCGCACTGGACGCGACGATCGCCCACACGGCCGGCCGCACCGCCTTCGGCGGGCCCCTCAAGGACCTCCAGGCCGTCGCCCACCAGGTCGCCGAGATGGCCACCCGCACCGAGGCGGCCCGCCTTCTGGTCTACGCGGCGGCCGCGGCGTACGACGAGGGCGCGGCCGACGTGCCGAAACGGTCCGCGATGGCGAAGCTGCTGGCGACGGAGACCGCGCAGTACGTCGTGGACGCCGCGGTGCAACTGCACGGGGCCCGCGCGCTCCAGCGCGGTCATCTGCTGGAACATCTCTACCGTGAGGTGCGCGCCCCGCGGATCTACGAGGGCGCGACCGAGGTCCAGCGTTCGATCATCGCCAAGGAGCTGTACGCATGAGCTTCTCGAAGGAGCGGTCCGCATGAGCCTGCACCGGCACAATCCTGCCGAGCTCTCGCCGCCGACCGGCTTCTCGCACGCCGTCACGGCCACGGGCACGCGCATCGTGTTCCTCGCCGGGCAGACCGCGCTGGACATGGGCGGCAAGGTGGTGGGCCGGACGCTGCCGGAGCAGTTCGAGACGGCGCTGGCGAATCTTCTCACCGCGCTCGCGGCCGCCGGCGGAGCCCCGCAGGACCTGGCGCGTGTCACCGTCTATGCCACCGATGTCGCGGACTACCGCGCCAACGCGCCCGAACTGGGCCGGATCTGGCGGCGGTTGGCGGGCCGCGACTATCCGGCGATGGCGGTGATCGGCGCGGTACGGCTGTGGGACGAGGAGGCGCTGGTGGAGCTCGACGGAGTGGCCGTACTGCCGTGACGCAGCAGCGTGACCTACTGGCGGACCGTTCCCCTCCGGCATAACATCGTTATGACCTGACCGAGGGGAGCGGCCATGCCCGAGATCGAGCTGAGCGCGGGGACGATCGCGTACGAGGACACCGGCGGCCCCGGCCCCGTCGTCGTCCTGCTGCACGGACTGGTCCACGACGCGACGGTCTGGCGCAAGGTCGTCGCCGACCTCTCCCGGGACCACCGCTGCATCGCGCCGACCCTCCCGTACGGCGCGCACCGCACGCCGATGCGCCCCGACGTCCCTCTCACCCCCGACTCCGTCAACGAGCTGATCGCCGAGTTCCTGGACCGCCTGGAGCTGCGCGACGTGACCCTCGTCGAGAGCGACTGCGGCCGTGCCCAGACCGTCGCGGGCCGCCATCCCGAGCGGCTCGCGCGGCTGGTCCTCATCTCCTGCGAGGCCTTCGACAACTACCCGCCGGGCGCTCCCGGCAAGATGATCGCGTTCGTCTGCAAAGTGCCGGGCGGCATCGCGCTGATGGTGCGGATCCTGGCGCTGAAGTCGCTGCGGCGGCTGCCGATCGGCCTCGGCGCGCTCACCAAGCGCCTGGTGCCGCCCGAGATCGCCGACGCCTGGCTGCGCCCGCTGCTCACGGACAAGGCGATCAGGGCCGACTTCCGGCGCTACGCCGTGGCCGTACGGAAGACCGAACTGCTCGAGGCGGTTGACGGGCTGCGGAAGTTCGACCGGCCCGCGCTGGTGATCTGGGCGACGGAAGACTTGATGATGCCGCGCGAGCACGGCCGGCGGCTGGCCGAACTGCTGCCCCAGGGACGGCTGCTGGAGATCGAGGACAGCCGCACGCTCATTGCCGAGGACCAGCCTGAGCAGCTGTCCGCGGCGCTTCGCGCCTTTGTCACGGAGCCCTCAGGCGGGGGATCTTGATCGACTGGTGGCCCGTGAGGACCGGGTTTACCGTCGACTAGTGGACGGAACCGTCTACCGACCCTCCCGTGAGGGCACGATGCGCCATGACGAGCCCGCAGCCGACACCCACGTCCCAGAGCACCGCCCCGAAGAAGAAGGGCGGTGGCAATGGCATCGCCCTTCTCGTCATCGCCTCGTGTCAGCTGATGGTGGTCCTCGACATCACCATCGTGAACATCGCACTTCCGGACATCCAGAGCTCGCTGGACTTCTCCACCACGAGCCTGTCCTGGGTGATCAACGCCTATACGCTCACCTTCGGCGGGCTGTTGCTCCTCGGTGGCCGCGCCGGTGACATCCTCGGCCGCCGCCGGGTCTTCATCTTCGGCGTACTGCTCTTCGCGCTCGCGTCGCTGCTCGGCGGACTCTCCCAGAACTCCGGCCAACTGCTCGCCGCCCGTGCCCTGCAGGGCGTCGGCGGCGCCATCGCGTCTCCGACGTCGCTCGCGCTGATCGCCACCACATTCACCGAAGGCCCGGCCCGCAACCGGGCGTTCGGCGTCTTCGCCGCCGTCTCCGCGGGCGGCGGCGCGATCGGCCTGCTCATGGGCGGCATCCTTGTCGAGTGGCTCGACTGGCGCTGGGTGTTCTTCGTCAATGTGCCGATCGCGCTGCTGATCGTGCTGGCGACTCCCCGCCATATCAAGGAGTCCGAGCGCCATCCCGGACACTTCGATCTGCTCGGCGCGCTGACCTCGACCCTCGGCATGGTGGCGCTGGTCTATGGCTTCATCCGGGCCGCGCAGGAGGGCTGGCGCGATCCGTGGACGATTGCGTCGTTCTGCGCCGCGATCGTACTTCTCGGCACGTTCATCATGATCGAGCGGCGCTCCAGCCAGCCCATCACGCCGCTGCACATGTTCGCCGACCGTAACCGGGCAGGCACGTACGGAATCATGCTGAGTCTCGCCGCCGCGATCTTCGGCATGTTCTTCTTCCTCACGCTGTTCGTGCAGAACGTGCTGGACTTCAGCCCGCTCGAGGCCGGTCTCGCCTTCCTGCCGGTGAGCGCGGTCATCGCGGTCGGCGCGGGCATCGCCTCCCAACTGCTCCCGAAGTACGGTCCGAAGCCCTTCATGGTGACCGGCTCGATCCTCGCCGCCGTGGGTCTGTCCTGGCTGACCCTGACCGACATCCACTCCACCTATCTGGGCAGCGTCCTGGGCCCGATGCTCGTCTTCAGCCTCGGCATGGGCCTGAACTTCGTCTCGCTGACGCTGATGGCCGTCTCCGGAGTGCCCACGCACGAGTCGGGCGCGGCGTCCGGCATGCTCAACGTCACCCAGCAGGTGGGCGGTTCGCTCGGTCTCTCCATCCTGGTCACGGTCTTCGGCACGGCCAGCCGCAACGAGGCCGACGACCAGATCTCCCAGTTCATGAGCCAGGCGACCCCGGCGGAGCAGCTGCGCTTCGAACAAACCGGCCAGCTCCCGAAACCCTTCTCCGACGAGGTGCTCACCTCCGGAGTCTCGGCGGCCTTCATCGTGGCCGCGATCTTCACGGTGATAGCGGCGGTGATCGCGCTCTTCGCCATCCAGGTCCGCCCCTCGGACCTGGAGCGGCTCAAGGGCGGGGTCACCCCGGGGCCCTGACGTCCACCTTGACCTCCGCGCGCGGCGCCGCCGCCTGCGGGCCGGCGCATCACCATGACTCCGCAGGCGGCGGCGGACAGGTGATGCGCGTAGCCCTGGGGCGCACGAGACTGGGGGCATCGCCCGTGAGGGAGGAGGTGATCGTGTGCGTGCCGACTCGCCTGACGGAAATCCGGACGCGTTCTCGAGAGACGCGGCCACGTGGGACGCCGCCTCGCGGGACGAACCCCTTGAGGACGACCCTCCGCAGGGCGCATCGGGCGGCGTCTCGGAGGATTCCGCGGAGGCAACGTCCTCCGCGGCGGGGCTCGCCGTCCTCGGCACCGACACGAAATACCTCTACGCGGATCCCGTCTACTGCCGGGTGTCGGGCGAGACGCGTGCGGGCCTCGACGGCCGCACTGTCAGCTCCCGCGCCGAGCTGAGCGTCGGCCCGGCGCCGCTCCTGGCGGCCGTGCTCGCCGACGGGAACTCGCGTACGCATGTGACCCCGGTCAGCCGCTGCACCTGGCAGCGGCTCACCCTCCACGGAGAGGTCATCGGCCTGGTGGGGCTGCTGGTGGAGACCCTCACGGATGCCGAACGCCACCACATCTCGGACGCGGTCGACCGGATCGGGACGACGCTCGACGAGAAGACGACCTGTCTGGAGGTCGTGAGCTTCCTCCACTCCCAACTGGCCGACGCCGCGGCCATCGACCTGCTGCCGGAGGAGCCGCCTGCCTTCGGGGGCCCCGCGGTGGAGCGCGCCGCCGTGGCCGGCCACGGCGAACTGCTCCCCACGCACCTGCCGGATGCCGTACTGCGCGGCCGCCCGGCCCTCGACGAACAGCGGCTCTCGCTCCCGCTCACGCTCCACGACCGGGTGCTGGGCGCGGTGTCCGTCGCGCGGGCGCGTGGCGGCTTCGGCGCCCGCGACGTGCTGATCGCCCAGGCGGTGGCGCGCCGGGCCGCGGTCGCCGTCGAACACGCCCGCATGCTCGGCCAGGCCCAGCGGACGGCCGTCGAACTCCAGCGTGCGCTGCTGACCGACCCCGGCCGCCCGCACCCCAACCTCCAGCTGGCCACGCGCTATCTCCCCAGCGGCGCGGGCACGTTGGTCGGCGGCGACTGGTTCGAGACCGTACGCCTGCACTTCGGCCGGACGCTGCTGGTGATGGGCGATGTGATGGGCCACGGCGTGGACGCGGCGGTCGACATGAACAGCTACCGCTCGGCCCTCCGCGACGTCGCCGCCGCGGACCTCCCGCCGCACCGCGTCCTCCGCCTCCTGGACCAGGACATCTCCGACTCGTCGTTCCGCCGTCCCGCCACCTGCCTGCTGGTCCGTGTGGACCCCGCGCGCGACCTCGCAGCCTTCTCCAGCGCGGGCCATCTGCCGCCCGCGGTGTTCAGCCGGGAGGGCGCGGCCGAGCTGGTCCGCGTCCCGGTGGGCCCGCCGCTCGGCACGGGTCTCGGCGGCTACGACATCATCTCCCGCACCCTGAACCCCGGCGACACCCTGCTGATGTTCACGGACGGTCTGGTGGAGCGCCGCGGCGAGGACATCGACGCATCCCTGGCCCGCCTGGCCCAGGTCCGCCCGGACCCGGGAGGCACGCTGGACGACCTGGTTGAGACGGTGCTGAACGAACTGGACGCGGCGCATGCGGAGGACGACGTGGCGCTGATGGCGGTGCGGATCCGGGGCAAGGAGGCGCCGGGGGAGGAGTGAGCGCCTCCGGTACGGGTGCGAGCGCTGGGTCGCGAACCTAAACTGACAAAGGCCTCAAAATTCCCCAATAGGTCTCATAAGGGAGATGCACTCCATGGCGAAGCGAGGAAACAAGCGCCGCGCGCGCAAGAAGAAGAAGGCCAACCACGGCAAGCGCCCCAACGCCTGAACAGCCCGAGAAACAGCTCCGAGAGAACAGCCCGGAGAAGCAGCCCCGAGAACCCGGCCGCGGCCCACAGCCGCCGGCCGGGTTTTTGGTGTGCGCGGGACCGGGCCTGCGGGCAGCAGGTCAGTCGGACGCGCTTCTTTGTCTTCGCTGCGGATGAAGATGGGGTCACTGGCATGAAAGGGGGTTACGGAACCGGACCAACCCCGCTAACTTCCTTGAAATGAACCGGTCATGCTCCGCATGGCCGATGTGCCACGGGCGCGACGGCGCGCGCCTGCGCTTGCCCGGCATGCCCTGTTCCGGCTGTCGGACCTCTCGACCCCACCGGGAGCACCCGTGCGCAACAAACCGTTCAGATCCCGCCGATTGACCGCGTCAGTCCTCAGTGCGCTGCTGTCCGCCACCCTGCTCACACCGGCCGCCTCGGCTGCCGAAGCACCCTCGGCACAGTCGGCACCGCCGGCAACCGAACCACGCCAAGCACCCGAACCCACCGCCCTGGCCGAGGAGTTCCAGCAGGTCACCCTCGCCAAGGGAGTGGAGGAGACCGGCGAGCCGATGACCATGGCAGTGCTTCCCGACCGTTCCGTCCTGCACACCTCCCGCGACGGCACGCTCCGCCTCACCGATGCCGTCGGGACCACCAAGGTGGCCGGGAAGCTTGACGTGTACGCCCACGACGAGGAGGGCCTGCAAGGCATCGGCGTCGACCCGGGCTTCGCCTCGAACCGGCATGTCTACCTGTACTACGCGCCAAAGTTGGCCACCCCGGCCACGGACGCCCCGTCCGACGGCACCGACGCGGACTTCGCTCCCTTCGACGGGGTGAACCGCCTCTCCCGCTTCGTCCTGAAGCCGGACGGGACCCTTGATGCCGCCACCGAGAAGAAGATCCTCGACGTGCCGGCGAACCGCGGTATCTGCTGCCATGTGGGCGGCGACATCGACTTCGACAAGGACGGCAACCTGTACCTGTCGACCGGCGACGACTCCAATCCGTTCGCCTCCGACGGATACACCCCCATCGACGAGAGGCCCGGCCGCAACCCCGCCTACGACGCGCAGCGTTCCTCCGGCAACACCAACGACCTGCGCGGCAAGATCCTGCGGATCAAGGTCGCGGGCGACGGCTCGTACACCGTCCCCGGCGGCAACCTCTTCGCCCCCGGCACCGCCAGGACCCGCCCCGAGATCTACGCCATGGGCTTCCGCAACCCCTTCCGGATGAGCGTCGACAAGCCCACCGGAATCGTCTACGTCGGCGACTACGGCCCGGACGCGGGAACCGCCAGTGCGACGCGCGGACCCGCCGGGCAGGTCGAGTTCAACCGGATCACCAAGGCCGGCAACTTCGGCTGGCCGTACTGCACCGGCAAGAACGACGCCTACGTCGACTACGACTTCGCGAGCGGCACATCGGGCGCGAAGTTCGACTGCGGCGCGCCGCAGAACACCTCGCCCCGCAACACCGGTCTCACCGATCTGCCGGCCGCTCAGCCCGCCTGGATCCCCTACGACGGCGGCTCCGTGCCCGAGTTCGGCACGGGCTCGGAATCGCCGATGGGCGGACCCGTCTACCGCTACGACGCCGCGAGCACCTCGGACGTGAAGTTCCCGGAGGCGTACGACGGCGACTTCTTCGCCGGGGAGTTCGGGCGCCGCTGGATCAAGCGCATCGAACAGGGCACGGACGGCGCCGTGCAGTCCATCAACCCCGTCCCGTGGACGGGCACACAGGTGATGGACCTGGCCTTCGGCCCCGACGGTGCGCTGTACGTCCTCGACTACGGCACCGGCTACTTCAGCGGCGACCAGAACTCGGCCCTGTACCGCATCGAGCACGTCACCGGCGGCCACTCCCCACTCGCCCAGGCCTCGGCCGACCGCACCTCGGGGCAGGCGCCGCTGAGCGTGGCGTTCTCCTCGGCGGGCAGTTCGGACCCGGACGGCGATCCGCTCAGCTACAGCTGGAAGTTCGGCGACGGCGCCACCTCCACGGCCGCCAACCCGTCCCACAGCTACACGGCCAACGGCCAGTACACCGCCACACTCACGGTCTCCGACACCACCGGCAAGAGCGCCACCGCATCCGTACAGATCACTGTCGGCAACACCGCGCCGTCGGTCAGAATCGAGCTGCCCGTCGACGGCCGCATCATCGATCCCGGCGCGGCGGTCCCGTACAAGGTGACCGTGACCGACCCCGAGGACGGCAGCATCGACTGCTCCAAGGTGAAGATCACCTTCATCGTCGGGCACGACAGCCACGGCCACCCGCAGACGTCCAAGACCGGCTGTTCCGGCACGGTGCAGACGCTCGCGGACGGCGAGCACGATCCCAACGCGAACATCTTCGGCGTGTGGGACGCGGAGTACACCGACCGGGGCGCGGCCGGTCAGCCCCCGCTGACCAGCCACGACCAGCACATCAGCCAGCCCAGCCACCGGCAGGGCGAGCACTTCGGCGACTCCTCGGGCGTCGAGATCATCAGCAAGACGCCCGCGCACGGCGGCAAGACCGTCGGCGAGATCCACGACGGCGACTGGATCTCCTTCAAGCCGTACGCCCTTGACGACGCCACCCGTTTCACCGCCCGCGTCTCCTCCGGCGGCGTCGGCGGCACCCTCGAGGTACGGGCCGGTTCACCCACCGGAGCACTGCTGGGCACGGCCACGGTGCCGGTCACCGGCGGCTGGGAGTCCTTCCAGGACGTGAGCGCGGCCCTGTCGAACCGGCCGGCATCGACCACCACGCTGTACCTCGTCTTCAAGGGCGGCAGCGGCGCCCTGTTCGACGTGGACGACTTCGCCTTCACCACGGCAGCGGCGGGCACGCGGGCCGGCGAGGTGAAGGGGGCGGGCGGCACCTGCATGGATGTGGCCGGCGCCGACACCGCCGACGGCACTCAGATCCAGCTGTGGACCTGCAACGGGACTGCCGCGCAGCGCTGGAGCTTCCCTGGCGACGGCACGATCCGTGCGCTGGGCAAGTGCCTTGATGTCTCGGGCGGAGGTACGGCCGACGGCACCAAGGTCCAGCTGTGGACGTGCAACGGCACCGGCGCCCAGCAGTGGGCGCCACAGTCGGACGGCACCGTCCGCAACCCGCAGTCCGGCAAGTGCCTCGACGCCGAAGCAGGCAGTGGCACCGAGGGCACCCGCTTGATCCTGTGGCCCTGCCACACCGACCCCAACCAACGATGGTCCCTCCCGTCAGGACAGGAGGCACGACACCATGCGTAACAGCCTTGCCCGAGCCGGCTGCTGGCTCGCGGGCGCTCTGCTGTGTGTGGCCGCCACCTCGGCGTCCGCGGTGAGCGCACCGACCCGGACCGCACCGACCCAGAGCGCTCTGACGCAAACCGCACCGACGCAGACCGCACCGGAACAGGCCGCCCCGACACGGGCGGCCGCCGACCCCGCGTACGAGGTCCTGGTCTTCTCCAAGACCGCCGGCTTCCGGCATTCCTCGATCGACGACGGGATCGCCGCCCTGCGTGAGTTGGGCGCGGCGAACAACTTCACGGTGGACGCGACCGAGGACGCCCAGGCGTTCACCACCGGCAATCTGGCCCAGTACAAGGCCGTGGTGTTCCTGTCCACGACCGGGGATGTGCTGGACACGCCGCAGCAGGACGCCTTCGCGCAGTACATCCGTGGCGGAGGCGGCTATGTGGGCATCCACGCCGCCGCCGACACGGAGTACGACTGGCCCTTCTACGGCGGGCTGGCCGGGGCCCTGTTCCACTCCCACCCGCACAACCAGACGGCCACCGTCGAAGTTGAGGACCGGGCGCACGATGCCACCGCCCATCTGGGGGCCACCTGGCAGCGCTTTGACGAGTGGTACAACTACCGCACCAATCCACGCGCCACCGCGCACGTCCTGGCCTCGCTGGACGAGTCCAGCTACAGCGGCGGGAACATGTCCGGCGACCACCCGATCTCCTGGTGCAAGGACTACGAGGGCGGCCGTGCCTTCTACACCGGCGGCGGGCACACCGACGAGTCGTACGCGGAGGCCGGCTTCCGCCGGCACCTGCTCGGCGGCGTTCGCTGGGCGGCGGGCATGACCCACGCCGACTGCCGGCCGGAGACCGGCTACACGTCCTTGTTCGACGGCACCGGCACCACGGGCTGGAAGCAGGCGGGCCCCGGCTCGTTCACGCTGGCCGACGGGACGCTCACCTCGCAGGGCGGCCTCGGCCTGTTCTGGCACGAGGCCAAGGAACTGACCGGCGACTACTCGCTCAAGCTCGACTGGCGCATGGACGGCGACGACAACTCCGGCGTATTCGTCGGCTTTCCCGCGTCCGACGACCCGTGGTCGGCGGTGAACAACGGATACGAGATCCAGATCGACGCCACCGACAGCCCGGACCGCACGACGGGCTCCGTCTACGGCTTCAAGGCAGCCGACACCACGGCCCGGGACGCGGCGCTCAATCCGCCCGGCGAATGGAACACGTACGAACTCCGCATCACCGGTGAGCGGCTGGAGATCTTCCTCAACGGCGCGAAGATCAACGACTTCACCAACACCGACCCGGCGCGCAGTCTGCGCCAGGGCCACATCGGCCTGCAGAACCACGGCGCCGACGACCAGGTCTCCTTCCGCAACATCCGGGTCAAGACGGCGGACACGCAGCCCGGTCCGCGCGCCGGTGTGGTCAAGGGCGTGGGCGGCAAATGCATGGACGTGGCCGGCGCCGCCACCGCGGACGGCACTCAGATCCAGCTGTGGACCTGCAACGACAACAGTGCTCAGCACTGGAGTTTCCCCCGTGACGGCACGATCCGTGCGCTGGGCAAGTGCCTTGATGTCTCCGGCGGAGGTACGGCCGACGGCACCAAGATCCAGCTGTGGACGTGCAACGGCACCGGTGCCCAGCAGTGGGCGCCACAGCCGGGCGGCACCGTCCGCAACCCGCAGTCCGGCAAGTGCCTCGACGCCGAAGGCTCCACCTGGAACGACGGCACCCGCCTGACCCTGTGGACCTGCCACACCGGCCCCAACCAACAGTGGATCCTGCCCTGACCCACGGCGCACAGCGTCTCAGCCGCCGGCCGGCCTCGGTGTTGATCACGGGGCCGGCCGGTCTGCTGTGACGCGCTGCCCGACGGTTTCTTCGTCCAGCGGTGGTTACGCCGGTTCGATGCGGTAGACGCTGCCACCGATGTCGAGCACGTACAGCTCGCCGTCGCAGCCCTGCGCGAACGAGATGACCTCGCCGCCATTGACTCCGAGGTCGCTCTCGCCGGTCACCTTGCCGTTCTCCATCCGCAGAGCGCGGAGAGTGCCGTCGCAGTAGTCGCTGAACACGTACTGCCCCTTGAGGGCCGGGATCGCCTTGCCGCGGTAGACGTATCCGCCGGTCACCGAGCAGCCCAGTCCGTTACGGCCGTACTCGTGAGCCGGCGGCACATGGTTCGCGGGCTCCGTGCCGTCCCGGAAGGGATGGTTGCCCTCCATCTCGGACCAGCCGTAGTTCTCGCCGCCCTTGCTGGCTGCCGAGGCCCAGTCGATCTCCTCCCAGGCGCTCTGGCCCACGTCGCCGATCAGCAGGTCGCCCGTGCCCGCGTCGAAGGAGAACCGCCACGGGTTGCGCAGCCCGTACGCCCAGATCTCGTCCTTCGCGTTCGGGTCGTTCACGAACGGGTTGTCCTTCGGGATTGCGTACGGCTTTCCGCCGAGCGGGTCGATCCGGAGCAGCTTTCCGAGGAGCGTGTCGAGGTTCTGCCCGTAGCCGTGCGGGTCGCCGCCCGAGCCGCCGTCGCCGAACGCGATGTAGAGGTAGCCGTCGGGGCCGAACCGTATGTCGCCGCCGTTGTGGTTCGAGTACGGCTGCGTCTGGGTGAGGACGGTGCGCCGGGTGTTCGGCTGGAGCTTGCCGTTCCGCACGGCGAACTCGTCCACGGTGCTGGTGCCTTCGAGGTCCGTGAACGAGATGTAGAAGTGCGCGAACTTCTTGTCGAACGCGATGCCCAGCAGGCCGCGTTCGCCGTCGGTGGTGGTCTCGCCGGATATGTCGAGGACGGGCTCGCCGAGCCCCTTGGCGCCCAGGACCCGTACGGTGCCTGCGCGTTCGGCTAACCAGATCGTGCCACCGGGCCCGGCGGCGCCGGCGGTCGGATTCTGGGCTGTGGCCACTTTCTTGAGCGCGACCTTCGCCGCCTGACGCGGGGCGGCGGTCTCGTCGGCGGACGCCGTGGTCAGGGCGAGGGAAGCAATGAGGCAGATGGTGCCGATGATCGCCGAGCTTCTGGTGCGAACTTTCACCGTGATCCTCCTGGAGGCGGCGAATGGGGAGGTCACCCGGCTGCTTGGGGCAGAGATGTGTGGGTGTCGCCCGCGCCAGCACGCAACCTGGGTGGGGGGATTGTGTGCCACTGGCCACGGATGAGGATACTGGGACGGGGCGGCTTGGCCTAGACCAATGCTCCATCCATCTAACGCCGTTCCCGCCATTACCCCTGACGTAATCGACCGCACTCGCTTACTTAGGCACTGTGATGCACGTCAACGAGACCCCGACGAGGGTTCCGGCACCACAGGCCCGAGGAGCGCCCCATGCCCGTCAAGTCACCTGACACCACAACGAGTTCCGTCGCCTGCACCACTCGTCACGTCGTCCAGGAGTTCCTCGCCGCCCGGGTGGCCGGCGACATCGAGCGGCTCGTCGCCCTCTTCGCGGACGAAGTCGACTGGCTGCTTGCCGAAAGCCCCGCCGTCCCGTGGATCCGGCCGCGCTCCACCGGAGCCGAATGCGCCGCCCAGTTCACGGATCTGGCCGAGCACACGGTGGCCGAGGACGCGCGGGCCTCCGTCGACACCTTCCTCGTGGACGGCACCGATGCCGTCCTGATGGGTCACCTCTCGGGGACCGTGCGAGCGACAGGGAAGTCCCTCGAGGGCCCCTTCGCGCTGCGCCTCACCGTCGAGGAGGGCCGGATCACCCGGCATCACCTCTACGAGAACAGCGTGTCGATCGCCGAGGCGTGCGCCGCTTCCTGAGCGGACCTCGACGGCCCCGAAGGCGGCCCATCGAGGTCCGAACTCGAAACGCAGCGCGCTGGTAGGCATGCCACCAGCCGCTGATTGGCCCTCGCCCCGGGAACAGCGCGCCAGGGAGACTGCAGAGCTGACGCCGTACCTAAAGGAGTCGTGATGCAGGTAGCCGTGGTCACCTTCGACGGGTTCAACGAACTCGACAGCTTCATCGCTTCCGCGCTGATCAACCGATGCCGTAAGGACGGCTTGGAGGCCTTCATTACGACGCCGACGCCGGTGGTCACGTCGATGAACGGCGTCGAGGTGACAGGGCAGCGCCCGATGGAGTTCGTGACCGAAGCAGAGGTCGTGCTGATCGGCAGTGGCGTGAAGGCGCGAGAAGTGGTCGCAGACGACCGGCTGATTTCCAGGCTGCGGCTCGACCCTTCGCGACAGCTGATCGGTGCGCAGTGCTCCGGCGCGCTGGTGCTCGCCCGGCTCGGGTTGCTGCATGGCATGCCCGCCTGCACGGACATGAAGAGCCGGCCTTTTGTCGAAGCCTGCGACGTCACCGTGCTGGACGCGCCGTTCCACGCCGAGGGGAACATCGCCACAGCGGGCGGCTGCCTGGCGTCCCAGTACCTTGCCACGTGGGTGATCACTCGCACGCTCGGTGAGGACGCCGCGCGCGGCGTCCTCGACTACGTGGCTCCGGTCGGCGAGAACCAGGAGACTGTCGAGCGCGCCCTGCGTGCCGTCCACGCGGGCGAGGTCGCACTGCGCTGACGCCCGCGCGATCAGTATTCCGACGGCCCACCGGCCAAGGTCAGGAGGCAATGCCTCCTGACCTTGAGATGCCTCAGATGTCCCGGAAGATCTCGATCTGCGCCCCCACCGAGTTCAGCCGCTCCGCCAGTTCCTCGTACCCCCGGTTGATCACATACACATTGCGCAGCACCGATGTGCCCTCCGCCGCCATCATCGCCAGCAGGACCACCACCGCCGGGCGCAGTGCCGGCGGGCACATCATCTCGGCTGCGCGCCAGCGGGTGGGGCCCTCGACCAGGACGCGGTGCGGGTCGAGCAATTGGAGGCGGCCGCCGAGGCGGTTGAGGTCCGTCAGGTAGATCGCCCGGTTGTCGTAGACCCAGTCGTGGATCAGCGTCTGGCCCTGAGCCACCGCCGCGATCGCCGCGAAGAACGGGACGTTGTCGATGTTCAGGCCCGGGAACGGCATCGGGTGGATCTTGTCGATCGGCGCCTCCAGCTTGGAGGGGCGGACCGTCAGGTCGACCAGCCGGGTACGGCCGTTGTCGGCGAAGTACTCCGTCGTACGGTCGTGGTCGAGGCCCATCTCCTCCAGCACCGCGAGTTCGATCTCCAGGAACTCGATCGGGACGCGCCGGATGGTGAGTTCGGACTCGGTGACGACCGCGGCGGCCAGCAGGCTCATCGCCTCGACCGGGTCCTCGGACGGCGAGTAGTCCACGTCCACGTCGATGTTCTGGACGCCGTGCACCGTGAGCGTGGTGGTGCCGACGCCGTCGACCCGCACTCCGAGTGCCTCCAGGAAGAAGCACAGGTCCTGGACCATGTAGTTGGAGGACGCGTTGCGGATGACGGTCACGCCGTCGTGCCGGGCCGCGGCCAGCAGCGCGTTCTCGGTCACCGTGTCGCCGCGCTCGGTCAGCACGATCGGACGGTTCGGCACCGTCGCCCGCTGCACCTGCGCGTGGTAGAGCCCCTCCGTCGCCGTGATCTCGAGGCCGAAGCGGCGCAGCGCGATCATGTGCGGCTCGATCGTGCGCGTGCCGAGGTCGCAACCGCCCGCGTACGGCAGCCGGAAGGTGTCCATCCGGTGCAGCAGCGGACCGAGGAACATGATGATCGACCGGGTCCGGCGCGCGGCCTCCGCGTCCATCGCGTCCATGTCGAGACGGGCCGGCGGCACGATCTCCAGGTCCACGCCCTCGTTGATCCAACGGGTGCGTACGCCAATGGAGTTGAGGACCTCGAGGAGACGGAAGACCTCCTCGATGCGCGCCACCCGGCGCAGCACCGTGCGGCCCTTGTTGAGCAGCGAGCCGCAGAGCAGCGCCACACAGGCGTTCTTGCTCGTCTTGACGTCGATGGAGCCGGAGAGCCGGCGTCCGCCGACCACCCGCAGATGCATGGGCCCGGCGTAGCCGAGCGAAACGATCTCGCTGTCGAGCGCCTCACCGATGCGCGCGATCATCTCAAGGCTGATGTTCTGGTTGCCGCGCTCAATGCGGTTGACGGCGCTCTGACTTGTGCCGAGCGCCTCGGCAAGCTGAGTTTGTGTCCAGCCACGATGCTGACGGGCGTCACGGATGAGCTTGCCGATGCGTACGAGGTAGTCGTCTGCCATGGGGGAACGTTATCTCAGATATGAGATGTGTTCTCGCTGGGGTGGTCCATCAGGGTGAGAGGCTGTGGGCAACCGGGTGACGGGGTTGGTACAGCGGCAGTTCGGTCCCGCTGGGCATCCGTACCGCGGCCAGCACGCCCCAGCCCTCATCGCTCGGCTCCTGCGAAATCTCCACCCCGCGATTCGCGAGCCGGGCGAGGGTCACGTCCAGGTCGTCGCACATCAAATAGAACTCGTGCTTCGGCTCGCCGTCCGTCGGGTGTACGGCGACCTCCGCCGGCGGCAGCTTGAAGATGAGCCAGCCGCCTCCGGCGTCGACATGCGGAAAGCCGAGCACCTCCTGGACGAAGGCCCGGTCGGCATCCGCGTCCTGGCTGTAGAGGATCACATGCGCACCGCTGAACATGTTCCGATCCTCGGCCCTCACGGCGGCGGCGGGCAACCTCACCGCCGCCGTACGGGCACCACCCGGTTCAAAGGCCGCGCACCACTCGGCCGCCTTCTCGTCGATCTCCGAGGGCGACGGACCCGGCTGACGGACAACACCGCTGGCCGACGCCACGAGGTGACCGTATGGTCCCGATATGCCCACGCTTGGATCTGTGCCGTGAAGTCGAAGCCCGGCGTCACTCTCGCAGTCGTCATGGCGGCGCTCACGCTGACCACCGGGATGGTCGAAGCGGTCAGCTTTCTCGTGCTCGGCCCGGTCTTCACGGCAGTGCAGACCGGCAACCTGCTTCTCCTCGGCTTCGCCGCCGCCGGAGAGGGCGGACTGTCCGCGGCCGCGTCGGTCTCGTCGCTGGCCGGGTTCGTCGTAGGTGCGCTGCTCGGCGCCAGGTTCGAGTCGAGCGTGGACGCACACGGGCACAGGTGGTTCGTCGTCGCGCTCGTCGCCGAGGCCATGCTGCTGGGCCTCGCGGGGGTCGGGGCATGGGGAATCGGCGAGGGCGAGGACCTGGCGGGCCGCCACTTCGTGGTGATCGCAACGGTGGCCGCGGCCATGGGCCTGCGCAATGTGACGACGATGCGGGCGCATGTGCCCGATATGCCCACCACCGTGGCCACCCGGGCGTTGACCGCCTTCCTCGGTGTCGCGCCGATCACGGTCGACCCGAAGACGGCTTCCCGCGCGTTGATCCGGGGCCGCCGTGCGGCCTCGATCGGCGCGATGTTCGCCGGCGGCCTGCTCGGCGCGTGGCTGCTGGGCGAGGCCGTACGTCCAGCGGTGGTGCTGCTGCTCGTCGCCGGGGTCGTCCTCGTCACCGCGGCCGGCTTTGGATTCGTGTCGCGCCACCGCATCCTCGAACCGGCCGAGCGCGGCTGACCGCAGCCGTTCCCCGTCTGACGCAGCGAACACAGCGCCCCCTCACAACGCCCCTCACAACGCCCTCCGCTGCCAAGTGAGCACCTGTGAACGGACGTCTTACGGAGGAGAAACCGTCTCTGACCGGCCCTCCACCTAGCGTCACGGGACATGACGGGGAACCGATTCCACCGACCTGACCATGCCGTCCGCCTCCTCCGCTTCCTCCGCCTCCCGGGCTGGGACACCATCCGCGGCCGTGTGGCCATCGTTCTGGCCGTGCCCACCTGCCTGCTCCTCGCCCTGACCGGACTCGGCGTCGCCGACAGGGCCGCCGACTGGTCCACGGCGCAGGAGACCGAGGCCCAGGTCGGCGTCATCCTGAAGGTGCAGGAACTCGTACGTGAGTTGCAGCGAGAACGCGGTCTCACCAATGGGCTGTTAGGCGGCGCCAAGGAGTACGAGGACGACGTACGGGCGCAGCGGGAACACACTGACGACGCCCGCTCCGAACTGAATGCGACGCTCTCGGACTACAGCGGCGATCTGCCCAAGGCCGCCGCCTCCGCCCTCGACGACGCCCTGCTCCCGCTGGCCGAACTCACCGTCACCCGCACCCGCGTCGAGACCGGCACCGCCGGCCGCACCGACACGCTCCGCTTCTACACCAGTGCCGTCACCGCTCTGATCGACGCGGAGTCGGCCGGAGTGCCTGACAGCGACCGCAGTATCGCGGAGGGCGTGCAGGCTTTCCAGGCCCTGGCCCGCGCCACCGAGGCCGTCGCCCTCGAACGCGGCTTCCTGAACGGCGTCTTCGCGGCGCGACACTTCCAGGACGGCGAGTACCTCGACTTCACCGAGCTCCGGGCGACCCGCCTGGCCGCGCTCGGTCAGTTCGGTCAACTCGCCGGCCACCAAGAGCAGTCCGCGCTCGACGCTGCCTTCAAGACCGCCGCCGCCCGCCGCACCACCAACTACGAGCGGCAGGCCGAGCGGGGAGCGGACGGATCGCCGGTCCGTGTCGCCCCCGCCCGCTGGTGGGCCGACATGACAACCCTCGTCGACGACCTGCACGACGTGCAGAAGACCGTCGGCGACGGCGTCCGCTCCCGTGCGGACGAGACTGGGAGAGCGGCCACCCGGCAGCTCGGCGGTTTCCTCGGTCTCGGCGCGCTGATCCTCGCCATGGCCACCGCGCTCGCCGTCACCTCCGCTCGCTCCATCACCCGCCCGCTGGGCGCGCTCGCCGACGAGGCCGACGTGGTTGCGACCACCGGGCTGCCCGGCGCAGTCAAGCGCATCCAGGAGGCCGCCCCGGACAGCCCGCCCGCCGCGCAACCGGAGAAGCCCCATGTCCCAGGCAGCGCACGGGAGATCATCAGGCTCGCCGCCGCCCTGCGCAACGTCGAACGCACCGCCGTGGGCCTCGCCGCCGAACAGGCCGTCCTGCGCCGCAACAGCACCGAGTCCCTGGCCAGCCTGGGCCGCCGCAACCAGGCACTCCTCGGCCGACAGCTCGGTCTCATCACCACCCTGGAGCGCCAGGAGCTCGACCCGGACGCCCTCGCCGAACTCTTCGAACTCGACCACCTGGCCACGCGCATGCGCCGCAACGCCGAGTCCCTGCTCGTCCTCGCCGGCGAGGAACCCCCGGCCCGCTCCTGGCCCGGGACGGTCTCCGTCACCGAGGTGGTGCAGTCGGCCGTCTCCGAGGTCGAGCAGTACCAGCGGGTGGCCGCCGTGGACATCGAGCAGTGCCGCATCCGCGGCCACGCCGTCGCCGAGCTCTCCCATCTGCTCGCCGAACTCGTCGAGAACGCTCTGATGTTCAGCCCGCCCAAGCAGCCCGTCGAGATCTACGGCTGGCGCGACGCGGGCGAGTACTGCATGGCCGTCGTCGACCGGGGAATCGGCATGACCGCCGAGCGGCTCGCCCAGGCCAACGCCCTGCTGTCCGGCAGCGGGTCCCTGCTGGAAGCCCCCACCCGCTTCCTCGGGCATCACGTCGTCGGCACACTCGCGGCCCGCCTGAGTGCCCACGTGGAGCTGCGCCTCACCGAGGGATCGGGCGTGACGGCGTATATCGCGCTGCCGGCCACCCTCGTCGAGCAGCTGGAGTCGTCAACCGCCTCAGTTGGATGAGGAGTTGAACACAGACTCCAGCAGCAGCCGACTCCGGCGACAGGCGGCCGGAGTCGGCAGGCGAGCCCCAGACGGGGCCGAGGCGGCCCTCTCCGGGTTCAATCCTCGTAGGTGAATTCGGCGGCCGGGCCGGTGGGCGACGTGGCCACGCCGACCGTGACGGTGACGTCCACTGTCGGCGGCTCGCTCGTCGTCGGCTCGTCGAGCAGCCGGTGGGGCACCGTCGCCTTGATCCGGGTCGGGGACTCGACGTCGACCGAGTGCGCGGCCTTGTCCTTGAACTGCACGGTCGCTCCCTGGACGAAGCCCGAGCCGTTAATGGTGACCTGCTTGCCGGCCTTCTCCTTGCTCGGGGTGACCTCGCTGACCGCCACGGGCGCGGGTCCGTCGTAGGCGAACCGCCCCAGCGGGACGGCGGGCGAGGTACCGAGTCGGTTGGTGACGCGGACGTCGACGATGCCGGCCCCGTCGGGCACGACCGCCGCGATCCAGTTGCCGGTCAAGTTGACGAGGTAATCGGTGCACGGGATCGGGCCGAAGTCGACGACGCAGCCCGTGCTGAACCCGCTGCCGATGATGGCGACCTGGGTCCCGCTCTGCGCAGCGTTGGGGCTCACCGCGATCACCACCGGGCCTGGAGGGACGGGGGGCGCGCCCAGCAGGCTCAGGTACGTGGAGTTGGCGTGCTGGAACGCGATTTGGCCCAGGAAGTCGGCGGTGGATTTGTGGGTCAGGTTCGGCTCGAACAGCGAGTAGCCCCCGTTCTTCGCGATGGCACTGTCGGCCTGGGGCTGGACGTAGACGTTGTCCTTCCTGAGCAGGTCGATCTCCGACAGCAGGATCTTCACCGTCTCGTCCGCCGGTGGGCCCTTGGGGTCCGTCGGTGTGCCCACGGGGTACCACTTCTTGGCCGCAAGCAGGTCGGACCAGGCGAGCGGGACCACGTCGAATGCGTTGATGTGGCGCTCGTTCGCGGCCCACGACTGGCCGGTGGAGTCGATGTAGTCGGCGAAGCTCTGCAGGCCGGCGGTGGGGGCGGCGAAGGTGAAGAGGGCGAACTGCGGCGTGTTCGGCGTCCAGGCCTGGGCCTGGGCCTGAAGGTAGGGGGCCAGCATGGTGGCGATGCAGCCGCCGAGGCTGTGGCCGGTCACGTGGACCATCGGCTGAGGTGTGGACGGCACGGACTCGAGGAGCGCGGCGAGTGCCTGCGTAAGCGTTGTGCCCGAGGGGACGACGGTGTCCGGCCGGCCGGACTCGGCGGCCGGTTCCTGCTCGGCGGGAAACTCCTCGGCGGGAAACCCTGTGATGCCGCGTGCGTTGACGACCTGGGTGAACGCCGCCATGGCGCCGGCCGAGACGGCGACGTCCGCCGATCCGCCGGCGGTGAACGCCACCACCGTGCCGACGTCGAGGTCCTCCATCATGTCGATCGGACTGCTGACCGTGCCGCGCACGACCACGGCAATCTGGTTCGAGCCGTCGGAGTTCCAGGCGATGTAGACGAGGTTCGCGTTGTCCGGGCTGAGCGCCAGCCACTGCAGCTGCCACGTGCCGCCCGTGGCGAGTGAGGTGTTCTTCAGCTGGGCGGTGATGCCCGAACCGGCGCGCAGGGCCTGCTGTTGCAGGGTCTCACCCGACGGGCGCGGGGTCGCGGCCGTGGCGGCGATCGCGGAGAGGGTCATGGTGACCGGGGCGGGGGCCAGGGTCGGCTGGGCCGACGTCGTCATACGTGCTCCTTGGAGGTCAGCAGAGCCGAGTGGGCCGCGGCGGCCGCGTTGTACGGCATCCAGGGGCCTCGGCATCCGCCTCCGTGCCCCGGCGGGCAGGCGCCACCCAGCAGTTGCGTTGATCGCACTCATCCTGTTGCGCTGTGCGGCCGCCTGAAGCCTTGCGGCCCCGCGGAGCGACGGATTTCAGGCTCCTGGCCCAGCGCCGGGCCGGACGGCGTCCCGCCGCCGGTGCTGCTGTCGCCCGCCCGACGCCCCGTCGCCGTCCCGACGAACGGCGGTTGGTCTCGTGGGAATGGGAATCAGGGAGATCGTGCGTCGTCGGCGCGTCCTGCGAGGGCCGGAAGCTCCCGTCCCAGGCGGGCGAGCGGGGACAGGGCCATCAGGACTGGGGACAGCATCATGCCTGCGGCCGTCACCAGGAGGCTGGTGCGCAACCCCCATTCCTCCGCGAGGAATCCGCCGAGCAGGGAGCCGAGCGGGGTCAGCCCCATGCCGACAAACGTGATCGTCGCGGCCGCACGGCCTTGCATCCCGTCCGGAGTGACCGCCTGCCGGACGGCCATGACCGTGACATTCACCAACTGGCCGCCGGTCCCGAACACGAAGCTGACCGCAAGGAGAGCGGGAACCGTCACCGCAGCGGAACCGTGCAGCGCGGGCACGCACAGGAACGCGCCGTCGCCGAGTGCCGCCGCGGACAGGAGCACCGCACCATGACCGAACCGGCTCGGCAGGCGGGCGGCCAGCATCGAGCCCAGGAGCGCGCCCGGCCCCGTCGCCGCGAGCGCCAGCCCGACGGTGGTGCCCGACAGGTGCAGTTCCCGCGGCAGGAAGAGCAGATAGACGGTCATCATGGCCGCGAAGGAGAACTGGAAGGCGGCCGAGGCGAGGCACACGGTCCGCAGCGAGGTATCGCTGACGACAAAACGGAGGCCCTCATGGATCCGCCGCCATATGCGAGGTGGACGTTCCGAGCGCTCCGGGATCGATTCGTGGCGCCGGATCCGCCGGATCGACAGGAATGACAGCGCGAAGAACAGCGCGCTGGAGGCGGCAGCGATCGGCGCCGACAGCAGGGACACCAGCGCGCCGCCGAGGGCGGGACCGCCGATCTGCGCCGCGGACCGGCTGCCCTCGAGCGCGCTGTTGCCTCGCACCAACTGATCGCGTTTCACCAGCCGCACGAGAGACGCCTGGTATGCCACGTCGAAGAACACGGACAGGACCCCGACGGCGAAGGCGACCACGAACAGTGCGGGCAGGCCGAGCCAACCGAGGAGGCCTGCCACGGCGGCGGCGCCCAGTGCCAGGGTCCGGCCGATGTCCGTCAGCACCATCACCGTGCGGGTCCGCCATCTGTCCACCCACGCGCCGACGAAAAGCGAGAGCAACAGGATCGGCGCCTGCCCCATCGCGCGGAGGAGGCCCAACTGGCCGGCACCGGCGTCGAGTGTCAGGACGGCGAAGAGCGGCAACACCAACAGACCTGCATGTTCGCCGAGTTGGGAGGCCGTCTGACCCACCCAGAGTCTGCGGAAGTCACCATCGCGCCACAGACTTGAAGGGTCAGGTCGACTGGAATCGGATACAGCGGAGGAAGCAGACGGCACGGGATCCCTTGGATTGCCGACAACGAGGCCCGCCACCCGGCGCTCAAGAGGCGCACAGATGGCTCAGGCAGGGAAAGGCTCGCTGTGCCGCAACATCAAGGGCAGCACGCGATGACAGGCCGATCACGGCCTACAACGTCAACGCGCGCTCGGACGACCGAGCATCTCTTCACTCCTCGAGGGTCACTCGCCGAACCCGAACACTAGCCCTCGGCAACCAGGCAGGAAAGGCGATTGATGCCGAGGCGGACGGTCACAGTGACTCACGCCACTCAAACGTCGCCGGCCCGCGCTCAAGGTTCGATGGCATGGGACACAAGGGGGCTCGGGGCATGACCGATCAGCGGTCATGTACTAGAGTTATCTCGACATCGAGATATCTGCACAAGGCGTACCGTAGCCGCCATCCAGTAAGGGTGACCTAACTAAGTCTTACCTTAGCGGATGGGCGAGGAGCCGTGGCGGCAGCATTGCAGTAGTACGCGCACATTGATGAAGGAGACTGTCGTGTCGGCGAACAGCTTCGACGCCCGCAGCACGCTGCGCGTGGGCGACGAGTCTTACGAGATCTTCAAGCTGGACAAGGTCGAGGGCTCCGCGCGCCTCCCCTACAGCCTGAAGGTGCTGCTGGAGAACCTGCTCCGCACCGAGGACGGCGCGAACATCACCGCCGACCACATCCGAGCTCTCGGCGGCTGGGACTCCCAGGCCCAGCCGAGCCAGGAGATCCAGTTCACGCCGGCCCGCGTGATCATGCAGGACTTCACCGGCGTGCCCTGTGTCGTCGACCTCGCCACCATGCGCGAGGCCGTCAAGGAGCTCGGCGGCGACGCGGCGAAGATCAATCCGCTCGCCCCGGCCGAGCTGGTCATCGACCACTCCGTCATCGCCGACAAGTTCGGCACCAACGACGCCTTCGCGCAGAACGTCGAGCTGGAGTACGGCCGCAACAAGGAGCGCTACCAGTTCCTGCGCTGGGGCCAGACCGCCTTCGACGAGTTCAAGGTCGTCCCGCCCGGCACCGGCATCGTGCACCAGGTCAACATCGAGCACCTGGCCCGTACGGTCATGGTCCGAGGCGGCCAGGCGTACCCCGACACCCTCGTCGGCACCGACTCGCACACCACCATGGTCAACGGCCTCGGCGTGCTGGGCTGGGGCGTCGGCGGCATCGAGGCCGAGGCCGCGATGCTCGGCCAGCCCGTCTCGATGCTCATCCCGCGCGTCGTCGGCTTCAAGCTGACCGGTGAGCTCAAGCCCGGCACCACCGCCACCGACCTGGTGCTCACGATCACCGAGATGCTGCGCAAGCACGGCGTCGTCGGCAAGTTCGTCGAGTTCTACGGCGAGGGTGTGGCGGCGACGAGCCTCGCCAACCGCGCCACCATCGGCAACATGTCGCCGGAGTTCGGCTCCACCGCCGCGATCTTCCCGATCGACGGCGAGACCCTGAAGTACCTGCGCCTGACCGGCCGTGACGAGCAGCAGGTCGCGCTGGTCGAGGCGTACGCCAAGGAGCAGGGCCTCTGGCTCGACCCGGCCGCCGAGCCCGACTTCTCCGAGAAGCTCGAGCTGGACCTGGCCACGGTCGTCCCGTCGATCGCCGGTCCGAAGCGTCCGCAGGACCGTATCGTCCTCGCCAACGCCGCCGAGCAGTTCGCGCAGGACGTGCGCAACTACGTCGAGGACGACGACGAGGCGGGCAAGGAGTCCTTCCCGGCCTCCGACGCCCCGGCCGCCACCAACGGCGTGCCGACCCGTCCGACCACGGTCATGGCCCCCGACGGCTCGACGTACGAGATCGACCACGGCGCCGTCACCGTCGCCGCGATCACCTCCTGCACCAACACCTCGAACCCGTACGTCATGGTCGCCGCCGCGCTGGTCGCGAAGAAGGCCGTGGAGAAGGGCCTGACCCGCAAGCCGTGGGTCAAGACCACGCTCGCGCCGGGCTCCAAGGTCGTCACCGACTACTTCGACAAGGCGGGCCTGACGCCCTACCTGGACAAGGTCGGCTTCAACCTCGTCGGCTACGGCTGCACCACCTGCATCGGCAACTCCGGCCCGCTGCCGGAGGAGGTCTCCAAGGCGGTCAACGAGCACGACCTCGCGGTGACTTCGGTGCTCTCCGGCAACCGCAACTTCGAGGGCCGGATCAACCCCGACGTCAAGATGAACTACCTGGCGTCCCCGCCGCTGGTCGTCGCGTACGCCATCGCCGGTTCGATGAAGGTCGACATCACCAAGGACGCCCTGGGCATCGACCAGGACGGCAAGCCGGTCTACCTCGCGGACATCTGGCCCTCCGAGGCCGAGGTCAACGACGTCGTCGCCAACTCCATCGGCGAGGACATGTTCAACAAGTCCTACCGGGACGTCTTCGCGGGCGACGCGCAGTGGCAGGCGCTGCCGATCCCGACCGGCAACACCTTCGAGTGGGACCCGCAGTCCACCTACGTGCGCAAGCCCCCGTACTTCGAGGGCATGACGATGGAGACCACTCCGGTCTCGGACATCGCGAACGCGCGTGTGCTGGCCAAGCTGGGCGACTCGGTCACCACCGACCACATCTCCCCGGCCGGTGCGATCAAGGCCGACACCCCGGCCGGCACGTACCTGACGGAGCACGGCGTCCAGCGTCGCGACTTCAACTCGTACGGCTCGCGCCGAGGCAACCACGAGGTGATGATCCGCGGCACCTTCGCCAACATCCGTCTGCGCAACCAGATCGCGCCGGGCACGGAGGGCGGCTTCACCCGAGACTTCACGCAGGCCGACGCTCCGGTGTCGTTCATCTACGACGCCTCGCAGAACTACCAGGCCGCCGGCATTCCGCTGGTCATCCTGGCGGGCAAGGAGTACGGCTCCGGTTCGTCCCGCGACTGGGCCGCCAAGGGCACCGCGCTCCTCGGTGTGAAGGCCGTCATCGCCGAGTCGTACGAGCGCATCCACCGCTCGAACCTCATCGGCATGGGCGTTCTGCCGCTCCAGTTCCCGGAGGGCGCGTCGGCCCAGTCCCTGGGTCTGACGGGCGAGGAGACCTTCTCCTTCACCGGCGTGACCGAACTGAACAACGGCTCGACGCCGCGCACGGTCAAGGTCACGACCGACACGGGTGTGGAGTTCGACGCGGTCGTCCGCATCGACACCCCGGGTGAGGCTGACTACTACCGCAACGGCGGCATCATGCAGTACGTGCTGCGGAACCTGATCCGCAAGTAAGCACGGCAGTACGGCAGTACGGCGGATGGGGGGGGGGCCCCCGGCGGGGGGGGGGGGGGGGGGGGGGGGGGGTGGGTGGCGCGGGCGGGGGGGGGGGGGGTGGTGGTGAGGGCCGGGGGGCGGGCGGGGGGC